>NZ_JBBCYQ010000001.1:0-542298 GCF_037144815.1 Curtobacterium sp. USHLN213 | reverse complement strand
ATAGCGAGAGGGAAACGCCCGGTCACATTCCGAACCCGGAAGCTAAGCCTCTCAGCGCCGATGGTACTGCAAGGGGGACCTTGTGGGAGAGTAGGACGCCGCCGGACTCAACGTTACGAATACCAGGGAACCCCTGACCACCACGTGGTCAGGGGTTTTCTGCGTTTGCGGGTCCTCCACAGCCTCTCGTGGCGGTCGGTGCCGGGCCGGTAGGATCGTCGTGTCATGACTGCGCCATTCACCACCGCTTCCGGTTCCGATGTCCGTGTCCGTTTCTGCCCGAGCCCGACGGGGACGCCGCACGTCGGACTGATCCGTACTGCGCTGTTCAACTGGGCGTACGCGCGGCACACCGGCGGCAAGCTCGTGTTCCGCATCGAGGACACCGACGCCGCCCGTGACAGCGAGGAGTCGTACCAGCAGATCCTCGAGGCACTGCGCTGGCTCCGGCTCGACTGGGACGAGGGCGTCGAGGCCGGCGGCCCGCACGGTCCGTACCGGCAGTCCGAGCGGACGGACGTCTACGAGGACGTCATCGCGAAACTCAAGGCCTCCGGACACGTCTACGAGTCCTTCGTCACCCCCGAGGAGATGGAGGCCCGCAACAAGGCCGCCGGGCGTGACCCGAAGCAGGGCTACGACAACCACGAGCGCGACCTCACCGACGCCGAGCGCCAGGCCTTCCGCGACCAGGGGCGTGAGCCGGCACTGCGGCTGCGCGTGCCCGACCGCGACCTGAGCTTCCAGGACCTCGTGCGCGGTGAGATCACCTTCAAGCAGGGCACCTTCCCGGACTTCGTGGTCGTCAGGCCGAACGGCAAGCCGCTGTACACGTTCACCAACCCGGTGGACGACGCGCTGATGGGGGTGACGCACGTGCTCCGCGGCGAGGACCTCCTGTCGTCGACGCCGCGCCAGATCGCCCTGTACGAGGCCCTGTACGAGGTCGGCCTCGCCGAGTTCATCCCGGTGTTCGGGCACCTGCCGTACGTCATGGGGGAGGGCAACAAGAAGCTCTCGAAGCGCGACCCCGAGTCGAACCTGTTCCACCACCGTGCCGCCGGGATGATCCCCGAGGGGCTCGTCAACTACCTCGCGCTGCTCGGGTGGTCGATCGGTCCGGACCGCGACGTGTTCACGGTCGACGAGATGGTCCAGGCGTTCGAGGTCTCCGACGTCAACCCGAACCCCGCGCGCTTCGACCACAAGAAGGCCGAGGCGATCAACGGCGACCACATCCGCCTGCTGGACGCCGACGACTTCCGCGGGCGGCTGCTGCCGTACCTGTCGGGCATCGTGTCGGATCCGGTGACGCCGGAGCAGCTCGAGATCCTCACGAAGGCGGCGCCGCTCGTCCAGGAGCGCATGCAGCTCCTCGGCGAGGCACCGGGGCTCCTGGCGTTCCTCTTCACGTCGGACGACGCGCTCGAGATCGACGAGGACGCCCTGGGGACCCTCAAGGCCGACGCCGGTGACGTGCTCCGCGCGAGCAT
The DNA here is from genome assembly GCF_037144815.1 of Curtobacterium sp. USHLN213. Classification (NCBI taxonomy): domain Bacteria; kingdom Bacillati; phylum Actinomycetota; class Actinomycetes; order Micrococcales; family Microbacteriaceae; genus Curtobacterium; species Curtobacterium sp. USHLN213. The sequence goes on along the minus strand of NZ_JBBCYQ010000001.1, from coordinate 540,805 downwards.
CGCCGCGCTCGAGCCGCTCGACGACTGGACGACGGCCTCGATCGAGGGCGCGCTCCGTGCGGCGCTCATCGACGGTCTCGGCCTGAAGCCCCGTGTGGCGTTCGGTCCGCTGCGCGTCGCGGTGTCCGGTCGACGGATCAGCCCGCCGCTGTTCGAGTCGATGGAGATCCTGGGCAAGGAGTCCACCGTCACGCGCCTGCGCCGCCTCGCGGACCGCTGACGTGGCCGAACGGCAGGGTGACGCAGCCGAGCGGCTGACGGTCGACGTCGTCGTCGTCGGTGCCGGCCCGGCCGGGCTCAGTGCCGCCCTCAACCTGGTCCGTGCGAAGCGCACCGTGCTCCTCGTGGACGCCAACCGCCCCCGGAACGCCGCCACGCTGCGGTCGCACGGGTTCCTGACGCGCGACGGTGTCTCACCCCTCGAGCTCCGGAAGCTCGGGCGCGCAGAGGTCGAGGCCTACGTCGAGGCCACGGTCGTGCAGACGGTCGTGGACCGGATCGCGCCGGAGGGCGACCGGTGGCTCGTGCACGGTGCCTGGCGCGGCACCGAGGTCGAGGCGACGGCCCGTGCCGTCGTGCTCGCGACGGGCCTGCGCGAGGAGTTCCCGGCGCTCCCGATGCTCCGCGCGTTCTACGGCACCGCGGTGCACAGCTGCGTCGAGTGCGATGCCTACGAGAAGGCCGCCGAGCCGTTGGCGTTCCTCTGCGAGACGGACGACGTCGTCGATCGCGCCCTGCTGCTCGCGGCGTGGGCGGACGACCTCATCGTGTACACGAACGGCATCGCGCCGCTCGACGACGCCGGCCGTGCCCGCCTGGCCGCAGCGGGCGTGCGCGTCGACGAGCGGGCCGTGGCGGACCTCGAGGGGGACCACTCCGGGATGACCGGCGTCCGCCTCGCAGACGGGCACGTGGAGCCGCGCACGGGCGGGTTCGTCCGGCCCCGGTGGCACGCCGACCTGGACTGGGTCGACGCGGACCTCCGCCGCGACGCCGAGGGGCTCGTCGTGGTCGACCGGTCCGGACGGACGAGCGTGCCCGGGCTGTACGCCGTGGGCGACGTGACGCCACCCGGACCGGAACAGCTGATCGTGGCGGCCGGCCACGGGGCGGTCACGGCCGCCGCGGTGCACCGGGATCTCGTTGGTGGTCTCACGGACCTCCGGGATGCTGTACAGTAGTTGATCGTGCCCCGGGCAACCGGGACCGAAGGCCTCCGGGCCTTTGGGGTATGGTGTAATTGGCAACACAGCGGTTTCTGGTACCGTCGTTCTTGGTTCGAGTCCAGGTACCCCAGCACTCGTAGAACAAGCCCCCGGGATGTCCCGGGGGCTTGTTCCGTTTCCGGCGCAGAAGCCACGTGACACGCCAGGCGACGAACCGACACGCCAGGCCAAAGCCCGACACGGCGACGACCCGACACGCCAGGGCAGCCGATCAGGTCAGGACTGCACCCTGCTCTTCCGGTACGCGACCACCCAGTCCACGAGCACGTGCCCGGATGCGTCGGCCGGCACCTCGGCGTCATGGATGATCGTCTCCGCCTGCAGCGTCACGCGCATCGGCGTCGTGGGCACCGCGCCCGTGACCGTCTCGAGCAGCTCGTCGTCCCAGTAGAAGCGCACCGCGTCGGCGGTCCACTCCACGGTCGCGACGTGCCAGTCGGTCTGCCCGCCGGACACCACCGTCGGGTCCTCGGGCAGGAACGTCATCGCCTCGGTCGCGGGGTCGTAGCTGCCCGGGATCGCCGACACCGGGCGGACGTCGCCGGTGAGGTCACCCTCGGGCCAGTCGATCTCGCCCTCGTTCCAGTCGCCGGACAGCGGCCAGAGGATCATGACGAACTTGTAGCCGGGGACCTCGTCGGCGCGGTACCGGATCGAGACGCGCTGGTGCGTGTACGCCCGGTAGCCGGCGGGGAGGACCGTCGCCACGAGGGGCTGGGACCCGTTGCTGCGGAGGTGGAAGTCGAGCACCGAGTCGTGCACCGACACCACCTGGTCGGGGGAGTAGAGCCCCTTGCCCGACGTGTCCCGCATCCCGCTGTACTCCGCCATCCGCGGGTACACCGCGAGGAGTTCACCGAGCGCGGCGTCGAGGTCGAAGTCCTGTGCGAGGTAGGGGACCCACCGCGTCCCCTCGGACTCGAGCGCCCCGGTGGGCATGCGTTCGGCGCGGGCGGTCGAGTCACCGGCACGCGTGGGCAGCACGACGGCCGTGGTGCCGGCGACCACGGCGACCCCCGCGATGCCGGCGATCGTCGCGCCGCGGCGCAGGAAGGACCGCCGGGTGGTCATCCGATGACGTGCCCCGGGCTCATGCTGCATCGCGCACCTCGTAGATCCGGACCCCGTCGCGGTCGTAGCGGAGGGTGCCCTCGTCGGCCACGGACCGCTCGATGGCGTCGATCTGCGCGCCGGTGAGCGTCCCGCGGGTCACGGCGTCGGCTCGCTGCGCCGCCGAGAACACGAGCCAGGAGTGTCCGCCCTGGTCGCGGTCCTGCAGGACACCGGTGAGGTCCTCCGCCGTCATGCCCTTCGGGAACCACGCGGCCTCGCTCTGCAGCGAGTCGACCTGGCCCCAGTGGCGGAGGAAGTTCTCGTAGTTCCCGCCGATGATCGACGGGAAGCTGCCGACGGTCGTGAGGGTGTCGTCCGCCTGGAACCGGCCGTCGAGCCACTTCGCCGCGGCCACGTCGGCCGGAGCGGTCTGGTTCGCCTGCTCGGTCTGGAACGTGGCACCGAGGAACAGCGCGGTGGTCACGGTCAGCACCAGGGCCGTGGCGGCGATGCGGAGTCGGCGGCCGTGGAAGGCGTGGACGGCTGCGATCGCCAGGAACGGCGCGGAGAACAGGACGACGCGGAACTTCGCCTCGCCGCCGTAGCTCTGCCCGAGCACGAGCACGATCGGGCAGGCCGCCAGCCAGAGCAGCACGAGGGCGCGTCGGGCGTGCCCACCGCGGACCATCCGGACGAGTCCGATGACGGCGCACACGGCGACGAGTGCCGTGATCCCGAGGACCGCGCGGGACTGCAGGGTCGTCGCGATCGACGGGATGGCGATCGACGTCGACGCGGCGGTGACGTTGCTCACCGGGTCGAAGCCGGTGGTGAGACCGAACTTCTCCTGGATGTAGTCGAGGTTCGGCACGAGGTAGAGCAAGGGGAGCAGCGTCAGCGGGACGGCGAGCCACCACGGGCGGAGGAAGCCGAGCACGAGGAGCGGCACGAACGCGGCGACGACCACGAACGGGGTCAGCTGGTGCGACGCCGTGATGACGAACTGCAGGACGACGACGAGCGCCACCGCCGCGACCACGGCGGCCCGCGTCGGCGTGGCGACCGCCTCGGCCACGGGGGAGCGGCGGGCACGGAGCAGCCGGCCGGTCACGGTCGCGCTCCACCGCCCGATCACGTTGGGCTTGCCACGGAGGACGGTCAGCGCGACGAGGACCGCCGCGAGGAACAGGAAGAACGCGAACGCCTGCGGGGAGTAGTAGTCCTGCCCGACCCAGTTCGCGGCGCTGAACAGGACCGCGGCGACGTACGCCCAACGGCCGTTCGCGCCGAGTGCCCGTGCGATCCCGAGGACGAGCGCCCCGTCGGCGAGGGCGAACGCGAGTTCCGTCCAGCGGACCGGGTCCGCCGCGTCGAGCGTGCCGGTGGCGGCGCCGAGGAACGCGCTGAAGCTGAAGAACCCGGGCCAGCGGTTGTAGATGTCGATCGACGGGTCGACGGCGCCGTGCTGCAGGATGTACGCGGTCACCGCGATGTGCTTGAACACCCACGGCGGTCGGGGCTCGGCGGCGATCAGGTTCGAGGTGCCGTACATGACGAGCAGGAGGACGCCCGAGGACACCGCGCGGACCACCACGTGGTGGCGACGGTCGACGAGCGTCACCAGGGCGACGACGAACACGAGTGCGGCGCCGGCCCACCAGACCGCGGGCAGTGCAGCCAGGAGGCCCCACTCGCCCAGTCCGGTCGAGTCCGTCTGCGCGACACCCACCGCCCAGAGCGCGGCTCCGGTGACGAGGACGCCCGACGCGGCGACGGTGCGGACCAGGACCGCGGTCGGCAGGGCCGACCGCGCGCGGGCCGACCTGGGCGCGGTGCGTGCGGTCTGGACGCCCTGGCCGAGCGACACCCACCCGGCGACGAGCAGGAGGAGCCCGGCGGCGGGCAGCGGGACCCACTGCCCCGTCCAGACCATCGCGAGCCCGAGGACCGCGTCGATCGCGGCACTGGACGCGACGACGAGTCCGGCGCGCCCGATCGGCTCGCGGAGCCCGAGCAACCGGACCACCGGCAGACCCGGGACGACCAACAGCGCGACGAGCACGACGGCCGTGCGGAGCGGACCGGACGCGTCGGCCGCGATGAGGGCGGCTCCGGCGAAACCGAGTCCCGCGGCGACGAGGGACGGCACCGGTGAGGTCGGCAGCACGCGGGTTCCGTGGCGGAGCGACATCCTGGTGGGGGTCGTGGTGGCGGTCACTGCTCGACCACCGCGATCGACTGACGCATCGAGCGTCCCTTCGGGTCTGGGCCGGCGACTGGCAGCGGCCTTGCGGGTGTCACGACGGTAACCGGGGGCCGAGGGCGCACGGGAGAGCGGTCACCGGGAAGTGCGGAGGGCCTGCGGCATTGCGGGATCACGCACGCGTGGCGGGCGGCGAGCGAGGAGAAACCGCACGGTTCCGCCTGCTCGTTGACCCCCGCCGTCCCCGCAGCGACGGTGGGATGGCCGGCTGCGACCGCGCACGTCCCCCGACACGAGACAGGCTCTCCCATGACCGACACCATCCAGCGCTCGCTCCCGCCCCGCGTCGAGCTCGCCCGCCCGATGTCGAGCGCCGTCGACCCCACCTGGGGCGGTGCCGTGTGGGTCGGTGCCGTCGACCTCGCCGAGGTCCCCGGGGACGACGCCGGCACGGTGGGGCTGCACGACGCCGCCGGTCACCGGTCGGCCAGGCTCCTCGTCCGCGACGGCGTGGCCCCCCTCGGGTTCGTCGACCTGCCGGTGTCCGACGAGACGATCGAGGTCGCCGCGCTCCGTGCAGCCGTCGCCGCCCTGCCCGCCGTCCCGCAGCCGCCGATCCCGGTCCGCCTGCCGAGCACCTCCGTCGTCCTGTGCACCCGTGACCGCGCCGACCAGCTCGGCGCCGCCCTCGACTCGCTGCTCGCCCTGGACCACCCCGACTTCGAGGTCGTCATCGTCGACAACGCGCCCTCCGACGAGTCGACGCGCGAACTCGTCGAGGCCCTCGACGACGACCGCGTGCGGTACGTCCGCGAACCCGTCCCGGGCCTCTCGAGCGCACGCAACGCCGGCGTCCTGGCCGCGCGGCACGAGATCGTCGCCTTCACGGACGACGACGTCGTGGTCGACCGGGCATGGCTCCGTGCCGTCGCCTCGGGGTTCTCCCGCGGGGACGACGTCGTCTGCGTCAGCGGACTCGTCGCCAGCGGTGAGCTCCGCACCCCCACGCAGCGGTACTTCGACGAACGGGTGACCTGGTCGCGCAACCTCGTGCCGCGCGTGCACCGCCTGTCGGCACCGCCCGTCGACCGGCCGCTCTTCCCGTTCGCGGTCGGTGACTACGGCACGGGTGCGAACTTCGCGATGCGGCGGTCGGCGATCACCGACCTCGGCGGCTTCGACGAGGCACTCGGCGTCGGCACGGTCACCGGCGGCGGCGAGGACATCGACATGTTCTCGCGCGTCGTGCTCTCGGGCGCCGCGCTCGTCGTCGAACCCGCGGCGCTGGTCTGGCACCGGCACCGTGCAGACCTCCCGGCGCTCCGGAAGCAGGCGGAGGGCTACGGCACCGGACTCGGGGCCTGGCTCACGAAGATCGCCCTGCACCCCCGCACGCTCGGGATGGCGCTGCAGCGCGCCCCGCGGGCCGTGCGCCACCTCGTCTCGGGCACCGCCGCCGAGCCGGCCGTCACCCCGGCAGCGGCACCGGTCGCCGTCGGCACCGCGGACGCGCCGCTCGACGACGCCGCGTTCCTCCGCGAGGTCGGACGGATGCGCTGGGTCGAGCTCCTGGCCGTCGGGCGTGGTGTGCTCCGCTACGGGCGGTCCCGCCGCACCGTCCGCGCCCGCGAGCGCACAGCGAACCGATAGGTCCGTCACCGGGGATCCACGGCGGATCGCGAGGATGCGCCAAACCGCAGGATCCCCGCACGGCGCTCCTCGGCCCCTCGATCGGGGGCGTCCGGTCGGCTTACCGTCCTCCAAGCACCAGCAGCGCACCACCGGCCCGCACGACCCAGGGGAGAAGCAATGCGTCCGACACACCCGACAGCGCGTCACCGGACGGTCGAACCGGCCGTGCCGGCATCCGACGACCACTCGGTCCTCGACCGGTGGACGCGCGTCGTCGCAGCGTTCCCCGAGTCCCCGGCGCTCGCCGGTGCCGGGACCGCCCGCACGTTCGCCGAGACGGACCGGACGGTCCGGGCGCTCGCCGCACGGCTCACCGAGGTCCTCCGGCCCGACGACCGCACCGGCGCCGGCGTCGGACCCGAGCGCACCGGCGCGTCGGTCCCGGTGGGGATCATGGCCGGGCACACGACCGAGACCGTGGTGGGCATGCTCGCGCTGATCGCCGCCGGGCGGACGATCGTCGTGCTCGACGACCACCTGCCCGAGGCACGCCTGCAGCACGTCGTCACGCTCGCAGGGATCGCCGAGGTGCTCGCCGACGACACCCGTGCGGACCTCGCCGCCGCGGTCCTCGGCCCGGACGGCACCGTGCACGACCTCGACGCCCTCATCGCGACGAGCACCGAGCAGGCCGCGACCGGCAGCGCGACCGCCGCCGGCACCGCGACCGGCACCGGCACCGCGACCGGCACCGGCACCGAACCCGCAGCGACCTCCCGCCCCGGTGGCACCGACCCCGCCGCGATCGTGTTCACCTCGGGCTCCACGGGCCTGCCGAAGGGCGTCGCGATGACGCACCGACAGCTCCTCCGGAACACCGAGCAGAGTGCCTGGAGCGCCGACTACCGCCCGGGCGACCTCGTGGGCGTCGTGCTGCCGCTGTCCTTCGCCGCAGGCATCCTCACCACGCTCGACAGCATGCTGAGCGGGGCCGCCGCGGTCCTGCTCGACGCACGCGACCTCGGGACCGAGCGACTGCTCGAGGGCATGGCCGCCGAGCACGTCACTGCAGTGGTCTGCACGCCGCACCTGCTCCGGTCGGTCGTCTCCACCGTGCGCGACCGCGGCACGGACCTGCACCCCGCGCTCGCCGGACTCCGACTCGTCATGACGGTCGGCGAGCCGATCACCGGCACCGACGTGCACGCCGCACGCCCGGTCCTCGGCGCCCGCACGGTCCTCTGGAACGGGTTCGGGTCGAGCGAGATGGGGGCGGTCTCGTACTTCCCGGTCGGTCCGGACGACGCCGTCCCGAACGGCATCGTGCCGGCCGGGTACGTGCCGCCGGGCAAGACCGCCCGGGTCCTCCGCGAGGACGGCACCGCCGCCGCGACGGGGGAGACCGGCCAGCTCGTGGTCATCGGAGACGGCATGACCGCCGGCTACTGGGGCGCGCCCGAGAAGACGAGCGAGCACCTCTCCGTCGACGAGGACGGCACCCCGCTGTGGCGCCAGGGTGACCTCGCCCGCGTCGAGGAGGACGGCTGCCTGGTCCTGCTCGGCCGCGACGACGACGCCGTGAAGGTCCGCGGGTACCTCGTCGAGCCGAGCGAGGTCGAGGCGGCGCTCCGTGCCGTCGAGGACGTCCACGACGTCGTGGTCACCGCCCTCGTCGACCCGCCCGCCGTCACGCGCCTCGTCGCCTACGTCGTCGGCCGTCCCGGTCGCCGCACCCCGGCGCCGGCGGCCCTGCGCCGCGCCCTGCGGGCGACGCTGCCCGAGTACATGGTGCCGGCGGCGATCGTCCCGATGCCCGAACTGCCGCGCAACGAGCGCGGCAAGGTCGACCGGGCGAAGCTGCCCGGTGCGCCGTCGCTCGAGGTCGAGATGGTCGAGGGCGAGTACGACCAGTGGGAGCTCGTCGTCGGGCAGATCTGGGCCGAGGTGCTCGGACTCCGCGGCGTGCACCTCGACGAGGACTTCACCGCGCTCGGCGGCGACTCGCTCTCCGCCGAGGAGATGCTCGCGATCGTGCAGGTCCGGCTCGGCGTCGACCTCCGCGCGTCGGAGCTCCTCGAACAGCCCACCCTGCGCGCCTTCGCCCGACGGGTGCGCTCGGGGGCGAAGTCGCTGCCGAGCCACCCCGACGTCGTCAAGGTCTCCGAGGCCCGCGTCCCCGGGCGCCCGCCCGTGTTCTGCCTCAGCGGGGCCGGAGCCCTCGGCCTGACGTTCCTGCCGCTGTCCCGGTACCTGCCCGAGCACGACGTGTACGCCTTCCAGCAGCACGGTCTCGAGCGACGGGCGATCCCGGACTGGAGCATCCAGCGCACCGCGCGGCGCACCGTCGAGCTCATGCGCATCGTCCAGCCCCGCGGCCCGTACCTGCTCGTCGGGCACTCCCTCGGCGGCCTCGTCGCCCTCGAGGTGGCGAAGCTCCTCACCGAGGGCGGCGAGCGGGTCGAGCACGTCGCGATCCTGGACAGCTACCTGCCGCGCAGCAGCACCGAGCAGGCGCAACTGCACTTCGGCCGGATGGCGGAGAGCCCGGTGCGCAACCCGGCGCTCCGAGCACTCAAGCGCGGGCTCGACCGGGCGGCGAAGCGCATCCTGCCCGCCGGCGTGCCGGTGGGCGAGGAGTTCGCCAAGCGCGTCCGCGCCTACGGTGCCGGCGTCCTCCGCTACGGCGGGCAGAAGGACTTCGACGCCCTCTTCGACCAGGCCACGATCGTGACGCGGCGGCACACGCCCTCGCCCTACGACGGCACGGCGACGTTCGTGCTCGCCGACGGCAACCCCGACGTGGACGGCTGGAACGACGTGCTCCGCGGTGCGACGACCACGGTGCGCATCGAGAGCGAGCACAGCTCGCTCCTCCGCGAGCCGCACGTCGCCGAGCTGGCGACCGCGTTGCGCGCCGCCTTCACGACGCACGAGTCGCGTCCCTGACGTGACCAGCGAGGGCCCTGGAGGCGCGTGGCGGGCCCGTCCCGCGCCTCCAGGGCCCTCGTGCGTGCCGACACGCCACCCGGCCGCGGCTTGCGGGTTTCCGTATCCGCACTCGGGGGTCCGCAACCAGTGCCCACCCGCATTGACCAGCCCCGTCCGCCGGACGATGGTTGGTCCAAGCCCAGGGAACGGTGTACCCCCGTTCCGACGCCCACCCAGCGCCGGGTCCTCCCTCGACCACTCCCGCATGCAGCCTGAACCCGACAGGAGCACCATGTCCGCCAGCACCGTCCGACCCCGAGACCCCCGCGTCTCGGTCGTCATCCCCGCGAGGAACGAGGCCCGCAACCTCGAGATCATCCTCCCGCAGCTCCCGCCCGTCTACGAGGTGATCCTCGTCGACGGCAACTCGGTGGACGACACCATCGCGACGGCGCAGCGCCTCATGCCGACGATCAAGGTCGTGCAGCAGACCCGCAAGGGCAAGGGCAACGCGCTCGCCTGCGGCTTCGAGGCCGTGACCGGCGACGTCGTCGTCATGTTCGACGCCGACTGCTCCGCCGACGCCGCCGAGATCCCGCGCTTCGTGCAGGCGCTCGTCGACGGTGCCGACGTCGCGAAGGGCTCCCGCTACGCACCCGGTGGCGGCAGCGACGACATCACGATCATCCGCGGCCTCGGCAACAAGGGCCTCAACATGATCTCCAACGTGCTGCTCCGTGCGCGGTACACCGACCTCTGCTACGGCTACAACGCCTTCTGGGCGGACACGCTGCCGACGATCGGGCTCCTGTCGTCGACGCTCCCGCAGCCGACCGACGGCTCGATGCGCTGGGGTGACGGCTTCGAGATCGAGACGATCCTGACCTGCCGCTGGTCCGCCGCGGAGTTCGCGATCACCGAGGTGCCGAGCCACGAGAAGCTCCGCGTGCACGGCACCAGCAACCTCAACGCGGTCAGCGACGGCATCCGTGTCCTGAAGTCGATCATGCACGAGCGTCGTCGTGCCCGCGAGGCCAAGGCCCGCATGCGCCTCATGCCGACCCCGGTCTCGGGCCTCGTGGTCCCGGCCGCCGTGCCGGCGATGGACGAGGAAGCGGCGTGAGCGTCGCGACGGTCGCCGTCGTCATCTGCGCCTACACGCAGCAGCGCTGGGGTGACCTGCAGGACGCGGTCGAGTCGGCGAAGCGCCAGCCCGACGCGACCGAGGTGATCGTCGTCATCGACCACGAGCCGGAGCTGTTCCGCCGTGCGGCCGCCCGCTGGCCGGAGCTCCGGGTCGTCGAGAACGCCGAGGACCGCGGCCTCTCGGGTGCGCGCAACACCGGCGTCGCACTCACCGAGGCCGACGTCGTCGCCTTCCTGGACGACGACGCGACGGCCGACCCGGACTGGCTGATGCACCTCGTCGAGGCGCTCGAGCTGCCCGACGTCGTCGGTGTCGGCGGCCGGGCGACCCCGTCGTGGCCGACCGCGACCGGCGCCGGACCCTACCCGGACGAGCTGCTCTGGATCGTCGGGTGCAGCTACACCGGCCTCCCCACCACGTCCGCGGACGTCCGCAACGTCATCGGGTCGAGCATGGCCTTCCACCGTGACGTCGTGCTCGCCGCCGGCGGCTTCCGCTCCGGCATCGGTCGCGTCGGCAACCACCCGCTGGGGTGCGAGGAGACCGAGCTCTGCATCCGCATCGCCCGGATCCGTCCCGGCGCCCGCATCCGCTTCGAGCCGCGCTCGAACGTCTCGCACCGGGTCTCCCCGGACCGCGTCACGATGCGGTACCTGCGGCGCCGGAGCTACTACGAGGGCATCTCGAAGGCCGTGCTGAGCCGCCGGGTCGGTGCCCGTGACTCGCTCTCGAGCGAGTCGACGTACCTCACCCGGGTCCTGCCCGGCGCGGTGCTCCGCGAGCTCGGGGCCCTCGGTCGCGGTGGGGGCCTCCGTGCCCTGGCGATCGTGACCTCGGCAGTCTCGACCGTGTTCGGCTACGCCGTCGGCCGTGTCTTCGGCACCGTCGTGGTCCGTGCACCCGCCCCGGTGTCCGCGCCCGTGCAGCAGCCCGTCGGCGCTCCCTGACCGACACCCACCCACCCGACCCACCCACGCACAGAAGACGACATGCAGCGAGACGCCCCGACCCCGAGTGCCACCATCCGACGCCGTTGGAAGGTGGCACTCGCGGTCGCGGCAGCGGTCATCACGGGCGCCACCGTCTCGGCGCCGAGCCTCCTCGCGCCGTCGAGCGCCGGTGCGGCGACCACCGCGGACTGCAGCGCGGGGAAGGTCCTCACCGTCGTCGCGCACGCCGACGACGACCTGCTGTTCGAGGGCACCGAGCTCCGCAAGGACATCGACGCGGACAAGTGCGTTCGCTCGGTCATCGTCACCGCCGGGGACGCGGGCAAGTCCGCGACGTACTGGAAGGGCCGGCAGACGGGCCTCGAGGCCGCCTACGCGAACCTCGCCGGCGTCACGAACGCCTGGACCTCGGGCTCGGTCAGCGCCGGTGGCAAGACGGTCGTGACGCGCACCCTGACGGCGGACCCACGGCTCAGCCTGGTCTACCTGCAGCTGCCGGACGGCAACATGGACGGCTCCGGGTTCGCGGCCACCCGGTACCAGAGCCTGCAGAAGCTCTACCAGCGCTCGATCACGAGCATGAGCACGGTCTCCGGTGCGACCTACGGGACCACCTACACGCTCGCCCAGCTCCAGGCCACCGTGCTCGCGCTGATGAACGGGTACGGGCCGCAGGAGGTGCACACCCTCGACCACGTCGGCACCTACGGCGACGGCGACCACAGCGACCACCACACCGTCGCGTACCTCACGAAGTCGGCGCAGCAGCAGCTCACGACGGCGAGCACGCTCACCGGGTACATGGGGTACCCGATCGCGGACAAGCCCTCGAACCTCACCGCCGCGCAGACGCAGGCGAAGGGGAACGCGTTCTTCGCCTACTCCGCCTACGACGCCGAGACCTGCGCCTCGGTGGCGTCCTGCTCGTCGCGTCCCGAGGGCTCGTGGCTCAGCCGTGAGTACACCGTCGGCACGCAGACGCCCACCGACCCGGGCACCGGTTCGGGTGGGTCCGTCGGAGCCGACGTGACCGCCGGTGCGGCCGTCACCGCGAGCAGCGAGAACCCCGCGGACGGGCAGACCGCAGTGAAGGCCGTCGACGGCGTCGCGAGCGGCTACCCCGACGCGCCGACCGCCGAGTGGGCGACCCGCGGGGGCGGCACCGGTTCGTGGCTGCAGCTCGCGTGGTCGAGCCCGGTGACGCTCGGCGCCGTGGACCTTGCGGACCGTCCGAACGCCGACGACCAGGTCACGGCCGGCACGCTGACGTTCTCCGATGGGAGCAGCGTCACCGTGCCGACGCTCGACAACGGCGGCGCGTTCACCCGCGTCACCTTCTCGTCGCGGCAGGCCAGCTGGGTGAAGTTCACCGTCACCGGCGTCAGCGCGACGACGCGCAACGTCGGCCTGGCGGAGATCCGGACGTTCGCCCCGGGCACCACGACGACGCCCACGCCGACCCCGACGCCCACGCCGACGCCCACCCCGACGCCGACCCCGACCCCGACGCCGACGCCCGGGGGCGCGACCGACGTCACGGGCTCGGCGACCGCCACCGCGGCGTGGGACGACACCTCGACCGGGCAGACCGCCGCCAAGGCGATCGACGGGGTCGTCAGCGGCTACCCCGACAACACGACCGCCGAGTGGGTCGCTCCCTGGGGCACGACCGGTGTCTGGTTGCAGCTCGACTGGTCCTCGTCGAAGGCGTTGAGCCGGGTCGTCCTGTACGACCGACCGAACGGCGACGACCAGGTCACGAGCGGCACCCTGACGTTCTCCGACGGCAGCCAGGTGGCGGTCGGGACACTCCCGAACGACGCGTCGCCGCTCACGGTGGACTTCTCGGCGCGGAACGTCACGTGGGTCCGGTTCACCGTCACCGGGGTGTCGGCGAGCACGCGGAACGTCGGCCTGGCCGAGTTCCGGGCGTTCACCGGCTGACCCGGGAGCACTCGACGGACGGGAGGCGCGGTGCCGGTGAGCACCGCGCCACCCGTCCGTCGTCCGCGCGCGTCGCGGGTCGCGGGTCGCGGGCGCAGCGTGCGAGGTTCCGCGCGCGGTGCGGCCCGCGAGGCCTCGCACCGTGCGCGCGACCTCGCACGCTGGTGCGGCGCGTGCCGCCGCGGGTGACCGTCGCCGTCGGCGCGACCACGGGGCGGACGGGGGGGGGGGGGGCGGGGGGGGCCCCCCCCCCCCGCCGGGGGGCCCGCGCGGGGGGGGGGGGGGGGGGGGGGGGCGGGCGCCCCCCCCCCCCCCCCGCCCCGCGTCCGCGCGCGTCGCGGGTCGCGGGTGCAGCGTGCGAGGTTCCGCGCGCGGTGCGGCCCGTGAGCCGTTGCACCGTGCGCGCGACCTCGCACGCTGGTGCGGCGCGTGCCGCCGCGGGTGACCGTCGTCGTGGGCGCGACCTCGTGACGACGGACGGTACGCGCGGTGCCGCGCCGCCCCGCGCCTCCGGTCCGTCGTCCGTACGTTCGCGAGGATTGCGGGCGCAGCGTGCGAGGATCCGCGCACGTTGGTACGGCGCGTGCCGCCGCGGGTGACCGTCGCAGTCGGCACGACCTCGTGACGGACGGGAGGCGTGACCGTTCTGGTTCGTGATCGCCGGGGATCGCGAACCGGAACGGTCAGGCGGCGAGCAGAAGGCGGCACGGGCGCGAGCACGCGACGGACGGGAGGAGCGGTGCCAGGGGGCGCCGCGCCTCCTGGGCTTCAGCGACGGGCGTGGGTGAGCAGGGCGCGCAGGAGACCGGCCACGTGCGGTCCGCGGCCGTAGTGGTCGCGCACCCAAGCGCGGCAGCGCTCGCCGAGGGAGGGGTCGCGGTCGGCGCGGTCGAGGGTGTCGAGGACCTTGGTGGCGAGCGCCTCGGGGTCGGTCGGGTCGACGGTCGACGTCGCCCACTCGCCGGCGAGGATCTCGCCCGTGCCACCGCTCTCGGCGGCGACGACCGGGCGGCCGGCGGACATCGCCTCGACGACGACCCGGCCGAAGCCCTCGGGTTCGATGGAGGGCACGACGACCATGTCGGCGGCGTGGAGCAGGGTGACGACGTCGTCCCGCTCGGGGAGGAGCACGACGGAGCCGGCGGGGAGGGACGCGACGGCGCGTCGGACGTCCTCGGCGTCGTCTGGGTCGGCCGCTCCGGCGAGCACGAGCACGGGCGGGTGGTGCGGCTGCGTGGCGTGGTGCGTGCTGGCGGGCCCGAGCGCGGGGGTGAGGGCACGCACGGCGGCGCGCGGCGCGCGGGCGCGGTGGCGTTCGGCTTCCTGCTCGAGCACGAGACGCCAGGCCTCGAGCAGCGCGAGCACGCCCTTCGACCGGGTGAGGCGGCCGTAGTAGAGGACGGTGCGGGTGTCGTCGTCGAGCCCGAGGGCGCGGCGGGCGCGGACTGTCGCGGACGGCGTGGCCGCGGGGAAGAGTGCGGTGTCGACGCCGTTCGGGACGACGGTGATCCGCGAGGCCGGGATGCCCACGTCCGCCCATGCACGAGCCATCGCGTGCGAGACGGCCAGGTAGTGCGTGCGGCCCCCGGCGATCGGGCCGAGGCGTCGGTAGTTCGGCGCGTGGTGCAGGTGCACGACGAGCGGGACGCCGGAGACCACGGACACCACACGGCCCCAGGGGAGGTGCTCGGGCCGGTTCAGCCAGACGACGTCGGGGCGCGAGCGGCGGAGGCGGAAGCCGTCGAGGACGAACCGTGCGGCGTCGCCGGCTGCGCTGCGGAGGCCGAAGGACCGGTCGCCGGTGCGGTGCAGGGCGACCCCGAGCTCGGTGAACTGGTCGCTGCCGGGTTCGGCGCCGTCGGGTCCCGGGGCGAGGTGGCCGCGGTGCCAGACCTCGACGTCCTGTCCGGCGCGCACGAGCTCGCGGGTGTCCTCGAGGACGCACCGCTCGACCCCGCCGGTGATGGCGAGCCCGTTCGTGACGACCGCGATCCGCAGTCGACGTTCGGGGCGTTCCGGGGCGTGGGTCACGGTGTGCCTCCTCGGGCGATCGCGAGCCTGCGGATGAACCAGGGCAGGCAGCCGAGGACGCCGGCCACGCGGACGATGTTCCACACGAGGTCCTGGGGCACGAGGACGGACACCCCGGCGACGACCACCACGGCCGCCAGGACGAGGACCGTCCGGGCACGCGGGCCGCGCCACTCCCGGCGGTCGGGGAGCGAGAGCTGCTGCAGCGCCGCGAGCACCATGTAGGCGAAGACCGTGGAGACTCCGGCCCCGGCGATGCCGAGCAGCGGGACCAGCAGCAGGTTCGCGCCGATGTTGACGGCACCGGCGATGGCCGCGATCACCCCGACGGCGACGCCGCGACGCTCCACGAGCAGGAGCCGTCCGGTCGCGCCGCTGGCGATCACCGGGAACGCCGTGAGCGCCACGATGAAGACCACGACGGTGAGCTCGTGCACGCGGTACGACGCCGGTGCGAGGATCGGCAGCGCGACCGGCGACACGAGGGTGACCGCGAGCAGCACCGGGGCGAGCAGCAGGTACAGCTGGTCCCGGGCGTGCAGGGCCAGCTGTCGACGGGCGACGGCGTCCCGGAGCGCCGCGAAGTGCGGTGCCCAGGCCTGGTTCGTGAAGGTCAGCAGGAGGATCACGGCGGAGCCGACGACGTAGGCGATCTGGTAGCGCGCGACCTCGTCCGGACCGAGCAGCCGCTGCACGACGATCCGGTCGCCGGCGTTCAGCACGAAGTAGGACAGGTTGCCGAGGGCGATCGGCACGCCGAGCTTGAAGGCCCGTGCGGTGGTCTGGCGGTCGAACAGACCGGCGAGGCGAGGCCGGGTCGCCGCGAAGCCGATGACCATCGCGGCGGCCTGGGCGAACACGCCGCCCCAGGCGTAGGTGGTGGCGTCGGCGTGCACGAACACGAGCAGGCCGAGGCCGATGATCGAACCGCCGACCGAGGACAGCAGGCTCGTGACCGCGAAGACCCGGATGCGGTCCTGGGCGACCAGGATCGCGAGGGAGAGCTGCACGACCGCGGCGGGGAAGATCCAGAGGACCGCGACGAGCAGGATCGGGTGTTCGCCGACGAACCCGGCGACGTCGCCCCAGAGCGGGATGGTGGCGAGGGCGACCGCGGTGACGACGGCCGCGAGGACGATGCCGACCGCGATGAGCCCGCGGGCCTTCCGGTCGTCACCGCCGTCCTCGGCGCGCTGCAGCACGGACGCCTGGTCGAGTCCCGCGACCGCGAGCACGACGAGCGCCTGGTAGAGCGCGATCGCCGAGGCGAGCACACCGAACTCGGAGAGCGGCATGAGGTGCGCGAGGACCGGCGAGATCAGCGAGCTCACGACGAGCTGCATCGACCACACGACCACGTACAGCAGGCCACGGCCGAACAGGACGGACGCGCCCTTCTGGACCGCGGTGCTGCCGGTGTCGGGGACGGTGTGGGCGGCGGCCTCGACGGCGGCGGCTGCCTCGGCGGCCTCGACCGCGGCGGCCTTCCGACCGGTGCTGTCGGCGTCGGGCGGGGTGGCTGCGGCGTGGCGGGCCTCGCGGCGGGTCTGGGGAACGGTCACGAGACACCCACCTCCGGGGTCCGGACGTGCTGTCGGAGTCCGAACGCCTGGTCGACGACGTCGAGCAGGTCCGAGCTCGCAGCGGTCGAGAACTTGCGGGCGAAGAGGTGCGGCATCGCGGTGGGGTCCGTCGTCCATCGTTCGAGCAGTCGACCGGCGTGGGGGAGCGTCAGCCACGGCGGGCTCTTCATCTTCGAGCCGTCCCAGCCGATGAACCACAGGGTGTGCGGGACGTGGTCCTCGGCGAAGCCGTCGACCAGGGCGGGGGAGTTCAGCACGGTCGGCACGAACGACTCGTCGGCGATCCAGGTGCGGCGCCAGAAGCGGACCAGGTCGGGACGGGCATCGACGACCTCGACGACCGCGGCCGCGTGTGCGGCGCTGAGGACCTTGAGCTGCGACCCGCCCGTGAGCACGACGTCACGCGGGATCCGGCGGGGGATCGGCAGGCGGAGCATGTGCTTCCGCCACGCCCAGTGCGGGTACCGCATCCGGGCGACCCCGCCGCTGGCGCCCCACGCCGCGTGCGGGAGGGGGTGCGGGATGAGGAAGGACTGGTCGCGGTGGGCGTCGAGCAGCGCAGTGATCTCGGCGGGGTTCGCCAGCGGGTAGTCGCTGCCGGTCAGCACCGCCACGTGGCGCGCGCCGGTCTCGGCGAGGGCGGCACGGTAGCCGGAGACCTCGGCCGCGACGTTCTCCCACTTCGCCCAGCCCGTCCGCAGTCGCGGCAGGAGGCGGACCCGGTCGGGGAGCCCCTCGGTCATCGCACGGTGCACGTCGTCCGGGGTCCGCGCGTCGACGTGCAGGAACACCGGGAACGGGTCGAGTGCCTCGACGAGTCGTCGGACGTGCTGGGGGTCCTCGTGGGCGAGGACGATGCACGCGAGCGCCGCGGGGGAGTTGGCCATGTCTCGAGTGAACAGGGCCGTCCGGACACCGACAAGGCGGTCCCGGGGCGGGTGCGGGGAAGCGGCGGTTTCCCGCAGCGGTCACCGGCGGCGGCGGTACCTCGGGCAGTCGCAGAGGGCGCAGTCGCTGCCCGGCCGGTAGTGCTCGTGGGCGTCCTGCGCGTGGCCGCACACGCAGACGGCCGTCTCCGTGGTGGCGTGGGACGTCGGCACGGTGACGGGCTCGAGCACGAGCGTGGGCCCCAGCGGCATGCGTCCTCCTCCGACCCGCGCGGTACGGGCAGCTGCACCGATCCTACGGGGCAGGGAGCGACGCGTCCGCCGACAGCGGGGGTCGGGCGTGGAACCGCCCGCGGGGTCACCCGGCGTGGAACCGCCCGGCCTCGACGTCCCGCCAGCGACGACGGCTGCGGAACCACGCCGCCGGGCCCGCCGGGAAGCCCCGGAGCTCGTGGTAGGCCAGCGACCGCGGCACCCCGGCGTCCGGGACGGCGGGGATCGCGGGACCGACGGGCGCGGACTCGACGGCAGCGGGGGCCGGTGCGCTGCCGGTGCGCAGCCGTCCGACCGTCTCGCGGAGCTTCACCATCGCGGCGGCGGGCACGAGCCGGGCGAGGACCGCGACGTGCCGTCGGTCCTTGGCAGCGAGGGCGCACATCAGCGCGGTGAACCCGACGCCGTTGCCGTGCAGCTGCTTGTGCAGGTCCTCGATGCTCTGCCGGTGCCGGTGGTGCACGACCGCGCGCGGCTCGAACCCGATGCGCCCACCGCGCCAGAGCGTCTCGATGAACATCGCCAGGTCCTCGCCGCCACGGGCCGGGGAGCCCGCGCCGAGCGTGGTGTCGAACCCGCCGACGGCGTCGATCACCGATCGACGGAACGCCATGTTCGCGCCAGCGCCGTAGGCACCGATGCCGTACACGGCGAAGTGCTTCACGACCGACCCGTCCGGGCGGACCGCCTGCACCCGCGCGTGCCGCATCGTGCCGGCGACGTCGTCGGGGACGATCGTGACGGGCGCGAAGGTGCGCTCGCCGCTGAACCCGCCGTAGTACGCCTCGTACCAGATCTGCGCGGGCGTCGAGAGCTCGGTGGGGAGGATCACGCCGGACACCGCGTCGAGGTCGGCCTCGCGGACGAACCGCGCGCCGAGTGCGCGCAGCCACTGCGGGTCGACCCGCACGTCGTCGTCGGTGAACGCGACGACCTCGCCGCGGGCGGCCGCGACCCCGGCGTTGCGGCCGGCGGACAGGCCGGGCCGGCGCTCCGTCACGAGGCGTACGCCCCGACCCGCGAGCAGTGCCGGGAGCCGGTCGTCGGCGGGCACCCGGACGCGGTTGTCGACGACGATCACCTCGTGGTCGGGGTAGTCCAGGTGCTCGAGGACGTCGAGCAGCGCACCGAGGTCCTCGACGCGGTCCACCACCGTCGAGACGACGACGGAGATCGTCGGCAGGAGGGCATCCGGCACCGGTTCGACGTCGGCGAGCACGGTCTCCCGCAGCGATCCGAGCGCACGGGCGGCGTCGGCGGGGTCGTCGGTGAGCTCGACGTCGAGCGTGCCCGTCGGACGCCCGCCGCGGTAGCCGATCACCAGCGCGGACGAGCCCGTGCCGTCCGCGACGAGGCGGGGGAGCGGTGCGTCGAGGTCGACGTCGATCACGCGTCGGGGTGCGGGGAGTGCACGAGCGGTGCTGGTGGTGGCCATGGTGTGGACGGTAGGTGCCAGGCCGCGGCGGCGACAACGGGGAGCGGGGCCGCTGGCGGTGATCGTGCGGAACCCCGCACGGCAGCGCCGCCGAGCCCCCGGACGAGGGTGAGCGCTCACACCCGAAAAGCGAACGGCGCACGGTGGTCACGAGCAGGTCACGGATTCTTTGCAACCGGTTGCGAACGGCTGAGAGCGGGCGTAGCTTCCTCCTCCAGCAGGCAGCGTCGCCTGCTCCAGGCAGCGTCGACCCGATGGTCCTCGCCTGGTGATCTCAACGTGGAGACGACACTGTGAAGACAACACGCGCCAAAGTGCGGTTCGCATCCGTAGCGGGGATCGCGGTCATCGGCCTCGTGCTGACCGGGTGCTCGAGCGGCAGCTCGGCGTCGGACGACGCCAAGAACGGTCAGGACAGCCGCGGGCCCATCACCTACGTGCAGGGCAAGGACAACTCGAACGTCGTCCGCCCCCTCATCGCGAAGTGGAACAAGGCCCACCCCGACGAGAAGGTCACCTTCAAGGAGCAGTCCGACCAGGCCGACCAGCAGCACGACGACCTCGTGCAGCACTTCCAGGCGAAGGACGCGAACTACGACGTCGTCGACGTGGACGTCGTCTGGACCGCCGAGTTCGCGGCGAAGGGCTGGCTCACCCCGCTCACCGGCAGCATGAAGATCGACACGTCGAAGCTCCTGCCGGCCACCGTCAAGACGGCCACCTACAACAACACGCTCTACGCGGCACCGCAGACCTCCGACGGCGCGCTGCTCTACTACCGCAAGGACCTCGTCAAGACGCCCCCGACCACCTGGGCCGAGATGATGAAGGACTGCGACATCGCCAAGCAGGCCGGCATCGGCTGCTACGCCGGGCAGTTCGCGAAGTACGAGGGCCTGACCGTGAACGCCTCCGAGGCGATCAACGGCTCCGGCGGCTCGGTCCTCAGCAAGGGCGGCACGCCGGACGTCGACACGTCCGACGCGAAGGCCGGCCTGCAGAACCTGGTCGACGCCTTCAAGGACGGCAACATCCCCGCCGAGGCGATCACCTACCAGGAGGAGCAGGGCCGCACCGCCTTCGAGGCCGGCAAGCTCCTGTTCCTGCGCAACTGGCCGTACGTCTACAGCCTCGCGAAGACGGACGGGTCGAGCACGGTCAAGGACACCTTCGGCATCGCGCCGATCCCCGGCAAGGACGGCACCGGCGCCTCGACGCTCGGCGGTCACAACGCCGCGATCAGCGTGTACTCGAAGCACAAGGCGACCGCGCACGACTTCCTCGAGTTCCTGGAGTCGAACGAGACGCAGAAGTTCTTCGCCACGCAGGGCTCGCTCGCCCCGGTCGTCGGTGACCTCTACACCGACTCCGAGCTGACGGCGAAGCTGCCCTACCTGCCGACCCTGCTCAAGTCCATCGAGTCGGCCGAGCCGCGCCCGGTCACGCCGTTCTACCCGGCCGTGACGAAGGCGATCCAGGACAACACCTACGCCGCGCTCAAGGGATCGAAGAGCGTCGACGAGGCGATGAAGGACATGCAGGCGGCCCTCAAGACGGCCACCAGCAGCGGCAGTTAGCACCCGAGTACGCGGCGTTCGCCGCATCGGACTGGAGGCGCGGGTCGACCCCGCCCCGCGCCTCCCGTCCGTCCCATCCTGCGTTCCGACACCCGGCAAGGAGGCCGTCACGTGTCAGCAGCAACCGAGATCCCCGCCGCCATCCCCAACCCGACGGGCATGGAGCCGCAGAAGCGGCGCAAGGGCGGACTCAACGCCGAGCACGGCCGATGGGCCGTGTACCTCATCGGCCCGACGATCGTGCTCCTCGCCATCGTCATCGGCTACCCGGTGGTCAGCGCGATCATCCAGTCGTTCCAACTCGACCAGGGTCTCGACAAGGCGACCCAGCTCTTCGTCGAGGGCGGCTTCGCCGGCGTGACGAACTACGTGCACTGGCTCGGGCAGCAGTGCGGAAACGTCACCTGCCCACCCGGCAGCCTCGGCTCCCAGTTCTGGGTGTCGATGGGCAACACGTTCTTCTTCACGGTCGTCACCGTCGCCCTGGAGACGGTGATCGGCGTGTGGATGGCGATCATCATGAACCGCAACTTCAGGGGCCGCGCGCTCGTCCGTGCCGCGATCCTCGTGCCGTGGGCCATCCCGACCGCCGTCACCGCGAAGCTCTGGTACTTCATCTTCGACGCGAACGGCGTGCTCAACCACGTCATCGGGCAGCAGATCCTCTGGACGAGCGGCGAGTGGGCGTCCCGGTGGGCGGTCATCATCGCCGACACCTGGAAGACCACGCCGTTCATGGCGCTGCTCATCCTCGCGGGGCTGCAGCTCATCCCGGAAGAGGTCTACGAGGCCGGGAAGATGGACGGCGCCTCCACCGTCCAGCGCTTCGTGCTCATCACCCTGCCGCTCATCAAGCCGGCGCTCATGGTCGCCGTCCTGTTCCGCGTGCTCGACGCGCTGCGCATGTACGACCTGCCGGCGATCCTCACCGGCGGTGGCGGTGGTTCCGGCAACGCCACCACGACCCTGTCGATCCTCGTCGTCGAACAGATCCGGCAGGGCTTCAACTCCGCGTCGGCACTGTCGACCATCACCTTCCTGGTGATCTTCATCGTCGCGTTCGTCTTCGTGCGGTTCCTCGGCGCCAACGTGGTGCAGACGCAGGCCGCCCAGCAGAAGGGGGAGCTCAAGTGACCCTCGCAGCCGACCGTCCCCGGTCCAACGCCCGAGCCCGCGACATCGCCGTCGACCGCAGCGACGTTCGGGTCAAGCGCCACACCGGCCCGCGGATCCGCACCGCCGTGCAGGCCATCGTCATCGCCGTCTGGTGCCTCCTGCCGTTCTACTGGATGGTGGTGACCAGCTTCCGCGACGTCGGGTTCACGTTCGACGCCACACCGTGGCCGACGCACGTCACGCTCGACAACTACGCGACGGCGTTCTCGACGTCGCTCGGCAACCACCTCGGGCGGGCGCTCGCGAACAGCCTCCTCATCGGCGGCGTCGTGACGATCATCGCCCTGCTCGTCGGCACGAGCGCCGCGTACGCCCTGGCCCGTCTGGAGTTCAAGGGCAAGTCGCTCATCGCCGGTGCGATCCTCGCGGCGTCGATGTTCCCGGGCGTCGCGCTCATCTCCCCGCTGTTCCAGCTGTTCACGGACATCGGGTGGATGGGCTCCTACCAGGCGCTGATCCTGCCGAGCATCTCGTTCGTGCTGCCCCTGACCGTCTACACGCTCGCGAGCTTCTTCCGCGAGATGCCGTGGGACCTCGAGGAAGCGGCACGCATCGACGGGTGCACCCGCGTGCAGGCGTTCCGACGGATCATCCTGCCGTTGGCCGCCCCGGCCGTGTTCACGACGGCGATCCTGGCGTTCATCTCCAGCTGGAACGAGTACCTCATCTCATCCCAGCTCTCGAGCGACGCGACGCAGCCGGTGACCGTGGCGATCGCCTCGTTCGCCGGGTCCCAGCCGCACCAGGAGCCCTACACGGCGGTGATGGCCGCCGGCACGATCGTCACGATCCCGCTCGTGGTCCTCGTGCTCATCTTCCAACGACGCATCGTGGCCGGCCTCACCGCCGGTGGCGTGAAGGGGTGACGACCATGGCACAGCGCGGACCGACCCGGCCCACGGCGCGGATCGAGGAGGCCATCGGCTTCGTCGGCACGTTCGGCATCCTGTTCCTCGGGGCCACGGTGTTCTGCGAGCTCACCGGTCGCCCGGCGCTCGGCTGGGCGCTCACGCTGCTCGTCTGCGTGCTCGGCGTGGTGGTGCTCGACCGGTGGCGGGTGTCGGTGCTCCGCCGCACCCGTTCGACCGACGGTGTCGGCGCGCCGGCGCCGGTCGTCGCTCCGGTCGCGCGGCCGTCGGCGGCGCCGGTCGTCGCGGCCGGCTCCGGTCCGTCGGGGTGGCGGTCGGACCCGTCCCGCATCACCGTGCAGCCCGCGGCGGACGGTCGGGTGCACCGCCACGTCGGATGGGACGAACTCGCGCCCGCCGGTCGTCGGGCCGCTCGGACACGGCGCGTTGCCCCGATCCCCGGAGCAGCGCCCGGCACGGCGCTCCCCGGGGCGGGCAGTGCGCCGACGGTCGCGCGAGCGCAGACCGGCCCCGTCGCCGACGTGCGGCGGCCGTCGGACGGGTGACGGGCCTCCCGGGACCGTCCATGGGCATCCAGGAGATCGCGACCGTCACGGGCCTGTCGAAGTCGACGGTGTCCCGCGCACTGCGTGGGATGTCGACGGTCGCGGACACCACGATCGACGAGGTGCGACGGGTCGCCGACGAGCTCGGGTACGTGCCGAGCTCGGCGGCGGCCGGCCTCGCCACGGGGAGGCAGCGTGCGATCGGCGTCGTCGTCCCGGTGATCGACCGGTGGTTCTACGTCAAGGCGCTCGGCGGTGTCGACGCCGAACTGCGGCGGGCCGGGTACGACCTGGTGCTGTACAACCTCGGCGGACCCGGCGGCGACCGCGACCGGGCGTTCCGACGGTCGATGCTGCGGCACCGGGTCGACGGCCTCGTCCTGCTGTCGCTCGTGCTCGACGAGACCGAGCGCGCCGAGCTCGAACTCACGCGGCACCCCATGATCGTGATCGGCGGTCCGGCGCCGGGCCTCCGGAACGTCGGCGTGGACGACGTCGCCGTGGCCGGGATCGCCGTCGACCACCTGTGCGGACTCGGGCACCGGGACGTGGCCTACGTCGGCGGACAGGACGAGGCGGGGATGAACGTGGCGGTGCCGTGGCTGCGGCGGGACGGGTTCGTGGACGCACTCGCCGCGCGGGGGATCGCGGTGCGGGAGGACTGGATCCTCGACGGGCGGTTCTCCTTCGCGGGCGGCGTCGACGCGGGGGAGGCGTTGTTCGGCGGCCGTGACGGGCGCCGCGGTGTCGGGCGTGACGGTGCGTGGCCGACCGCGGTGTTCTGCGCGTCGGACGAGATGGCACTCGGGGTGGTGCTCGCTGCGCGTCGAGCGGGCCTCTCGGTGCCGGAGGACGTCTCGGTCATCGGCATCGACGGCCACGAGTACGGCGAGGTCGCCGGGCTGACCACCATCGCCCAGGACCCGGTTGCCCAGGGTCGGGTCGCGGCGCGGGCCGTGCTCGCCGAGGTCGACGGCGGGCTCGCGGGGCCGTTGCCGGCGTCCCCGGCGCACCTCGTGGTGCGGTCGACGACGGGGCCACCCCGGGCCGTCCGCGCGTAGGCGGTGGCATCGCCGCGCCGCGCCGTCGCTCCGCCACGCCGCCGCGTAGGGTCGCCCGCATGGAGGTCACCAAGCTCGAGCACGCCTGCCAGATCGTCACCGAGGGCAGCGCGCGCCTCGTCATCGACCCGGGCAACTTCACCCGGCCCGTCGACGTCACCGGGGTCGTCGCCGTCGTCGTCACCCACGAGCACCCCGATCACGTCACGCCCGAGCAGGTCCGGCGGATCCTCGACGCGAACCCCGGGGCGGTCGTGATCGGCCCCGCCGGTGTCGCCCGGGCGCTCGCCGGCGGCGCGAGCGACGTCGTGGTGGACGTCGTCACCGCCGGGGACCGACGCACCGTGGGGCCGTTCGACCTGTCGTTCCACGGCACACGCCACAACCTCATCCACTCGAGCGTCCCGATCGTCGACAACACCGGTGTCCTCGTGAACGGCAGGCTCTTCCACCCGGGCGACTCCTACACGGTCCCCGACGTCCCGGTCGAGGTCCTCGCCGCACCCGTCGGCGCCCCGTGGCTCAAGGTCTCCGAGATGATGGACTACGTCCTCGCGGTCGGGCCCCGCCTGGCCTACCCCGTGCACGAGGCAACGCTCTCCGACGTCGGCTACGGCATGCACACCGGTCGTCTCCGCGAGGCCGTGGAGCCCTCCGGCTCGCTCGTCGTCCTCCGTCCCGGGGAGTCGCTCACGATCTGACCGGAGCGGTCGTCCCGCCGCGGCATGACGGCGCACCCGGGCGACACGCCTCGTTTTGGCACGGCGCGGCGCTTGTGCAATACTTGTCGAGTTGTCGGAACGGCCCCATCGTACAGCGGCCTAGTACGTCGCCCTCTCACGGCGGTAACGCGGGTTCGAATCCCGCTGGGGTCACCACAGGTGGCTTGCCTCCGACTCCGACAACGACCATGACCCCCGCTTCCGGGCGGGGGATTCCCATGTGTGACGGCCCCATCGTACAGCGGCCTAGTACGTCGCCCTCTCACGGCGGTAACGCGGGTTCGAATCCCGCTGGGGTCACACCAGCACGAAAGCCCTCCGGCCCGCCGGGGGGCTTTCGTCGTCCCGGTCGGCTCTGCGAGGCTGACGGGGTGACCAGTGTCGTGCAACTCATCCGTTCCGGTGCCCTCAGCGACGTCGCGGAGTACGCGTACGCCGCGTCCGTGCCCGCTGGCAGCCGACTCGTCTTCCTCGCCGGCGCGTGCCCCCTCGACGCCGACGGCCGGACCGTGGCCGTGGGCGACGTCCGCGGTCAGGCGGCGCAGTGCGTCGAGAACCTCCGCACCGCGCTCGACGCCGCGGGGGCCGGGATCGCCGACCTCGCCCAGACCCGGGTCCTCGTCGCGTCGACGCGGCAGGCCGACCTCGTGGCCGCGTGGGAGGTCGTCCGCGAGGCCATGGGCGACCACGACGTGCCGAGCACCCTCGTCGGGGTGACCGTCCTCGGGTACGACGACCAGCTCGTGGAGATCGAGGGCATCGCGGCCGTCGCGGACTGACGCGGTACGCTGATCCGGTCGTCAGACCCGGCAGTGGGGCCTGCCGGACCCAACCGCGGCCAGCCGCCAACGGTCCCTATCCCGAGAACACCGCACGCGCGGAGACGATCCGGCGTGCTCGGCGATAGGAGCACCGTGCACGAACGTCCACCCCACCTCCGCTGGTCGATGCTCGGCGTCGTCGCACTCGGCGGTGCGATCGGCACCGGTGTCCGAGCGCTCCTCGCCGAGGTCTTCCCGGCGCACGACGGCATCAGCTGGGCGATCTTCGCGATCAACGTCGTCGGCGCGTTCTGCCTCGGCCTCCTGCTCGAGGCGCTCGCGCACCGCGGCCCGGACGTCGGGCGTCGTCGGGGCCTGCGGTTGTTCGTCGGCACCGGGATCCTCGGCGGCTTCACGACCTACAGCACGCTCGCCGACGACACCGCGCAGCTGCTCGACGTCGGTCGCTGGGGCGCCGGCAGCGGGTACGCCCTGCTCACGGTGGTGGCGGGGCTGCTCGCCGTCGTGGCCGGCATCGGGCTCGCCACGGTGCTCCGGTCCGGAGGCGCCCGGTGAACGCCCTCGAACTGCTCCTCGTCGCGGTCGGCGGGGGAGTCGGCGCGGCGCTGCGCTTCCTCCTCGACGGTGTCGTGAAGGCCCGGGTGTCCGGCTTCCCGCTCGGCACGGTCGTCATCAACGTGTCCGGATCGCTCGTCCTCGGGGTCCTGACGGGCCTCGGGCAGGCGGGCACGATCCCGCTCCCGGTCGTCGCGGTGCTCGGAACGGGCATGATGGGTGGGTACACGACGTTCTCGACGGCGAGCGTCGAGACCGTACAGCTCCTCCGATCCGGCAAGCCCCGGCTCGCCGTCCTGAACGGCCTCGGGATGCTCGTCGTCTCGGTCGGCGCAGCCGCGCTCGGCCTGCTCATCGGAAGGAACACATGACCTCGGAACGCCCCGGCGAACTCGTCCTCGTCCGTCACGGAGAGACGGAGTGGTCGAAGAGCGGGCAGCACACCGGCCGCACCGACATCCCGCTCACCGAGAACGGCATCGAGCAGGCGAAGCGCGCCGGCCGGTACCTGGCGGACCGCACGTTCGCGCTGGCACTGTCCAGCCCGTTGCAGCGTGCCCGTGACACGGCGGCGCTCGTCGGTGTCGACGCGGAGCTCGACGAGGACCTCTACGAGTGGGACTACGGCGCGTACGAGGGGCTCACCACGCCGCAGATCAAGGTCCTCCGGCACGGCCCGTGGGACCTCTGGACCGACGGCGTGCCCGCCGGTGACACCCCGGGCGAGAACGCCGCCGAGGTCCGGGTCCGCGTCGAGCGCATCCTCAACCGTGCCCGACCGGTCCTCGCCGAGGGGCAGGACGCGATCGTCGTCGCCCACGGGCACGTCCTCCGCGCGCTCGGCGCCGCGTGGATCCGCCTCGCACCGCAGGACGGCGCCGTGCTGAAGCTCGGCACCGCCTCGGTGAGCGTGCTCGGGTACGAGCACGGCCGTCCCGTCATCGACGCCTGGAACATCCAGCCCCGCGACTGACGCGTCCGCGCACGCAGCCGCAGCGGGTCTGCGGCGCCCTGCTGCGGACGGGAGGCGCGGTGTCGGCCCGACCCGCGCCTCCCGTCCGCGCAGCCCGCGTCAGACGGTGCGGATCGCGCCCGTCGCGCCCAGCGCGCGACCGCGCCGCCGCTCGATCCCACGCCCCACGAACAGCAGCGCGACGCTGACGAGCGCGCCCAGGGTGGTCTGCGCGACGCGGTCGAGCGCGAGGAGCTCCGGCGCCTCGGGCAGGCTCAGCCACGACACGGCGAGCGCGAGCGGCGTGAGGAAGAGCAGGCACACGGCGTAGCGCTGCGCGACGAAGATCTCCGCGAAGAACTGCCCGACGACGGCGATCAGGACGATCCACCACGCCGAGGGCTCCAGCAGCAGGATGCCCACCGCGATCACGGTGCCGCCGATCGTGCCGATGAACCGCTGGAACGCCCGGAACACCGTGTGCCGCTGGCGCAGTGCGGGCAGCGTCGACACCACGGCGATGACCGCCCAGTAGGGGTGCCCGAGCCCGGGGATCGTCTCGGCGACGGCCCCGGCGACGAGCGCTCCGACCACGTTGAGGGCCACGGTCTCCCACAGCGCGGGCGTCCGGAGCACCGCGAGCGAACGGTGCTTGCGCTCCGCCAGCGGCCGGAACCGGTGCGGGGCGTGCGGGTGCAGCACGAGGCGCAGGACGGAGCCGGACATCGCGACGAGCCAGGCCCAGACGACCGAGCACACGATGATCGTGGCGATGACCGGGACGTCGGCCGGCCGGACCGGCACGAGCGACGAGACGAGGAACGCGAACACCGGGAAGATCGGCTGCGCCGGGATCGAGCGGAGGGCGCTCAGCGTGCAGACGGCGAAGACGAGCACGAGGACGAGCCCGACCGCCTGCATCCAGAGCTGCGACCCGGCCAGGGCGACACCCACGCCGGCGGCCATGCACACCGCCTGCATCGCGCCGGCGACACCGGTCGTCACCGCACGTTGCCGGTAGGGCTCGGTCGCGCCGAAGATCGCCGTGAACCCGGCGAACATGGCGAAGGCGGCGTACCCGGGCATCCCGAGGGCGATGAGCAGCGCGAGCGGGGCGCCACCGGCGACCGCGGCGCGGATCGCGCCCTCGATGTTGATGGTCCGGGTCGAGTGCGCAGGTGTCGTCATGTCGCGACCATCTTCCCACCGCGACGGGTGTCGCGGAGTCGAGCCGCGCCTCCAGGCCGCCGGACCGGCGCGGGAGCACGTTGGTATACCAACCTGCTAGACTCGCCGGACCGAGCCGCGACAGCGGCGCATCGACGACAACGAGGAAGGGTCGGGCCGATGGGAAAGACGCTCGCCGAGAAGGTGTGGGACGACCACGTCGTGGTCAAGGGCGAGGACGGCAACCCCGACCTCCTCTACATCGACCTCCACCTCGTGCACGAGGTCACGAGTCCGCAGGCGTTCGACGGCCTGCGCCAGGCCGGCCGCCCGGTGCGCCGCCTGGACCTGACGATCGCGACCGAGGACCACAACACCCCGACCCTCGCGATCGACCGTCCGATCGCGGACCCGACCAGCCGGACCCAGATCGAGACGCTCCGTCGCAACTGCGAGGAGTTCGGCGTCCGCCTGCACTCCCTGGGCGACAAGGAGCAGGGCATCGTCCACGTGGTCGGTCCCCAGCTCGGCCTGACCATGCCCGGCATCACGGTGGTCTGCGGCGACTCGCACACCAGCACGCACGGGGCGTTCGGTGCGATGGCGTTCGGCATCGGGACGTCCGAGGTCGAGCACGTCCTCGCGACCCAGACCCTGCCGCTCAAGCCCTTCAAGACCATGGCGATCACGGTCGAGGGCACGCTGCGTCCGGGCGTGACGGCGAAGGACATCATCCTCGCCGTCATCGCGAAGATCGGCACCGGCGGCGGGCAGGGCTACGTGCTCGAGTACCGCGGCTCGGCGATCCGTGCGCTCTCGATGGAGGGCCGCATGACGATCTGCAACATGTCGATCGAGGCCGGTGCCCGCGCCGGCATGGTGGCCCCCGACCAGACCACCTACGACTACGTGCAGGGCCGCGACCACGCCCCGACCGGCCAGGACTGGGACGACGCCGTCGCCTACTGGGACACCCTGTCGACCGACGACGACGCGGTGTTCGACGCCGAGGTCTTCATCGACGCCGACGAGCTCGAGCCCTTCGTCACCTGGGGCACGAACCCCGGCCAGGGCGTCTCGCTCTCCGAGAGCGTGCCGTCGCCCGCGGACTTCGACGACCCGAACGACCAGGCCGCCGCGCAGCGTGCGCTGGAGTACATGGACATCGCGGCCGGCACCCCGATGAAGGACATCGCCGTCGACGCGGTCTTCATGGGGTCGTGCACGAACTCGCGCATCGAGGACCTCCGGGCCTTCGCGTCGATCATCCAGGGCCGCAAGAAGGCCGACGGGGTCCGGGTCATGGTCGTGCCGGGGTCCGCACGGGTCCGGCTCGAGGCCGAGGCCGAGGGGCTGGACAAGGTCATCACGGAGTTCGGGGCCGAGTGGCGGTTCGCCGGCTGCTCGATGTGCCTGGGCATGAACCCCGACCAGCTCGCGCCGGGGGAGCGCTGCGCGAGCACGTCGAACCGCAACTTCGAGGGGCGTCAGGGCAAGGGCGGGCGCACCCACCTGGTGTCCCCGCTCGTGGCCGCGGCGACCGCCGTGCGCGGCACGCTCTCCAGCCCGTGGGACCTGGAGACGTCCGAGTCGAACGCCGTCCTGGAAGGGGCACACTGATGGACAAGATCTCGACCGTCACCGGAATCGCCGCACCGCTCAAGCGGTCCAACGTCGACACCGACCAGATCATCCCCGCGGTCTACCTCAAGCGGGTCACGAAGACCGGCTTCGAGGACGCCCTGTTCTCCGGCTGGCGCCAGGACCCCGACTTCGTGCTGAACCAGCCCGAGTACCAGGGCGCGAAGGTCCTGGTGGCAGGCCCGGACTTCGGCACCGGCTCGTCGCGTGAGCACGCCGTCTGGGCACTGCGTGACTTCGGCTTCGCGGTCGTCATCTCGCCTCGCTTCGCCGACATCTTCAAGGGCAACGCGGGCAAGCAGGGACTGGTCACCGCGATCGTGACCGAATCGGAAGTCGAGCGGCTCTGGGCCGAGATCGAGCGGAACCCGGGGGTGTCGGCGACCGTGGACCTGGTGGCGCAGCGCGTGTCGCTCGGGGATGTGGACGTCCCCTTCGAGATCGACGCTTACACTCGTTGGCGGTTGATGGAAGGGCTCGACGACATCGGGCTCACCCTCCGTGACGAGACCTCGATCACGGAGTTCGAATCCCGCCGCTCCCGTTGGCGGCCGAAGACATTGCCGGTGAAGTAGTGAACTCTCTCGTACAGGACGCAGCGGCCGCAGGGGCGCGCGTGGGCCTCAAGTCGGACGAGATCGTCATCCGCGGGGGCAAGCCGCTCGTGGGACGCATCGAGGTCCGCGGGGCGAAGAACCTCGCGACCAAGGCCATGGTGGCGTCGCTGCTCGGTGACACCCCGTCGATCCTCAAGGACGTCCCGGACATCTCCGACGTCAAGGTCGTCCGCGGGCTGCTCGAGGTGCACGGCGTGCGCATCACCGATCCTGCACGAGGCGAGCTCATCCTCGACCCGTCGAACGTCGAGTCGGC
Source organism: Curtobacterium sp. USHLN213 (assembly GCF_037144815.1). Lineage (NCBI taxonomy): Bacteria > Bacillati > Actinomycetota > Actinomycetes > Micrococcales > Microbacteriaceae > Curtobacterium > Curtobacterium sp. USHLN213. The sequence goes on along the minus strand of NZ_JBBCYQ010000001.1, from coordinate 509,593 downwards.
GCACTTCGCCGAGATCGACGCCCACGCCGGTTCGAGCCGCATCCCGATCCTGTTCTGCGGTCCGCTGCTGCACAAGCTCGGCGAGGCGTTCATCCCCGACCTCGGTGGCTGCCGCATCGGCGACCGCCCGATCGACTTCCACCTCGACGCCCTCCGTGCCATGGGCGCGGTCGTCGACAAGCAGGTCAACGGCATCCACCTCACCGCCCCGGACGGCCTCAAGGGCGCGTACATCGAGCTGCCGTACCCGAGTGTCGGCGCAACCGAGCAGGTCCTGCTGTCCGCGACCCTCGCCGAGGGCGTCACGGAGCTCCGGAACGCCGCGATCGAGCCCGAGATCATGGACCTCATCGCGATCCTGCAGAAGATGGGCGCGATCGTCTCGGTCGAGCCGAACCGCGTCATCTTCATCGAGGGCGTGCAGTCGCTCCGCGGCTACACGCACCGTGCGATCAACGACCGCAACGAGGCCGCCAGCTGGGCCTCCGCCGCGCTCGCGACCAACGGCGACATCTTCGTCGAGGGTGCGAAGCAGCAGGAACTCATGACGTTCCTCAACGTCTTCCGCAAGGTCGGCGGCGGGTTCGACATCCAAGAGGACGGCATCCGCTTCTACCGCGAGCTCGAGGTCCTCAAGCCGGTCGTCATCGAGACCGACGTGCACCCCGGGTTCATGACGGACTGGCAGCAGCCGCTCGTCGTGGCCCTGACCCAGGCCGCCGGGCAGAGCATCGTGCACGAGACCGTGTACGAGAACCGCTTCGGCTTCACCGACGCCCTGAACGAGATGGGCGCGGACATCGTCGTCCACAAGGAGGGCCTGCCCGGGCACGACCGTCGCGTCGCCCGCCGTCCCTTCGAGCAGGCCGCGGTCATCACCGGCCCGACGACGCTCCACGCCGCCAACGTCCGCGTCCCGGACCTCCGCGGCGGCTTCAGCCACCTCATCGCGGCACTCACCGCCGAGGGCGAGTCCCACATCACGAACGTCGGCATCATCAGCCGCGGCTACGAGCACTTCATCCCGAAGCTGCGCAAGCTCGGCGCCGACTTCGACTTCGCGGGCTAGCGCGGTGACTGCTGCTCCGGCACCTCGCGGTGACGGTGAGGGCCAGGAGGCGCGGCGCGCCTCCGCCTCGCAGGTCACCACCGGCATGCCCGTCCCTGGGCGCCGGTGGCGCCGCGGCGAGCTGAACACGGCCTTCCGGATCCTCGCGACCGTGGTCATCCCGACCTTCCGCTTCTCCGCGCGCTACCACTGGCACGGACCGAACCGGTTGCCGGCCGAGGGCGCGTTCGTGCTCGCACCGAACCACTTCACCAACATCGACCCGCTCGTCGTCGGCACGGCGGTCTGGCTGTCCCGTCGGGCACCGCGGTTCCTCGCGAAGGCGTCCCTGTTCAAGGTCCCGGTCTTCGGCAAGATCATGTCCGGCATGGGCCAGATCCCCGTCGAGCGTTCCGGCCGTACCCGGCTGAGCGACCCGCTCGGTGGCGGCCGGTCCCTGATCGAGCAGGGCGGCGCCATCATCGTCTACCCCGAGGGCACGCTCACCCGTGACCCCGACCTGTGGCCGATGCGCGGCAAGACCGGCGCGGTGCGGATCGCGCTCGAGAACGACGTGCCGCTCATCCCGATGGCCCACTGGGGCACGCAGAACATCATGGCGCGGTACGGCAAGAAGCTCCGGCTCATCCCGCCGTCGCGTGTGGACGTCATCGTCGGCGACCCCGTCGACCTGTCGGCGTACCGCGGCAAGCCGATCGACCAGCAGGTGCTCGTCGAGGCGACCGAGCTGCTCATGCGGCACATCACCGCGCTGCTCGAGGAGCTCCGCGGGCAGCAGGCACCCCCGACCCGCTGGGACCCGGCGGCGAACAACCAGAAGGAGACCGGCCGGTTTGAGTGAGCAGCGACCGGGCCTCCGCCCGCACGATGACCACCCGGACCCCGCGGTCGCAGCCCCCGGAGCGGTGGACACCGCCGCGATCCGCGTGGTCATGCAGTCGACCGACAAGCCGCGCGTCGCCGTCATCGGTGCCGGCAGCTGGGGGACCACGTTCGCCAAGGTCCTCGCCGAGGGCGGTGCCGACACGGTCGTGTGGGCACGTCGCCCCGAGGTCGCGCGCGAGATCACCGAGACCAAGCGCAACTCGGAGTACCTGCCCGGCATCAACCTCCCGCGCACCCTGACCGCCTCGACGTCGCTGTCCGCCGTGCTCGACGGTGCCCAGCAGGTGTACGTGTCGGTGCCGTCGCAGACCCTGCGGTCGAACCTCGACGCGATCGCGCCGCTGCTCGCGCCGGGGGTGCCCGTGGTGAGCCTGATGAAGGGCGTCGAGAAGGCGACCGGTCTGCGGATGAGCGAGGTCCTGCTCCAGGGCCTCGGCATCGACCAGGACCGCATCGCCGTCGCGAGCGGCCCGAACCTGGCGCTCGAGATCGCCCGTCGGCAGCCCACCGCGGCCGTCGTGTCCTCGTCGTCGGCCGAGACCGCCAGCGCGGTGGCCGCCGTCGCCACGAACCCGTACTTCCGGTCGTTCATCAACACCGACGTCATCGGCACCGAGTTCGGCGGCGTGCTGAAGAACCTCATCGCCGTGGCGATCGGCATCGTCGACGGCGTCGGCTACGGCGAGAACACGAAGGCGTCGATCATCACGCGCGGGCTCGCCGAGATGACCGACTTCGCGGTGTCGCTCGGCGCGCAGCCCTCGACGCTGTCCGGGCTCGCCGGTCTCGGCGACCTCATCGCGACGTGCCAGTCACCGCTCTCGCGGAACAACACCGCGGGGCGGCTGCTCGGCCAGGGGTACCGGTTCGACGAGGTCGTGCGCCAGATGAACCAGACCGCCGAGGGGCTCGCCTCGGTCGCGCCGATCCTCGAGCTCGCCGCGGCGAACGGCGTCGACATGCCGATCGTGGGGCAGGTCGCCGAGGTGCTCGCCGGTAGGCTCGATCCGCGCAACATCGCGCCGCACCTCACCGAGACCGACGAACCCCAGGGCGAGTGACCGGTCCGACCCCGACCAGCAAGAGGACTGCCATGCCCACGATCGCACCCGTGCCACCGACGACCGTCGCCGTGCTGTTCGGCGGCCGTTCGAGCGAGCACGAGATCAGCTGCGTGACCGCCGGCGGGATCATGGACGTCGTCGACCGTGCCGAGTACGACCTCGTGCCGATCGGCATCACGAAGGACGGGGCGTTCACGCTCCAGCCCGACGACCCGGCGCAGTGGGCGCTCCGTGACGGCACGCTCCCGACCGTGCCCGACAACGGCACCCGCGTGGCGTTCCCGACGTCGCCGGCGACGAACGAGCTCGTGGTCTCGCACCCGGACGGCTCCGTCACGACGATCGCGGTCGACATCGTCTTCCCGATCCTGCACGGCCCGTTCGGCGAGGACGGCACCGTCCAGGGGCTCCTCGAGATCGCCGGTCTGCCGTACGTCGGCGACGGGGTGCTCGCGAGCGCCCTGGCCATGGACAAGCACGTCGCCAAGGCGGTCCTCGAGCACGCCGGGCTCCGGGTCGCGCCGTGGACGACCGTGCTCCGTCGCGAGTGGTCGGCCGACCCGGTCGACGTCGCCGAGGCGATCGCCGCGCACGGGTGGCCGCTCTTCGTGAAGCCGGCACGTGCGGGCTCCAGCATGGGGGTGTCCCGCGTGGACGGCCCCGACGAGCTCGGTGCCGCGATGGACCTGGCGTTCGAGCACGACTCCAAGGTCATCGTCGAGCCGCGGGTGATCGGGCGCGAGGTCGAGGTCGCGGTGCTCGAGGGTCGTGACGGCGTCCCGCGCACGAGCCTGCCGGGCGAGATCGTCGTCGCCGAGGACGGCTTCTACGACTTCGCGTCGAAGTACCTCGGCGGTGACGAGTCGCTGCTCTGCCCGGCCCCGCTCACCGAGGCGCAGACGGACGAGATCCGGTCGATCGGCGCCCGGGCGTTCGAGGCGATCGGCGGCTCCGGGCTCGCCCGCGTCGACTGCTTCCTGACCGACGACGGCTTCGTGGTGAACGAGGTCAACACGATGCCGGGGTTCACGCCGCTGTCGATGTACCCGCGTTGCTGGGCGGCGTCGGGCGTGTCCTACGGCGAGCTCGTCCGCGAGCTCATCGAGCTGGGGCGCGCCGCCGTCCGCTGATCCGGGCCTACTGGTCGACGTCGGACGGGTCCAGGCACTGGTGCCCGTCCTTCGGGAGCGTCGACACCGCGTCGGTGACGTCCTGCACGACCTGGTTCGTGGTCTTCGTCGCGTCGATGACGAGTTGGACCGCCGGCGACCGCCCGAAGGTCGTGTAGACGATCTGCCCGCCACGGTCGTCCCGGATCCAGTCGACGTCACCGAGCGAGAAGCACGGCAGGTCGGAGACCGTCGGGACGGCCACGCCGCAGTGGTACAGGGCCACCTCGGGGTCGCCCCACGCCGCCGTCGACTGGGCGTTCGTGTTCCGCAGGTCGAACTTCGAGTCGACCGCTGCCGGCAGCCGGACCTGCACCGCTGCGCACGCGGCGGCGTCGGCGGAGGGCGCCGGGGACATCGCGACGGCGTTCGTGCAGCCGGTCAGACCGGCCGCGATGGCGATCACGACGCCCACGATCGCGGTCTTCCGGGTGGGGCGGCGCACGGTGTCCATCGACGTCCAGGCTACCGTTCTCGTGTGGACGCGACGTACGACGCCTGGGCCGGACCGACCGTGGGGGAGCTCGGCGAACTCGTCGTCCTCGACCGCATCGTGCGCCGGTTGCCCGCCGGAGCGCCGCTGCTCGGCCCCGGCGACGACTGCGCGGTCGTGGCGGCACCGGACGGCCGGTTCGTGGTGACCACGGACATGATGGTGCACGGGCCGGACTTCCGCTGGGCCTGGTCCGCACCCGAGGACGTCGGGTGGAAGGCCGCGGCGACGAACCTGTCCGACGTCGCCGCGATGGGTGCGGTGCCGACCGGTCTCGTGATCGCCCTGGCGGCGCCGCAGGACACCCCCGTGGCGGTGCTCGAGTCCTTCGCGGACGGGGTGCGCCTGGCGGTCGACGCCCTGGCGCCCGGCTGCGGTGTCGTCGGCGGGGACCTCTCCACGTCGTCGGCGTTCACGGTGTCGGTGACGGCGTTCGGCGACCTCGAGGGCCGTGCCCCCGTCGTCCGCTCGGGCGCCCGCCCCGGGGACGTCCTCGCCGTCTCGGGGGAGCTCGGACCGGCGGCGCGCGGGTTGACGCGGCTCTTCCGCGAGGGTGTGGACGCCGACGGCGAACCCTCCCGCGAGGCGGTCGTGGCGAGCGGCGCGGACACGGACCCCGACGTCGGACGACAGCGGCGCCCGGTCCCGCCGATCGCGGACGGGCCACGCGCGGCGTCCGCGGGGGCGACGGCGATGCTCGACCTCTCCGACGGGCTGGCGATCGACGCCGGACGGCTCGCCCGGGCCAGCGGGGTGACACTGGCGCTCGACGAGGCCTCCGGCACCGGGCCCGTCATCGACGAGGTGGCGCTGCACGGCGGCGAGGACCACGGGCTGCTCGCCGCGTTCCCGCCCGGTGTCCCGCTGCCCGGGGGGTTCCGTCGGATCGGCGTCGTGCTCGACCGGGGCGACGCGGACCTCGTGCGCGGGGAAGTGCCCGTGCCGACGACCGGGTGGGACCCCTACGCCGACTGGGACGGCGCGGCCGGCTGACCGGTTCGCGGACGCGGGCGCGGCGTCAGCGGGCGCGGGCGCGCCGTCAGGCGGCGGCGACCACGGCCTCCCACGCGACGGTCTCGCCGTAGCTCCGCTTGCTGAACGGCTCGAGCCCCGCGGGCCACGTCGGCTGCGGGGAGCGCTTGCTCCGCTCCACGACCACCACCGCGGCCGCCGTGAGCCGGGGCACGAGCGTCTCGAGCACCTCGGCCAGCTCGTGCTCGGTGACGTCGTACGGCGGGTCGATGAACACCAGGTCGAACGTCCGGACGGTGCCGCGCAGGTACCCGAGCACCGGCTGCGGCTGCACGTCGATCCGCACGCCGGGAACCCGCTGCTGCACGGCCTTCGCGTTCGCCCGGCAGGCCTGCGCCGCCGCCGACGCCCGGTCGACGAGCACGACCTCGACCGCACCGCGGGACGCCGCCTCGAGCCCGAGGGCACCCGTGCCGGCGTACAGGTCGGCGACGGAGGTGTCGTCGACGAGCCCGCGAGCCTCGAGCGACGAGAACAGCGCCTCGCGCACCCGGTCGCTCGTCGGCCGTGTGCCGGACTTCGGCACCCGGAGCGTCGTGGAGCCGGCGGCGCCGGCGATGATGCGGGTCATGCAGCCACCGTAGCGGGCCGCCGGGCGCTCCAGGCGTTCTCCACAGGCGGTCCAGGAGGCGCGGATCGCGTCGGTGCCGCCGGGTACCGTTGACGTGTGGTCACGACCGGAACGACAACCGAGCCGGCGGTGCCGGACCTCGGCCCCGCACCGCTCGACGCGCGGTTGTCGAACGTCCTGGGCGGACGGACGGCGAGCGCGATCGAGAAGGCGTTCGGGTACCGCACGGTCGGCGAGTTCCTCGAGCACGCGCCCCGGCGCTACGCCGAACGCGGTGCCCTGACCGCGCTCGACTCCCTCGCGATCGGCGAGTCGGTGACGATCGTGGCCGAGGTCGTCGACGTCCGCGAACGGACGATGCGTGCGCGCCGCGGCTCGATCCTCGAAGCCAAGATCGGCGACGGCAAGGGGCTGCTCACCCTGACGTTCTTCAACCAGGGCTGGCGGACGAAGGACCTCGTGCCCGGTGCCCGCGGCATCTTCTCCGGCAAGGTCGGCGACTACCGCGGCGCACGGCAGCTCGCCCACCCCGACTACGAGCTGTTCGACCGCGACGACCCCCGGGCGACGGCGGACCCCGAGTCCGAGGAAGCCATCCGCTTCTCCCGCCAGCCGATCCCGATCTACCCGGCGACGTCGACGCTGACCTCGTGGCAGATCGCCAAGTCGATGGCGATCGTGCTCGACACGCTGCCCGACGTCCCGGACCCGATCCCCGCCCGGGTGCGGACCCGACTCGACCTCGTGCCGTTCCGCAAGGCCCTCGAACTCCTGCACCGCCCCGAGAAGGTCGCGGACTTCAAGCGCGCGCAGGACGCCCTCCGCTACCGCGAGGCGTTCGTGCTCCAGACCGCCCTCGTGCAGCGCCGGATCGCCGCGCGCGCCACCGCCGCCACGCCGCGCTCCGCCTCGTCCGGCGGGATCCTCGAACGCTTCGACGCCACGCTGCCGTTCACGCTCACGGACGACCAGCGGTCGGTCGGCGCCGAGATCGCGCACGACCTGGCGGCGGACTGGCCGATGCACCGCCTCGTGCAGGGCGAGGTCGGCTCCGGCAAGACCCTCGTGGCGATCCGGGCGATGCTCACCGTGGCCGAGTCCGGCGGGCAGTCGGCGCTCATCGCCCCGACCGAGGTCCTCGCGGCGCAGCACCTCCGGTCGATCGTGAAGTTCCTCGGCCCCGACCTCGCGGCCGAGCTCCGGCCGGTGATCCTCACGGGGTCGCAGTCGACGGACGAACGGCGGCGGGCCCTGCTCGCGGCGGCGTCCGGCAGCTCGCGGCTCGTGGTCGGCACGCACGCGCTCCTCGGCGACCGGGTCGACTTCGCCGAGCTCGGCCTCGTCGTGGTGGACGAGCAGCACCGCTTCGGGGTCGAACAGCGCGAGGCCCTCCGCACGAAGGGGGCCACACCGCCGCACGTGCTCGTCCTCACCGCGACGCCCATCCCGCGCACGGTGGCGATGACGGTGTTCGGCGATCTCGACGTCTCGACGATCACCGGGCTGCCCTCCGGCCGCGCCGGCGTCGAGACCTTCACGGTCCCGCTCGCCGAGCACCCGGGCTGGGAGTCCCGCATCTGGACCCGCATGGCCGAGGAACTCGCCGACGGCCGACAGGCCTTCGTGGTGTGCCCGGCGATCGACGACGCCCACACGGAAGACGACGGCGAGCCCGACCCGGCGAACGACGACGCCCCGAAGCGCGCCCCGGCCACCGTGCTCGCCACGGCGGAACGCATGCGGACGATGCCGGTCCTCGCCGACCGCCGGATCGAGGTCCTGCACGGCCGCATGACGGCGGACGAGAAGGACCGGGTGATGACCTCCTTCGCGGCCGGAACGGTCGACGTGCTCGTGGCCACGACCGTGATCGAGGTCGGCGTCGACGTGCCGAACGCCTCGATGATGGCCGTGCTCGACGCCGACCGGTTCGGCGTCTCGCAGCTCCACCAGCTCCGCGGGCGCATCGGCCGCGGCCAGTACGCCGGCGTGTGCCTGCTCGTGACCGCGGCCGAGGCCGAGACGACCTCGCGGGAACGGGTCGACGCGGTGTCGGCGTCCGACGACGGGTTCGAGCTCGCGCGGGTCGACCTCGAGCTCCGGCGCGAGGGCGACGTGCTCGGCGAACGGCAGTCGGGCGGGGGGTCGTCGCTCAACCTCCTGCGCGTCGTGGAGCACGCCGACCTCATCGTCGACGCGCGCGAGGAAGCCGAGCGCGTGCTGGAGCCCGATCCGCAGCTCGACGGGCACCCCGCGCTCCGCGAAGCCCTGGCCCGGCGGCTCGACGAGTCCGACGCCGCGTTCCTCGGCAAGAACTGAACGCCGGTATCGTCGCTGGCATGGCGCAGATCGCGGTGGTCCCCGGTTCCTTCGATCCCGTGACCCTCGGGCACCTCGACGTGATCGGGCGTGCGGCGGGGCTCTTCAACGAGGTGCACGTGCTCGTCGTGCACAACCCCGACAAGCGGCCCGCGATGTTCGACGCGGTCGACCGTGTCCGCCTCATCGAGGAGTCGCTCGTCGAGACGGGCGTGTCCGACAACGTCCGGGTCGGGGAGTGGACCTCGGGGTTGCTCGTCGACTACTGCCGGCAGGTCGGTGCGAAGGTCCTCGTCAAGGGCGTCCGATCCGGCGAGGACGTCGCGTACGAGACCCCGATGGCGATCATGAACCGCCACCTCGCCGACGTCGAGACGGTGTTCCTGCTGCCGGAGGCCGCCCGCGCCCACGTGTCGAGCTCGCTCATCCGTCAGGTGGCGTCCCTCGGCGGCGACGTGACCCCGTACGTGCCGCAGGTGGTCGCGGCGGCCCTCCACGAGCACACCGGACGCTGAGCGCCGGACGCACGGAACCGGACACGCCCGCCCCCGCCTCGACTCGCAGGCCCGAGCGATGTAGGCTTGTCGATCGTGTCTTCCCACGTGAACAGCCCCTACGCCCTGCGCGTGCGCGACCTCGCGCACCGGCCGGGCGAGATGCGCGAGCACTCGCTCGACATCGCGGTGCCGGATGCGATGGGAGCGGGTGTCATCTCCGTCCGCGAAGGCGCCGAGATGCACATCGACCTCCGGCTCGAGGGCCTGCACGAGGGCGTCCTCGTCTCCGGGCACGCCAGCGCCGAGGCCGAGGGCGAGTGCTCCCGGTGCCTCATCGACATCAGCGAGCCCGTCGAGGTCGATTTCGCCGAGCTGTTCGCGTATGATGCCTCGGAGGATTTCGACTTCTTCGTTCACGATGACCACGTGGATTGTGAACAGGTCGTTCGAGATGCGGTGGTGCTGGCGCTGCCGTTCCAGCCGGTCTGCCGACCGGACTGCCCAGGCCTCGACCCGGTGACGGGCGAGCGACTGGCCGACATCGGCGAGCAGCGTGCTCACGAGGTCCTGGACCCGCGGTGGGCTGCGCTGAGCGGCATCACCCTCGACGACGCGACGAGCGGCGGCGAGGACACCGACGCAGCCAGCACGACCACGCCCCAGACCACCGAGGGTCAGGAGCGGTCCGACGCCGACCAGGCCGACTGACCGCCGCCCCTCGCCACTGACCACCGACCAACCGAAAGAGAACCACCATGGCCGTTCCCAAGCGCAAGCAGTCCCGTGCCAACACGCACGCCCGTCGTTCGCAGTGGAAGGCCGCGCCGGTCCAGCTCGTGAAGACGATCGAGAACGGCAAGGTCACCTACAGCCTCCCGCACCGCGCGAAGGTCGTCGAGGACTCCGCCGGCACGCCCCTGTACATGGAGTACAAGGGCCGCAAGGTCGCCGACGTCTGATCGGACCACACGCATGACAGCGACGTCCGGCGCCACGGGGTCCCGCCCCGTGGGGCCGGACGTCGTTCGTCTGCAGGGGATCCTCGGGGCCGACATCGACCTCGAGCTCCTGCAGCTCGCCCTGACCCACCGCTCGTACGCGTACGAGCACGGTGGCATCGGGCACAACGAACGCCTCGAGTTCCTCGGGGACTCGATCCTCGGCCAGGCCGTGACCGTGAAGCTCTACCGGTCCTTCCCCGACCTCGACGAAGGCGACCTCGCCAAGCGGCGCGCGAGCCTGGTGTCCACGGTCGCCCTCGCCGAGATCGCCCGCATGATCGGGCTCGGACAGTACCTCCGGCTCGGCAAGGGTGAAGAGCAGACCGGTGGCCGCGACAAGTCGTCGATCCTCGCCGACACGGTCGAGGCCGTGATCGGCGCGACCTACCTCTCCGCCGGCCCCGACCCGGCGACCGAGCTGGTGCTCCGGCTGGTCGAACCGCTCCTCATCGACCCGGACCGCTTCGGCGCCGCGATGGACCCGAAGACGAGCCTGCAGGAACTCGCGTCGAGCCTGTCGCTCGGCAACCCGTCGTACCGCGTGACCGAGGCCGGTCCCGACCACGACAAGACCTTCCACGCCACGGTCGTGCTCCAGGGCGAGGACGTCTCCACCGGCACCGGGTCGAGCAAGAAGACCGCCGAGATGGCAGCGGCGCTCCAGGCGTGGACGCAGCTCTCCGGCCGGGCGGCCTGACCGCGTGCCCGAACTGCCCGAGGTCGAGGTCGTCCGCGCCGGCCTCGAACCCGCCGTCAGTGGCGCGCGGGTCCTGCACGTGGACGTCGTCGACGACCGGGCACTGACCCGGCACGACGGTCCGGCCGAGGACTTCGCCGACCGCCTGACCGGTCGCACCATCGCCGCCGCGGTCCGTCGTGGCAAGTTCCTCTGGATGCCCCTGCAGCCGGAGCACGAGGGCGACCGACCCGAGGCCCTCGTGGCCCACCTCGGCATGAGCGGTCAGATCCTGCTCGGCCGTGGGCGCGAGGCGGCGAAGCACCGACGGATCCTCCTCGACGTCCAGCCCACCGGCACCGACCGCGACGGCTCCCCGGAGCCCCCGGTCGAGCTCGAGTTCGTCGACCAGCGCACGTTCGGCTCGATGGCGATCGACGAGATGGTCCCGACGATCGACGGGGCGCCGGCCGGTTCCGCCGGACACGTCGACGAGGTCGATCCCGACGCCGTGTGGCGCCGGAGCATCCCGAAGCAGGTGTCGCACATCGCCCGCGACCCGCTCGACCCCGCGTTCGACGACGACCGCTTCATCGCCGCCGCCCGGAAGCGCTCGAGCGGCATCAAGCGCGTCCTGCTCGACCAGGGCGTCGTGAGCGGCATCGGGAACATCTACGCCGACGAGTCTCTCTGGGCCGCCAGGCTGCACTACGACCGCCCGGCCGAGCGGCTGACCCGCGCCGACCTGCACGGCCTCCTGGCCGAGGTGCGGCACGTCCTCGGCCGTGCGCTGGAGGACGGCGGCACGAGCTTCGACGCGCAGTACGTCAACGTGAACGGGCAGTCCGGGTACTTCTCGCAGCGGTTGCACGTGTACGGGCAGCAGGGGAAGCCGTGCCCCCGGTGCGGCACCACGATCGTGCGTGAGGCCTTCATGAACCGATCGAGCCACATCTGCCCCGTGTGCCAACCACGCCCACGCCGTCGCACGCGTTAGCCTGACGCCCAACCAGAGCATCCGGAGACCGCATGTACTTGAAGAGCCTGACCATCAAGGGGTTCAAGTCCTTCGCGCAGCCGACGACGTTCGCGTTCGAACCGGGCGTCACGTGCATCGTCGGCCCGAACGGCTCCGGCAAGTCCAACGTCGTGGACGCCCTCGCGTGGGTGATGGGGGAGCAGGGGGCGAAGACCCTCCGTGGCGGCAAGATGGAGGACGTCATCTTCGCGGGCACCTCGACGCGCGGTCCGCTCGGCCGTGCGCAGGTGCTGCTGACGATCGACAACGCCGACGGCCTGCTGCCGATCGAGTACTCCGAGGTCACGATCTCCCGCACGCTCTTCCGCAACGGCGGCAGCGAGTACGCGATCAACGGCGAGAACTGCCGCCTGCTCGACGTCCAGGAGCTCCTGAGCGACACCGGCCTCGGCCGTGAGATGCACGTCATCGTCGGCCAGGGCCAGCTCGACAAGGTCCTGCACGCCACGCCCGAGGACCGCCGCGGCTTCATCGAGGAGGCCGCGGGCATCCTGAAGCACCGTCGGCGCAAGGAGAAGACCCTCCGCAAGCTCGACGCGATGCAGACGAACCTGACGCGCCTGTCCGACCTCGCGGGGGAGATCCGCCGCCAGCTGAAGCCCCTCGGACGCCAGGCCGAGGTCGCGCGCAAGGCCCAGTCGGTCGCCGCGGTCGCCCGTGACGCCAAGGCCCGCATCCTCGCCGACGACGTCGTCCGCCTGCGCCGCGAGCTCCACGAGCACCAGGAGGTCGAGGCCGGTCGCAAGTCCGAGCGCATCGTGCTGCAGGAACGGCTCGACCAGACCCGTGCCCGCCAGCAGCACGTCGAGCAGAGCATGGTCGGCGACGACGTCGACCGCGCCCGCACGGTGGTGCACCGGCTGGAGAGCGTGCAGGAGCGGCTCCGCGGCCTGTCGAGCCTGGCGAACCAGCGCCTGATGTTCCTCGCCCAGCAAGCCGACGCACCGCAGCAGGGCCCCACGATCACGCCGGAGCAGGTGCAGGGCGTCCGGAACGAAGCGGACCGGCTCGAGGCGCAGGCGGCGGAGATGACCGGCGGCACGGCGGTGGCGGCGCAGCGGGTGCAGGCGGCCCGTGCGGCGCTCGACGCTCTCGACGAGCGGATCGCCGCCCAGGCCGCTCTCGTCTCGCAGCACGACCTCGAGGCCCAGCGCCTCGGGTCCGCGGTGGACGTGGCGACGTCGAAACGCGGCTCCGCGGTGGCCGACCGGGAACGGCGCGAGCGGGCGCTGGCCGAGGCGGGGGAGCGGTCCGAACGGGCGGCTGCGGCACTCGCCGAACTCGGCGCGGACCCGTCCGAGGGCATCGACGAGGAGGCGCTGACCGCCGCGCTCGAGACCGCCCGCGAGCAGCAGGAAGCGGCCCAGGCGGCGCGTGACGAACTCCGTGACCGCCTGCACGCCCTCGAGCGCGAACGGGACGCCCTCGACGCCCGTGTCGCCGCGCTCGGCATGTCGATCGACGTCCGTGACGGTTCGCAGGCACTCATCGAGGCCGGGCGCGACGGCATCGTGGGTCGCCTCGCGGACCGTCTCAGCGTGACGCCCGGGTTCGAAGGGGCGATCGCGATCGCCCTCGACGGGCTCGCCGACGCCGTCCTCGCCGACGACCGGTCCGTCGCGCTCGACGCCGTCGCGCACGCCCGCACCGAGGACATCGGACGCATCGACGTCGTGGTCGCTGACGCCGACGCCCTGCCGTCCGGACTGCCCGAGCGGCTCCCGGCCGGGGTCCGCCGCGCACTCGACCTCGTGCAGGGTCCGCCGTCGATCGCCGCGATCCTGCGGGACACGCTGGTCGCGGACGCCGACGGGGTCGACCTGGAGGCGGTGCTCACCGCCGCCCCGCAGGCCACGGTGGTGACGCGGTCCGGTGACCTCGTCCGTGCGGTCCGCGTGACGGGCGGCGGCGAGCGCGTGACCTCGCGCATCGAACTCGTCGCGGAACGCGACGACGCCGTGACCCGCCGCGACGCGATCGCGCGCGACGCCGAGGACGCGGCCACGCGCCTCCAGGCCGCCCGCACCGCCGTCGAGGACGCACGTCGCGCGGCGGACGACGCGGACGCTGCCTCGCGCGCCCACGCCCGGGCGAAGGCGGAGTACGACCGGACCAGCGCGTCGACCCGCGCGAAGGTGGAGAACGCCGCCGCCGAGGTCGAGCGACTGCGCGCAGCCCTCGCCGAGACCGACGGCGCTGCCGAGGCTGCCGAGGCGGCCCTGGCCGAGGCGGAACGCGCACGCCAGGAGTTCGCCGACCGTCCGCGCCCCGTCGTCGACGCGTCCGAGCGCCCCGGGTTGCAGGACGCGCTCGAGGCCGCACGCGCCGCCGAGATCGAGCAGCGCATCCAGGTCGAGACCGTCCGCGAGCGTGTCCGGGCGGAGCGGACCCGCGCCGACCAGCTGGAGCGGCAACTCGAGGCCGAACGCGCCGCAGCGGCGGAGGCCGCACGACTCGCCGTGATCCGCCGTGGCCAGATAGCCGTCGCCGAGGACGTGCTCGCCGACCTGCCCGGGCTGCTCGGTGCCGTCGACCGGTCCCTCGCCGAGGCGCGCGTGCAGCTCGCCACCGAGGAGGCCGAGCGGTCGAAGCGGAACACCGAGCTCCAGACGATCCGGAACGAGGAGCGCGAGCTCCGCGACCGCCTCCAGTCCATCACCGACGGCGTGCACTCGCTCGAGATGGAGATCTACGAGAAGAAGTTGCACGTGTCCGGCGTGCTCGACCGGGCGCAGAGCGAGCTCGGGCTCGTCGAGGCCGTGCTCGTCGCTGAGTACGGGCCGCACGTGCCGGTCCCGGTGGACGTCCTGATCGACCCCCGGGTCCTCGCGCGGAAGCACCGCGACGCCGAGCGCGCGGCCGCTGCCGCCGCGGCGGAGACGGTCCTGGACGGCGCCGTGCCGGAGGCGACGGTGGAGGACGGGGCCGAGCCGCGCCTCCAGTCCGACGACTCGCCGACCGACGCCGACTCGCCGACCGACGCCGACTCGCCGACCGACGCCGACGACGACCTGGTCGAACTGGTCGACGCCGAGTCGACGCTCCCGGGCGGCCCCGCCCTGCCCGAGTTCGACGCCACCGAGGACGTCGACCCCGCCGACGTCGAGACGGTGCCGTACGTCCGCGCCGAGCAGGAGCGACGGCTCAAGGCGGCCGAGCGGGACCTCGGGCAGCTCGGCAAGGTGAACCCGCTCGCGCTCGAGGAGTTCCAGGCGCTCGAACAGCGTCACGCGTTCCTCGCCGAGCAGCTCGAGGACCTGCAGAAGACCCGGACCGACCTCATGACGATCATCGACGAGCTCGACCAGAAGATGCAGACGATCTTCGAGTCCGCGTTCGACGACACGAAGGAGGCGTTCGACGTCATCTTCCCGATCCTCTTCCCCGGCGGCTCCGGGTCGATCACGCTGACGAACCCCGACGACCTGCTGAACACCGGCATCGAGGTGCAGGTGAAGCCCGCCGGCAAGAAGATCGACCGGCTGACGCTGCTGTCCGGCGGCGAGCGGTCCCTGGCCGCGGTGGCGTTGCTGGTGGCGATCTTCACCGCCCGCCCGTCGCCGTTCTACATCATGGACGAGGTCGAGGCGGCGCTCGACGACGCCAACCTCGGGCGGCTGCTGACGGTGTTCGAGCGGCTGCGGGCGTCGTCGCAGCTCATCGTGATCACGCACCAGAAGCGCACGATGGAGATCGCCGACGCGCTGTACGGGGTCTCGATGCGGCAGGACGGCGTCTCCGCCGTCGTCGGCCAGCGCGTGCAGAAGCGGTCGCCGGAGCCGGCGGTCGCGGTCGCGTAGGCCCGAGTCCGAGACTCGGCTCCGCGGACAGTTTCGTGCCCTCGCGGCCGCGAAACTGTCCGCCTGGCCGAGTCTCGGCGCGCCGCCGGCCTCCGCGACCACACGACGGACGGGAGGGGGGGGGGGGGGGGGGGGGGCCCCCCCCCCCCGGCGACGCGGGGGGGGGGGGGGGGGGGGGGGGGCCGGGGCGCCCCCGGCCGCGCCGCCGGGGGGGGGGGGGCCCGGCGGGCACCGCGCCTCCAGACCGTCAGACGGTCGCGACTAGTGCGCGTCGGCCTCGACGGCCTCCTTCGGCTCGCCCGTCGGGGTGAGCCCGCGCTCCTGGCGACGCTTCGACACCACGAGCGACGCCACCGTGGCGACCGCGATCGTCAGCATGATGAAGCCCAGCGAGAACCAGATCGGGATCTCCGGAGCCCACTCGATGTGCTCACCGCCGTTGATGAACGGCAGCTCGTTGACGTGCATGGCGTGGAAGACGAGCTTGACGCCGATGAACCCGAGGATGACCGCGAGGCCCTGTCCGAGGTAGATGAGGCGCTCGAGCAGCCCGGCGATGAGGAAGTACAGCTGACGGAGCCCGAGCAGCGAGAACGCGTTCGCGGTGAACACGATGAAGGCGTCCTGGGTCAGCCCGAAGATCGCGGGGATCGAGTCGAGCGCGAAGAGCACGTCGGTGAGGCCGATCGCGACCATCACGAGCAGCATCGGCGTGAAGAGGCGCTTGCCGTCGACCTTCGTGGTGAGGCGGTCGCCGTCGTAGTGGTCCGAGGTCGGGATGACGCGCTTGAGGATCCGGATCAGGCGGGAGTCACCCTCGTCGCCACCGTGGTCGTTGCCGCTGCGGGCCTGCGACCAGGCGAGCCAGAAGAGCAGCGCGCCGAACAGGTAGAACACCCACGAGAAGTTGTCGATGATCGTGACGCCGAGGGCGATGAAGATGCCGCGTGCGACGAGGGCGATCGCGACGCCGACGAGCAGGACCTTCTGCTGGAACTCCTTCGGCACGGCGAAGCTCGTCATGATGATGAGGAAGACGAACAGGTTGTCGACCGACAGTGCCTTCTCGGTCAGCCACCCGGCGAAGTACTCACCGCCGGCCTGTCCGCCGCCGAAGACCAGGATGCCGACACCGAAGAGGATCGCGAGCCCGACGTAGAACGCCGACCAGAACGCGGATTCCTTGATGTGCGGGACGTGCGGGGTGCGCACGTGCGAGAAGAAGTCGAACACCAGCAGCGCGAGGATGCCTGCGATGGTGAGGAGCCAGACGAAGAGTGGGACGTCCACGGGTTTCCTTCAGGTCGATGGGCGCAACCAGGTGGTGGGTACGCCGAGGCCTGAAGGTCTCTTCCGCCGCGGTCCGCACGATGTGTCGACCACGACCGGCGCCCCGGGCCCGGATCGTTCCGGACCGTACTGACGGGGACACCGAGGAGGAATACTCCCCTTCGTGGTGTCGAGCGTACCGGGCGCCGCCCACATGCGCCGCGCTCTAAGCTGGGAACATGGCGAGTTCCTGGTCACTGTCCTCCCGGCTGCGCGGGCTGTTCCAGCGCAAGACGATCGACGAGACCACGTGGGAGGACCTCGAGACGGCGCTCATCGGTGCGGACTTCGGCCCGGACATCGCCGACGAGATCATCCAGGACCTCCACGCGCGCGTCGACCGCTACGGCACGACGGACCCCTCCGACCTCCAGCGGATGCTGCGCGAGGTGCTCGAGGAACGGCTGTCGAAGCTCGACACCACGCTGAAGCTCAGCAACCGGCCGGCGGTCGTGCTCGTCGTCGGGGTGAACGGCGTCGGCAAGACCACCACCATCGGCAAGTTCGCGAAGTTCCTCAAGACGTACGACCGCACGGTCCTCGTCGGCGCGGCGGACACCTTCCGCGCCGCCGCGGTCGAGCAGGTCGCGACGTGGGCGGAGCGAGCGGGCGTCGAGGTCGTGCGACCGGCCCAGCCCGGGCAGGACCCGGCGTCGGTCGCGTACCAGACGGTCGAGAAGGCCATCAGGGACAACACCGAGATCGTCGTCATCGACACCGCCGGCCGACTGCACACCAAGGCCGGGCTGATGGACGAGCTCACCAAGATCAAGCGCGTGGTCGAGAAGCAGACCGAGATCGCCGAGGTCCTGCTCGTGCTCGACGCCACGACCGGCCAGAACGGCCTCGCGCAGGCGCAGGCGTTCATCGAGGGCGCGGGCGTCACGGGGCTCGTCATCACCAAGCTCGACGGCTCGGCCAAGGCCGGCTTCGTGTTGAGCGTGCAGGAGAAGACGGGCATCCCGATCAAGCTCATCGGCCAGGGCGAGGGCATCAACGACCTCACCGGTTTCACCCCGCACGTGTTCGTGCAGAACCTCGTGGGCTGATTCCGGGTACCGTCTGCGCAGTACAGGGATCGTCCAGGTACACGGAAGGAGCCCTCACATGCCCGCTCTGCTGATCATCGCGATCATCGTCGGCCTCGTCCTGCTCTTCAGCGGCATCTTCGTCGGTGCCCTGAAGTTCCTGCTGTGGGTCGGGATCGTCCTCATCATCCTGGCCGTCATCGGCTGGCTGCTCAGGAGCATCCGCGGTCGCGCGTAGCGACCGACGCGTCCGTCACGGACGCATGCGCGGAACGGGAGGCGCGGGGGCCCCGGGCCCCCCCCCCCCCCGTCCGTCGTCCGTCCGGTCCCACCGCTCAGACGGCCTGGCGACCCGGCGTCGCGTCGAGCAGGTGCGACAGGTGCTCCGGCACCGTGCCGCCGCGGGCGACCGTGGCACGCGCCCAGAGGCGCCCGGCCCGGTAGGACGACCGGACCAGCGGCCCGGCGAGGACCCCGGCGAAGCCCATCTCCTCGGCCACCTCGCGCAGGGCGACGAACTCCTCGGGTGCGACCCACCGCGCGACCGGCAGGTGCCGCGGCGACGGGCGGAGGTACTGCGTCAGCGTGATGATGTCCGTGCCGGCGTCGTACAAGCGCTGCAGGGCATCCTCGATCTCGATGCGCTCCTCGCCCATGCCGAGGATCAGGTTCGACTTCGTGACGAGCCCCGCGTCGCGTCCCTGCGTGATGACGTCGAGGGAGCGCTCGAAGGTGAACGCCGGGCGGATGCGCTTGAAGATGCGCGGTACGGTCTCGACGTTGTGGGCGAAGACCTCGGGGCGGGCGTCGAACACCTGTCCGAGCTGGTCCGGGCGGCCGTTGAAGTCGGGCACGAGGATCTCGACGCCGGTGCCGGGGGAGTGCTCGTGGATCTGGCGGATCGTCTCCGCGTAGAGCCAGGCGCCGCCGTCGGGCAGGTCGTCGCGGGCGACGCCGGTGACGGTGGCGTACTTCAGGCCCATCTCGGCGACGGAGTCCGCGACCCGGCGGGGCTCGTCGCGGTCGAGCGGCTCGGGCTTGCCGGTGTCGATCTGGCAGAAGTCGCAGCGGCGCGTGCACTGCGAGCCGCCGATGAGGAAGGTGGCCTCGCGGTCCTCCCAGCACTCGAAGATGTTCGGGCAGCCGGCCTCCTGGCAGACGGTGTGCAGCTGCTTGCTCCGCACGAGGCCGGACAGCTCGCGGAACTCCGGACCCTGGGTGGCGCGGGTCTTGATCCACGCCGGCTTGGTCTCGATCGGGGTCTCGGCGTTGCGGGCCTCGACGCGGAGCATCCGGCGGCCTTCGGGGGCGAGGGTCATACGAGGGTCTCCTGTCGTGCGGGCGTGGTGGTGGGCGTGCCCGCGGCGCTGCTGATCCGGTGTCCGGAGTGCATGCCCCGCTCGGCGGCGCGGAGGCGGTCGAGCACCACGGGGACGATCTCGTCGACCGTCACGGTGCGACCGGCTGCGCGGCTGAGGGTCGACACCCCCGCGTCGCTGATCCCGCACGGCACGATCGCGGCGTAGGCGTCGAGGCTGTTCGTGCAGTTGATCGCGAGGCCGTGGCTCGTCACCCCCTCGGCGACGTGCAGGCCGATCGCGCCGACCTTGGCGTGCGGGGCACCGGCCGGGCCGGGGACCCAGGCGCCGCTGCGACCCGGGACCCGCTCGGCGAGCACACCCACGGCGGCCGCCGCGTCGACGATGACCTGCTCGAGGTCCCGCACCCAGGCGACGACGTCGAGCGGCTCGGCCAGCCGGACGATCGGGTACGCGACGAGTTGCCCCGGTCCGTGCCAGGTGATCCGTCCGCCGCGGTCGACGTCGACCACGGGGGAGCCGTCCGTCGGCAGGTCGGACGGTTCGGTGCGACGCCCGGCGGTGTACACGGACGGGTGCTCGCACAGGACGACGGCCCCGGGAGAGCGGCCGGCGACGACGTCGGCGTGGAGGGCCCGCTGCAGTGCGAGTCCCTCGGCGTGGTCCAGCAACCCGGACGGGCGCACGATGTCGAGTTCCGGCATGCGCGCCAGGCTACGACAGTTTCTGTACTCCGTCCAACAACGGCATCGACGGGTTTCCGGAGGTCACGGCAGGCGGACGTCCTGCCACGTTGCCGTGCGGAGCTCCTCCTCGTACAGCGCACGAGCCCGTGGCAGGTGGCGTCGTTCGACCGCGAAGACGTGCACCGCGATGCCCGCCCACAGCACCCCGGGGAAGAGCGCGAGCACGACGTCCTGCCAGTCGCTCGCACCGGCCAGTTGCGAGACGGCCGGTGCGAGGAACAGGACGGCCAGGACCGCGGAGAGCCACGCGAACCAGCTGGTCCGGTCGATGAAGTGCGCGAGCCACCGGACCCGCCGTCGGGCGGGGACGGCGACCGGCTCCGGACCCCCTCGAACCCACTCCCGCAGCGCCCGCTGGGTCGCGTACCCGCCGATGGTGGCCCAGGCGACGACGACGAGGACGGTCACGAGCACCCCCGCGCCGATGCCGACGGCCACGACGGTCGACACCGGGATCGCGAACCGTGACGCGAACACGGCGGCGGCGAACCCGCAGAGCAGTGCGACGGCAGCGGCACGGGCCCAGCCGCCGAGGTCGATCTCCCGGAGGTGCATGCGACGGACAGTAGTCCGGGGCTTGACCTGAAGCGCGGTTGAGGGTGTCGGGTGGGGCCATGCACATCCGCCAGGTCCAGCTCGCCACCCGCTCCCTCGACGACACCGCCCGCTGCTACGAGAGACTCGGGTGCGCCGTGCTCGCCGACGACGACTCGGTCCGGGTCACCGTCGGGTCGTCGCAGCTCGTCTTCCGCGTGCTCGACGGGATGACCGGGGCGCACCACCTCGCGTTCACGATCCCGACCGGGACGTTCGCGGACGCGAAGCGCCGGGCGGCCGAGGTCGCGACGGTGCTCGGGGCGCAGGGTGTCGACGAGTTCGAGGGGCCGGCTGGGTGGGACTCGCGGTCGGTGTACTTCGAGGGGCCCGACCGGCAGCTGCTCGAGCTCATCGAGCGACGGGAGCTCCCCGACGGCGACGCCGCGCCGGCCGGCGGGCACCCCGCGCCGCTCGCCCCGCTGCTCGTGTCGGTCAGTGAGGTCGGCATCGCCGTCCCCGACGTCCCCGGGGCGGTCGAGACGCTCAGCCAGCACGGACTCGACCCCTACGCCGGCCCGCCGGGGCCCGACTTCGCCCCCGTCGGCGACGTCGACGGGCTGCTCATCCTGGTGTCGCCCGGCCGCCGGTGGTTCCCGACGCTCGACCGGGCCCCGTCGTCGGCTCCGGTGGTGGTCGATCTCGGGCTCGGCACGACGGTGGAACTGGCCGAGGGCGTCCTCCTGCGGTGAACGGGCGAGAGCGTCCGGGCGGGGCCTTGTAGAATCGACGGATCATGGCGCAATTCGGTTCACTCTCCGATCGGCTGACCGAGACCTTCCGCAACCTGCGGAGCAAGGGTCGGCTGACTCCGTCCGACGTCGACGGCACCGTCCGCGAGATCCGGCGGGCGCTCCTCGACGCCGACGTCGCGCTCGAGGTCGTCAAGGCGTTCACCGCAGCCGTCCGCGAGCGGGCCCTCTCCGACGAGGTCAACCGCGCGCTCAACCCGGCGCAGCAGGTCGTCCAGATCGTCAACGAGGAACTCGTCGCCATCCTCGGCGGCCAGCAGCGGCGTCTCGAGTTCGCGAAGCGGCCCCCGACGGTCATCATGCTCGCGGGCCTCCAGGGCGCCGGCAAGACCACGCTCGCCGGCAAGCTCGGCAAGTGGCTCAAGAAGGACGGCCACACGCCGATGCTCGTCGCGGCGGACCTCCAGCGTCCGAACGCCGTGCAGCAGCTGCAGGTCGTCGGCGAACAGGCCGGCGTGCACGTCTTCGCGCCGGAGCCCGGCAACGGCGTCGGCGACCCGGTCAAGGTCGCGAAGAACGCCATCAAGGCCGCGGTCGACCAGCAGTACGACACCGTCATCGTGGACACCGCCGGTCGTCTCGGCGTCGACGCCGAGCTCATGAAGCAGGCCGCGAACATCCGCAAGGCCGTCGACCCCGACGAGGTCCTCTTCGTCATCGACGCGATGATCGGTCAGGACGCGGTCAACACCGCCCGCGCCTTCCAGGAAGGCGTCGACTTCACCGGCGTCGTCCTCTCGAAGCTCGACGGCGACGCCCGCGGTGGTGCGGCCCTGTCGGTCGCCAGCGTGACCGGCCGTCCGATCATGTTCGCCTCCACGGGCGAGGGGCTCGACGACTTCGAGCCGTTCCACCCGGACCGCATGGCGAGCCGCATCCTCGACCTCGGCGACATCCTCTCCCTCATCGAGCAGGCGCAGGGTGCCTTCGACGAGGAAGAAGCGCGCAAGGTCGCCGAGAAGATCGCGAGCGACTCGTTCACGCTCAACGACTTCCTCGAGCAGATGCAGCAGCTCCGCAAGGCCGGCTCGATCAAGGGCATGCTCGGCATGCTCCCCGGCGCCAAGGGCATGCGCGAGGCGCTCGACAACTTCGACGAGCGCGAGATCGTCCGCACCGAGGCCATCATCCAGTCGATGACCCCGCAGGAGCGCGAGCTGCCGAAGCTCCTCAACGGCTCCCGCCGCCTCCGCATCGCCAAGGGTGCCGGCTCCACCGTGACCGAGGTCAACGCCCTCGTGAACCGGTTCGAGCAGGCCGCGAAGATGATGAAGACCGTCGCCCGCGGTGGGGTCCCGCAGATGCCCGGCATGGGGCCGATCCCCGGCATGCACGGCGGCAAGAAGCAGCAGCAGGGCGGCAAGAAGAAGTCCAAGGTCGGCAACCCGGCGAAGCGTGCGGCGCTCGCCGCGGGTGCGGCCGCGGCGCCGCAGCAGGCGCCGAAGGGGTCCGGTCTCGGGCTCGGCGGCGGCAAGGGCGGCAAGGCGCCGACCGAGGAAGAGCTCGCGTCGCTGCAGAAGTTCCTGGGTCGCTGACGCGGCTCGCGATCGCAATCAGTTGACGAACGGGAGGCGCGGTGCCGGCTGGCACCGCGCCTCCCGTCCGTCGGTCAGCGCTTGGACCGCTTGAGCCAGGCCCGCAGGTCGGCGTACGTCCCGTCGTCCTCGCCGAAGAGGACGACGTTGCGCGCGGCGTCCAGCCAGGCACCGGTGGACGGGCGCACCTCACCGAGGGCGCCGAGCAGGTCCGCCATGCCGATCAGCCGGACCGACCCGGTCGTGACGCTGTCCATGAGCGCCCGTTCCGCGGCGACCTCGCAGACGTAGGCGATGTCCGCGCCCGAGAACCCCTCGGTGCGCTTCGCGAGCGCTGCGGCGTCGATGCCCTCGACGGGTCGGTCCCGCAGGTGGCCGCGGAAGACCGCCTCGCGCGCGGGGGCGTCCGGCGGCAGCACGAGCACGGTGCGGTCGAGCCGCCCCGGTCGGCGGAGCGCGGGGTCGACGTCCCAGGGCTGGTTCGTCGCCGCCAGGACGAACACGCCCTCGTTCCCGCCGTCGATGCCGTCCAGCTCGGTGAGGAGCTGGTTGACCATCCCGCGGACGTGCGAGCTCCGGGTCTGACTGCGCCGTTGTCCGAGCGCGTCGACCTCGTCGAAGAACACCACGCAGGGCGCCGCAGCCCGGGCGGCGCGGAACACGGCCTCGATGTTGCGTTCGCTCTGGCCGACGTAGGGGTCGAGCACGTCGGTGATCGAGACGCTCATGAACCGTGCGCCGAGTTCGCCCGCGACGGCCCGGGCGATGAACGTCTTGCCACAGCCGGGCGGCCCGTACAGGAGCAGGCCGCCGCGGAGGCTCTTGCCGTAGAGGGTGCGCAGCTCGGGGTTCGCGAGCGGTGCGAGGAACGCCGCGGTCAGGCGCTGCTTCACGGTCTCCATGCCACCGACGTCGGCGAACCGGACACCGGCGCGCTCGACGGAGAACGCCGACGCGGGGTTCGGGTCGGGGCCGTCGTCGTCGACGAACGCCGGTTCGACGATGTGCTCCACCTGCTGCTCGGCGGCGTGCCAGTCGAACCCGGTCGCGGGCGGGGGACCGGCGTCGTCCGTCGCGGCGTCGTCCGGTCCGGGCGCGGCGGGGCCGGCCGTCGCGTCGGGTTGCAGCGCCTCGAGCATGAGCGCCCGGGCCGCGGCGTCGTCGGGGGCGACCGCGACCGCTGCCGCCGCTTCGGTCGTGGCCTCGACCCGGCGCCCCGCGTCGAGGAGCAGGCGCCCGAGGTGGACCCGGAGCGTGACGTCCTCCGGAGCGGCCACCACGGCTCGCCGGATCGCGTCGATCAGTGGGTCGTCGTCCATCGGGACTCCTCGTCCGTCGTCGTTCACCACGGGTTCCCCCAGCCGTCGTCGTCGCGGTCGGTCCGTCCCTCGTCGACGTCCTGCCGCACGGGCGTGGTCTTCGGGAACGCGCGCATCGTCCTCCGGATGCGTACCGAGGCGACGACGACCCCGGCGAACACCAGTCCCTGTGCCACCACTGCCGCGACCGGCGGGAGGAAGAGGCCCGCGACCGAGACGGCCGTCGCGGCCCCGAGGACGCCGACGGTCGTCGTCCACCCGGGGACCGCCCGCCGCGCCGCGCGCACGAGGAACCCCGTCCGGGGCCGGGTCTCGGCGGCGAACCGGAGCACGACGACCACCACGAGCGCGAGTCCGATCACCGGCGGGAGCGTCGTGTACCAGCGGCCGGCGTCCGACGGCGCGTCGAGGGAGACCAGGTACTGGAAGCCGGTCATCAGGGCGCCGGCACCGAGTCCGAACCGGATGCGCGCGAGCGGGTTGAGGACACCGACGACGAGGTTCCGTCGCGCGAGCGCGTTCGTGGGGTCCGTCGCGAGGATCCCGGCGAAGGCGAGCGCGGACTCACCGTCGTGACCCCGCCGGAGTCGCGACACCGCGAAGTTGTGCCGTGCGCCGCGGTCCTCCGGCGCGAGCTCGAGGCCGCGTCGGTAGGCGGCCTGGGCGTCGCGCTGCCGTCCCGCCGCGAGCAGCAGGTCGCCGTGCCTGCGGTGCGCCATCGGTTCGAGCGGCGCCAGCCGGACGGTCTCGTAGCTCGCACGGAGCGCCTCGGGGCGGCGCTGTTCGTCGAGCCAGAGGGCGTCGGCCACCGCGAGGTGTGCGAGCCACGACCCGGGATCGGCCTCGACGGATCGGCGCGCGGCGGCGACGGCTCCGGTCTGGTCGCCCGAGCGGACCAGGGTCGTCGAGAGGATCCGGAGCGCGACGGAGTCGGTGGGGGCGAGGCCGACCGCGCGTCGGGCCTCGTCCTGGGCGTCGTCCGGACGGTCGAGCGCCAGGAGGGCCAGCGCCCGGACACGGTGCCCGGCGACCGAAGCGCCCTGGTCCCGTTCGACGACGGCCAGGTCGGCGAGCGCGTCGGCGGGCCGTCCCGCGTCGATCAGGGCGGCCGCCCGCTGGACGGTCGGCCCTGCTCCGCGTTCCGCGGTCCCCCCTGTCACAGGGGAACTGTAGCGGTCGCGCGGACTCCCGCACGTCCCCCAGGACGGGAGGCGCGGTGCCGGCCGGCCCCCCCCCGCCAGCCCGTCGGACGGTGACGGTCAGAGCGAGTCGCGCAGCTCGGTGACCAGGTGCCGGACGACGGCGCGGAGGTCCCCGCCGTTCTCCTGCGCGACCTGCAACTGCCGCTGGTAGGAGGCGCCGTCCGCGATCATCGTGTCGAGGTGGTGCAGCTCCTGCTGGCACCCGAGACGGTCCGCCACCGGGTCGAGCCGCTGCACGAGGTCGTGCACCTCGTCGGTCACGAGCCGCTCGTCGCCGGCGGCGTTCGTGATGATCTCGGCCTCCATGCCGTACCGGGCCGCACGCCACTTGTTCTCGCGGACGAACCAGGGCTGCATGGTCGGCAGGGTCTCGCCGGCGTCGAGCCGGTCGGACATCTCGGTGACGAGGCACTGGACGAGCGCGGTCACGGCCCCGACCTCGTGCAGGGTCGAGATGCCGTCGGAGACGCGGTTCTCGAGGGTGCCCCAGCCGGGCGACGGGCGGATGTCCCAACGGAGGTCCTTGACGCCCTCGATGACGCCGGTGCGGGTGAGGTCGTCGACGACCTCCTCGAAGTTCGCCCACGCGCCGAGTGCCGGCGGCAGGCCACCGGTCGGCAGCTGCTGGAACATCAGGGCGCGGTTCGAGGCGTACCCGGTGTCGGTGCCGGCCCAGAACGGGCTCGAGGCGGTGAAGGCCTGCAGGTGCGGCACGTACGCGAGCATCGCGCCGAGGATCGGCAGCGCCTTGTCGCGGTCGTCGATGCCGACGTGGACATGGACGCCCCAGATGAGCATCTGACGGCCCCACCACCGGGTGCGGTCGATGAGGGTCGTGTAGTGCTCGCTGTCCGGTGTGATCTCCTGCTGGTCCCACACGGCGAAGGGGTGGGTGCCGGCGCACATGACCTGCGCGTCGAGCGGTTCGGCGGCGTCGACGACCTCGCCGATGATGCCGGACAGCTCGCTCGTGGCACCGCTCACCCGCGAGTGGACGCCGGTGACGACTTCGACCGTGTTCGTCAGGAGCTCCTCGGTCACCCGGTCGTGGTCACCGAGCCGCTGCTGCACCGCCTGGATGACGGCGGGGGCACGCGGGGTCAGGTCGCCGGTGTCCCGGTCGACCAGGGGGAGCTCCCACTCGACGCCGATGGTCGACGGGCGGGACTCGGTGAAACGGATGTCCATGCTGTACATCCTGCCCGGCTCCTTGTCGGACACGCACAAGGAACCGCACTCCCGGTCGTGCGGATCCGATTCACAGACGATCCACACCGGGCGTACCGTAGTAACGCTCAACAGGGAAGAGGTAGGCATGCAGCTGGTCGTGCGCGGGACGAACGCACCGCTCGTCGGAGAACTCGACATCCCGGTCTCGAAGTACCACGCGCACCGCGCGCTGGTGCTCGCGTCGCTGGCGAAGGGGACGAGCATCGTCTCCGGCATCAGTGCGACCCGGCAGGTCGAGTGGACCGTGGGCACGCTCCGTGCCCTCGGCGTCGACGTCAAGCGTCGCGGGAACGAGTACCACGTCACCGGCCTCGGCGGTCGGTACGAGGCTACCGACGTCGTCGACCACGGCTCCCGGGGCGCCGACGGGCTCCTCAACATGGGTTCCTCGGGCACCACGCTCTACTTCATGACGGGGCTCGCGTCGCTGGCGGACAAGCCGATGACCCTCTCGGGCATGAAGTACTTCCAGCGCCGCCCGATCAAGGCCCTGCTCACCTCGCTCACCCAGATGGGCATCGAGCTCGAGGCCACGAACGACTGCCCGCCGGTCACCGTGCAGCCGAAGCGTCCGCGCGGCGGCGACGTCCAGATCGCCGGCACCCTGTCGCAGTGGATCTCCGGCCTGCTCCTCGTCGCGCCCTTCGCGGAGGAGGAGACCAGGATCCACATCACCGGCGGACGGCTCAACGAGCAGCCGTACGTCGAGCTGACCGTGCGCATGATGCGCCAGTTCGGCCTCACGGTCGAGGTGTCCGACGACTGGCTCGAGTACCGGATCCCGGCGAACCAGCAGGCCACCCCGCACGACTACGTGATCCCGCCGGACATCGGCTCGGCCGCGTTCGGTATCGCTGCGGCCGGCATCCGCGAGTCGAACGTGCTGCTCCGCGGCATGACGGCGTTCACCACCGCCGAGACCGACCACCCGGAGAGCGAGTTCCTCGACCTCGCCACGGCGATGGGGGTCCCGATGCGGATCGACGAGGAGACCGGCTTCGTGCGCATCGAGCACGACGGCTCCCCGCTGCGCCCCCTCGACATCGACTGCCAGCCGATCCCGGACCTGCTGCCGATCCTGTCCACGATGGCGACCTTCGCCGAGGGCACGACCCGGCTCTGGAACGTCGCGCACATCCGGTTGAAGGAGTCCGACCGCGTCGCGGCGATGCTCCAGCTGAACCGACTGGGCGGCCGCGCCGAGCAGGGCGCCGACGAGCTGCGCGTCACCGGTGTCCGTCCGGGCGACCTGCACGGGTCGCCGATGTCCTCGTTCAACGACCACCGCGTGCTGATGTCGCTGGCCGTCGCCGCGTCGAAGGCCGACGGCGTCTCCGCCCTCACCTACCCGCGCGCCTACCGGATCTCGTACCCGACCTTCCTCGAGGCGATGAACTCGGTCGGCCTCGACATGGAGGTCGGCGACGGCGCCGAGGCGCAGATCGCCCGCGACGACCGGATCGACGCCGCCGAGGCCGCTGCGGAGAGCACGGACCTGGGGGATGAGCAGGAGACGGTGACGAGCGCGCTGCCCGAGCTCGCCGGCGTCGACGCCGACCCGCTCGTCCTCAGCGAGAAGGTCCGCGCACTCTCCCAGCAGGACCCGGACGGCCTCGCCGTGATCGAGGTCGGTGGTCCCGAGCCGGTGAACACGACGTGGCGCGAGCTGCAGGACGAGGCCGACAAGGTCTCCGCCCTGCTCCTCGAGCTCGGCGTCCGCACGGGCGAGTCCGTGGCGATGCAGCTGCCGAACTGGCGCGAGTTCGTCTCGATCACCCTCGGTGCGATCCAGATCGGTGCCGTCGCGACGCCGATCATGCCCGTGTTCGGTCCCCGCGAGACCACGATGACACTGGCCCGGTCCCGCGCCCGCGTGGTCTTCCTGCCGAACGTCTTCCGGAAGCGTCGCCCGGCGCTCGAACTGCTCGAGGTCATCGACGAGGCGAAGGCCCAGAAGCGCCGCCTGTCGGTCGAGCACGTGGTCGTGCTCCGCTCCGAGGCACGCGGACAGGCGGACAGCCCGACGAACCAGCCGCCGCTGCCCGCCGACGCCGCCGACCGCGTCGCCGCGAGCGAGTGGAACTGGCGCTACTTCGACACTGCGCTCGACTCGGTCCAGGTGGACGTCGACCAGATCCTGTCCCACGCGCCCGGCCCGGACGACGTCTGCCAGCTGCTCTTCACCTCCGGCACCACCGGCGAGCCGAAGGGCGTGCAGCACCCGCACCGGACGCTCGGCCTGGCGACCGCGATGCACGTCGCGCAGTCCGGCCTGACGAGCGAGGACCGGATCTACATCCCGTCGCCGCTCGCCCACCAGACCGGGTTCCTGTACGGCATGCTCCTGGCCTTCCGGCTCGGCGCACCGCAGGTCATCCAGCCCGTGTGGGACGGCACCGTCGCGCTCGAGCAGGCGTTCGGCGTCGCGAGGGCCACGTTCGTGCAGTGCGCGACGCCGTTCCTGACCGACCTCGTCGACCTCGTCGAGGCCGGGGCCGGACAGCCCGAGTCCCTCCGGATCTTCGTGCCGACGGGCGCCGCGGTGCCCCGTGCACTGGCCCAGCGTGCCGCGACGGTGCTCGGCACCGCGATCCTCGGCGCGTTCGGCACGAGCGAGACCTGCCTCGGGGCGCTCTCCAGCCCGACCGACGACCCGGCGGACGCCTACGGTCACGACGGTCGCGCGCTGCCCGGCATCCGGATCCGCATCGTCGACGACGAGGGGCACGAGCTGCCGGCGGACACCGAGGGCAACTTCGAGCTGCACTCGCCGACGATGTTCGACGGGTACCTCGACCGGCAGGACCTCACGGACGACGTCTTCACCGAGGACGGCTGGTACAAGACCGGTGACCTCGCGAAGGTCGACGCCAAGGGCTTCCTGTCCATCACCGGCCGCGTCAAGGACGTCATCAACCGCGGTGGCGAGAAGATCCCGGTCGTCGAGATCGAGAACCTGCTCTACCAGCACCCGCTCGTCACCGACGTGGCGATCGTCGCGATGCCGGACGCCCGCCTCGGGGAGCGCGCCTGCGCGTTCGTCGTGCCCGCGGCCGGTGCGGAGCAGCTCGACTTCGCCGCGATGCAGCGCGCGCTCGACAAGGCCGGCGTGAGCAAGTACTACTGGCCTGAGCGTCTCGAGTACATCGCCGAGCTGCCGCGCAACGCGGTCGGCAAGGTCCAGAAGAACGTCCTGCGCGAGCAGGCAGCCGCGCTCGTCGCGACGAAGGAGAACTGACAGATGACGATGGTCATGGAGCCGCAGACCGAGGCCGCCTTCCAGGAGCTCAAGGCCGAGGTGACCGAGTGGGTCCGCGGTCGCGGCGAGGAGTGGGCGGAGGAGATCGAGCGCACCGGCCAGGTCGCGCCCGAGCTGTTCCAGGAGCTCAAGGACAAGGGGTGGCTGTCGCTCGCCGCCCCGGCCGAGCTCGGCGGACGGGGCATCCCGTTCTCGCGCTACCTCGAGATCATGGAGATCGTGTCGCGGTCGCACGCGTCGATCCGCATGCTCGTGCACGTCATCAACGGCACCTGGCGCGCCATGCAGCCGTACGCGACGCCGGAGCAGCTCGACGAGGTCGTGAAGCCGAGCGTCGCCGGTGACAAGCTCGTCGCGTTCACGCTGACCGAGGCGACCGCGGGCACGGGTGCCGACATCCGCACGACCGTCCGCCGTGAGGGCGACACCTACGTGATGAACGGCGAGAAGCACCTCATCACGTTCGGCGTGAAGGCCGACTACTGGCTCATCGCCGCGCGCCTCGAGGGCACCACGGGCCAGGACGGCACCGTCGCGTTCCTCATGCCGAACTCCGGCCTGCCCGGCGCCGAGGTGATCGACGACTCCGACACCATGGGCATCCGTGGCACCGACCACGCGATCCTCCGCTTCACCGAGACCCCGATCCCGGCCTCCGCCCGTCTGGGCGAGGAGGGCCAGGGCCTCGAGGTCGCACTCGGCGGCTTCCTGCTGCCGAGCCGCGTGTCCGTCGCGATGAGCGCCGTCGGCCTCGCCGAGCGTGCGAACGAGCTCGCCGTCGAGTACGCGAACAAGCGCGAGACGTTCGGCAAGAAGCTCTCCAGCCGGCAGGCGATCCAGTTCTACGTCGCGGAGAACTACGCCGACATCGCCGCCGCGCGCGCCCTCGTCCTCGAGGCGGCCCGCGCCTACGAGGAGGGCCGTCCGGACGCCGGCACGCTGTCCAGCGCCTCGAAGATGGTCGCCGTCGACATGCTCGCCCGCGTCACCGACAAGGCACTGCAGGTGCACGGCGGCCAGGGCTACTGGAAGCGCAACGCCATCGAGCGCGTCTACCGCGACGCGCGCGCGCAGCGCTTCGAGGAGGGCACCAACGAGATCCAGAAGCTGGTCGTCGGCCGCGCCGTCGTGACCGGCCAGGCCGGGTTCTGACCCGCAACCACTCCATGGCCTGGAGGCGCGGTGCGGGCCCGAACCGCGCCTCCAGGCCCTGACAACGCAAGGAACACATTGGCTGCAACCACTGCTCCCATCGCCCTCATCACGGGTGCCTCCCGCGGCATCGGCCGCCTGCTCGCGCAGAAGCTCGGCCAGCGCGGCGTCACCGTCGTCGTGACGTACAAGGGCAACGCCGACCTGGCCGAGGAGTCGCTCGCCGACGTCAAGGCCGCGGGCGGCGACGGGATCACGGCGCAGGTCGACATCGAGCAGCCCGAGTCGATCGACGCGCTGTTCGACCTGGTCCGCGACACGTACGGACGCCTCGACTACTTCGTCGCGAACGCCGCCGCGAGCGCCTTCAAGCCCGTCGCGGACCTCAAGCTGCACCACCTCGACCGCAGCTACGCCACGAACGCCCGCTCGTTCGTCCTCGGTGCGCAGCGTGCCGCGCAGCTCATGGACAGGGGCGGCCGCATCGTGGTGGTCACCTCGTACGGGTCGCTCCGCGCGTTCCCGACGTACGCCGCGCTCGGTGCCGCGAAGGCCATGAGCGAGTCCTACATGAAGTACATGGCGGTCGAGTTCGGGCCCCGTCAGATCACCGTGAACGCGGTCAACGGCGGGCTCATCGACACCGACTCGCTCGAGTACTTCTACACGAAGGTGCCCGGTCAGGCGCCGATCGACACCGTGTTCGAGAAGCTCCCGCTGCAGCGTCCCGGCACCGCCGACGACATGGCCGACGCGGTGGACTTCCTGCTCTCCGACAAGGCCGGCTACATCACGGGCCAGGTGCTGTCGGTCGACGGCGGCCTGACCGTGATCGCCCCGCCGTTCTGGGCGGACACGACGTCCCCGCTGCGCGACGCGGTCCTGCCGCCGGCCGACGCTGCTGCCGACTCGGCTGCCGACACGGCAGAGTAGGCGCATGAGCACCGTCGCCATGCCCGACCTCGCCGTCGTCTCCTCGCCGTGGACGCTCGGCCCCCTGACCCTGCCGAACCGGGTGGTCATGGGGTCGATGCACACCGGGCTCGAGGTGCACGACGACGGCGGGGCCGGCATGGCGGCGTTCTACCGTGAGCGTGCCGCGGGCGGTGCCGCGTGCATCATCACCGGCGGCATCGCGGTGAGCGACGAGGCCCGTGGTGGCCCGGACTTCGCCGTGTTCGGCGTCGGGGGAGCGGACGAGCGGTTCCGTGCGGCGGTCGACGCCGTGCACGACGCCGGTTCGGTGATCCTCGCGCAGCTCTTCCACGCCGGGCGGTACGCGCTCGCGTCGGGCATGGTCGACCGGCACGGGGAACCCCAGCGCGTGGTGGCCCCGTCCGCGTTGCCGTGGGCGGCTGCCCGTGGCGTGGTGCCGGTCGAGCTGACCGCCGCCGAGATCGAGCGGACCATCGAGGACTTCGCGGACGCCGCCCGGTCGGCGCGGGACATCGGCTTCGACGGCGTCGAGATCATGGCGTCCGAGGGCTACCTCATCAACCAGTTCCAGTCGCCGCTGACGAACCTGCGCGACGACGAGTGGGGCGGGGACGCGGTCCGGCGTCGTCGGTTCACGGTGGCGGTCGTCGACGCCGTCCGCAGGGCGGTACCGGACCTCGCCGTGACGATCCGGCTCTCCGGCGCCGACCTGATGCCCGGCTCGTCGACCGACGACGACGTCGACGCGCTCGTGCACGAGCTGCTGCCCCTCGGCCTCGACGGGATATCGGTCGGCATCGGCTGGCACGAGTCCCGCACGCCGACGGTGCAGGCCGCGGTGCCGCACGGTGCGTGGCTCGCGTACGCCGCCCGCATCGCCGGCGTCGTCCGCGCTTCGGCGTACCCGGACGTGAAGGTCATCGCGTCGAACCGGATGACGGACCTGCGCGACGGTGAGGCCGTGCTGGCCGACGGGCTCCTGGACGCGGTCGCCCTCGCGCGCCCGTTCCTCGCCGACCCCGCGATCGTGAACCGGTCGCTCGCCGGCGCCTTCGACCTCGTCAACACCTGCATCGGCTGCAACCAGGCCTGCCTCGACCGCTCGATCGTCGGCCAGCCCGTGTCGTGCCTGGTCAACCCGCGCGCCGCCCGCGAGGTCGCGTTCCCCGCCCGTCCGACGACCGACCCGAAGCGCGTCGACGTCGTCGGTGGTGGCCCGGCCGGGCTCGCCGCCGCGGTCGACGCCGCTCGTCGCGGCCACACCGTGACCCTCTGGGAGGCGTCCGACCGGCTGGGCGGACAGTTCGACCTCGCCGCGCTGGTGCCGGGCAAGGAGGACTACGCGGCGACGGTCCGCGCCGCCCGCGCCGAGCTCGAGGACCGCGGCGCGACGATCCACCTCGGTCGGGCCGCCACGGCCGCCGACCTCACCGCGAGCGAGGCCGTCGTGCTCGCCCCCGGTGTCGTGCCCCGGGCGATCGACGTCCCCGGTGCCGACCTGCCGCACGTCCGGTCCTACGAGCGGGCGCTCCGCGAGGGCGTCCCCGCCGGGACCGTCGCGATCATCGGCGGCGGTGGGATCGGCGTCGACACGGCGGCGTTCCTCGTCGAGTCGCCCGACGAGCCCCGGCGTGCCACCGAGTTCGGCGTCCGCTGGGACCTCGACGTCGCGGACACCGTCGTGGGGGACGTGCCGCAGCGGCTCCCCGTGGCGACCCGCACGCTCCGACCCGGCGGCGACGTCACCGTCCTCCGTCGCTCGGGCAAGTTCGGGCAGGGCATCGGCATCACCTCCCGCTGGGTGGCGATCGGCCGGCTCCGGGACGCCGGCGTGCACCTGGTCGGCGGCGTGCAGGAGTACCTCCGCATCGAGCCCGGTGTGCTCTGGATCCGCGACGAGCACGGCGAGGAACGCGGCGTCCCTGCGGACACCGTGGTGGTCTGCGCCGGGCAGGAGCGGGCGCTCGGGACGGGTGCCGAGGCGGGCGCAGGGCCGTCCGACGGACTCGAGCCGCGCCTCCTGGCATCCGGTGTGCCGTACGCCGTCGTGGGCGGCGCGCGCGACGCCCGGAGCGTCGACGCGGTGCGTGCCACGTCCGAAGCGCTCGAAGCGGTTCGACGACTCGCACCCTGACGGCGCGTCCCGACTCGCTTCTCGCTCGGAAACCTGCAAGAATGAACGGTCGAATCGTGTCCGCTCGACCCTCTATCCAGCGGATCACGGTCTCATCGAGCTTCCACCGTGTGTGCCCCCACGCCCGCGGTCCGGTTCAACCACAACAACACGCAACAGGAGCATTTGTGGCTGTCAAGATCCGTCTCAAGCGTCTCGGTAAGATCCGGGCGCCGTACTACCGCATCGTCGTCGCCGACTCGCGCACCAAGCGCGACGGTCGCGTCATCGAGGAGATCGGTCAGTACCACCCGACCGAGGAGCCCTCGGTCATCAAGATCGAGTCCGAGCGTGCGCTCTACTGGCTCGGCGTCGGCGCGCAGCCGACCGAGCAGGTCGCGGCCCTCCTCAAGCTGACCGGCGACTGGGCCAAGTTCAAGGGCGAGAAGGACACCGAGTCCAAGGTCAAGGTCGCCGAGCCC
Source organism: Curtobacterium sp. USHLN213 (assembly GCF_037144815.1). NCBI lineage: Bacteria > Bacillati > Actinomycetota > Actinomycetes > Micrococcales > Microbacteriaceae > Curtobacterium > Curtobacterium sp. USHLN213. The sequence goes on along the minus strand of NZ_JBBCYQ010000001.1, from coordinate 474,982 downwards.
AAGCAGGCGTTCGTCGTGGACTCCTCCAAGAAGGCCGTCCTCAAGCCGAAGTCGGAGAAGACGGCCCCCGCCGCCGCTCCGGCCGAGTCGGCCGACGAGACCGCAGAGACGACCGAGGCGTAATTCCTTGCTCGAATCCGCGCTGACGCACCTCGTCAAGGGGATCGTCGATCACCCTGACGACGTGCGCGTCGCCAGTTCCACCTCCGCGCGGGGCGAGGTCCTCGAGGTGCGTGTGCACCCCGAGGACCTCGGCCGCGTGATCGGTCGCGCCGGACGGACCGCAAAGGCGCTGCGCACCCTCGTCTCGGCTCTCGCCGACGGCAAGCGGGTGCGTGTCGACGTGGTCGACACCGATTCCTAGGGAGACGACCCAGCTCCGGGTGGGTCGCATCACGAAGGCGCACGGGCTCAAGGGCGGCATCAAGCTCGAGCTCTACACCGACGACCCGGATCGTCGGTTCACGCCCGGAGCCGTGTTCACGCTCCAGGTCCCGGACGACTCGCCCTGGGCCGGCAAGACCATCGCGCTCGACGAGCTCCGCTGGTACAACGGCCACCCGGTCGCCTTCTTCGAGGGCATCGGGGACCGCACCGCAGCCGAGACGCTCGCGCGGGCGATCCTCTGGGTCGAGCAGGACGCCGACGCCGAGACCGGTGAGGACGACGCCTGGTACGACCACCAGCTCGTCGGGCTGACGGTCCTCCGCGGCGGCGTCGAGGTCGGTACCGTCGCGCGGGTCGACCACCTGCCGGCGCAGGACCTCCTCGCCATCGACACCCCGTCGCGGGGCGAGGTCCTCGTGCCGTTCGTCTCGGCGATCGTGCCCGCGGTGGACATCGCCGCCGGCACCGTCACCGTGACGCCGCCGACGGGCCTGTTCGAGGACCCCGAGGACACGTCCCGACCCGAGACCGTGACGGACTAGCGCGCGTGCGCATCGACATCGTCACGATCTTCCCGGAGTTCTTCTCCGTGCTGGACGTCTCGCTGCTCGGCAAGGCCCGCTCCGGCGGCCTGCTCGACCTGCACGTGCACGACCTCCGCTCGTGGACGACCGACCGGCACCGCACCGTCGACGACACCCCGTACGGCGGGGGAGCGGGCATGGTCATGAAGCCCGAACCGTGGGCGCTCGCGCTCGAGTCGCTGTTCCGGCCCGACGGCTCGTCGACCCTGGTGGTCCCGACGCCCGCCGGCAGGCCGTTCACGCAGGCGATCGCGCGCTCGCTCGCGTCGACGTCGGACCACCTCGTGTTCGCCTGCGGGCGGTACGAGGGGATCGACGCCCGGGTCTTCGAGTGGGCCGCGGCGCACGCCACGGTCGTCGAGCTCTCGCTGGGCGACTACGTGCTGAACGGCGGCGAGGTCGCTGCGATGGCGATGATCGAGGCCGTCGGGCGACTCGTGCCCGGAGTCGTCGGCAACCCCGAGTCCCTCGTCGAGGAGTCCCACGAAGACGGGCTGCTCGAGTACCCGTCGTACACGAAGCCCGCGTCCTGGCGTGGCTTCGACGTGCCGGACGTGCTGCTCAGTGGGCACCACGCCCGCGTCGGTGCGTGGCGGCACGAGCAGCAGGTGGAGCGGACGCGGCGCGTCAGGCCGGATCTGCTGCCGGACGCGTAGCGCGCGGCTGGCGCTGCGGGCGGCTGTCGCTCTCGCGGCACGGACCACGCCGCACGGCTGTGACCTGTCGCTTTCGCGGCTTCGGCGCCGGCCGCGCACTGCGAGACAGGAGGCGCGGGAGCTGCCCGCACCGCGCCTCCCGGCCCTGATGTGACCACCTGGGCTCGGTGCGCCGCTGGCTGCGGATCCTCAGGCGGTCGCGTCGGCGCGCTGGGCGCGACGCAGGGTGAGGACCTCGGGACCGGCGTCGGTCACGGCGACGGTGTGCTCGACGTGCGCGGCGCGCGAGCCGTCGACGCTCTTGAGCGTCCAGCCGTCGTCGTCCTGGAACAGGTCGGCGGTGCCCTGCATGAGCCACGGCTCGATCGCCACGACCAGCCCCTGCTGGAGCTTGAGACCGCGCCCGGGCCGGCCGTCGTTCGGGACGTGCGGGTCGCCGTGCATCGTCCTGCCGACGCCGTGCCCGCCGAACTGCAGGTTCACGTCGTAGCCGGCGTCCTTCGCGACGCGACCGATCGCGTACGACACGTCGCCGAGCTTGTTGCCCGTGCGGAACTGGGCGATGCCCGCGATGAGCGCGCGCTCGACGGTGTCGATCAGGCGCTGGTCGTCCTCGCGCGGGGTGCCGACCTGCACCGTGACGGCGGAGTCCGCGACCCAGCCGTCGACGCTCGCGGCGAAGTCGAGGCTCACGAGGTCGCCGTCGACGAGCACACGGTCGTACGGCAGGCCGTGCAGCGCCGCGTCGTTGACCGAGGTGCAGAGGTTCTTGCCGAACGGCGACTTGCCGAATGAGGGGTGGTAGTCGACGTAGCAGCTCACCGCGCCGCGGTCGGCGATCATCCGTGCGGCCACCCGGTCGAGGTCGAGCAGGTTCACGCCGACGTCGACGGTGTCGAGCAGTTCGTCGAGGACGTCGGCCACGAACCGACCGGCGGCGCGCAGGCCGTCCAGCTCGGCGGGGGTGCGGAGTTCGATCATGGGACCATCCTCGCGCGTTTTGCGGACGTGGGTTGCTGTGGCAAGATGGGTAGCCGTGCCCTGGCTGGACTCTGCCACGGGGGAGTCGCCGACACCGGGCACACACCTTCACTTACCGAATTCGATCCGCGGCGACCCGTGTGCGTCCGCAGAGAGTGACCCAATCATGAGCCAGCTCCTCGACCACGTCGACGCAGCGTCGCTGCGCACCGACGTCCCGGACTTCCGCCCCGGCGACACCATCAAGGTGCACGTCAACATCATCGAAGGCACGCGCTCGCGTGTCCAGGTGTTCCAGGGCGTCGTCATCGGCCGCCAGGGTCACGGCCTCGGCGAGACCTTCAAGGTCCGCAAGGTGAGCTTCCAGGTCGGCGTCGAGCGCTGGTTCCCGGTGCACTCGCCGATCATCGACCACATCGAGATCGTCACCAAGGGTGACGTCCGTCGTGCGAAGCTCTACTACCTCCGCGAACTCCGCGGCAAGGCTGCCCGTCGCAAGATCAAGGAGAAGCGCGACTCCTGATCGCCTTCACAGTGAGCGTCCGCGAGCCGGACGCCGCTGTCGGCCCCTCGTCCATGTACGGTTGTGCATCGACGGGGGGCTTTCCCTTTTTCGTGGACTCCTGCGGTCCGCGACGGGAACCTGTGGTTGAACGAGAGCGGAAATGACGGACACGACTGACGAAACCGGGCGCCGGCCCCGTGTCGAGAAGAAGCGGAACGGTGTCCTCACCTTCCTCCGCGATCTCGTCATCATCTTCATCGCGGCGTTGCTCGTCTCGTTCCTCGTCAAGACCTTCCTGATCCGGTCGTTCTACATCCCGTCGGCTTCGATGGAGAACACGCTGCAGATCAACGACCGGGTGATCGTCAACGAGCTCGTGCCAGACGTGGTGTCCCTCAAGCGCGGCGACGTCGTCGTGTTCAAGGACCCGGGCGGGTGGCTCACCGGGTCCGAGGTGCCGAGCGTGACGCCGACGACCCAGCCGGCGAAGGCCATCGACTGGCTCCTCACCCAGGTCGGCCTCGGCACCGGCGACAGCGACGACCACCTCATCAAGCGCGTCATCGGCCTGCCCGGCGACAAGGTGTCCTGCTGCAACGACCTCGGGCAGATGTCCGTGAACGGTGTGCCGATCAAGGAGCCGTACCTCAAGTTGCCGACGGGGGAGACCCGCGCCTCGGGGACCGACTTCTCGGTCACCGTGCCGAAGGGCGCCATCTGGGTGATGGGCGACAACCGCTACGACTCGAAGGACTCGCGGTACAACGGCGACACCCCGTCGAAGGGGTTCGTGCCGCTGTCCGACGTGACCGGGCGTGCCTTCGTCATCTCGTGGCCGTCGAGCCGGTGGACCTGGCTGGACGACCACCCCGAGGTGTTCGCGGGCGTGGAGGAGCGGGAGAAGTGACCGCCGTCCGGCCGTCGCTCCGGCTCGAGAAGAAGCTCCTGGCCGACGGCCGGGTGACCGTCATCGGGATGGACGAGGTCGGCCGCGGCGCGATCGCCGGGCCTGTCGCCGTCGGGGTCGCTGCCGTGACGCTCGACATCGGCCGGGTGCCGCAGGGGCTCGCAGACTCGAAGCTGCTCACCGCCGCTCGTCGCGAGGCCCTCGACCCCGTCGTCCGCCGGTGGACCCGGACCGCGGTGGGGATGGCGTCCGCCTCGGTGGTCGACGAGCAGGGCATCGTGCCGGCGTTGGGCCAGGCCGGGGCGTCGGCGATCGCCGCGCTGGTGGCGGACGGACTCTCGCTGGATGGCGCCGTGGTCGTGCTCGACGGTTCGTTCGACTGGCTCACCCGTGCCGTCCCCGTGACGCTCCGGCTGCCGTCCGACCCGCTCGAGGTCGTCGTGCGGGTCAAGGCCGACCGGGACTGCGCCTCGGTGGCGGCGGCGTCGGTCGTCGCGAAGGTCGCCCGTGACGCGCTCATGACGGCCGCGCACGACGAGGCGCCGCACTACGCGTGGGCGTCGAACAAGGGGTACGGGTCGACGGCGCACTACGACGCGATCCGATCGGTGGGGGCGCACGCGCTGCACCGGAAGAGCTGGTTGCACCAGGCGTCGAGCGTGGCGCTGGACGGGTTCGCCGAGTTGGACGCGCTGGCGGGCTGAGCGCGTTCGGTCGCGCGTCGGGCTGCGGGGCGGTCGCGCGTCGAGCTGCGGGGCGGTCGCGCGTTGTGGTGTGGGGTCGGTCGCGGTGTGTCGTCGGTGCTCCCGTCGCCGTAGACTGTGGGCGCGATGGATGACGACGAATTCGACGACTACGACCGCGAGGTCGAACTGGCCCTGTACCGCGAGTACCGCGACGTCGTGTCGCAGTTCCGGTACGTGGTCGAGACCGAGCGACGTTTCTACCTGGCCAACGAGGTGGAACTCGCCCGCCGTGACACCGAACACGATTTCTACTTCGAATTGACGATGAACGACGTCTGGGTGTGGGACGTCTACCGTTCCGACCGATTCGTGAAGTCCGTCCGGGTGCTGACGTTCAAGGACGTGAACGTCGAGGAACTCACTTCCCGCGAACTCGAGCTGCCGAAAGAACTCGCGCTCGACGAGTGATCTTCACTTCTTTTCGGCGAATCTGAGAATCGCCGAGACAATTGTGCCGGAATGCATTCCGCCCGCTAATGTGAAGGGGATTTCCCGTCCCCTGCACAAGGAGCACGTCATGGCACAGAAGGTCACCGTTCAACTCGTCGACGATCTCGACGACACGCCCATCACCGCCGGCTCGGGTCGGACCGTCGAATTCGCCTTCGACGGATCGTCGTACGAGATCGACCTGACCGACGACAACGTCGACAAGTTCCGTGAGGCGATCTCCGACTACGTCGCCGCCGCGCGCAAGGTCTCCGGCCGCCGTTCCGGTGGGACTGCTCCGAAGGCGGCGCCGAAGCGCGGCAACTCGGAAGAGCTCGCCAAGATCCGTGAATGGGCGAAGGAGAACGGGTACGAGGTCTCGACCCGCGGGCGTATCTCCACCCAGGTGCAGGAAGCGTACGCAGCCGCACACTGAGTGCCCCTGCTGCAGGACCCCGGACGGCTTCGGCCGACCGGGGTCCTTCTCTTTGTCCTCCACAACGCTGCGGTCGGTGAGTCCCCTCCACAATTCGTCGGCGCCCGCCTCGGCGACGACCGGTGGTCCGGGATGGTCGTGGCGGAGGCAACGACATGGAACGAACACCGCTGCGGAACAGCAGTCTCGGACGATTCGGCGAAGAACAGGCTGCGGAATGGCTCGAGAGCCACGGGTTCCGCGTCGTCGAACGCAATTGGCGATGCGCCCGCGGGGAGATCGACATCGTCGCGTGGCAGTCCTGCACGCTGTGCTTCATCGAGGTGAAGACCCGGTCGGGGAACGCGACCGGCCATCCGTTCGAGGCGATCACGGCCTCGAAGGTCACACGACTGCGCCGTCTCGTGCCGGCCTGGTTCGCGGACCATCCCGAGGTGTCGGCGCGGATGATCCGCGTCGATGCCGTCGCCGTGCACGTCGACGGTGACCGCGTCGGGGTCGAGCACGTGGCGGGTGTGCTGTGACGACGGACATCGGGCGCGCGTCGGCGATCGCGCTCGTCGGGGTCCAGGGGCGCGTGATCGAGGTCGAGGCGCACCTCACCAGCCAGCTGCCCGGCTTCAGCATCATCGGTCTTCCGGACGCGGCCCTGGGCGAAGCGCGTGAGCGGGTCCGGTCGGCCAGCGCCGTCGCCGGGAGTCCGCTCCCGGCGCGGCGGATCACCGTGAACCTCACCCCGGCGTCGATCCCGAAGCGTGGCTCCGGGTTCGACCTCGCCATCGCCATGGCGGTCCTCGGGGCCGAGGGCATCGCGCCGCAGGTCTCCCGCGAGGTCGCGTACATCGGCGAGCTGGGGCTCGACGGGCGGGTCCGGCCCGTGCCCGGGGTCATCCCGATGGTGATCGCCGCGCGGGACGCCGGCATCCACACGGTCGTAGTGCCGTTCGGCAACGTCGAGGAAGCCCGGATCGTGCCGGGCGTCGAGGTGATCGGCACACCGTCGCTCCGGGCGAGCGCGATCACCGCCGGTGCGCTCCTGCCGCCGGTCGAGACCGACCCCGTCCTGCAGCCCGCGGTGGCAGAGCTCCGTCCGGACGTGCACGACCTCGCAGACGTGATCGGCAACGCCGTCGGCGTCCGGGCGGTCATCGCGGCCGCGGCCGGAGGGCACCACGTGTTCCTGCTCGGCCCGCCCGGTGCCGGCAAGACGATGCTCGCCGAGCGGCTGCCGGGGCTCCTGCCGGACCTCGACCCCGAGGCGGCGCTCGAGGTCGCAGCCGTCCGCTCCGTCAGCGGGCTCGGCAACCAGTCCTGGAGTGTACGTCCGCCGTGGGAAGCGCCGCACCACTCGTCGTCGGCGATGGCCCTGATCGGCGGGGGCTCGGGGCTCCTCCGCCCCGGTGCCGTGTCGCGGGCCACGCGCGGGGTGCTCTTCCTCGACGAGGCGACCGAGTTCCCCCGGGCGGTCCTCGACGCGCTCCGCCAGCCGCTCGAGTCCGGTCGGATCACGATCCACCGCAGCGTCGGCAGTGCCGAGTTCCCCGCACGGTGCCAGGTCGTGCTCGCGGCGAACCCCTGCCCGTGCGGCAACGCGGGGACCCGGGGCGGCCCACTGTGCTCGTGCAGCCCGAGCACGGTGCGGAAGTACCTCGGCCGCCTCTCCGGACCGCTCCTCGACCGGATCGACATCCGCGTGGCGGTGCCCCGGGTGACGACGGGCACGATCCGCTCGGCGGAGGGCACCGCGCCCACCACCGCCGACGCGGCAGCGCGTGTGGCCGCAGCCCGACGTCGGATGGCCGATCGGCTGCACGGCACCGGCTGGGCCTGCAACGCCGAGGTCACCGGGCCGTGGCTCCGGTCTGAGGGCCGGGCGGAGCCGGGCGCGACGGCACCCCTCGACCGGGCACTCGACTTCGGCACGCTGACGATGCGGGGGTGGGACCGGGTCATGCGGTTATCCAGTACCGATCCAGGACATACTTAAAACATGACCCGCGCGGCGCTGTACCTCCGTCAGTCTCTCGACCGTGACAACCGGCAAGAGGGCGTCGGCCGTCAGCGCGACCGCTGCCGCGGCCTCGCAACCTCTCGCGGCTGGGACATCGTGCGCGAGTATGTCGACAACGACGTGAGCGCGACCAAGCCGCGCGGCGTCGGCACCGCGTGGCATGAGCTCGTGACCGACGCGAAGGCCGGGAACATCGACGTCGTCGTGGCGGTCGACCAGGACCGACTCATGCGATCGCTGCGCGACCTCGTGACGCTAATCGAGCTCGGCGTCAAGATTGCGACGGTCGACGGCGAGGTCGACCTCACCACCGCTGACGGCGAGTTCCGTGCGACCCTCGCGGCCGGGCTGGCGCGCTTCGAGGTCGCCCGCAAGAGCGAGCGGCAGAAGCGGGCGAATCAGTACGGACGGTCGCTCGGCGTCCCGGCTGGTGGTCGGCGCGCGTTTGGCTACACACGGCTGGTGACTGGCGCGCGCACGATCGGCGCGATGCGTGTCGGCCGCGATGGGCGGGAGTACCCCGCCTACGGTCACGAGCCGTTCGAGCCGGAAGCGAGCGCCGTCAGCCGCGGTTTCGAGCTGCTACTCGCCGGGGCATCCATCGCGTCGATCGCCTCAGCGTGGAACGCCGAAGGCCTCACGACGACTGTGGGGGAACCCTGGCAGCCCTACGCCGTCCGTGGCGTGCTCTCGAACCCGCGATATGCGGCGCTCGTCGCCCCGCCTCGGTCGGCTACTGACCGGAGCGCGGGATTCAACCTCGGACTAAGCGACCTTCCGGCGGGCAGCTGGGAACCCCTCGTCACACCCGAAACGTGGCTTGCCGCTCGCGACCTCCTCGCCGACCCCGCGCGGCGGTCGTCCACGGGGCCGAACCCGAAGTGGCTGCTCAGCGGCATCGCGACCTGCGGTGTGTGCGGCGCCGCGATGAAGTCGGGCACGACCGGAGCGAACCGCGTGAAGCTATACCGCTGCACGAAGTCGCCGCACCTCGCGCGGAAGGCTGACGACGCCGACCACTTCATCACCGAAGTCGTCATCGAGCGACTGTCGCGCCCCGACGCTGCGGACCTGCTGGCGAAGCGAGACGCGCCCGACGTAGACCGGATGCGCGCGGAACTGCTCGAGGTTCAACAGGGTGAGGCAGGGGTGCTGTCGCTCGTCGCGAAGGGGCTGACGAGCCTCGCGACGGCGGAGACGACGTTGCGCGACCTGCGGCGCCGCATCGGCGAGCTCGAGAGCGCGATGAGCGACGCCGGCCGCGTGGATGTCCTCGGCCCGCTGCTCGGTGCGACTGACGCGCGCGAAGCGTGGGCGGCGCTTGACCTCGGCCGACGCCGCGCCGTTGTCAAGGCGCTGCTCTCCGTCGAGATGCGGAGTCCGGGCAAGGGCTCGCGCCCGCCGCGCGACGAAGCTGGGCGACTGGCCCACACCGCCGCGACGATGCCGATCACGTGGCGCTGACAGTCACTGGTGCCGCCATACAGTCGGGTCGCTACTCGAAGCGACCCCCTTCTTCGCCCGAATCCGACCGTTGGCTGGCGGGTACTCTCGCCAGGTAACGGTGAAGGGGTAGGGCGCACTGCCGGGGAAGTCCAAGGCATTGAACGTCGCGGAGCCGTAGCCGTCCCGAGCTAGCGTGCCCAGGGATCGGACCTGGCCAGAAAGCGGGAAGGTGACCTGAACGTCAACAGCGTCCCCGGCACCACGGTTGGTGATGATGACCTCGACGTCTTCGACGTCCACCGGCTCGTTTCCCGGGCCGGTGTAAGTGATTGGCTCATGCCACTGGGATCGGAAGGCGACGTTCGGGCGCAGGTTGCTTTGCCGGGCCTGGTGCAGGGCAACGAGGGAGACGACCAAGCCACCCAAGCCAGCTACCGAAGAGAGCCAATCCGTCGCGGTCATTGAGGCAAAGAAGGCGCCGATCGGCTGAAGGATGCTCACAGCCTCGAGCGTAGTGGGGGTGAGGTAGGTCAAGTAACGCACCGGTCCCGTTGCATCGCCGGGGCGTAGCTCCGTGTCCGTGTGACCGCTGTGTCCGACCCCCGGAAGAGGACGTGAGGGGGCGAACACCTCCTCTCTATGTTGTCTTTGCACAGTAGGTAACGAGGGGTATACGGGCACTACCCCCGCCGTTGCCCGCACGTGCTGACGCAGGGGTCGGACACAGCGGTCACACGGGCACACGCCGCGAGCGCGGAGCAGATCGAGTCCGCGACGGCTCCAACCGGATATCCCTGCGCCCAGCGAACATCGAGCAGCGCGCCGTGATGTGCGTGCATCCCCGCCGCCGTGCCGTTGTGCGCGCGTCTCCACGTGCGACGGGTGTAGTGCCACTGTGCGAAGTTAAGTGGGTGACATGTAGCGGACTGCCGGTCATCATGCTACGGTGGTCGCAGTTCTTCGGAACACCGAACGGTTGGGCTGCTCCACCGCCTGAGCTCGAAACTCAGGGTCCTGCAGATGCGGGTCGTCGGTAATGACGCAGGAGAGACGCGAAGCCGTCGCCGCACCCGAGCCAGACAGGGGCACTACTCGCAGGAGTGTGCCCAATGCCTTCGTCGGCTTCCACCTCACCGCAGCTCGCTCCGACCGGCGTCATCGCCCGTGTCGTCGACGCCGCCCCGCCGCTGTCTCAGTCCGTTCGCGCTCGCCTCGCAGCCCTCCTCGCCGGAGCCACGCGATGAGCCGCGACTCCTACTCCGAGCTCGGCCCGGAGGACGCCGCCGAGGCCCGTCGCCTACGCGGTGCAAAGGGCGGCATGACGTCGATGTCGAACCGCACTCCGGAACAGCGCGTCGCGTTCGCCAAGAAGGCCGCGGCGGCATCCGCAGCGGCACGCCGACGCCGTCGTGAGGAGGCGGGTCTGCCGGAGCCGAAGCCGCGCAATCGAGCGACCGTGCCACCTCTCGACCAGCTCGAGCCGTACCTCCGCCAGATCGACGCCGAGGGCGGCACCCTCACCTACGACGAGCGCATCCGGGAAGCATCGTTGCGCCTCAAGCGCGACGTCGCGGCAGCCGCGCTTGCCGCGCTGCGGTCGCGGAAGGAGCAGTCATGAGCTCCAGGACAACTCCTGAGTACCCGCCACTGCACCGCGACGGCATCACTGTCTACGCCGCCGTCCTCGCCATCAAGGAACAGCGGGGCTTGCGCTGGGTGATGGTCCTTTGCCCGCTCTGCGGCGAGTTCGAGTACCACGAGTGGGGGTACCCGCCGAAGGGTCGCCGCGACCGGCAGCCGGGGATGCGCCACCGGAAGTGCGGCGCATACGCATCCGTCGCCCAGCCGCCGCACTACTACGTCGTCGTGCCTCGGTACCTGTGGAACCAGATCGCCCGATGAAGCGCCTTGACATCGCGCTCGCGTGGCAGCGCGCCGGCCACTACGTCCTTCCGGGGAAGCCGGGCACGAAGAGCTCGCGGGTCGCCTACGTCGCACTCAACATTTCGGATACGATTGAGGCGATGGTCCGCGAGTGGTGGACAGCACATCCGGACGACGAAGTGCTCGTCATCCCTGGTCGCAATCGCGTTCGCCCGCTCACTCTCATCGACGTCGACTGGCACCCCGGCGGCGTCGATGGCCGGGAGTGGTTACGCGAGCAGCCGGACCAGCTCGGTATCGACATCGGCGCCGGCAACCCCAGCTCGAGCGGCAACGGCGAGCACCACTGGAAGCTTGCGAGCCCCCGCGTCGAGCGCAACGGCAACCCGTCGTTCCCCGGCGTCGACATCAAGAGCTTCAACGGCCTGGCGCGCGTGACGCACTACGCCGAGGCGATCGAGCCGACCACCGTGACGGAGGTCATCGACGACGCGTTCGTGACCGAGTACGGCGGGGGAGGAACGGACGCGGCACCGGACGGAAGCGTCGCGGAGTGGATGCGTCGTGTCCGAGACGGCAAGCCGTCGAAGGCGATGCGCCGCATCGCGGACTCCGTGACGAGCGAGGGCATGAGCCGGAGTGACATGCTCGCCGCGACCGACGAGCTCATCAAGGCGGGCAACCGGGGGGAGCGAGGCGCCGCGACCGCCTACGCGATGGCCCGTGCGACGTACCTCGAGAACTACCCGGGACACGCGCGCGAGTGGGACACCGCTGCTGACGGCTCGGTCCGAAGGCTTGGTCTGCCACCCGTGACGTTCGTGCTGACCAAGGAGGAGCGGAAAGCGCTCCGAGCGCGGCGTGCTGCTACCGACACCACGAACGGCGCCAGGCTGCTCGATGACGTACGGGCGCAGCTCGAACGATTCGTTTCGTTCCCGAGCGACGCGGCGGCGATAGCCGTCACATGCTGGGTGGCGCACACGCACATCCTCGACCGCTTCGACTCCACGCCGCGCCTCGCGGTGCTGAGCCCGGAGCCAGGGAGCGGGAAGAGCCGACTTCTTGAGGTGCTCGCACAGCTCACGCACGATCCGGTCGAGACGGTGAACACCTCCGCTGCCTACCTCGCACGCCGCATCAGCGGCGCGACGACGCCGCCCACGGTCTTGTTCGACGAAGTCGACACCTTGTTCGGCGTACGGGCACGGGACGCGGCCTCCGAGGAACTGCGCGGCATCCTCAACTCGGGGCACCGTCGCAATGGCGTTTACAACCGAGCCGCGGTGCGCGGTAAGGAGGTCGTGCTCGAGGAGTTCTCGACCTTCGCCGCCGTCGCGATGGCCGGCCTCGGCGACATCCCGGACACGGTGCGTGCCCGCTCGGTCATCGTGCCGATGCGGCGCCGCGCGCCAGGGGAGGTCGTCGAGCCCTACCGCGAGCGTCAGAACGGATCGGAGCTCGCCGCAGTGCGATCGCGCCTTGCGGCCTGGACGAAGCGCGTCAGCTCGAAAGTCGGCGCGCCCTGGCCGGTCATGCCAGACGGCATCACCGACCGTGACGCCGACGTCTGGGAGCCGCTGCTCGCGGTTGCAGACGCCGCGGGCGGGCACTGGCCAGCGAACGCCCGGCAAGCGGCGCTCGGCATCCTCGAAGACGCCCGCGACCGCCCCGCAACGCTCGGCGTCCGCCTCCTCTCGGACGTGCGACGCGCGTTCGGCGACGAGCAGCGTCTCGCGGCTGTCGAGCTGCTGGGCCGACTGCTGGCGATCGAAGACGCGCCGTGGGCGGACCTCGGAGGCCGAGGGCCGATCGACTCCCGCTACCTCGGTCGCATGTTCGACGGCTACGGCATCGTCCGATCGCACTCAGTGCGCTTCGACCCGACCGCCGGCGGAACACGCAAGGGCTGGGAGCGTCACGACTTCTCTGACGCCTGGCTCCGCTACCTCCCCACGACCACCACCGGAACCCCCATCTAAGCGAAGGAACACATCATGATCCGTATTCACAAGTCGGTTGCATCCGGCGCTCGCATCATCGTCAACCTGCCCGACGCAAGCCGCATCGCCGTTCCCGCCGTCGCGAAGGCAGCGCAGGCGCTCGAAGCGTCCTATGCCCGGCTGACCGAAGCCGAGCGAACCTACCGCGCCGCAGACCTCGGAGTGGTTCGCGCTACCGAAGCGATGGAGGAGGCTGCGCGTGCCGCCGCGATTGAAGGCGGCTTCATCCCTCGCGACATCCGAGAGGGTGTTGCCGCCGCTCGGGACGACCTCGAGCAAGCCACTGTCGAGCTCAAGGCGTTCGAGGACGCGTTCGTCCACGCCCACAACACGCTCGTCATCACGATGGAGGCGAACCGCGACAAGCTTCGGAAGGCGGCGCTCGCCGACGCGGAGCGGTCTCTCACCGCCCTCGCGAGTGCACGCAAGGCCGTGGAGGTCGCCATCGCCGACTCGGTCGTCACGTTCGGCCTTGCCGGCATGGTGTCGGACGAGGGCAACGGCCCGACCACGCGAGAGCGCAAGGGCAGCCGGCGCCTGGCTGTCCTGCAGGCCGCGCTCGAGCCGCTGTCGGAAGGCGTCGGCCTGTCGAGCAACGACCTCGACTGGTACCGCCGTGGCTAGCGGGAAGGCGGTCGACCGCCATCTTCGAGCTGAGCAAGCCGTGCAGGCGGTCATGCTCCGTCGCGAAGGGTTCGACTACGACGACATCGCCCTCAGGGTCGGTGTCAGCGCAGCCGAAGCCGCGGAGCTCGCCCGGGTCGGCTACGGCCGTCTGGCAGAGCAGACCGCGGACGAGGTACGCACCGAGGTAGAAGACCGCATCAACGAGGTGATCCGGAAGGCGAATCTCGACCTCAAGCTCGCGGACTCCCAGGGTGAGCGCACAGCGCTCTACCGCGTGATCCTCTCCGCCGAGGCGCAGCGCTCTCGGCTGCTCGCGCTCAACCTGCGCCCCGAGACGGAGGGCTGAGCCGTGCCGGTGCGACGGAACGCTCGGGACTACCAACTCACCCCCGAGGCAGTAGCCGCGAAGGCCGAGCTCGATCAGATGGTCGCCGAGGTTGCAGCCGCAGAAGCGAGCCGAGTCGCCCAACGCGAGCGGCGCCTTCACGAGCTCGCGGCGCTCGACGAGACACCAGCAGTGCTCGCCGACATCGATGCGCTGCTCATCGAGCGCATCCTCGAGCGTCAGCGGCGAGAACGCGAAGAGGCTCAGCACGCTGCACTCAACGCGCGAGTGCAGCGCGCGAGCAGGAAGTGGGACACGAAGCCGGTCGAGTGGCGACGCAGCCGCGTCGAGAAAGCTCGAGCAGTCTTCCCGGACGACAAGCGTCCCGACCGCGACGTCTACCTCAGCGAGCTTCGCCTGCGACTCACGCTCGCCGACGCACTACCCAACGAGAGAACGGAAGCATCATGACCCAGAACGAGCAGCGGCTCCGCCGCCGACAGACCGCCATCCGAGCAGAGCTCGAGCGCCGCGCAGCCGACGACGAGCTCGACGTCGACCAGTCGCAGGCCGAACGCTTGCGCCGGACCTCCGAGCGCCCCCGGGCAGTGAACGACTCCGACCAGACGCAGGCCGCGGCGATCCGGGCGCGACTCCGGCGCCGATAGAGAAGACTCCCGTCGCCGATTGACGAAGGCCGGCGACGGGCGCCCCTAGAGGGAAGCGAACCCCCGTGACGATTGCGTGTCACGGGGGTTCGCTGCGGAAGCAACTAGGCGACTCGCCCGGTTTCACGTTCGAGTACGTAGGCAGAGAACTCCTCGAAATCCCGCCATGTCGTCGCCAGCTTCGTGTGTGCCCAAGCGAGGGCCTGGACAGCATCGTCCAAAGCAACCTTGTCCTCATATGTCAGTTGCTTCGAGGCGATGCACGGTTGACCGTCGACAATCGGGAACAGCGAGAGGAGTGCGCGCTCTGCATCCGCGTACTCCTGCATTGCGGCCGCCCGCGCGACTCGTCCGGGGCTCAGCTCCTCCACCTGGTCCTTGTAGTGATCTTCGAGCGCTTGGCTAGTCATGCAGCCGAGCGTATCGACCTGATGGCATGATCGCTGAGTGATCCTCGCCGCCAACGCTGAAACGACCGCCGCAGCGGGCACCTTTTGGTCGGCGATGCTGACCACTATCCCCGTTCTCGCGCTCGCTCTCGGGGTCGAAGCAGGGCGACAGATGCGCCACACCGAGGATGTAAGTTGGCGCCTTCGTTTGAGCACGACAGTGATCTTCGTTGGGTACGCACTCGCCCTCATTGTGTCGTTCTATATATCAGTTGACGCGCTGATTCATCGTGACGGGTTCGAGCGAGCTACCTTTGTCGGGTCGCTGCTCTCCGCGTCGCTACTGATTCTCGTTGCCGCGCCGTTGTCCGATATCGCCTTCCGCACCAATCCGGAAGTGCGCACGGTCATCCAGCGCTTACCACCGTGGTCCCGGTGGAGGCGTCAGCGCCGTGAACTCCGCGCCGCGCGCAAAGAGTCCATGCTTCTTAGAGACGACATAGACGTCCGGCTCCGGCAACGTGAGGCGCTGCTTCGACAGACTCGGGAAGCGATCGCTGAGGCCGAGAAGTACCGTGAGCGACTTGACGCGATGCGGCGCTTCCATGCGGCACTCCCACCGGATATGCACGTCGACCCGCAGTGGGCAGAGGTAGAACTAGCGGCGGAGGAGGCGGAAATCGAGGTGCTGCGGCCGGGGTCGACCCTAGGCCGGCTGGAGTTCGGGCTGGAGACTGCCCTGCTCGAGCGAGCCGACGCGCTGGCGTTGAGGGGCAAGGTGGAGAGGTTGATTCGACGCATCGACATTCGCTTCAAGGGGCACCGTCTCTTCCGCTTCGACCACTTCGAGCGCACAAACTTCCGACGTCAAATCGCATCTCTTCACGACGAGTTCGGGCAACTACCTACGCCCTAGCCCTGGACAGTTGTTGGCGTGGACGATGGCCGACCTCGACGACGTCGAGCGTCCGGGCTCCGTCGAGGTCCGTCGCGCGCTGACGCTGCGGAGCGCGCTGTGACCGCGCCGTCCGGCGACGACACCCTCGCCCGCGTCGTCTGGAGCGTCCTCGCCGAACCGGGCGACGCCGTCGCGGGAGAACTCGTCGCGGCGCTCGGACCGGACGAGTCCCTCGCACTGGTCCGTCGTGCGGCTGCGGGCGGCGCGAGCGAACTCCTCGAGCAGGTCGGTTCGGACGCGTCGTTCGCCGACGGCCCCGACCGGGTCCGCGCGGCGCTCGAGTCGGCGTTCGACCGGTGGCGACCGCGCCTCGGCGGAGCGGACGAGCGCGCCGTCGCGGCCATGGCGTCCGCCACCGCGGTCGGCGCGCGCCTCCTCGTCCCGGGCACGCCCGAGTGGCCGAGCGGGTTGGAGGACCTCGGGCCGCACGCGCCGTTCGTGCTGTGGAGTCGTTCGGAGCTGGACGACCCGGTCGGTGCAGCCGGCTGCCGCGGGGCGCTCGCGATCGTCGGATGCCGGGCGAACACCGTCGCCGGGGCCGAGGCCACGGCGGAGATCGCCTCCGTCGCGGCGGACGACGGCGTCGAGATCGTGTCCGGCGGCGCGTACGGCATCGACGCCGTGGCCCATCGGGTCGCCGTCGCCGCCGGGACCCCCACGACGGCGGTGCTCGCCGGCGGGGTCGACCAGTTCTACCCGGCGGGCAACCACGACCTGCTGCGCAACGTGCTCGGACGGGGCCGGGTGCTGTCCGAGTCGCCACCGGGGACCCGGCCGACGCGGTGGCGCTTCCTGCACCGCAACCGGCTGATCGCTGCCCTGGCCGGGGCGACGGTGGTCGTCGAGGCCGCTGCTCGGTCGGGGGCGCTCAACACCGCCCACCACGCGCTGCACCTCGGTCGTCCGGTGTTCGCCGTGCCCGGTCCCTTCGCGTCGGCCGCCTCGGTCGGGTGCCACCGGTTGATCGCCGACGGCACCGCGCAGATCGTCGTCCAGCCCCGCGACCCGGTCGCAGCGGTGTCCGCGGTCGTCGTCCACGACGCGCCGCCGGTGGCGGAGGTCCTCGTCCTCGGGACCCGGTCGGATCCGCACGTCACGCGGGCGCTCGACGCGCTCGACCGGCGGCCGCTCCCGGTGGAGGAGATCGCCCGTCGGAGCGGGCTCTCCGTCGACGACACGGCGGACGCCCTCGCCCTGGCGCAGCTCGAGGGGCTGGTGGTGGCACTGGCCGAGGGATGGTGCCGTCGATGACGGACGTCGGACCTACGCTGGGCGGGTGACGGAACGCACCGGGGAACGGCTCGCAGTGGCGGTGGACGCGTTCCTCTCGCACGCCCACCACGGCCGCGGACTCAGCGAGCAGACCGTCCGCGCCTACGCCAACGACCTCGAGCAGCTCGTCGCGTTCGCCACCGCCCGCGGAGTCGATCGGCTGTCGGACCTTGGCCTCGAGCTGCTGCGCGACTGGCTGTGGGACGCCGACCACCGGGGCCTGGCTCGGTCCACCATCGCTCGCAAGTCGTCGTCGGTCCGGGCGTTCACCCGGTGGGCGAGCGAGTCCGGGTGGATCGCGTCCGACCCGGGCGTGCGGCTCCGGGCGCCGAAGGGGGCGTCGCACCTCCCGCGCGTGGTGTCGTCCGACCAGGTCCGGACGATGCTCGACGGATTGGCCGCTCGTGCTGCGACCGACGATCCCGGAGCGCTCCGCGACCTCGCGGTCGTGGAACTCCTGTACGCGGCGGGGATCCGGGTGAGCGAACTCGTCGGCATCGACGTGCGGGACCTCGACCGGGGCCGGCTGACCGTCCGGGTGCTCGGCAAGGGCGGGAAGGAGCGCGTCGTGCCGTTCGGGGTGCCCGCACGCGATGCGCTCGAGGCGTGGCTCGACCGTGGTCGCCCGGCGTTGCTCGCCAGCGCGCAGGCGGGTGACGGCCACGCGACGGGCAACGGCCACGCGGCGGGCGATGGCCGCGCGGCGGGCGGTGGCCGCGCGGCGGGCGGTGGCCGCGCGGCGGGCGGTGGCCGCGCGGCGGGCGGCGGTGCCCGGAACGCCGCGCCGGCAGCGGACGCGCTGTTCCTCGGTGATCGCGGCGGTCGGCTCGGCGTCCGTGGCGCGTACCGGATCGTCGCTCGGCTCCTGCAGGACCTGCCGGGCGAGGGCCCGAGCGGTCCGCACACCTTCCGTCACACCGCGGCGACGCACCTGCTCGACGGGGGAGCGGACCTCCGTGCCGTGCAGGAGCTGCTCGGGCACGCCAGCCTCGGGACGACCCAGATCTACACGCACGTCTCCTCCGTACGGCTGCGCGAGGTCTACCGGACGGCACACCCCCGCGCCTGACCGGACTCACCCCGTCCAGGCGGACTCGGGCAGCAGCACCGGCCACGCCGCCGCGGGCAGGTACGGCGTCGGATCGACGTACCGGTCGTCGAGCCGTGCGCCGAGGTGCAGGCACGGGTTCGCTGCCGGACAGTGGCCGACCGACACCGTGCCCACCGCGTCACCCTGCGCCACGGTGTCTCCCGTCGCGACCCCGGGCGCGACGGAGTCCACCGTGCTCCGGAGCCCGCCGCCGTGGTCGATCGTCACGACCCCGCGTCCGGCGACCTGCCCGGCGAACGTCACCGTCCCGTCGTCGACGGCCACCACCACGGTCCCGAGCGGCGCCGCGACGTCGATCCCGCGGTGGCCCGCTGCGTAGTCGTCCGCCGGGGCCTCCCACGGCCGGCCGACCACCCGGCTACCGGTCGGCCACACCCACGGTGCCTCCGCCGTCGCGCGGCCGAGGTCGGCGCGGGAATTCTCGAGCGGCGTCAGGACGGCCCGATCCACCGCGGTCTGGCCGGCGTCGAGTCCGGCAACGAGTCGGCCGGGCTCGACCAGGGGTGCGCCGGCCGCCCGCCGGGTGCCCGCGGACGGCAGCCATACGACGAGCACCACGACCGCGCCGACGGCGACGGCGGGGACTGGATGACGGAACGGCATGGGCACAGCCTCCCGGCGGTGGACGCGGAGCGTGTCGGCGGTGCGTCGAACTGTGGAGGGCGAGCCGCGCCTCCTGGCCTGTGGAGGGTGAAGCGCGCCCGATGCGTGCGCAACGGGCGACATCATCGGTGTCGTACGACGTCGACCATGTCGCAACCGGGCGGACGCAACCGTTGCGCGCGCGCTGGAACGACATCGCCGGTGTCGTACGACGTCGACCACGTCGTTCCGAGTCGGACTGCACCCGCCCGCCCACCGGCCACCCACAGCCCCGCGCGCCCGGTTGGCCCCCGCGCCCGATCCGGGAGTACAGTCGGGGCCGCTCCGGAACACGCAACGCCGCTCGGACGGCGAACCAGCCGACCGCCGGGGCACCGTGCAGCATCCCGCACGGCGGCGGGAAACCTGGAGCATCGTGTCGAACGCGACAACGCAGCACGGCGAAGACCGTGCCTTCAAGGGGAAGGTCACGCTGTTCGCCATCGCGGCAGCGGTCGGCGGCTTCCTCTTCGGATTCGACTCGTCCGTCATCAACGGTGCGGTCGAGGCAATCAAGGGCGAGTTCGGTCTGTCCGAGGCCGCGAGCGGCTTCGCCGTCGCCTCGGCACTCATCGGCTGCGCGTTCGGCGCCTACTTCGCCGGCCGCCTGGCGGACCGCTGGGGTCGCACGCGCGTCATGTTCTGGGCCGCCGTCCTGTTCTTCGTGAGCTCGATCGGCAGCGCGTTCGCGTTCGCCACGTGGGACCTCGTGATCTGGCGCCTCGTCGGCGGTCTGGGCATCGGCACCGCGTCGGTCATCGCGCCGGCGTACATCTCCGAGGTCTCGCCGAAGGCCATCCGCGGTCGTCTGGCCTCGTTCCAGCAGCTCGCGATCACGCTCGGTATCTTCGCCGCGCTCCTGTCCGACCAGCTCTTCGCGGTGACCGCCGGCGGCGCCTCGGAGCAGGTGCTCGGCCTCGCCGCATGGCGCTGGATGTTCCTGGTCGGCGTGATCCCCTCGGTCGTGTACGGCGTCCTCGCCATCACGCTCCCCGAATCGCCGCGCTTCCTCCTCGCCAAGGGCAGGACGGACGACGCGCGCGAGGTGATGGGCAAGATCGTGCCGCGCGACACGGTGAACACCAGCCTCGAGGAGATCCAGGACGGCATCAAGAAGGAGGCCAGCGAGAAGAAGGGCTCCATCCGGGGCAACCGCTTCGGACTCCAGCCGATCGTCTGGGTCGGCATCATCCTCGCGGTGCTGCAGCAGTTCGTCGGCATCAACGTGATCTTCTACTACTCGACGACGCTCTGGCAGGCGGTCGGCTTCAAGGAGGACCAGTCCTTCCTCATCTCGACCATCACCTCGGTCGTGAACGTCGCCGTCACCTTCATCGCGATCTTCACGGTGGACAAGCTCGGCCGGAAGCCGCTGCTCATCGCGGGTTCGACGGGCATGTTCGTGTCGCTGCTCATGGTCGCGATCGCGTTCTCGCAGGCGACGATCGTGAACGGCGAGCCGAACCTCCCCGGTGCGTGGGGCGTCATCGCGCTGATCTTCGCGAACCTCTTCGTCGTGTCGTTCGGCGCGACGTGGGGTCCGCTCATGTGGGTCCTGCTCGGTGAGATGTTCCCGAACCGCATCCGTGCGACGGCACTCGGCATCGGGTCCGCGGCGAACTGGATCGCGAACTTCCTCGTCACCATCACGTTCCCGGTCCTGTCCGGCTTCAACCTGACCGTGACCTACGGCATCTACGCGCTGTTCGCCCTGCTCTCCCTCTTCTTCGTCATCGCGAAGATCCCGGAGACCAAGGGCCGCTCCCTCGAGGAGATGGGCATCACGGCCGAGGGCGACACGGTGGACGCCAAGGCCTGACGCACCAGCGTCACCACCGTCCAGGAGGCGGGGGGGGGGGGGGGCGCCCCCCCCCCCCCCCCCCCCCTCCTGTGCGTCCACCGTCTGCTAGCATCTCCTCAGCAGTGCGCTCCGGCGCGCTGACTTCGCGTGTCCACAGCGCCATCACCGGCGCGGCACCCGACCATCGGTCTCGCTCTCACGAGCGGGCGGTCGCGTGCCAGGGCACCAGGGGCCACGACCGACGGTCGTGATCGACACAACCGCAACAGGTCCGCAGCGACGTGCGAGAGCACGGCTGCGCGCCGAGAAGACAGAAGGAGGACGGCACATGGCCGTCGTCACCATCCGCCAGCTGCTCGACAGCGGCGTCCACTTCGGACACCAGACCCGTCGGTGGAACCCGAAGGTGAAGCGATTCATCCTCGCCGAGCGCTCCGGCATCCACATCATCGACCTGCAGCAGTCGCTGGCCTTCATCGACCGCGCGTACGACTTCGTCAAGGAGACGGTCGCGCACGGTGGCACGATCCTCTTCGTGGGCACCAAGAAGCAGGCCCAGGGCTCCATCGCCGAGCAGGCGACCCGCGTCGGCCAGCCCTACGTCAACCAGCGTTGGCTCGGCGGTCTGCTCACGAACTTCCAGACGGTCTCCAAGCGCCTCGCGCGCATGAAGGAGCTCGAGGAGATCGACTTCGACGACACGACGAAGGGCTTCACCAAGAAGGAGCTCCTCATCAAGAAGCGCGAGCTGGACAAGCTCCACAAGACCCTCGGTGGTATCCGCAACCTCACGCGGACCCCGAGCGCGCTCTGGATCGTCGACACCAAGAAGGAGCACCTCGCCGTCGACGAGGCGCAGAAGCTCGGTATCCCGATCATCGGCATCCTCGACACCAACTGCGACCCCGACGAGATCACGTACCCGATCCCGGGCAACGACGACGCGATCCGCTCCGTCGGTCTCCTCACCCGCATCGTCGCCGACGCCGCGGCCGAGGGCCTGAAGACCCGCCACAACGGTGGCGACGACGAGGCTGCGGCCGAGCCCCTCGCCGAGTGGGAGCAGGAGCTCCTCGGTGGCGAGACCGCCGCGCCGGCCGCTGCGACCGCGACGCCCGCCGCTGCCGAGGCCGAGACCCCGGTCGAAGAGAACGACGCTGACGCGCAGGTCGCCGCGAAGGAGATCGGCGAGCCGATCGCCGACGACGCGAAGAACGCAGAGCCGACGGCCGAGGCCGAGGCCGCTGCGGAGACCACCCCCGCCGAGTGACCATCGGGGGCGTCGGGCCGATCGGTCCGGCGCCCCTGCTCCACTCTCCACAAACGCTCAGTCCAGAAAGGACTCCAGTCAATGGCCAACTACAGCCTTGCTGACGTGAAGAAGCTCCGCGAGGAACTCGGGGCCGGCATGATGGACGCGAAGACCGCGCTCGTCGAGGCCGACGGCGACTACGACAAGGCCGTCGAGCTGCTCCGCATCAAGGGCGCGAAGGCCGTCGCCAAGCGCGACGACCGTGCGACCTCCGAGGGTGTCGTCGTCGCGTCGACCGACGGTGGCGCCGCGACCGTCGTCGAGCTCGCGAGCGAGACCGACTTCGTCGCGAAGAACGAGAAGTTCACCACCCTCGCCGACAAGGTCGTCGCCGCGGTCGCCGCCGCCGGTGCCGCCGACGTCGAGTCCGGCAACGCCGCGCCGCTGGACGGCAAGACGGTCGCCGAGGTCATCGACGAGGCTGCCGCCGCGCTCGGTGAGAAGCTCGCGCTCCGCACGGTCACCCGTGTCGAGGGCGACGCCTTCGAGGTCTACCTGCACAAGACCAGCCAGGACCTCCCGCCGCAGATCGCCGTCGTCATCGCCTACTCGGGCTCCGACGCGGCCGAGGCCCGTTCCATCGCGCAGCACGTCGCGTTCGCGAACCCGACCTACCTCACGCGGGACGAGATCCCGGCCGAGGCGATCGAGAAGGAGCGCGCGACCGTCGAGGCGATCACGCGCGAGGAGGGCAAGCCGGAGGCAGCCCTGCCGAAGATCGTCGAGGGTCGCCTCAACGCCTACCGCAAGCAGGTCGCGCTCCTCGACCAGGACTACGCGAAGGACAACAAGATCTCCGTCGCGAAGGCCGCCGAGAACGCCGGCATCACGATCCAGGGCTTCGCCCGCGTCAAGGTCGGCGCGTAACGAACCCGTGACGGGGCTCGGAACCACCAGGTTCCGGGCCCCGTTTTCGCGCGCCGACACGCGCGAGCACCGACTGGAGGCGCGACCCGCCTCCGCCGGACCGGCTGCGGCCGGGTAGATTCCCACGAGACATTCGACGAAGGGTGCGACCACATGACGAACGAGAAGACCGGACGCCGCCGGGTCCTGCTGAAGCTGTCGGGGGAGGCGTTCGGTGCCGGTTCGCTCGGTGTGAACCCGGACGTCATCAGCACGATCGCGAAGGAGATCGCGGTCGCCGCGCAGGAGGTCGAGGTCGCGATCGTCGTCGGCGGCGGGAACTTCTTCCGCGGTGCCGAGCTCTCCCAGCGGGGCATGGACCGCGGGCGCGCCGACTACATGGGCATGCTCGGGACGGTCATGAACGCCCTCGCGCTGCAGGACTTCCTCGAGCAGGCCGGAGCCGCCACGCGCGTGCAGTCGGCGATCAGCATGACCCAGGTCGCCGAGCCGTACATCCCGCGGCGCGCCGAGCGGCACCTCGAGAAGGGGCGCATCGTCATCTTCGGTGCCGGAGCGGGCCTGCCCTACTTCTCCACCGACACGGTCGCCGCGCAGCGTGCCCTCGAGATCGACGCGCAAGAGGTCCTCGTCGCCAAGAACGGCGTCGACGGCGTCTACACGGCGGACCCGAAGAAGGACGCCACGGCGGAGAAGCTCCACCACGTCACCTACCAGGACGCGCTCCTGAAGGGCCTCAAGGTCGTCGACGCCACCGCGTTCTCGCTCTGCATGGACAACGGCATGCCGATGCACGTCTTCGGCATGGAGGGCGACGGCAACGTCGCCGCCGCGATCCGGGGCGAGCGCATCGGCACGGTGGTCAGCAACTGACCCCGTCCGCTGACTAGACTCGACGCCAGTACCGAAGGAGTAACACCGTGATCAGTGATGTCCTGACCGAAGCCACCGAGAAGATGGCGAAGGCGGTCGAGGTCGCCAAGGACGACTTCTCGACCGTCCGCACCGGCCGCATCAACGCGGCGCTCTTCCAGAAGATCCCGGTCGAGTACTACGGCACGCCGACGCCGCTCGCGCAGCTCGCGTCGCTGCAGACCCCCGAGGCCCGCACGCTCATCGTGACGCCGTACGACAAGACGGCGCTCAAGGAGATCGAGCGCGCGATCGCGACGTTCCCGAACCTCGGCGCCAGCCCGACGAACGACGGTGACATCGTCCGCGTGACGATCCCGGAGCTCACGCAGGACCGCCGCAAGGAGTTCGTCAAGCTCGTCCGGAGCAAGGGCGAGGACCACAAGGTCGTCATCCGCAACATCCGCCGCAAGGCCAAGGACGACCTCGACGCGCTCAAGGGCGAGATCTCCGACGACGAGATCTCCCGTGGCGACAAGGACCTCGAAGCCCTGACGAAGAAGCACGTCGACCAGATCGACGACTCGCTGAAGAAGAAGGAAGCCGAACTCCTCGAGGTCTGATGCACCGTCCGGACCAGGGCGGTGACCGCCCCACAGCAGAGAAGCGTTCCGCCAAGGGGCTGCGTCAGGACTTCGACGCGCGCGCACGAGCCGCACGCACCGACTTCGAGGCGCAGCTCCGGCAACGGAAGGCCGACTTCGGCGCCCGCAACGAGGCGCTGACGGCACGCACCGGACGCAACCTGCCGGCCGCGATCGGGATCGCCCTGGCGTTCGCGGTCGTGATGCTCGGCTCGTTGCTCATCTGGAAGCCGTCGTTCATGGTCGTCGGGGCGTTCCTGCTCGGCGTCGGCGTCTACGAGCTCGCGAGCGCCATGCGGTTCGCCGGGCGCGACGTGCCGCGCATCCCGAGCGTCATCGTCAGTGTGGCGATCGTGCCGGCGGCGTTCATCGGCGGTCAGATCCCGGCGCTGTTCACGCTCCTCGGCGGCATCGTGTTCATCAGCCTCTGGCGCCTGGTCGAGGTCGCGCTCGCGCGTCCGAAGCCGGCCGCGGGCAACGTGGTGCGGGACCTCACGAACGGCTTGTTCGTGCAGGCCTACATCACGCTCCTCGGCGCCTGCGTGGTGCTGCTGGCGGCACAGCCCAGCGGGCAGCTCTGGGTGATCGGCTTCATCCTCGTGGTCGTCGCGGTCGACACCGGCGCGTACGCCACCGGGCTCAACCTCGGCAAGCACCCGATGGCGCCGCGGATCAGCCCGAAGAAGACGTGGGAGGGCTTCGCCGGCTCGGTCGCCGCCAGCATCATCGTCGGCATCCTCGTCTCGTGGCTCATGCTCGGGCTGCCCTGGTGGACGGGCATCATCCTCGGCGTGCTCATCTCCGGGTCCGCCACGCTCGGCGACCTCACCGAGTCGATGATCAAGCGCGACCTCGGCATCAAGGACATCTCGTCGTTCCTGCCCGGGCACGGTGGACTCCTCGACCGAATCGACAGCATCCTGCCGTCCGCCGCCGTCGCCTACGTGCTGTACCTCGTCGTCAACCACTGAACGGACCCCTGGTCCACGCCCCAGCGCGTCCAGGTCACACCATGGTCCGGTCCTGGCAGAATGTCGCCGTGGCCACCACCTTCCCGAACGCAGACCGCTCCGCCCTCGGATACGACGTCGACGAGGTCGAGCGCTTCCTCGAGGACGCCCGCCGCGCCTACACGGCGAACGACACCGCTCCGGCGATCGAGGCCGCGAAGATCCGGGCCACCGCCTTCTCGATGCGCAAGGGCGGCTACTCCACCGCACACGTCGACGCCGCACTCGAACGGCTCGAAGATGCCTTCGCGGCTCGTGAGCGCGAGCGGGAGATCGCGGACATCGGGCAGAAGGCCTGGTACGCCGAAGCCCGGTCGAAGGCCTCCGACGTCGTGGCGCGTCTCGAGCGTCCGGACGGACAGCGGTTCGGTCGTGTGAGCTTCCTCGGCACCGGGTACCACCCGAAGGACGTCGACGCCTTCGCGAAGCGGCTCGAGGGCTACTTCCGCGACGGCAAGCCGCTCAGCCTGACCGAGGTCCGCTCGATCGTCTTCCGACCGAAGCACGGCGGCTACCGCGAAGCGCAGGTCGACGCGCTGCTCGACGCCGTCGTCGAGGTCATGCTCGCTGTCCGCTGACGACGCGCTGGTGGCGGGTGCTTCGCTTTCCGTGATCGTTCCGTTATCCTGGTCGAACTCATGGGCAGGCACACGGCAGACATCAGCTCCGACCGCGATACCCGCGAGCACCTCGGCCTCACGGCCGCCGGTGAGCGCCGCGCGGCACTGAACCGAACCCGCACGGCGGAGAACTCGGTCCTCCCGGCGAACCCGACGGTGGTCACGGCATCGGTGCCGACCGCTCCGGCCGTCGCGCCCAAGTCGGTCGCGGCGAACCGCGTGTCGGACACGACGGACGCGCAGGCGTCGGTCGCCCACGCGGTGCCCGCCACCCCTGCCGACGCCCGCATCGTCAAGCAGCGTCGTGCCCGCGCCGTCGCCGCGGCCGCGAAGCCGTCGTCGTCCCCGCAGAGCATGAACACCTTCGTGCGCAAGCGTGCGGCAGTGCCGGTGCTGTCCTTCTTCGCGGTGTCCGGCATCGTCGTCGGCTCGCTGTTCAACCCGCTGCAGCCCGACGTGGCCCAGGCAGCGGTCTCCGCTCCGGTGCTCGTCAAGGCGCCGGCGGCCCCGCAGGAGTACACGGCGCACGGCACCTACGCCGCGTTCGACGTCTCCCGCGACGCGTACGGCGTGACGCTCCCGAAGCCCAAGGTCGTCGAGAAGCCGAAGACCGAGACCGACACCACGGATGCCGACGCGGACACCGCCACGGACGAGACCGCCTCGGTGAGCGCCTCGAACACCCTCGCGGCGACCGCTGCGACGCCGGACCCGGGCAGCGCCCAGGCCATCGCGCAGGAGATGGTGGCCGCGCGCGGCTGGGGGACCGACCAGTACAACTGCCTCGTCTCGCTCTGGAACAAGGAGTCGGGCTGGCGCGTGAACGCGTACAACCCGAGCGGTGCCTACGGCATCCCGCAGGCGCTCCCCGGCAGCAAGATGGCCACGGCCGGCGCCGACTGGCAGACGAACCCGGCGACGCAGATCACCTGGGGCCTCAACTACATCTCCGGCGTCTACGGCACGCCGTGCGGTGCCTGGGGCCACAGCGTCGCGAACAACTGGTACTGATCGGCTGAACGCAGGTGCCGCGGAGCAACCGGCCGCGACGCCCTCGGGGCCGCGGTCCCGAGCAGGACGACGAGCCGACCGGTCTCGACCGGATGATGAGCTCGTGGAAGCGCACCGAGGTGCGCCGCGGCCGTGAGTACCTCGTGCAGCCCATCTCCGCTGCCTCGGCGCAGAAGGAGTACATCTGCCCGGGCTGCGGCGGCACGGTGCTGCCCGGCGTGGCGCACGTCGTCGTCTGGCGTGCCGACGGTGTCCTCGGGGACGAGGCCGACCTGGCGTCCCGCCGCCACTGGCACAACCACTGCTGGAGCATCGCATGACCACCGAGATCCGGTCGAACACCGAGCTGCCGGCCCGACGCACCGACATCGAGCTCGTCACGGACGACCACCTCACCCTGGTCGGAGAGCTCGCCGAGCCGCTGGAGCACGCTGCTCGCGGCACGATCGTCACGCTGCACCCGCTGCCGACCGCGCACGGTTTCATGGACTCGCACGTGCTGAAGAAGGCGGCGGCCCGGCTCCCGGCCCTCGCGGACATCGCGGTGCTCCGGTTCAACTTCCGTTCGGTGACGTCCCCGCGCGGCACGTCCGAGGGCGTCTTCGGCGACGGCGTCTCCGAGGGCTTCGACCTGCGCGCCGCCGTCACGGACGTCGTCGACCGCGGTCTGCCGACACCGTGGCTCGTCGGGTGGTCGTTCGGCACCGAGGTGATCCTCAAGCACGCGCTCGAGCACGTCGAGGCCGGCCGGGTCGCCGGTGTCGTCCTGCTCTCGCCGCCGCTGCACCGCACCACCGACGACGAGATCGCCCGCTGGGCGGAGGTGTCCGTCCCCGTCGTGGCCCTCGTCCCCGAGCACGACGACTTCCTGCAGCCGGACGAGGCGGCACGTCGGTTCGCCATCGCGCCGAACGTCCGTGTCGTCCCGGTCGAGGGGGCGAAGCACCTCTGGGTGGGGGAGAAGTACGTCCGGATCGTGCTCGACGCGATCGCGGACCTCGTCGTGCCGGGCAGTGCACCGCTGCCGACGCACGTCGCCGACTGACGGACGGGCAGGGTCGCGGGGGACGGGTCGCGTCGACGACGCGGGCCGGTCCAGGAGGCGCGGGTCGCGCCTCCTGGGGACCGGCCGACGCTCAGCGCGTGGTCGCGTCCTCGTCGTCGGTGACCGTCGCGTCGTCGGTGACCGACTCGTCGTCGGGCTCGATCACGAGCTCCGCCGGCTCCGCGGCGTCGACCGACGGTGCCGTGCCGAGCAGGCCGGTCGCGTTGGTCAGGACCCCGCGGAGGTTCTCGAGGTAGCCGGCGACGGCGTCGCGTTCGGTCCGGATGGCCGCGAGGCGGTCCTCGGACTCGGCGATGATCGCGGCGGTGCGCTCCTCGGCGTCGGCGATCATCTTGTGCACGCGGTCCTGGGCGTCCGCGACGATCGTGCGTGCGTGCTCCTGCGCGTCCGAGGTGCTGGAGCGCTCGAGGTCGTCGGCCTCCTGCTGGAGGCGCTCGGCCCGTTCGCGTGCCTCGGTCGCGCGGCGCGTCGCCTCGGCGAGCTGCAGGTTCGCCTCGTCGAGGTACTTCTGCGTCTCGGTGACGGTGTCGTGGTGCTTCTGCAGGTAGTCCTGCTCGGCGTCGTCACGTCGGGCGGCGAGTTCTGACTCGAGGGTCGTGCGGGCCTCGTCGCGTTCGCGGGCGATCTCGGCACGGACCTCGTCGCGCTCGCGGGTGAGGTCGGCACGGGCCGTGTCGATCTCCTGCCGGAGTGCCGTGCGCTCGGCCTCGAGCGTGCCGAGCTCGGCGGTGCGGCGGTCGGCGATCTCGGTGTCGACCTCGGCGTGCTCGCGTTCGCGGCGGGCGTCGAGTTCGTTCTCGTGCTCGCGGGCGGCGCGTTCCGCGGTCGCCTCGGCCTCGGCGCGCTCCCGCTCGATGCGCGTCGCATGCTCGTCGAGTTCGCGGGCGATGCGGTCCGCGGTCTCCTGCACCAGCCGGGCGTTCTCGGTGCGGGTCTGCTCCTCGTCGACGCGGAGCTGGGCTCGTGCCGCCTCGATCTCCTGTTCGAGCGCGGCGCGGGCCGAGGCGAGTTCGCGGTCCCACTCTGCGCGGGCGGCCGCGAGTTCCTCGTCGAGGACACGGCGGCGGTCGCCGAGCTCGGTGTCGAGCTCGGCGCGACGGCGGTCGACCTCGGCGGCGAGGTCGGCGCGCCCGGTCTCGAGCTCGAGCGCGTGGGCCTGCTGCTCGTCGTCGCGTTCACGGTGCCAGGCGGCGCGACCCTCGGCGATCTCGCGCTCGAGGGCGTCGCGGCGGGTGGTCTCGTCGCGGTCGAGGTCCTCGACACGGCGGGCGTGGTCGGCCTCGAACACGCTGCGGCGGTGCTCGGTCTCGCGGTCGAGGTCGGCGGCGGCGCGACGGGCCTCGGCGGACTCGCGCTGGGTGATCTCGCGAAGCTCGGCGACCTCGTGCTCGACCTGGGCACGCAGCGCGTTCGTCTCGCGGATCGCGACCGAGCGGACCTCGGCCGCCTCGGTCACGGCGGCACCGCGGATGGCGGCGGCCTCGTTGCGGGCATCCTGCGTCAGGAGCCCGGCCTCGGCGCGGGCGCGTTCGACGGTGTCGGCCGACTCGGCGCGGGCACGGGTGAGCTCGTTCGTCGACCGGGTGCGGGCGTCCTCGAGCGTGTCGCGGGCTTCGTCCTGCGCCTCGCGCAGGGTGCGGTCGGCCTCGGCACGGCTCGAGGCACGGAGCCGCTGCGCGTCGATGTCGGCCTGGCTGATGAGCCGCGTGGACTGTTCCTCGGCGACGCGGAGGGTCGACTCGAGACGGGTGCCGAGTCCGCTGTACGTGGGGGTGCCGGCCTCGTCGAGCTCGCCCTGCAGCTCGGAGACGCGCGCCTGCAGGAGGCGGATCTCCTTCGCGGCGTCGGCCCGGTCGTTGTTCGACTTGATGAGCTCGCGGCGCAGATCGTTCAGCGAGCGGTCCACGTCTTCGCGGCGGTACCCGCGCAGCTCGGTCCCGAACTCTGCCTCGTCGTTCGCCACGTGTTCGCTCCTGGGTGCTCGGCGGAGGGCACAGGGAAGGCCCGGCACGATTGTAGTGGCGCGCGGAGACGGTGGGCTGTGACCGCGGACAGCGGTGGGGGATGCGCCGTCCAGACTCCCTCGCTATCCTGGAGCGCTGATTCGCGCGCCGACACCCCCACCCCGGCGCGGTAGGGAGAAGATCCGTGCGATTCGTCCTGGCGATCGTCAGTTTCGTCATCGGGCTGCTGCTCGTCGCCCTCGCGGTCGGCCAGCGGACCGTGTTCGAGCCACCGTCGTCGCTCGTCGCGGCATCGTCCTCGAAGAGCTCCGCCCCGGTGACCGTGATCCCGGGCTCGACGCTCAACGCCAACCCCGGCTACCAGCGCATCAACGTCTCCGGCTCGGGCAAGGTGTTCGCGGCCTACGGCAAGACGAGCGACGTCGACGCCTGGATCGGCGATGCGAAGCACACGACGATGCGGTTCGACGCCGAGCAGGCGAAGCTCGTCGGCCGCACGACCGGGTCCGAGTCCACCGTGCCGGACCCCGCGGGAAGCGACCTCTGGTACCAGGAGTACGACAGTGCCGGACAGTTCACGGTCCGTCTGCCCGAGGACGTCAGCGTGATCATCGTCGGCGACGGCACGGCCGCGGCCCCGAGCGACGTCTCGGTCACGTGGCCGCGCGACACCGCGACGCCGTCGGTCGGTCCGCTCCTCGTCGCCGGTGGCGTGTTCCTCGTCGGCGGCATCGTCCTGCTCGTCTGGGCGTTCGTGCACCAGCGTCGTGGTCGCGGACCGCGCCGCCGCAGCGGGGGCTCCCGTCCGCCGCGCGTGCGTGCCTCGCGCCGTGCCGCGGCCGCCGGCGCCCAGGTACCGGTCCGCGGTCGTCGCGGCCGCCGGGCGTTCGTGGCGATCCCGGTCCTGCTCGTCGGGGCCCTCGGTCTCGCCGGCTGTTCGTCCGACTACTGGCCGCAGGGGGCGTCCGCGGCCAGCCCGACGCCCACCGCGACGGCGACCGGGACGGCTGCGCAGACCGAGCCGACCGCCGCCACGAAGCAGCAGATCACCCGGATCGTCCAGCGGGTCGCGTACGTGGCGAAACGTGCCGACGACGCTCGCGACGCGAAGCTCGCCGAGCAGCGCTTCACCGGCGCGGCCCTCGACCTGCGCGCGGCGAACTACACGATCCGCGGCAAGGACTCGGACGTCGACGCCCCGCCGACGATCTCGGGGGAGCAGGTGTGCGTGGCGCTGCCGCAGCAGACCGACTCGTGGCCGCGCACCGTGTTCGCGGTCGTCGCCGAGGACTGCGACGCGAAGTCGGCCCCGCAGGCGCTGACGCTCGTGCAGGACTCCGCCCGCGACGACTACAAGGTCGCCTACGACGTCTCGCTCGAGGCCGCGGCGAAGATCCCGAGCCTCGCGCCCACGTCGATCGGTGCCGCCCTGCTCGCGTCGAACACGAAGCTGCTCGCCATCGCACCCGACGAGATCGCGAAGGCGTACGGCGACATCCTCTCGAAGGACAAGGACAGCTCGTACGCGTCGCTGTTCCAGGCGGACGGCGACGGCCTCCGGTCGACCATCGGCAAGGCCTACAAGGACAAGAAGTCCGAGTCGCTGCCGGACACCGCGAAGATCGAGTACTCGTCCGAGGTCCCCGACGACAGCGCCGTGGCGATCGCGACGGACGGCGCCGGAGCGCTCGTGTCCGCCGACCTGAACGAGGTCGAGAAGGTCACGCCGACCGCGGCCGGCGCCGAGGTGAACACCGAGGGTGCTGTGAAGGCGCTCTCCGGTGTCGACTCCAGCACGAAGGGCATCAGCGCGACCTACGGTGTGCAGCTGCTCTTCTACGTGCCCCCGGTGGGCACCGATGACAAAGTGGTCCTGCTCGGGTTCACGCAGGGCCTGACAGCAGCGAGTGAGGTGCAATGACCAACGTCCCCCCGACCCCGTCCGGTCTCCGCGGAGCCGTCGACCTGTCGTCCCTGGTGGACCGCGCCCAGCGGCCGCCCCAGCCCGGCGGGGCCGCTGCCGGCGGCCCCGGGTCCGGCGTCGCCGCCGGTGCTCCCGGCAGCGAGACCGGTGCCGACCTGACCGTCCCGTCGCTCGTCCTCGACGTCACCGACCAGACCTTCCAGGACGTCCTGCAGCTCTCCACGATCGTCCCCGTGATCGTCGACATCTGGGCCGAGTGGTGCGGGCCGTGCAAGCAGCTCTCGCCGATCCTCGAGCAGCTCACCGCCGAGTACGACGGCCGCGTGCTGCTCGCCAAGGTCGACGCAGACACGAACCCGCAGCTCGTGCAGGCGTTCCAGGCGCAGTCGATCCCGACCGTGGCCGCGCTCATCGGCGGACGCCCCCTCGGGCTCTTCGTCGGTGCGCTGCCCGAGGCGCAGGTCCGCGATGTCTACGAGCAGGTCCTCGCCGCAGCCGCCGAGAACGGTGTCTCCGGCCGCGTCACGGTCGACGGAGCGGCCCCGGCCGACGCCGTCGAGCAGGGCGAGCCCGAGCCGGAGCCGCTGCCGCCGCACCACCAGGCCGCGTACGACGCGATCGAGCAGGGCGACTACGCCACCGCGATCCAGGAGTACAAGACCGCGATCGCGCAGGACCCGCACGACCAGATGGCCGTCGCCGGGCTCGCACAGGTGTCGCTGCTCGACCGGCTGAACGGTCGCACCGCGGACGACATCCGGGCTGCTGCGGCCGCCGGGCCCTCCGACGTGCAGGCGCAGCTCGCGGTCGCCGACCTCGACATCTCGGGTGGGCACGTCGACGACGCGTTCGGCCGGCTGCTCGACCTCGTCCCGACGGTGTTCGGGGACGAGCGAGAGGCGCTCCGCGTGCGGCTCGTCGAGTACTTCGAGCTGATCGGCACCGAGGACCCGCGCGTGGTCGCCGCACGCCGGCGTCTGGCGAGCGCGCTGTACTGAGCGCCGACGCGTCGGCGCGGGGCGCGCCTGACGCGCCAGGCGCGCCGGCGCAGGCGTCGAACCACGAAACCGACGTCGAACCACGGTCGCACCCTGGTTCGACGTCGGTGTCGTGGTTCTACACCGTGGTTGTGCACCGCGGTCGTGTCGCGGTCAGGACGCGCCCCCCCGACCGGCGGGGGGCGGGGGGGGGCCCCGCCCCCCCCCCCCCTCCCGTCCGTCGTGTGCGCGCGGCTAGCGCGCCAGCTTCAGCCAGACCGCGCCGAGCGGCGGCACCACGAGGTGCGCGGACGCCGGACGCCCCGCCCACGGGGTGTCCTCGGCCGTGACCACGCCGAGGTTCCCCACGCCCGACCCGCCGTACTCCGCGGCATCGGTGTTCAGGACCTCGTGCCAGGCACCGGCCGCCGGCAACCCGAAGCGTCGCTCGACCGGCACGCCGGAGAAGTTCACGAACACCGCGAGCCGGTCGTCGCCGTCCTTCCGCAGGAACCCGAGCGTCGAGTGCGGTGCGTCGCCACCCTCGATCCACTCGAAGCCGTCGGCCGTGGCGTCGTGCGTCCAGAGCGCCGGCGTCTCGCGGTACACCCGGTTGAGCGAGGACACGAGGTCCTGCACACCGCGGTGCCCCGGGTCGTCGAGGAGCCACCAGTCCAGCCCGCGTGCCTCGGACCACTCGCTGGGCTGGGCGAACTCCTGCCCCATGAAGAGCAGCTGCTTGCCGGGGTGCGCCCACATGAACGCGAGGTAGGCCCGCACGTTCGCG
This sequence comes from Curtobacterium sp. USHLN213, assembly GCF_037144815.1. Taxonomy (NCBI): domain Bacteria; kingdom Bacillati; phylum Actinomycetota; class Actinomycetes; order Micrococcales; family Microbacteriaceae; genus Curtobacterium; species Curtobacterium sp. USHLN213. The sequence continues at coordinate 441,180 of NZ_JBBCYQ010000001.1, read as the reverse complement.
AGCTTCTGCCACTCGTCGCCGGGCATCTTGCCGTAGAGCGATCCCTTGCCGTGCACGACCTCGTCGTGGCTGATCGGCAGGGTGAACTGCTCGCTGAACGCGTACACGAACGAGAACGTGATCTCGTCGTGGTGGTAGCTCCGGTACGCCGGGTCGCGCTCGATGTACTGCAGGGTGTCGTGCATCCAGCCCATGTTCCACTTCTGGCCGAACCCGAGCCCGCCCGCGCTGGTCGGCTGCGTGACGCCCGGCCACGAGGTGCTCTCCTCGGCGATCATCACGATGCCCGGGTAGCGCTTGTACGCGGTGGCGTTCGTCTCCTGCAGGAACGAGATCGCCTCGAGGTTCTCGCGTCCGCCGTGGATGTTCGGCAGCCACTCGGTGCGCGAGTAGTCGAGGTAGAGCATCGAGGCGACGGCGTCCACGCGGAGCCCGTCGATGTGGAACTCCTCGAGCCAGTAGAGCGCGTTCGCGACGAGGAAGTTGCGGACCTGCGGCTGCCCGAAGTCGAACACGTACGTGCCCCAGTCGAGCTGCTCGCCACGGCGGGGGTCCGGGTGCTCGAACAGCGCGTAGCCGTCGAACTTCGCCAGCGCCCATTCGTCCTTCGGGAAGTGCCCGGGGACCCAGTCCATGATCACGCCGATGCCGGCGGAGTGCAGGCGGTCGACGAGGTACCGGAGGTCGTCGGGGGAGCCGAACCGGGCAGTCGGGGCGTAGTAGCCCGTGACCTGGTAGCCCCACGATCCGCCGAAGGGGTGCTCGGCGAGCGGCAGGAACTGCACGTGGGTGAAGCCCGTGTACTGGACGTGGCCGATGAGCTGGTCGGCGACCTCGCGGTAGGACAGCCCCGGACGCCACGAACCGAGGTGGACCTCGTAGACGCTCATCGGACGGTCGTGCGTGGTCGTCCGTGCCCGGTGCTCCATCCACTGCGCGTCGCCGTCGGACCATTCGTGGTGCGACTCGTCGATCACGGAGGCGGTCAGCGGCGGGACCTCGGTCCGCCGGGCGAACGGGTCGGCCCGCTCCACCCAGCCGGAGTCGGTGAGGAGCTGGAACTTGTACCGCTGACCGACGAGGGCGCCGGGCCAGAACAGCTCCCAGACACCGAGGTCGGTCAGACGACGCATCGCGGTGGTGCGGCCTTCCCAGCCCTCGAAGTCACCGATCACCCGGGCTGCGGTCGCCCGCGGGGCCCAGAGCGTGAACGAGACGCCGTCCACGCCGTCGACCGTGGTGACGTGGGCGCCGAGGTGGTGCCACAGCTGCTCGTCACGGCCCTCGCCGAAGAGGTGCAGGTCGAGTTCGCCGATCGTCAGGGGGAACCGGTACGCGTCGTCGGTCGTCCAGGTGATGTCGTCGCTGTCGGTCGACGGGTCCGGGTCGTAGTCGGCCTCGACCCGGTACCGTCCGAGCTCGCCGGGGGTCGCGCCGGCCCAGAGGCCGTCGCCTTCGTGCGTGAGCTCGACGTCGTCGCCGTCCGGCCGGACGATCCGCACGGCGGTCGCGAGGTGGCGGACCACACGAACGCTCGTGCCGCCGTCGACGGGGTGCGGTCCGAGGACGTCGTGGGGCTGGGACCAGCGGGCCTCGGCGACCTGCTGGCGGAGCCACTCCTCGACGGGGGCGGGACGCGGGCCGGTCGTCTCCGGCGTGGTGTCGGTCGGACGGGAGGCGCGGGTCGACCCCGCCTCGCTCGTCGCGGCGAGCGGGCTGCCGCCTTCGCTGGTCGGCGCGTCCGCCCCGTCGCCGGGGCCGTCCGTGTCGCCCGCGTCGGCCGACGTCGTGACGCCGGTCGCGCCTCCTGTGCCGTCACCGGCGGCCGCGGACCGCTCGACGGACTCGACCGCCTCGACCGTGACGTGGCGCGGGTGGGCCGCGTCGGACGCGTGTCCGGCGAGCGTGGCCGATTCGGCGACGTCGCGGTCCGGCGCTTCCCGTCGGGCCGGGGGTGCACCCGGCAGGTCCTCGCCGGGCGCCGAGACACGTGGCTCGTAGCGGGGGGTCGCAGGCTCCGGCGATGCCGACGGACGCGGTCCTCCGGCTGCCGGCGTCTCCGGTGCGACGTGCTGCGCCGGGTGCGTCGGGCGCGGGGTGTCGGCCGGCATGCGGCGGGGCAGCACGGGCGGCGGGGGCGGCGGCACCGGCGGAACGCTCGGCCCCTGCCCCCGGTCGTTCGGCGCTGCCTTCGGTGCGTCGTCCTCGGGGTGGGTGTCGGTCATCGGTGGGGTCCCTCCACGACGAGCAGGTGCGCGGGTTCCTGGAACGCGTCCAGGCGGACGTAGTTCGACGATCCCCAGACCCAGCGCTGCCCGGTCACGACGTCGCGGACGTCGAACGCCTGCTCCGGGTCGAGGCCGAGGGCGGCGAGGTCGAGGTGGACCGTGGTCTCACGGGCCGAGTGGGGGTCGACGTTCGCGACGACGATCACGGTGTCGTCGCGCCCGGAGCGGATGAACCGTCCGGGCAGGTGCTTGGAGTACACGACGATCGCCGGGTCCTCGGCGTCGTGCACGTGCAGGTTCCGGAGCTGGCGGAGCGCCGGGTGTGCCTGCCGGAAGCGGTTGAGCATCGTGACGTACGGCGCCAGGCTCGCGCCCTCGGCCTCGGCCAGGGCGAAGTCACGCGGCTTGTACTCGTACTTCTCGTTGTCGATGTTCTCTTCCGAGCCGGGGCGTGCGACGTCCTCGAACAGCTCGTACCCGGAGTACATGCCCCACGTCGGCGCACCGGTGGCCGCGAGCGCCGCACGGATCTTGTACCCGGCGCGGCCGCCGAACTGCAGGTACTCGGTGAGGATGTCGGGCGTGTTCACGAACAGGTTCGGACGCAGGTACGCGCTCGTCTCGTGCGAGAGCTCGTCGAAGTAGTCGGCGATCTCGTCCTTCGAGTTCCGCCACGTGAAGTACGAGTACGACTGCTGGAACCCGACCTCGGCGAGGGCCCGCATCATCGCCGGGCGCGTGAACGCCTCGGCGAGGAACACGGTGTCGGGGTGCTCGTCGCGGATCTCGCGGATGACCCGTTCCCAGAACCAGAGCGGCTTGGTGTGCGGGTTGTCCACGCGGAAGATCCGGATGCCGAGGGCGATCCAGTGGCGCAGGACCCGCAGGACCTCGGCGACGAGCCCCTCGGGGTCGGTGTCGAACTGGATCGGGTAGATGTCCTGGTAGCGCTTCGGCGGGTTCTCGGCCGTGGCGATGGAGCCGTCCGCGCGGACCGTGAACCACTCGGGGTGCTCGGTGACCCAGGGGTGGTCGGGCGAGCACTGCAGAGCGAAGTCGAGCGCGACCTCCATCCCGGTGTTCTTCGCCGTCTCGACGAAGTCGCGGAAGTCGTCCTCGGTGCCGAGGTCCGGGTGGATGGCGTCGTGCCCGCCGTCGGGGCCGCCGATGGCCCACGGGCTGCCGGGGTCGTGCGGCCCGGGGGTGAGCGTGTTGTTCGGACCCTTGCGCGCGGTCGTGCCGATGGGGTGGATCGGCGGGAGGTACACCACGTCGAAGCCCATGCGCGCGACGCCCGGGAGCCGTCGTGCCGCGGTGCGGAAGTCGCCGCTCTTCCACGAGCCGTCGGGGTTCTTCTTCGCGCCTTCGCTGCGGGGGAAGAACTCGTACCAGGCGCCGACACCGGCGCGGGTGCGCTCGACGTCGAGCAACTGCGTGGGCGAGTGCGTCCGGAGCGAGGTGAGCGGCGCTTCTTCGACCTCGCCCGTGATGCGCGGGTCGTCGACGGCGGCGAGTCGTTCGGCCGGGTCGAGGTCGGTGTCGCGGATGCGCGCCGCCGCACGCGTGGCGGCGGGGGAGTCGGTCTCGTCGGCGAGTCGGTCGAGGAGCGCCGCCCCGTCGAGCAGGGTGGCCTCGGTGTCGACGCCCGCGGCGATCTTCAGGCGGGCACCGTGCAGCCAGGACGACCAGTCGTCGGCGTAGGACTCGACGTGCCACGTCCACACACCGGTGTGGTCGACCTGGACGGTCGCTTCGTAGCGGTCGGTGCCCGGGGCGACGAGCACCATCGGGACGGTCCTGGTGCCGCCGTCCGGTCGTTCGAGGACGAGGTCGGCGCCGATGACACCGTGCCCTTCGCGGAAGACGGTCGCACCGAACGTGATCACCTCGCCGTCGAACGCCTTGCCGGGGAACCCGTTGGGCGTCGTGGGGGCGAGCTCGGTGATCGGGATGCGCCCGATCTTCGGTCGGCGGGGTCGGTCTGCAGTGGCCACGGAGCCGACGCTACCCGGCGAGCGCCTCCGCGTTCCCCGGAACGTGCCGTCCGTGGAGACCCGGGCGCGCCGTGGCGCTGTGGAGGAGCACCGCGCGACCGTCGTGCCGGAGCCGACCCGCGCCTCCTGGACGGGCCGCCGTCAGGCGATCTCGAACACGTGGATGCCCGGCCCGTACGCCGTGAACACCTGACCCGCGGGCCGGAGCCGCTCGTGGTCGCGGTGCTTCTCGCTGGACCAGGCGAGCCGGTACCCGAGCACGTCCTCGCGCACGGGCAGCGTCATGTCCCGCGTGCGCCCACTGCCGTGCACCACCACGAGGACGCGGTCGAACGGCTCGTGCTCCGGCGTCGACTCGACGAAGTACTGCAGCGCGCGGTGGATCGGCTGGTCCCACCCCTCGGCCGTCATCGGGTGGCCGTCGGGCCCGTACCAGGACATCCGGGACGCACCGGGGGTCTCCTGCCCCTCGACGCCGAACCGGGTCGGCCGGAGGGCGGGGTGCGCGGCGCGGAGCCGTGCGAGTGCGGAGACGGCCTCGGTCATCGCCTCGGCGTCCTCGTCGTCCGACCAGTCGACCGGGGTGAGGTCCTCGGACACCACGTAGGCGTTGTTGTTGCCGTGCTGCGTCCGGCTCCGCTCGTCGCCGGCGGTGAGCATCGGCACGCCCGCGGAGAGCATGAGCGTCGCGACGAGGTTCCGCATCGACCGGCCCCGCGCCGCCCGCACGCCGCGGTCGGCGGTGTCGCCCTCGATGCCGTGGTTGAACGAGCGGTTGTCGTTCGAGCCGTCGCGGTTCTCCTCGCCGTTCGCCTCGTTGTGCTTGCCGTCGTACGACACCAGGTCGAGCAGGGTGAAGCCGTCGTGGGCGGTGACGAAGTTGATGCCGGCGAGCGGCCCGCGTGCCGTGTCGAAGAGGTGGCGCGAGCCGGTCAGGGCCCCGGCGAGCGCGCCGATGCCGGTGGCGGGGGCGCCGTGGCGTCGCTCCTCGGCGATGTCGGTGAGCCAGAACTGCCGCACGGTGTTCCGGAAGCCGTCGTTCCACTCGCTCGTCCGCGCGCCGAACGAGCCCGTCTTCCACCCGTCCGGTCCGACGTCCCACGGTTCGGCGATGACCAGGGTGTCCTGCAGGTCCGGGTGGTTCCGGATCCGCTCGAGCAGCGGGTGCGACGGGTCGAACACGTGGTCGGCGTCGCGGCCGAGCGCCGCCATCAGGTCGAACCGGAACCCGTCGACCTGCACCTCGCGCGCCCAGTAGCGCAGGCTGTCGACGATGAGGTCGGCCGTGGCTTCGACCGAGGTGTCGAGGGTGTTCCCGCAGCCGGTGGTGTCGTAGTACGAGGCGCCGTCGGCGGTCCACCGGTAGCGGTTCGCCCCGTCGATGCCCCGGAGCGAGGTCGACGGGCCGCCGAGGCCCTCTTCCGCGGTGTGGTTGTAGACGACGTCGAGGACGATCTGGATCCCGGCTGCGTGCAGGAGCCGGACCATGCCCTTGAACTCGCGCAGCACCGCGGAGGCACCCTCGGCCCGTGCACCGGGGGAGGCGTGGGCGGCGTGCGGCGCGAAGAACCCGAGCGTGTTGTAGCCCCAGGCGTTCTCGCGTCCGGCGTCCCGCAGCCACCGTTCGGTGTCGAAGGCGTGCACGGGCAGCAGCTCGAGCGTGGTCACACCGATCCGGTGCAGGTGCGCGATGGTGCTCTCGTGGGCGACGCCGGCGTACGTGCCGCGGAGGTCCTCCGGGACGGCCGGGTTCGTCGCGGTCAGGGTCCGGACGTTCGCCTCGTACACGACGACCCGGTCGAGCGGCGTCGTCGGCTTGACCACCCCGCCCCAGTCGAACGTGTCGTCGACCACGACACCCGTCCAGCGTGGTCCGGTGCCGCGCACGATCCCACGGGCGTACGGGTCGAGCAGCGGACGCACCGCGTCGAACGCGTCGCGCGGACCGGCGGGACCGTCCACGAGCAGGTGGTACGTGTCCCCGGGTCCGACTCCCGGCACGGCACCCGCCCAGACGTCGCCGGACCGCGTCAGCGGGAACGTGCCGCGGCCGTCGACCACGACCGACACGGCCGTCGCCGTCGCCGACCGCACCGAGAACCGCGGGACGTCGGCGGTCAGGAGGAACCCCGGGGTCTCGTCGATCGCCGTCTCGTGCATGGCACCAAGGGTACGAGGACCGACGAGTATCCTGGAAACGCTCGTTCAGGGGGTGCAGATGCCGGTCTACCTCGACCACGCCGCGACGACGCCGATCCTGCCGGAGGCGCTCGCCGCGTTCACCGCCGCGCTCGGCACCGTCGGCAACCCGTCGTCGATCCACAGCGCGGGGCAGCAGGCGAAGATGCTGCTCGAGGACGGCCGCGCCGCCGTCGCCGCCTCGCTCGACGCCGACCCGGTCGAGGTCGTCTTCACCTCCGGCGGCACCGAGAGCATCAACCTCGCCGTGAAGGGCATGTTCTGGGCGCGGCAGCAGGACCGTCCGCGCCCGCGCATCGTCGTCCCCGGTGGGGAACACCACGCGACGGTCGACACCGTCGAGTGGCTCGAGCGCCACGAGGGCGCGGTCGTCGACGTGGTCCCGTTGGACGCACAGGGTCGCGTCGACCTGGTGGCCCTGGAGGCGCGGCTCGCCGACGCCTCGGACGTCGCCCTGGTCACGTTCCTGTGGGCGAACAACGAGGTCGGTACGATCGCGCCGGTGTCGCGGATCGTCGAGCTCGCGCACGCCGCGGGCGTGCCCGTCCACAGCGACGCGGTCGCCGCGTACGGCCAGGTCCCGGTGTCGTTCGCCGCCTCCGGGCTCGACGCGTTGAGCGTGTCAGCGCACAAGATCGGCGGCCCGGTCGGCATCGGCGCGCTCGTGCTCGGCCGTCGTGCGACCGTCGAGCCGCTCATCCACGGGGGCGGGCAGCAGCGCCAGGTGCGGAGCGGGACGCAGGACGCCCCGGCTGCGGCGGCCTTCGGGGTCGCGGCCGCGATGCCGCACGCGGACGTCCGGGCACTGCGGGACCGGCTCGTCGCCGGGGTCCGGGCAGCGGTGCCCACCGCGGTGCTGATGGGGGACCCGGTCGACCGGCTCCCCGGCAACGCGCACTTCACGTTCCCGGGCTGCGAGGGGGACTCGCTGCTCTTCCTGCTCGACGCCGCCGGGGTCGCGGTGTCGACCGGCTCGGCGTGCCAGGCCGGCGTGCCCGAGGCCTCGCACGTCCTGCTCGCCATGGGGCTGTCGGAGCAGGACGCCCGCGGTGCGCTCCGGATCACGCTCGGGCACACCACGACCGACGCCGACGTCGACGCGTTCCTCGCCGCGCTGCCGGACGCGGTGGCGCGCGCCGGAGCCGCGGGGATGGCGTCGAGGGAACCGCTCCTGGGGCGCTGACCGGTCCACCGGGGCCGACCCGCGCCTCCGGGGCTGGGAAGCACCGGTAGGATCGGTGATCATGGTCGAACTGGACTTCACCGAGCAGCTCTCCGCCCTCCGCGAGACCTTCGGCAACATCCGCTCGGTGGTCGACGTCGACCGCCTGCAGCGTGAGATCGCCGATCTCAGCGAGCAGGCCGGGGCCCAGGACCTCTGGGACGACGTCGAGCACGCGCAGCAGGTGACGAGCGCGCTCTCGCACCGGCAGTCGGAGCTGAAGAAGATCACCGACACCGAGCGCCGCATCGACGACCTCGAGGTGTTGGTCGAGATGGCGAACGAGGCCGACGACCAGGACTCCGCCGACGAAGCCGCAGCCGAGCTCAAGGCGATCCAGAAGACGATGGGCGACCTCGAGGTGCAGACGCTCCTCGACGGCGAGTACGACGACCGCCCCGCGGTCATCACGATCCGTGCCGGTGCCGGTGGTGTCGACGCCGCGGACTTCGCCGAGATGCTGCTGCGCATGTACCTCCGCTACTCGGAGCAGCACGGCTACAAGACCACCGTGATGGACACGTCCTACGCGGAAGAAGCGGGCATCAAGTCCGCCACGTTCGAGGTCGACGCCCCGCACGCCTTCGGCACCCTGTCGGTCGAGGCCGGCACGCACCGCCTCGTCCGGATGTCGCCGTTCGGCGCCGCGGGCAAGCGGCAGACGTCGTTCGCCGCGGTCGAGGTCATCCCGCTCATGCCGGAGACCGAGTCGATCGACATCCCCGAGAACGACATCCGCGTCGACGTGTTCCGCTCGTCGGGCCCCGGTGGGCAGTCGGTCAACACGACGGACTCCGCGGTCCGCCTGACCCACATCCCGACCGGCACCGTCGTCTCGATGCAGAACGAGAAGTCGCAGATCCAGAACCGTGCCGCCGCCATGCGCGTGCTGCAGTCGCGCCTCCTGCTCCTCAAGAAGGAAGAGGAGAACGCGAAGAAGAAGGAACTGGCCGGCAACATCACGGCGAGCTGGGGCGACCAGATCCGCTCGTACGTGCTGGCGCCGTACCAGATGGTCAAGGACCTGCGGAGCGAGCACGAGGTGAACAACCCCTCAGCCGTGTTCGACGGTGACCTCGACGGGTTCATCAACGCGGGCATCCGCTGGCGCAAGCAATCCGACGATTCCTGAGCCGCGCGCCTCGGTTGATTTCCGGGCGACGCGACCTACCCTGATCCGGTCATGATCAAATTCGACCAGGTCACCAAGGTGTACTCGGGCAACCCGAGCCCCGCCCTCGACGCCATCTCCCTCGAGATCCTCAAGGGGGAGTTCGTCTTCCTCGTGGGCGCGTCCGGGTCCGGCAAGTCCAGCTTCCTCCGCCTCGTGCTGAAGGAGGAGAAGCCGTCGCGCGGGCAGATCCACGTGCTCGGGCAGCGGCTCGGCGCCCTGTCGTCGCGCAAGGTCCCGTACTTCCGCCGCAACCTCGGCGTGGTCTTCCAGGACTTCCGGCTCCTGCCGAACAAGAACGTGTTCGACAACGTCGCGTTCTCGCTGCAGGTGATCGGCAAGAGCAAGGGCTTCATCAGCGAGGCCGTCACCGACGTGCTGAAGCTCGTGGGCCTCGCCGGCAAGGCGACGCGCATGCCGCACGAACTCTCCGGTGGTGAGCAGCAGCGCGTGGCGATCGCCCGCGCCGTCGTCAACAAGCCGGCGATCCTCCTCGCCGACGAGCCCACCGGCAACCTCGACCCGACGACCTCGGCCGGCATCATGGCGCTCCTCGAACGCATCAACCAGGGAGGCACCACCGTGCTCATGGCGACCCACGACGCCAGCATCGTCAACCAGATGCAGCGCCGCGTCATCGAGCTCTCGAACGGGACGATCCTGCGCGACGAGCAGTCCGGCGGCTACCAGACCCAGGCCGTGCCGATCCAGCGCGCGGGCGTCTCGAACACCACCGGCATCCAGACCATCCCGGGGATCATCCGATGAGGCTCGGGCTCGTCATGTCCGAGGTCGGCTCGGGCCTGCGGCGCAACGCGTCCATGGTCGTGTCCGTCGTCCTCGTGACCTTCATCTCGCTCACCTTCGTCGGCACCGCGATCCTGCTCCAGATGCAGATCAACCAGATGAAGGGGTACTGGTACGACCGGGCGCAGGTCGCGGTCTACCTCTGCACCGACACCGACACCACTGGTAACTGCACGGGGGCAAAGGCCACCGACGACCAGCGCAAGCAGGTCCAGGAGCAGCTCGACTCGTCGACCCTCAAGCCGTACATCGAGAAGACGTACTACGAGGACCAGGACCAGGCGTACGACCGGTTCAAGCAGCAGTTCAAGGACTCGCCGGCGACGGAGTTCGTCAAGCCCGAGTACCTCAACGAGACCTTCTGGGTGAACCTGAAGAACCCGTCGCAGGCGGACGTCCTCGTCGAGAGCCTGTCGAAGGTCGCCGGCGTGCAGAGCGTGGTCGACCAGCGCGGGTACCTGCAACCGATCTTCAACCTGCTCAACGCCTCGTCGTACACGGCGATCGGCATCGCGGCGCTCATGCTCGTCGCCGCCGTGCTGCTCATCGCGACGACCATCCGGTTGTCCGCGTTCAGTCGACGGCGAGAGCTCGGCATCATGCGCCTGGTGGGGGCGTCGAACCGGTTCATCCAGACACCCTTCGTGCTCGAGGGGGTGATCGCCGCTGCCATCGGGGCCGTCCTGGCCGGTGGCGCGATCACTGCGGTGGTCTGGTTCTTCGTGCGGAACTACCTCGCGCAGCGGTTCTCGGGCACGGCGTTCATCGGCATGGGGGACGCGGCCGTCGTGGTGCCGTCGGTGATCGTGATCGGCATCGTGCTGGCGGGACTGTCCGCCTTCGTCGCGATCCGCCGCTACCTGAAGGTCTGACGCGCCGGCAGTCGTGCTGGCCGAGTCTCGGGCCGGCGGACACTTTCGTGCCTCCGGTGCCGCGAAAGTGTCCGCGTGGCCGAGTCTCGGCGGCGGCCGACACCGGTCCGGCACCGGGCGGCGCGCCGGGAAGGTGCGGTGGGTGCCGCGCGTTGGGTAGTCTGTAGGGCTGCGCATCCGCAGCGACCGCACGGAAGGAGACACGCATGGCGAAGGAACGCGGCGAGAAGATCGTGGCGACGAACCGTCGCGCGCGTCACGACTACCTGATCGAGGACACGTACGAGGCCGGCATGGTGTTGTCCGGCACCGAGGTGAAGTCCCTCCGCGAAGGGCGCGCCTCGCTCGTCGACGGGTACGCCTTCATCGACGGCGGCGAAGCCTGGCTCGACGCCGTGCACATCCCCGAGTACACCGAGGGCACGTGGAACAACCACGCTCCCCGGCGCAAGCGGAAGCTGCTCCTCCACAAGCAGCAGATCGTGAAGATCTCGCACAAGACGGCGCAGGGCGGCTACACGCTCGTGCCGCTGCAGATCTACTTCCACGACGGCCGGGCCAAGGTGGAGATCGCGGTCGCGAAGGGCAAGCGGGAGTTCGACAAGCGCCAGGCCCTGCGCGAGAAGACGGACAAGCGCGAGGCCGAGCGGGCCATGCGCACCCGGAACCGAGTCGGCGAGTAGCGCCGTCGCACCTCGGTCGGCTAGACTGAGGGACTGCTCCGATCGGAGCATTGGCAACTCAAGAGCGTGACAGCGGTTCGCACGTCCGGCCCGCATGGGGATGATCGGTTTCGACATTGCCTGTGTGCCGACGGGAAGCGGGCCGAGGACCCACGGTCATCTCGTCAACGATCCGTGGAAAACAACAAGTGCCAATTCCAAGCGCACTGACTTCGCTCTCGCTGCGTAAGCAGCCCAGCACATGAAGTCCGTCGGCCAGGTGATCGTCTTCTAACCTGAGTTCCGGCGTCATCCAGAGGACTTGCTGCACGGTTGCGCCTCAGGGCCGTGCGGGACTTGCACTGAGACTGGGCCCGTCGTCCTAGAAGCCGGTAGCAAAGGACGGGGCCGAGCAGAACGAACCATCCGGATACGCCCGTAGAAGACGTCGAATTGCAGCGATGGACGGGGGTTCGATTCCCCCCATCTCCACCATTCGCCGGACGCCGCACCGCTGTCACGCACTGCCACACCGAACGCCCCGACACCGTCCCCGGACGATGCCGGGGCGTTCGCTGTCCCGCCACCTCCGAGGACTACGATCCGCAGCAGGCGCGGGAACACGCCCGTGCCCACGAACGGGAGGTCCACGTGGTGCAGGAGATCGCGATCCGAGTCCGTCTGCGAGAGCAGGAGCGAGTGGTGCTCGCCGACTACGAGCGGGCGGTGGCCTCGGTCGCGACCGTCGCTGCGCTGGCCGCGTGGCTGCCGACGCCGGACGCCCGGCTCGTCATCCGCGGGCGTGGGGCCGAGCCGGTCCGCCTCGAGACGGTGACGTACGGCTCGGTGATCGAGATGCTCGTCGTGCTCGACCAGCGGTCCGCAGCGGTCGAGCGTGGGGCGGCCGCGATCGCCGCGCTCATCGAGTCCGTGCGGCACGAGCACGTCGAGGACGACGTGTCCGGTGTGGCCGGTGAGCTCGACCGCCTCGACCGTTCGGCGCCGCGGGGTCGTTCGGTGGTCGAACGGTCGCTCCGTGCCTTCCTCGAGGGTGCCCGCGCCGACGTGCTCGCCCGGAAGACGACGACCCGCGTCCGGGCAGCCCAGGCGCTCGTCCGGCTCGCCGAGGACGGTGCGTCGATCGTCGTCGAGCGGGTGGAGGACGCCCTCGCGCCGACGCTCGAGGAGCGCGAGGTCGACGTCCTCGCCGACACGGGGAGCGCGGTGGTGGTCGAACCCGTCGACGGGGTGGAGTCGCCCGAGCCCGAGCCGGACAAGAAGGGCAAGCAGAAGTCCGACAAGAAGAAGTCCGGCAAGAAGCAGGATGCGAAGAAGAAGTCGGACAAGAAGTCGGACAAGAAGTCGGACAAGAAGCAGGACGACAAGAAGAAGTCGGACAAGAAGAGCAGGAAGAAGCACGACAAGAAGTAGCCTGAGGGCTTGTACAGCACGTTTGTTTCCATTGTGTTAAACAATCCGACCAAAGTGCTGTCACGGTGCCAGAGTCGAGGGGCGCAGCCCCCGTCCGAGGGGCGGCGCTCATCGACAGGAGCAACAGTGGCTACAACGACACAGGCGCTGCCGGACTCCGGCCTCAAGCGCAACGTCGGCTTCATCGGGCTCATCTGGGCCTCGACGGGGTCGATCATCGGCTCCGGCTGGCTCTTCGGTTCGCAGGAGGCCCTGAAGACCGCCGGGCCCGCCGCGATCATCTCGTGGCTCATCGGTGGCGTGGCGATCCTCGTCCTCGCACTCGTGCACGCCGAGCTCGGCGGCATGTTCCCGATCGCGGGTGGAACAGCGCGGTTCCCCCACATCGCCTTCGGCGGCATCGCCGGGGCCTCCTTCGGGTGGTTCTCGTGGCTGCAGTCCGTGACGGTCGCCCCGATCGAGGTCGAGGCGATGATCAAGTACGCACAGCACTGGCAGTTCGCCCACCCGTGGCTGCACACCGTGGTCATCGAGGGGGAGACCCAGCAGCTGCTGACCGGCGCCGGGATCGCGGTGGCGATCGTCCTGATGGCGGTCGTCACGGTGATCAACATGCTCAGCGTGAAGATCCTCGCGAACACGAACTCCGCGGCGACCTGGTGGAAGGTCGCCATCCCCCTGCTGGTCATCATCGTCCTGGCGTTCAGCGGGTTCCACGGCTCGAACTTCACGGCGGCGGACGGCTTCATGCCCGAGGGTGCGAAGGGCATCCTCGCCGCGGTGTCGACGTCGGGCATCATCTTCGCGTTCCTCGGCTTCGAGCAGGCGGACCAGCTCGCCGGCGAGGCCAAGAACCCGAAGCGCGACATCCCGCGCGCCGTCATCGGCTCGGTGCTCATCGGGCTCGTGATCTACCTGCTGCTGCAGATCGTGTTCCTCGGCGTCCTGCGCTCCGACGCGATCCAGGGCTCGTGGGCGACCGCGGACTTCACGAAGTACACCGGACCGTTCGCCGACATCGCGATGGCGGCCGGCATCACCTGGCTCGCCGTGGTCATCTTCATCGATGCGATCATCTCGCCCGCCGGCACCGGTCTCATCTACGTGACGGCCACGAGCCGCATCTCGTACGGGCTCAGCCGCAACGGGTACTTCCCGAAGGCCTTCGAGTGGACGACGAAGCAGGGCGTGCCCTGGGTCGGCCTCATCGTGGCGTTCGTCGTGGGGTGCGCGTGCTTCGCGCCGTTCCCGTCGTGGCAGGGGCTGGTCAGCCTCATCACGAGTGCGTCCGTCCTGATGTACGCGGGTGCACCGTTGGCCCTCGGCGCGTTCCGGAAGCGGATCCCCGAGGTCGAGCGCCCCTACCGGATGCCGGCCGCGACGCTGCTCTCACCGATCGCGTTCGTCGTCGCGAACCTCATCATCCTCTGGACCGGGTGGGACACGGACTGGAAGCTCGGGGTCGCGATCCTCATCGGTGCCGTGGTGATCATCCTGAACAACGTGTTCCGCGGCGCCTCGAGCGTCCGCCCGCGCTGGGACTGGAAGGCGGCCCAGTGGCTGCTGCCGTACCTGATCGGCATGGGGCTCATCGTGTTCCTCAGCGACTTCGGTCCGCTGACGCACCCGGTGTTCCCGCTGTGGATCGACATCGTCGTGGTGGCGGTGTTCTCCCTGGTGATCTACTACTGGGCGATCAACTCGGCGTCCGACCGCGACGAGATCCTCCGCACCGCCGAGGACGTCCGCGACGTCGAGGAGAGCGGCGTCGTGGAGCCCGTCCACCACTAGGACCCGCGCCACGGGGCGCGCGGTCTCAGAAGTCGAACAGGTTCTGCCGGATGCCTCCGGCGCCGTACTCCCGTCGCAGGAGCCCACGGCGCCGGAGCACCGGCACGAGGTCGCCGAGCATCCGGTAGACCTGCGCCGGGTGCAGGTCGCCCGAGAAGATGATGCCGTCGTTGTCGGCGTCCGCGCCGAGCTCCTCGATGAAGTCCGCGAACTCGTCGGCGGTCCCGACGAAGCCCTCGCGCGAGGACACCCGACCCTTCCGGGCCTTGCGTTCGAGGAGCGTGCGCAGCGGTGCGTCTGGGGTGTCGCCGACGAGGCCGCGGATGGTGCCGGCCGAGACGTGGTCGCCGAACGTCCCCGCCGGGATCGGCGAATCGAGGTCGAGCGCGAGCAGGTCCGTCTCGGAATCGCTCGACCACGCGATCGCCGCGGTGCGGAGGTCGTCGTCGGACGGGTGCCGGGAGGCGTCGACGACGCGGTCCGCCTCGGCCGCCGACGACACGATCTCGGGCTTGAGCACGAACAGGATCCGCAGCGCGTCGGCGGTGCGTCCGGCGTCGGCCGCGGCGGAGAGCACCCGTGCGCGGTAGTCCCGCACGGCCGCCGCGGACAGCGGTGCGAGCGCGAGCTGCACGTCCGAGTGCGTGCCGGCGAACCCGAGCCCCCGGCCGGAGCCGCCGGGGGAGACCACGATCGGGTCGGAGTCGAGCGGGAGGGCGTTGAGCGGGCCGTCCGCGGTGAAGTAGGCGCCCTCGTGGTGGAACGCGTCGAGGGCGTCGCCGTCGGCGAAGTGCCAGTCGGAGCGGTCCCCGACGTAGCCGGAGCCCCACGAGTGCCAGAGCCGCCGCACGAGCTGCAACCACTCCTCGGCGCGGTCGTACGCGGCGTCGTGCGGGAGCGGAGCGAGCCCGGCGTGCCGCGCGCTCCCGGTATCCGTCACGACGTTGACGCCGAAGCGGTCGCCGGAGAGGTGCGCGAGCGTCGCGAACTGCCGTGCGGCGAGGTACGGCGGGGTGAACCCCGCGTTCACGGTCGGGGCGATGCCGATGTGCGAGGTCGCGGCGAACAGGTACGGCGCGAGCAGGAGCGGGTCGTGCTTCGGGCCGCCGTACGCCTGCCGGATCCGCAGGTCGAGCGTCGACGGGTTGCCGAGCGAGATCGCGTCCTCGGCGATGACGAGGTCCATGCCGGCCTGCTCGAGGGCGCGGACGGACTGCTGGTACAGGTCGGGCTTCGTCCAGTCGTGCCCCCAGTCCCAGTCGGACCGGCCCCACGCCTGCGGGCCGAACCCGCGCGAGAAGAAGTACCCGAAGTGCTGCAGTCCGGCCATTGCCTAGAGTTCCTCCGCGATGACGTGGTTGCCGGGAACGGCGTGTTCGAGGGAGGCGAGCTCCGAGTCGGCGCCGACCCGCGCCTCCTGGCCGACAGCGCCGACAGCGCCCGCCCCCGCGCCGCGCAACGCGGCGAACCCGCGCGACAGGTCGCGGACCAGGTCCGCGACGTCCTCGATGCCGACCGACAGGCGGATGAGGCCGTCGTCGATGCCCTGGTCGGCGCGCTCCTGGGGCGTCTTGCCGGCGTGCGTCGTGGTGGCGGGGTGCAGGATCAGCGAGCGGACGTCACCGAGGTGGGTCATCCGGCTGAACAGCTGGACGCTGTCGATGAAGGTCCGTGCGGCGGCTTCGCCGCCGTCCAGCGTGAAGGCGAAGACGGACCCGGCACCGCGCGGCAGGTAGCGCTGGGCGAGGTCGTTGAACGGACTGGAGGCGAGACCCGCGTAGTCGACGCTCGTCACCTCCGGCTGCTGCTCCAGGAAGGACGCGACGGCCAGCGCGTTCGCGCTGTGGCGTTCCACGCGCAGCGACAGCGTCTCGATGCCCTGGCGGAGCAGGAAGGAGTTGAAGGGGGAGGGCGTCGGGCCGATGCGCGAGGCGACGACGTCGCGTGCGAAGACGACGAACGCGCGGCTGCCGTAGCGCTCGACGTAGCTCTCGCCGCCGAGCGACCGTTCCGGGCTGGTCAGGTGCACCCATCGGTCCAGGGAGGCCGACCAGTCGAAGGTGCCGCCGTCGACGACCACGCCGCCGAGCCCGGCACCGTGGCCGGAGAGGAACTTCGACGCCGAGTGGACGACGATGTCGGCACCGTGGTCGACCGGACGCACGAGGTACGGCGTCGCGAGGGTGTTGTCGACGATGAGCGGCACACCCGCACGGTGCGCGGTGTCGGCGACGCCGGTGATGTCGAGGACGTCGTTCTTCGGGTTCGGGATCGTCTCGGCGAAGAAGGCCTTCGTGTTCGGTCGGACGAGTCGCGCCCACTCGTCGAGGTCGCGCTGGTCCGCGACGAAGTCGACCTCGATCCCGAGGCGTCCGAGGTTCTGCACGAGCAGGCCCTTGGTGCCCTCGTAGATGCTGCGCGCCGCGACGACGTGGTCGCCGGCCTGCAGGATGCCGAGGAACGCGACGGTGGCGGCGGCCTGCCCACTGCCCACCAGGATCGCCTCGACGCCGCGCTCGAGCAGCGCGACCCGGCGCTCGACGTCGGCGTTCGTGGGGTTGCCGAGCCGCGTGTAGGTGTAGCCGTCGTCGGTCCCGGCGAAGCGGTCGCGGGCCTGGTCGAAGTCGTCGAACAGGAAGCCCGAGGACATGTGGATCGCGGGGACCCTCGCTCCGTGGCCCTGGTCGGGCTGGAACCCGCCGTGCACCTGCTCGGTCGCGAAACCGTGCGCCTCGTCCGTCACGGGACACCTCCTGCCGTCGTCGTGCCGGTACTCTCGCAGGCTTCCCTCCGCGGTTCCCGTTTGCGGCGTTCCGTTACGGCGGGTCCCGCGCACACCCGGTGCGGCCGGACTGGCAGGGTGGGGGCATGGTGGACGAGGACGCGACCCTGATCATCCGCGACGTGCGACCGTGGGGAGGGGAACGGGCCGACGTCGTCGTCACCGGCTCCCGCACCACCGCGGTCACACTCCCGGGCACCGTCCCGGCCGGCAGCGCGACCGAGGTGCAGGGTCGTGGGCAGCTCGCGCTCCCCGGGCTGGTGAACACGCACGCGCACGTCGACAAGAGCTGGTGGGGCCACCCGTGGGAGTCGTACGGCGGCGAGGGCGGGACCCAGGGCCGGATCGCCCACGAGCGCGCCCGACGTGACGCCCTCGGGATCCCGGGCGAGGCCGTCGCGACCAGGGTCCTGCGGGAGTCGCTCCGCACCGGCACCACCCGGGTGCGCACCCACGTGGACGTCGACCTCGGCGTCGGACTCCGGGGCATCGAGGCGGTCCGCGCCGCCGGTGCCGCGCTCGACGACGCGGTCGAGCTGTCGATCGTGGCGTTCCCGCAGGACGGCGTGCTCCGGCGCCCCGGCGTGCTCGATCTGCTGCGCCGTGCGGCGGAGGGCGGAGCGGACAACATCGGCGGCCTCGACCCGTCGCTCATCGACCGCGACCCCGTCGGGCACCTCGACGGCCTGTTCGACATCGCCGCCGACACCGGGTGCGGGATCGACGTCCACCTGCACGAGCCCGCCGAGCTCGGGGCGTTCTCGTTCGACCTGGTCCTCGACCGCGTCGAGCGGCTCGGCATCGCGCCCGGCAGGGTCAACGTCGCGCACGGCTTCGCGATCGTCGACGTCGACCCGGTCCGGCGCCGCGACCTGCTCGCCCGGATGGCGGGCCTCGGGGTCACGATGACGACGGTCGCGCCGGTGCGCATGAAGCAGTTGCCGCTGCACGAGTTCGACGACGCGGGGGTGCGGTTCGGCTTCGGCACCGACGGCATCCGCGACCTGTGGAGCCCCTACGGCGACGGCGACCTGCTCGGCATCGCGTGGCAGTACGCGCGGGCCGGCGGGGTGGTGCGGGACGAGGACCTGGTGCGGGTGGTCGAGATCGCGTCGCGCGACGGCGCACGGTTCGTCACGGACGAGGAGCACGACATCGTCGCCGGTGCGCGCGCGGACGTCGTCCTGGTCGACGCGGAGAACCCGATGGACGCGCTGGTGCGCCGCGTGCCGCGGTCGCTCGTGGTGGCCGGTGGGCGGGTCGTCGACCCGGCGGAGCTGGCGCAGCACCCCTGGGAGTAGCGCGGCGCGCAGCGGGCGGCGCGCGGCGCGGTTCGCGCGGCGATCGCGACACTGCACCCGTCGATCGACGCGTGTCACGTCGGAAGGTGCGCACGCACCGGACTGGAGGCGCGGGTCGGCGCCGCCCCGTGCCTCCCGTCCGGTGTCAGTCGCGGTGCGCGACCGTGGCGACCACCGCGGCCAGGCGTGCGGGCAGCCCGGGCGCGAGGCCCTCGGGCAGTGCGTCGAGGGCGAACCACCGGACGTCGTCGCTCTCGTCGCTGACGGTGGTCGCCCGAGCGGGATCGACCACGGCGACGAAGCCGACGTCCCAGTGCGCGGCGCAGGCGAAGCCCCCGTGCAGGTCGTGACGATCGAGGTCGGCGGCGGAGGTGCTGAGCAGGTCGAGGTCGGCGATGCCCGACTCCTCGCGGGCTTCGCGACGGGCGGCCTCGGCGAGGTCGCGGTCGCCCGGTTCGAGGTGTCCACCGAACTGCACCCAGAACCGGCCCTTGCGGTGCAGGCACAGCAGCACGCTCCCGAGGTCGGGCGAGAACACGAAGCACGACGCGGTGAGGTGCTCCGGGCCGCCGTCGCGTCGGAGTGCCGCGTCGCCGTGGGTCCGCACGAACGCGAGGAAGCGGTCGCGGTCGGGCGCAGACGTGCCGGCGAGGGCAGCGGTGACGTCGTCGAGGTGCATCGTGCCATCGTCGCATCGGTCGTTGCGCGCGCGGGGTTGCGACGACGTCGATGTCGTACGACAGCGGGCTCGTCGTTGCCGCGCGTGCGCAACTGTTGCGCTCGCGGGGGTGCGACGACGTCGATGTCGTACGACAGCGACGATGTCGTTCCGAGTCGGCCCGCCGCCCGCCGCCCGCCGCCCGCCGCACGCGTCAGAACAGCGCGCGCACCCCGTCGGAGACGGTCGCCCACACCTCGAGCAGCGGACCGCGCGCAAGCCACACCGCGGCGGCGTTCACGGCGACGAACAGCACGAACCAGACCGTCGCCGGCACCCGCATCTCGGCCGCGGCGATGTGGAAGTCGGTCTGCACACGGGCCCCGGTCGCGAGCCACCGGGCGACCTGCACCACCGAGCGCAGTCCGTCCACGACGAAGAACGCACCGACCGCGGCGACCACGAGCACGGTCGTCTCGGACGGGCGCAGGGCGACCCAGAGCGCGAGCGCGTCGAAGCCGAGGACCACGAGGATCCCGAACCAGTTCCGCACGAACGCGAGTGCGACGAGCCCGACGACGCCGAGGACCACGACGGGCACCCACCTCGACCCGTGCAGCACCCCGGTCACGAGCAGCACGCCGGCCCAGAGCGGCGCGCTGTAGCCGGCGTACAGGTTCACGATCCGCACGAGCCACCGGATCGCACCGGGGACCCGGCCGAGCTGGACCCATGCCTCGCCCGAGCCGTCCGGGTGCAGCTCGATGCGCTGGATGCGTCCGCCGAACGGCACGACGACGACGGCGTGCCCGACCTCGTGCGCGATCGTCGCGGCGATGCGCGCCACCCGGCCGACGAACGGCACGAACGGCAGGACCGCGCCCACGAGGAGCGCGACGACGACGAGGGGCGGGGCTGCGGTGGTCAAGGGACCAGGATCGCAGCACCGTCCGTGACGAACCCGGCAAGACCCTGGGGGAGCAACGACGGCACCAGCGTCGCGGCGATCACGATGACCGTCGCGACGATGGCGAGCGCCGTGAGGACGGCGAGGAACACCGTCAGGCGGTTGAAGCGCGTGTGCCTGGCTATTCGACCGTCACCGACTTGGCGAGGTTCCTCGGCTTGTCCACGTCGCACCCCAGCTGGAGCGCGAGTTCGCGGGCGAGCATCTGCAGCGGGACGACGGCCTCGAGCGGACCCCACGGTGCGGTCGCGCGACCCCAGGCGAGGTCGCCGACGATGCGACGGCCGAGTGCGGGGATGTCCGACCCCTCGCCGCCGATCGTGATGACGAAACCGCCGCGGGCACGGACCTCGGCGATGTTCGCCTGCAGTCGGTGGTCGCCGTGGTCGATGACGACGACCGGGGTGCCCTCGTCGACGAGGGCGAGCGGGCCGTGCTTCAGCTCACCGGCCGGGTAGGCCTCGGCCCAGCGGTAGCTGAGCTCCTTGAGCTTGAGCGCGCCCTCGGCCGCGTAGGGCAGCCCGGCGCCACGGCCGAGGAAGAGGAAGCCGGTCGCGTCCTTGACGCTCGAGACGAGCAGCGGGATGCGGTCGGCGGCGATCGCGGCAGCGTGGTCGATGCGGGCGGGGAGGTCGGAGAGCTCGCCGACGAGCGCGGCCGCGCGTTCGCCGTCGATCCGACCCGATGCGACGAGCGCGGAGATCACCGCGGCGACGCCGACGACGACCTGCGCGGTGAACGTCTTCGTCGCGGCGACACCGATCTCCGGGCCGGCGTGGCAGTCGAGCACGGCGTCCGCCCGGCGGGCCAGGGACGAGTGCACGTTGTTCGTGAGCGCGAGCACCGGGTGCCGGTCCTCGAAGCGGTCGAGGGCGCGGAGGACGTCGGCGGTCTCGCCGGACTGGCTGATGGCGACCACGAGCGTGCCCGGGCCGAGCACCGCCTGGTCGGCCTCGCTCGCGACGACGATGTCCGTCGGCACGCCGCCGATCCCGCGCAGCGCGGTGGCGATCACCTGCCCGGCGTTGAGCGAGGTGCCGCACGCGACGATCGCCAGTCGGTGGAACCCGGGCAGCCCCAGGCCGACCCACATGCTGCCGTCGGCGGCCCGGCGGGCGACCCGGTCGAGGATCGAGGCAACGACCTCGGGCTGCTCCTCGATCTCCTTCGCCATGTGGTCCGGGTGGTCGCCGAGGTCGAGCGCGGTCGCGGCGAACGGGGACGGCGTCGGGAAGGGCACGGGGACCGTGACGCCGGAGGACGACCACGTCCAGGCCTCGCCGAGTTCGACGACGTCGCCGTCGCGGAGCGCCACGAAGGTCTCGCACCACTCGGCGATCGCCCCGATGTCGCTCGCCACGAAGTCGCCGCGGGCGGACCGTGCGACGACGAGGGGGGAGCGCTCGGCCGCGACGACCATGCGGCCGTCCCGGGCGTCGAGCACCACGATCGCCCACGAGCCCTCGAGCTGCGCGGTCGCGATCTGCACCGCGAGCATGAGGTCCGGGTCCACCGCGAGCGCCCGCTCGACGAGGTGCGCGATGACCTCGGAGTCGACGTCCGACGAGAACACGTGGCCCTGGCGCTCGAGCGTCGCACGGAGCCGGTCGGCGTTCTCGACGATGCCGTTGTGCACGATGCTGATCCGGCCGGAGCAGTCGGCGTGCGGGTGCGCGTTCGCCTCGCGGACCACGCCGTGCGTCGCCCACCGGGTGTGCCCGATGCCGACCCCCGTCAGCGCGTCGCCGGAGCGTGCGGCGACGAGCGTGCGCAGGTCACCGACGCGCGACACGGACCGGATGGTCTCGGTGCCGCCGTGGGCGGTCCGGACGGCGATGCCCGCCGAGTCGTACCCGCGGTACTCGAGTCGTTCGAGTCCGTCGAGCAGGTAGGGGGACGCGTCGTCGGTGACGCGGGCCGCGATGATGCCGCACATCTGGTTTCCCTTCGGGTGGGAGGAGCAGCTCGGGTGGGGGAGGGAGGAGCCTTGCGGCACCGACCGCCGTCGGGTCTGCCGTGCGTCCGGTCCGCCGGCCCGGGCCGCCGCCCGTCCTCGGATCAGGCGAGGACGGACGACGGCGTTCGTGGGCCGACGGTTCGGGTACCGGACGGGGTACCACGGGCGGGCTCCCGGAGGAGCACGGCGGTCGGTGCACGAGAAGCATCACCCGCCGGTCGGTGACACGGCAACGGTCGTCGCCCGCTCTTGCGGTTCACCGCGAGCGGTCCCCCGTTCGGAGGACAGGGCGTGCGGAGTCCCGCAACCCGCATCCACGGCCCGCACCGACGACGAACGGGAGGCGCGGTGCCAGCTGGCACCGCGCCTCCCGTCCGGTGGTGGGTCGCGTCTCGACTACGTGAGCAGCGCGACCAGGTGCGAACGCGAGCGCGCTCCCACCTTGCGGTAGATCTGCGTCAGTCGCAGCTCCACCGTCCGCTGCGACATGAAGAGCGACGAGGCGATCTCGCGGTTGCGGTACCCCTCCGTCACCTTCTGCACGACGGCGCGCTCCTCCGCGGTGAGCGAGGTGAGCACCGCCGAGGCGTCCGGCGCGCTGCGCGGCGTCCCGGGCATCTGCGCGGACAGCACCGGACCGGACCGGAGCGACGTCGGCGAGCCGAAGACCGGCATCGCGACCGTCGCGGCCGGGGTGGCCAGCGGACGCCGGAGCCCCGCCGCCTCGTACGCCGCCGCAGCGGCGGCACCGAGGCGCGGACGCTCCGTCGGGGTCCCCACGGCAGCGAGCGCCGCGAAGGTCCGAGCACGTTCGAACTGCGAGTCGTGCGGCTGGAACAGCTCCAGTGCACGGCGACGCGCGGTGTCACGGGTGGTGTCGTCCGCGACGAGCGCGAGGCTCCGCGCCAGGACGAGGGCGCCCCAGCGCGACGGGCGGGCGTGGTGGTCCGCCGCGAGCCGTGCGGCGATCGCCCGGGCGTCGTCGATCCGGTCGAGGCGCGAGTACGCCTCCACCAGGTCGCCGAGGTGCCGGAGCACCGCCGGGTTCCGCAGCGAGCGACCGATGGCGTCCGCCGCCTCGAGCGAGGCCGCGGCCTCGTCGAGTCGACCGTCCAGCAGCAGGACCCGACCGCGCAGGGCGTGCAGCTTGGCGGTCGCACCCCACAGACGGTTCGTGGACCGCTGCGCGAGGCACCGGTCGAGGACCTCGAGCGCCTCGGGGGAGCGCCCCTCGGCGAAGTGCCGCCAGGCGAGCGCGATGGCACGGGACGGCTCGCGGAGCCGCTCGACCACCGACGATCCGGCTTCCCAGACGTCGATCGCGCGGAGCGCCTGTCGGAAGTTCCCGGAGCGCACCTCGTTCTCGGCGGACAGGTAGCGGGCGGCCTCTGTCCAGACCGGCATGGCCTCCTGTCCCCGGGCGAGGACGAGGGCGAACACGCGGCGGGCGCTGCGGTACCGCTCGGCGATGCTCAACGCGTGGGCGAGGAGCAGCAGCGCCGGGTCGGACATGCCCACCAGCGTCGTGGTGGAGAGCCCGTCGTGGAGCGCCGTGTCGGCCGGGAGGGTCCCGTCGACCGCGGCGATGAGCTCGTGCGCGGTCTCCGTGATCTCGAGGGTGTGCTGCGACGCGGACCGCTTGAGCGGCTCCGCCCGGGCGAGGAGGTCCCTGGCGTGGTCGAGCTCCCAGGCCTCGGCCCGGAAGCACGCGACCATCGCGAGGAGCCCACCGAGCGCGTCCGCCTCGGCGGCGTTCTCGGGGTCGACCGGCACGAGGAGCTCGTCCGCGTGCACGGCGTCGCCGCTGAGGTACTGCACCGAGTACGACAGCCGGAGCCGACGGGTCTCGTCCGCGGTCGCTCGGAACGGCCGGATCGCGGCGAGGTACCGCGCGGCGAAGCCGAGCAGCCGGTTCGCCAGCAGGGCCTCGGCGACACCGAGGAGCGCAGCGTGCTCGTCCTCGTGCCCCGAACCGATGTGCAGCGCGCGCTCGGTGAGCACGACCGCGGCCTGGGCGTTGCCGTCCACCACGTACGAGCGGGCTGCACGGAGCAGCGCGACCACGTCCGGGACGTCGTCGACGAAGCTGCGGTGCCACGCGGCCGCACGCGGGTCGGACTCGGCGCTCGCCGCGGCGAGTTCCGTGTGCGCGGCCCGACGGTCCCGTGCTGGCATCCGCCAGTACAGCGCGGAACGGACCAGGGGATCGCGGACCGAGACGGTCTGCCCCTTGACGGTCGCGAGTCCGGCGTGTGCCAGGTCGTCGAGCTCGTCGCGGTCCCAACCGGTGGTCTTCGCCACGGGGACGAGGGCCAACCGCGCCAGGACGTCCAGATCGCGTCCTGCTGCGGAACCGAGCGCCAGGGCCGCGATGGCCTCGGTGGTCGGGGTCGGTCGGAGCGGCAGCACGAGCGGCTCGGAGCCGATCAGCTGCTCGCGACTGAGCACGGCGAGCTGCTCGCGCAGTGCGCCGGGGTTGCCACCGGTCTCCTCGGCGAGGACGGCGAGGACACCCTCGTTCGTCTCTTCCGGAGCCATGTCACGGGCGAGCACGAGTGCTTCGTCCGAGGGCAGCGGTTCGATCCGGAGCGTCGGCAGGGCCGCGAGCGGTCCCGCCGGCGGCACGGTGCGGACCGTGGCGACGACGCGCAGTGCGGTGCCGGCGAGCCGCGACGCGAGGAACGCGATGAGCTCCTGGCTCTCCACGTCCATGCGGTCGAGGTCGTCGATCAGCACGAGCGTCGGTGGCAGGGTGAGGGCGTGCACGGCGTCGAGGAAGTCGTGCGCCGCCGCCAGCCCCGGCGTCTGCCGGTCGACGGGTGCGCTCCCCTGGAGGAGGTGCGCGATGTGGGCCGTCGCACGCGGATCGTCGAGTGCGGTGAAGAGCGAGGTCACGCCGGCCAGGGGCCAGTGGGACTCACTCCCGTTCACTCCGACGCGTACGACGGGGAGGGAGACGCGGTTGGACACCGCGTCGAGGACGCTGCTGCGTCCGGAACCAGGGTCGCCGACGACGACCATCGCGGACTCACGAGGGAGTACAGCGAGGGTCGCGATCCGGTCGACCTCGAGACGGCGACCGGTGAGTGCCATGACTCACCGGCCTCCGGGCCCGGAAGCGGATGCGACGGAGGAGAGGGACCGGTCGGAGGCACGGCGGGTGACCGCGCGCAGAGCCGGACGTGGGGCACGCAGGGAAGAACGCGTGCCGGAGCTGTCGGAAACGGAATGCGGATGACGAGTGAGGGTGCACTCGGTTCCGCTCGGGAACGATGAAATCATCGTCTGTATCACCCCTCGGGTTAGGGTCTTCGGACGAAGCACGACCGGTCTGGCATCCCGTTCGGAGCTAGGGACTCCGAAGCGGCACCTGACCTGTCGCCTGAAAGCAAGATAACTCAGGTTCTGGCTCGGATGGCCGGTCTCCGCAATCCGATGTCCACCCGCGGTGTCCCCAGTCCGGGGGGCCACGTGCCCCCCTCGGGGGGCGTTCCGGGATCGGCTGCGGCGATTCGTGGTACGAAACCGGGGTACAGCCGGTGTCCGCCGCAGGGCCGACCCGCTGGTGGGTTGTCGGTCGAGTGTTCGTGCCGACTCGGAACGACAACGCCGATGTCGTCCGACGTCGATGGTGTCGCTTCCGCGCGGGCGCAACGGTTGCGCGCGCGGGTCTGCGACGAGGCCGCTGTCGTACGACGTCGACGATGTCGCACCGCGGCGCGTGCAACAGTTGCACGCGCCGGGCGTTCGGGGCCGTCAGCGGCGGATGACCTCGACGACGGCGTCGTGCACGAGTCCGTTCGTCGCGAGCGCGCTGCCGTGCCAGGGGCCGGGATCGCCGTCGAGCGAGGTGAACCGGCCGCCGGCCTCCTCGACGATCGGCACGAGCGCCGCCATGTCCCACGGCTTGAGGTCGGGCTCGCCGGCGACGTCGAGGACGCCCTCGGCCACGAGCATGTACGACCACATGTCGCCGTAGGCCCGGGTACGCCAGACCCGACGGGAGAGCGTCACGAGGGCGTCCAGGCGGTCGTCGTCGTCCCACTGCTGGATGCTGTTGTAGCTCAGGCTGGCCTCGGCGAGGGAGTCGACGCCGGAGACGTGCAGGGGACCGTCGAAGGAGTGCGCGCCGAGCCCCTCGGCCGCCCACCAACGCTTGCCGAGGGCGGGTGCGCTCACGACGCCGAGGACCGGGCGCCCGTCCACCGCGAGCGCGATGAGGGTGGCCCAGACCGGGACGCCGCGGAGGTAGTTCGCGGTGCCGTCGATGGGGTCGACCACCCACTGGCGGTGGCCCTCGCTGACGGCCTCGGCGCCGGCGTCGGCGGTGGTCTCCTCGCCGAGGAAGGCGTCGTCGGGACGTTCGGCACCGAGCCGCTCGCGGAGCGCTCGTTCGACCGCCTGGTCGGCGTCGGTGACGTGTGTGCTGTCGGCCTTCTTCGACACGTGCAGGTCGGCGGCGCGGAACCGCTCGAGGCTGATCGCGTCGGCGGTGTCGGCGAGGGAGCGGGCGAAGTCCAGGTCGGCGCTGAGGTCCACGGTCGCCAGCGTAGCGGGGGCTACGCCGCCACGACCTCTTCCTCCTCGAGGGCGGTGACCTCGCGCTCGCGGGCGATGCGGGCGCGGCGGGCGACGAGACCGTGCACGACGACGCAGAGCAGCACGGCCGCGGCGAGCCACAGCGCCAGCACGAGCGACGACCGACCGAGCGAGGCGCCCGGGAAGTACTGCAGGTCCTGCGCAGCCTGGAGCCAAGCGGCACCGCTCCAGAACGTGTTGAGGCCGGCGAAGAACCCCGGCTGGAACGCCGGCTGGAAGATGCCACCGGACGACGTGAAGTTGAGCATCACGAACAGCATCGTGAGGATCGGCGTCGTCCACCGGCCGAGCAGCGGGTGGAGGCCGACCCCGAGCGCGACGATGATCGCGTCGTACATCCAGGCGAACAGGAAGATCTCCCACCGGTTCGTCGTGATGATGCCGTACAGCGGACCGGCGATGAGGATGCCGATGCCCGCGACCACTCCGGCCGTCGCGAGGCCGGTGACGGCGGTCCACAGCGGTCGCAGCCGGGTGGCGAAGGCGGCCACCGCGATCGCGGACGCGTAGCCGCCGACGCTCAGGGCGACGAGCAGGAAGAACAGGCCCTGTCCGGTGGTGTCCTCGTCGCCGGAGGGCACGACGTCCTGCACCGTGAAGGGCAGGTGCGACCCGTAGGCGATCGGCATGAAGATCTTCTGGGCCGCGCTCGCGGTGGTCTCCGACGCCGCGGTCGAGACGTAGAGCGTCGCCCCGGTCGCGGTCGGTGCGTAGACGGCAGCGAGGTCGCGGTCACGGACCTGGCGCTCGGCCTCGGCGGTGGAGGACACGACGTGGGTGACGAGGGCGCCGTCCGACTCGTCCGTGACGGTCTGCGCGAACACCTGGGTCGCCGCACCCTGTCCGACGATGCCGACCGGGAGGTCGTGCGGCGTCGGGGCGTGGAAGGCGCCGAGGTAGGCGAGACCCATGCCGATCGCGAGGAAGAGGGGCACGAGGATGTGCGAGCCGAAGCTCAGCAGGGTGCGACCGAGGCCCTGCGGACGGAGCGTCGACGGGCCGTTCGGCTGACGCGGGGCCCTGGAGGCACGGGGAGCGGCGTGCGAGTGGGTGTGGGGGGAGGTGGCGTGCACGTGCGACGTCGTTGTCGTCATGGAGGAGGACGGGGCGTCGACGGCGGGGGTCGGCGCAAAGTTGTACTTTGCAACTTCAGACACGAAGGGCAACTGTACAACGTCGGTGCACACCTGTCGACCCGGGTGCCGCCGCGCACGGTGCGGGGCCGGCGCCGGAGTGTGCGAGCCTCCGCACACCGTGGGAGGGCGCCGGCGTCCCACCGAGCGCGGAACCTCGCACACTGCGCGAGGCGCGAGGCGCGTCGGCGCGTCGGCGCGGCGCGCTACTCCGTGCCCGGGTCCTCGGCGCCCATGCCGGTCAGCAGCGCGCGGAACGAGTCGAGCCGCTCGACCCCGGTCGACCCGAGCTCGCCGGCCTGCACCCGGTCGACGATCTCCCAGTCGTGCGCCTGGGAGAGGGGGATCCCGTCCACCGGCTCGCGGACGGGCACGGCGTGCGAGGCGAAGGCACGGAACACGTTCGCCGGGTCGACGTGTCCGAGCCCGAACGACCGGACACCCGGGGTGTCGATGATCCACCCGCCGTCCCGCACCTGCAGCGCGATCGACGACGACGAGGTGTGCCGTCCCCGACCGGTCACCGAGTTGACGACCCCGGTGGCCCGGGAGGACCCGGTCAGCGCGTTCACGAGCGTCGACTTGCCGACGCCCGAGTGCCCGACGGTCACGGTCACCTTGTCGTCGAGGACCTCGTGCAGGGCGTCGAACGGCACGTCGTCGGAGCGGCTCGTCACGATGCGCAGGTCGAGGCAGGCGAAGTGCGCGAGGAACTCGGTGGGATCGGCGAGGTCGGTCTTCGTGATGCAGAGGATCGGGTCGAGGCCGGCGTCGAACGCCGCCACGAGGTACCGGTCGATCAGTCGGGTGCGCGGCTCGGGGTCGGCGGCGGCCACGACGATGAGCATCTGGTCGGCGTTCGCCACGATGACGCGCTCGACCTCGTCGGTGTCGTCGGCGCTCCGGCGCAGCAGCGTGGTGCGCTCGGCGACCTTCACGATGCGCGCGAGCGAGCCCGGTTCGCCGGAGACGTCGCCGGCGAGGTGGACCGTGTCGCCGGTGACGACGGACTTCTTCCCCAGCTCGCGGGCCTTCGTGGCCGTGATGACCCGGTCCCCGACGAGCACACCGAAGCGCCCGCGGTCGACGTTCGTCACCCACCCCGTGGGGGCGTCCTCGTACGTCGGACGGACCTTCGTGCGGGGGCGGTTGCCCTTCGGGTTGGGTCGGACCCGGACGCTCGACTCGTCGTACTGCCCGTACGGCTCGTCCGCGTCGGAGTCGTCACCGTCGACGTCGTCCCACCAGCTCATCGCGTCAGACCCCCGTGTCCCCGGTCGCGACCAGGGCCGCCCACAGCTCGGGGAACTGCGGCAGCGTCTTCGCGGTCGAGCCGATGTCGTCGACGGCGACGCCGTCGACGACGAGACCCACGACCGCGCCGGCCGTCGCCATCCGGTGGTCGTCGTACGCGGCCCAGTCGCCGCCGTGGAGCGCGGCAGGCTCGATGCGCAGGCCGTCGTCGAGTTCGTGCACCGCGCCTCCCGAACGGTTGACGTCCGACGCGAGCGCGGCGAGACGGTCCGTCTCGTGCCCACGCAGGTGGCCGATCCCGGTGATCTCGGACGGGCCGTCGGCCAGGGCCGCCAACGCGACCAGGGCAGGCGCGAGCTCGCCGCCGCGGCTGAGGTCGAGTTCGAGACCCGGGAGGGAGGCGCCACCCCGGACCCCGACGCCGCCGTCGAAGACGAGGTCGTCGCCGTCCCGCGTGACGGTCGCGCCCCACAGGGGGAGGAGCCGCTCGAGGTCGGCACCGACCTGGGTCGTCGCGGTCGGCCAGGTGCGGATGCGGACGGTGCCGCCGGCGACGAGCGCCGCCACGGCGAACGGCGCGGCGTTCGACAGGTCGGGTTCGATGGTGACGTCGCGGGCGGCGATCGGCCCGGGGTGCACGACCCACTCGCCGACCGCGGGCTCGTCGACCCGGACACCGCGGGCACGGAGGGCGGCGACGGTCATCTCGATGTGCGGCATGCTCGGCAGGCGCTCGCCGACGTGCGTGAGGTGCAGGCCCTCGTCGAAGCGCGGGGCGGAGAGCAGGAGCCCGGAGACGAACTGCGACGAGGCGGACGCGTCGATCGAGAGCGATCCGCCGCGGACCGAGCCGGTGCCGGTGAACGAGAACGGCATCGCGCCGCCGCCGTCGTCGGTGACGTCCACGCCGAGGTCGACGAGCGCCTGGATGATGGCGTGCATCGGCCGCTTGCGCGCGTACGGGTCGCCGTCGATCGTGACCGGCCCGACCGCGAGCGCGGCGAGGGGCGGCAGGAAGCGCATCACGGTGCCGGCGAGTCCGCAGTCCACCCGGACGTCGCCGTGCATCGGCGCCGGTGTGATGCGGAGGTCGGGGCCGTAGGGGTTCGGGGTCGCACCGGGCGCCGGCGCGACCTCGTCGATCCCGACGCCGAGCTGCCGGAGCGCCTCGACCATGAGCGCCGAGTCGCGCGAGTGCAGCGGCAGCCGGATGGTCGACGGACCGTCGGCGAGGGCGGCGAGCACGAGTTCGCGGTTGGTGAGCGACTTCGACCCGGGCAGCGACACGTCGCCGCGCAGCGGACCCCGCGCGAGCGGGGCGATCCAGGGCTCGGTGCGGGACTGGGAATGCGTCGTGACTGCCATCGGTTCACAAGGGTACTGAACGCACCGGGAGGATCAGTGGCGACAGCGACACTCGCACGACCGCGGACGGCTCTGCCCGCCGTGCCGACGACGCTCGGGAGCACCGTCGGCCTAGACTCGACGGCGATGACGACCGACGAACCGCACGCAGCACCGCACGACCTGGTCGAGGAGACCGAGGCGCAGCTCGACGCGGTGTCCGAAGAAGCAGCACTGCGCGAGGACGAGGCCAGCGACGACGAGGCCCCCGCGGTCGATGACGAGGCCACCGCGGTCGATGTCGTCGACGCGAAGACCGTCTCCGAGGCCGAGCTCCGTTCCCTCTTCGAGGACCAGGCGCTGCCCTTCATGGACCAGCTCTACGGCGCGGCGATGCGGATGACCCGCAACCCGGCCGACGCGTCCGACCTCGTGCAGGAGACCTTCGTCAAGGCCTTCGCCGCGTTCCGCCAGTTCAAGCAGGGCACGAACCTCAAGGCCTGGCTGTACCGCATCCTCACGAACACGTTCATCAACACGTACCGCAAGAACCAGCGCAACCCGTACCAGGGCACGATCGACGAGCTCGAGGACTGGCAGCTCGGCGGCGCGGAGAGCGTGACGCAGTCGATCTCGGCGCGCTCCGCCGAGGCCGACGCCATCGACCACCTGCCGTCCTCCGCCGTGAAGGACGCGCTGCAGGCCATCCCGGAGGACTTCCGGATGGCCGTCTACTTCGCCGATGTCGAGGGGTTCTCCTACCAGGAGATCGCCGACATCATGAAGACCCCCGTGGGGACGGTCATGAGCCGCCTCCACCGTGGCCGCCGGCTCCTCCGCGGGCTCCTGGCCGACCACGCACGTGAGACCGGCATCGTCCCGGACGCAGCGTCGACGGCGACGATGCGCGGACGAGGCCGGAAGGTTGCCGCGGCGTCGAGCCGCGTCGAAGGGAAGGAAGCGCGATGAGCGGCTGCGACTGCTCGAAGGCGAAGGCCGAGCTCGAGGAGTTCCTGCACGGGGAGCTCTGCCGCGAGGACGCGGCGGACATCCGTGAGCACATGGACGACTGCGAGGACTGCACGACCGAGCACCGCGTCGGCGTCGTCCTCATCGAGACGGTCCGTCGTGCGTGCAAGGAGACGGCACCCGAGGAACTCCGCACCGAGATCCTCGCCCGCATCCGCCTGGAGCAGGCCACCCACTGAACGTCCCGGCGTGAACGTCCTGGCAGCCGTCGTCACACGAACGGGGCTGTCGGTAGTGTCGCGGGCATGACCCTCTCCGTCGAGTCGATCACCACCTGGTCCGACACGGACGTCGCCGACGTCACCGCCCTCGTCCGACTGCTCGGCCACGAGGTCGACGACGCCGCCATGCGCGCCCGCCTCGAACGGCTCACGCCCGAGGCCGGACACCGCACCTGGGTGGTGCGGGACGACGACGGTCGTGCGATCGCGGTCGCCGGCGCGCAGGTCACGTGGGCGTACGCGAGCGACGAGCCGACGGCGCAGCTGCTGCTGATGGTGGTCGACGAGTCGGCCAGGAGGCTCGGCACCGGTTCGGCGCTCATCGGCACGTTCGAAGCATGGGCGGTCGAGCAGGGCGCGCGTCGCCTCAGCGCCGTCAGTGCGGCGGCCACGGACAGCGCGCACCGGTTCTACCAGAAGCGCGGGTACCACGACGCCGGGGTGCGCTACACGAAGATCGCGTAGCGCACCCCGGCGTCAGGGGTCCGGCTTCGGGCGTCGGGCGTCAGCCCAGCGCTCGCGTGATGACGTCGGTGGCTTCCTGTGCGGAGCGCTTCGACGACCCCGTGGCCGGCGCGGCACTCGCCGGACGGGCGGCGACCGACAGCGACCGACCGTCGAGGTGCGGCGACAGGTTCATGCACACGAACGGCCAGGCGCCCTGGTTCTCCGGCTCTTCCTGCGCCCACACGACGTCGGCGCCCGGGTAGCCCGCGAGCACCTGGAGGATCTGCTCGAGGGGGAGCGGCGCGAGCTGCTCGAGCCGGACGAGGGCGACGTCGGTGGCGCCGCGCTTGTCGAGCTCGGCGCGCAGGTCGTGGTGCACCTTGCCCGAGTGCAGGACCACCCGGCGCACCGCCGACTTGTCGGTCACGCGGTCGTCGTCGAGGACCTCCGAGAAGGTGCCGCTCGTGAACGCGTCCACCGGGCTCGTCGCCTGGCGGAGCCGCAGCATCGCCTTCGGGGAGAACACGATGAGCGGCTTCTGCGGCCGCTCCCACGCCTGGCGTCGCAGCAGGTGGAAGTAGGACGCCGGGGTCGACGGCCGGGCCACCACCATGTTGTCCTCGGCGCAGAGCTGCAGGTACCGCTCGATGCGCGCCGACGAGTGGTCCGGTCCCTGGCCCTCGTAGCCGTGGGGGAGCAGGAGCACGAGGCCCGAGCGCTGTCCCCACTTCTGCTCGGCGGAGGAGATGAACTCGTCGATGACGGTCTGGGCGCCGTTCGCGAAGTCGCCGAACTGCGCCTCCCAGAGCACGAGTGCCTCGGGACGCTCGACCGAGTAGCCGTACTCGAACGCCATCGCCGCGTACTCGCTGAGCAGCGAGTCGTAGATGTACAGGCGGGCCTGGTCCTCGGTGAGGTTCGCGAGCGGCAGCCACTCCTGGCCGTTCACCCGGTCGTGGAAGACGGCCTGGCGCTGCACGAACGTGCCACGGCGGGCGTCCTGCCCGGCGAGGCGGACCGGCTTGCCCTCGACGAGGATCGACCCGATGGCCATGAGCTCCGCCATCGCCCAGTCGACGCCGCCGTTGCGGGTCATGTCGGTGCGCTTGGACAGGAGCTGCTGGAGCTTCGGGTGCACCTGGAAGCCCGCGGGCGGGTTGCTGTGCGCGTCGCCGATGGCCCGGACGAGTTCCTCGGACACGGCGGTCTCGTGCACCTCGACCTCGGAGTCGTCGCGCTGCGCTGCCGGTCGCTCGAGACCCTGCACGGCGCCGTCGTCGTCGACCGTGATGACCGGGATCGTGCCGGTCTGCGCCTCGTGCGTCTCCGCGAAGGCGCGTTCCAGGCGGTCCTGGAAGTCGCGGTGCGCCTCGTCGTACTCCTCTTGCGTGATGTCGCCGCGGCCGACGAGGGCCTCGGTGTAGAGGGTGCGGACGGAGCGCTTCGCCTCGATGAGGTTGTACATGAGCGGCTGCGTCATCGACGGGTCGTCGCCCTCGTTGTGTCCGCGGCGGCGGTAGCAGATGAGGTCGATGACGACGTCGCGGTGGAACTCCTCGCGGTAGGCGAAGGCGAGCTCGGCGACGCGGGCGACGGCCTCGGGGTCGTCCCCGTTCACGTGGAAGATCGGCGCCTGGATCGTCTTCGCCACGTCGGTGGAGTACACCGAGCTGCGGGCCGACTCCGGCGGGGTGGTGAACCCGACCTGGTTGTTGATCACGAGGTGCACGGTGCCGCCGGTGCGGTAGCCGCGCAGCTGCGACATCTGCAGGGTCTCGACCACGACGCCCTGACCGGCCATCGCGGCGTCGCCGTGGACCAGTACGGGCAGGACGCCGAACGTGCCGGGGGCCTGCCGGTCCTGCTTCGCGCGGACGATGCCCTCGAGCACGCCGTCGACGGCCTCGAGGTGGGACGGGTTCGCGGCGATCGTCACCGGGATGGCGGTGCCGTCGCTGGCGCGGAACACGCCCTCGGTGCCGACGTGGTACTTCACGTCACCCGAACCCTGGCCCGAGACGGCGCCGGGGAGCGACGACCCCTCGAACTCGCGGAAGATCTGGCCGTAGGTCTTGCCGGCGATGTTCGTCAGCACGTTGAGCCGGCCGCGGTGGGCCATGCCGATCGCGACTTCTTCGAGGCCGGCGGTCGCCGCGCGCTGGATGAGCGAGTCGAGGAACGCGATGGTGGACTCGCCGCCCTCGAGCGAGAAGCGCTTCTGGCCGACGTACTTCGTCTGCAGGAACGTCTCGAACGCCTCGGCCTCGTTGAGCTTGCCGAGGACCCTGAGCTGGTCGTCCTTCGACGGCTTCGAGTACGGGACCTCGATGTGGGCCTGCACCCAGCGACGCTGTTCCGGGTCCTGGATGTGCATGTACTCGATGCCGACCGTGCGGCAGTAGGCGTCGCGGAGGATCCCGAGCACGTCGCGCAGCGGGGCGTTCGTCGTGCCGGCGAGCCCGCCGGTGACGAACTCGCGGTCGAGGTCCCAGAAGGTCAGCCCGTGGCTCTCGATCTCGAGGTCGGGGTGGGTCCGCTGCCGGTACTCGAGCGGGTCGATGTCCGCCATGAGGTGCCCGCGGACACGGAAGCTGTTGATGAGCTCCTGCACACGCGCCGTCTTGTTCACCCGGTGCGCGAGGTCGACGTTGATGTCGTTCGCCCACTGGATCGGCTTGTACGGGATCCGGAGGGCCGCGAAGATGCCCTCGTAGAAGCCGTGCTCGCCGATGAGCCGCTCGTGCACCTTCTTCAGGTACTCGCCCGACCCCGCACCCTGGATGACGCGGTGGTCGTAGGTGCTCGTCAGCGTGATGGTCTTGCCGATGCCGAGCTCGACGAGGGTCTTCGCCGCCGAGCCCTGGAACTGCGCCGGGTACTCGAGGGCACCGGCGCCGATGATGGCACCCTGCCCCTTCGTCAGGCGCGGCACCGAGTGGACCGTGCCGATGCCGCCCGGGTTCGTCAGCGAGATCGTCGTGCCCTGGAAGTCGGCCGGCGTGAGCTTGTTGTCACGGGCACGCTTGACGAGGTCCTCGTAGGCGGAGAGGAACTGGCCGAACGTCAGGGTCTCGGCGCGCTTGATGCTCGGGACGAGCAGGGAGCGCGAGCCGTCCTTCTTCGGGACGTCGATCGCGATGCCGAGGTTGACGTGCGCGGGAGCCACCACGAAGGGCTTGCCGTCGCGCTCTTCGTAGAAGACGTTCTGACTCGGGAAGTCCTTGAGTGCCTGCACCATCGCCCACCCGATGAGGTGCGTGAACGAGATCTTGCCGCCGCGGGCCCGACGCAGGTGGTTGTTCACGACGATGCGGTTGTCGATCATCAGCTTCGCCGGGATCGTCCGCACGCTCGTCGCGGTCGGCACCGTGAGCGAGGCGTCCATGTTCGAGGCGAGCGTCTTCGCCATGCCCCGGAGCGGGGTCGCCACGTCCTCGTGGGTCTCCTCGTGGTCGTCGGCCTCGTCGTTGGCCTCGGCCGGGATCGGCTGCGGCGTGGGCTGGCGCGACGTGGTCTTCGCCTGGATCGGCCCGGACTTCGCCTCGCCGGGGGCGTCACCGGTCGCGGGCTGCTGGGTCGTGGACTGCTGCTGCTCGGAGGCGGCCGGAGCAGCGGGGGCGGAGGGGGACGGAGCCGGTGCGGACGCGTCGCCACCCTGGGTGCGGTGGTAGCTCTCGAGGACCGGCCACCAGGACTTGTCGACGGACTCCTTGTCGGCGACGAACTGCTCGTAGAGCTCGTCGACGAGCCACTCGTTCGCCCCGAATTCGCCCGCGGTCTCGTCCGTTCCGGTCAGATGGCTCGACACAGCCGATCGCCCACTCTCCGTCGATAGATGCTCGTGTGTGTCGTGCGTGGCAACCCTGCCTCGCACAGGTCCCAAGCCTAGCCGCTCGCAGATGACCGTTCGGTGTCAGGCGGAGGCGGGTCGCGCCTCCCGACCGGGTGTCGCGCGTGTCGCACCGGAGGCGTGCCGAGCCGCCCAGACCGGCCACCCTGCGGAGCCGTACAGTGGGGCCCATGAGGTTCTACGAGACGCGGCCGACACACGACCTGACCTACTCCGACGTCTTCCTCGTCCCCAGCCGGTCGGCGGTGACGAGCCGGTTCGACGTGGACCTCTCGGCGAACGACGGGTCCGGTGCGACCATCCCGATCGTCAGCGCCAACATGAACTCGGTCACCGGGCCGCGCCTCGCCGCGACGCTCGCCCGACGCGGCGGCCTGGGCGTCCTGCCGCAGGACATGCACCTGCAGGACCTCGACGCCGCGATCCGCTGGGTCAAGGACCAGCCGGTCGACTTCGACACCGCCTACGACATGGGCGCGCACACCACGGTCGCCGAGGCCCTCGAGCAGCTCCTGCCCGTCGCGGGACGGGGCGTGGTCGTCCGCGACGCCGCCGGCGAGTACCTCGGCTGCGTCCCCGCCGGGCGCCTCGGCGACGCGGGTCCCGACGCCACGCTCGGCGACCTGCTGCACGGCGCCTCCACCGCGATCGACGCCGAGGACGCCGGTACGCCCCGGCACGTGTACGACGTGCTGACCGCGGCCGAGGTCGACTTCGCGCCGGTCATGCGGCACGGCAAGGTCGTCGGCACGGTCAGCCAGACCAGCGCGATCCGCTCGGACATCTACCGGCCCGCGGTCGACGCGTCCGGACGCCTGCGGGTCGCCGCCGCGATCGGCATCAACGGCGACGTCGCCGCGAAGGCGCAGGCGCTCGCGGCCGCCGGCGTCGACGTGCTCGTCCTCGACACCGCGCACGGCCACCAGGAGGGCATGCTCCGCGCCCTCCGCACCGTCGCCGCCCTCGGTCTCGACATCCCGCTCGTCGCGGGCAACGTCGTCACCGCCGACGCGGTCGCCCACCTCGTCGAGGCCGGCGCGACCATCATCAAGGT
The DNA here is from genome assembly GCF_037144815.1 of Curtobacterium sp. USHLN213. NCBI lineage: Bacteria > Bacillati > Actinomycetota > Actinomycetes > Micrococcales > Microbacteriaceae > Curtobacterium > Curtobacterium sp. USHLN213. Next base: position 404,207 of record NZ_JBBCYQ010000001.1, on the reverse strand, counting down.
CGGCGTCGGACCCGGCGCCATGTGCACCACGCGCATGATGACCGCCGTCGGTCGCCCGCAGTTCTCCGCAGTGCTCGAGACCGCCGCCGCGGCCCGGTCGCTCGGCGCGCACGTGTGGGCCGACGGCGGCGTCCGGTACCCGCGCGACGTGGCGCTCGCCCTCGCCGCCGGCGCGTCCGCCGTGATGATCGGCTCGTGGTTCGCGGGCACGCTCGAGGCGCCCGGAGTCCTCCGCCGCGACGCCGCGGGCAAGGCGTACAAGGAGAGCTGGGGCATGGCCAGTGCCAAGGCCGTCCGGGAGCGCTTCGAGCGCCTCGACCCCTACGAGCGGGCCCGCAAGGCGCTCTTCGCCGAGGGGATCTCGTCGTCGACGATCTACCTCGACCCGGAGCGGCCGAGCGTCGAGGACCTGCTCGACATGATCACCACCGGTGTCCGCAGCTCGGCGACGTACGCGGGGGCGTCGTCCCTCGCGGAGTTCTCCGAGCGGGCGCTCGTCGGCATCCAGTCGGCCGCCGGCTACGAGGAGGGCAAGCCGCTCCCCGTCAGCTGGTAGCGCGCGGGGGCGGCGAGACTCGGCCCCGCGGACAGTTTCGTGGCACACAGGCCGCGAAACTGTCCGCCCAGCCGAGTCTCGGGTGGCGACCACGGACGGACGGGAGGCGCGGTGCCGGCTGGCACCGCGCCTCCCGTCCGTCAATCGCGCGTCTACCGCCGTCGGGTCGCGTCCTCGACGGTGCCGACGAGCTCCTCGAGGATGTCCTCGAGGAAGAGCACACCGAGCGTCCGGCCCTCGGCGTCGAACGCCCGCGCCACGTGACGACCGGCGGCGCGCATGGTCGCGAGGGCGTCCTCGAGGTCCATCTCCGTGTACAGCGAGATGAGCTGCCGGATCCGCTTCGGCGGCACCGGGTCGTCGTACTCGTCCGGTCGGAGGTCGATGACGTCCTTCACGTGCACGTAGCCCGTGGGGGAGCCGTCCTCGGCCACGAGCACGTACCGCGAGAACCCGCGCTGGGCCACGGCCCGCTCGACGTCACCCGGGGTGGCGTCCTCGGGGAGGGTGACGAGCTCGGCCATCGGCACGGCGACGTCCTTGACCTTCTTCTCGGTGAACTCGAACGCCAGGGCGAGCTTGCCGTCGTCGGTGAGGGTGCCCTCGCGGCGGGACTGCTCGACGATGGTCTGGACCTCCTCGACGGTGAACGCGCTCACGGCCTCGTCCTTCGGCTCGACCCGGAAGAGCCGGAGCACGGCGTTCGCGACCTCGTTCAGGCCGACGACCACCCAGTGCAGGCCGTGGCCGATGTACCAGAGCGTCGGCACGAGGAGGAGCGCCGCACGGTCGGGCATCGAGAACGAGATGTTCTTCGGGACCATCTCGCCGAACACCACGTGCAGGAACGACACGAGCAGCAGCGTGAACACGAAGGCCACGACGCCGATGACCTCGACGCTCCAGCCCGTGAGGTGCAGCGGGACCTCGAGCAGGTGGTGGATCGCCGGCTCGGAGACGTTGAGGATGAGCAGCGAGCACACCGTGATGCCGAGCTGGGTGGTGGCGAGCATGCGGGTGGCGTGCTCCATCGCCCAGAGCGTCATCTGTGCGGCGCGCGAGCCCTCTTCCGCGCGCGGCTCGATCTGGGAGCGGCGTGCGGAGATGACGGCGAACTCGGCCGCGACGAAGTAGGCGTTGCCCATCAGGAGGACGACGAGCCAGAAGATCCCCCACCAGTCGGAGCTCATCGGGTGCCGCCCTTCGCAGAGGCCTTCGTGGCCGTGGCCTTCGTGGCCGGGATGATGATGCCGGTCGCCGGGGTCTCCGGCGGCGTGGGCGTCCAGCGGATCCGGTCGATGCGGCGCCCGTCGAGGCGTTCGACGCGGAACACGCCGTCCTCGAGCGGTACTTCGTCGCCGACGGCCGGGAGCCGCCCGAGGGTCGACATGATGAACCCACCGACGGTCTCGTACGGGCCGTCCTCGGGGACCTTCACGCCGGCGCGGTCCTCGAGCTCGTCCGGGCGGAGGAGCCCCGGGAACGTCAGCCAGTTGCGCGACCGGACGACGTCGATCCGTGCACGGTCGTGCTCGTCGGACACCTCGCCGACGATCTCCTCGATGAGGTCCTCGAGCGTCACGACCCCCGCGGTGCCGCCGTACTCGTCGACGACGATCACCATCTGGTAGCCGCGACCGCGGACCTCGGCGAGCAGCGTGTCGCCGGGCATGGTCTCGGGGACGCGCTCGGCGTCGGTCATGAGGGCGCCGACGGGGACCTCGGGGCGCTTCTCGCGGGGCACGGCGACGGCCTGCTTCACGTGCACGATGCCGACGACGTCGTCCGCGTCCTCCTCGATGACGGGGAAGCGGCTGAACCCGGTCTTCCGGGCGAGCGCGATGACGTCGTCGGCGGACTCGGACACGCGGATCGTGGAGAGCCGGGGGCGCGGGGTCATCACGTCGCTGGCGCTCAGCTCGGAGAACGAGATCGTCCGTTCCAGCAGCGTCGCGGTGTCCTGCTCGAGGGAGCCCTCGGACGCGGACCGACGCAGCAGCGAGGTGAGCTCCTCGGCGCTGCGCGCACCGGACAGTTCCTCTTGCGGCTCGATGCCCATCGCCCGGAGCACGGCGTTGGCGGTGCCGTTCAGCACCGCGACGGCCGGCTTGAACACCGTGGTGAACGCGATCTGCAGCGGCACGACGAGCTTCGCGGTCTGCAGGGGGAGCGCGAGCGCGAAGTTCTTCGGCACGAGCTCACCGAGGATCATCGACAGCAGGGTCGCGATGACGAGCGCCACGATCGAGCCGACGGTCTCGACGATCGCCTCGGGCAGCCGCATCGCGAGGAACGGCGCTTCGAGCAGCTTCGCGATCGACGGCTCGAGCAGGTAGCCGGTCAGCAGGGTCGTCAGCGTGATGCCGAGCTGCGCGCTGGAGAGGTGCGTCGAGGTGACCTTCAACGCACCGATGACGGGTGCGAGGCCGGTCTCACCGCGGTCTCGTCGGGCCTCGACGTCGGCGCGGTCGAGGTTGACCAGCGCGAACTCGGACGCGACGAAGACACCGGTGCCGAGTGTCAGCAGGATGCCGCCGATCAGCATGACGATGTCGATCGGACTCATGATTCACCTCCCGCAGGGCGCGAGGCAGTGCAGCTCACCGAGTGAGCGGCGGATGAGTGAGGCGAAGAACTGTTCGGGGGATCGTCCACAGTGAGGCAATCGTACTGCCTGGCGTGCGGCCAAGCCGAGAGAACGTACAGAACGGCCTACGCCGTGACGCGCGCGCGGTGGTACTGCTGCGGCTCGTAGTCCACGGAGACGCCGAGCTCGACGGCGGCACGGAGCGGGAAGCCCGGGTCGCGCAGGAACTCGCGGCCCACCATGACGACGTCCGCCTGGCCGGTCGCCACGATCTGCTCGGCCTGGAACGCCTCCGAGATCATGCCGACCGCGATCGTGCCGATGCCGGCGTCGCGCTTGATCGCGTCGGCGAAGGGCACCTGGTAACCCGGGCCGACCGGGATCGGGGCGCTCGCGACGTTGCCACCGGTCGAGACGTCCGCGAGGTCGGCACCGTGCTCGGCGGCCCAGCGCGCGACCTGCGTGGTCTCCTCGAGCGTCAGGCCGCCTTCGACCCAGTCGGTCGCCGAGAAGCGGACGACGACCGGGAAGCCCGCGCCGACCTCGGCACGGACGGCGTCCAGCACCTCGAGCAGGGCGCGGGCGCGGTTCTCGAGCGAGCCGCCGTACGAGTCGGTCCGGTGGTTGCTCAACGGCGACAGGAACTGGTGCAGCAGGTAGCCGTGCGCGGCGTGGATCTCGACGAGGTCGAAGCCGGCCTCGACCGAGCGTCGAGCGGCAGCGGCGAACGCCAGGGCCACCACGCGGATGTCCTCGGGGGCGAGCTCGCGCGGCTCGGCGTACCCGTCGAAGGCGACCGCGGACGGTGCCACGGTGTTCCAGCCGCCCTGGTCCGCCGGGACGGAGCCGTGCGTCGACTCCCACGGGCGGAACGTCGACGCCTTGCGGCCGGCGTGCGCGAGCTGGACGCCCGCGGCGGCGCCCTGCGAGTGGATGAAGTCGACGATCGGGCGGAACGCGTCGCGCTGCTCGTCGTTCCACAGCCCGAGGTCCTGCGGGCTGATCCGCCCCTCCGGCACGACGCCCGTGGCCTCGACCACGACCGCGCCGGCACCGCCCTTGGCGAAGCCGCCGAGGTGCACGAGGTGCCACGGCGTCGGCACGCCGTCCTGCGCCTCGACCGAGTACTGGCACATCGGGGAGACCCAGATGCGGTTGCGGACGGTCAGGTCGCGGATGGTGATCGGTTCGAACAGGGCGTGCGTCACGCGGGCTCCTTCTCGGCGGTCGCCCCGGTCGCGAGTCCCTGCAGGAACGCGCGGAGTCCGGCGGGCGACGTGTAATGGTGGCCGACCGCCCCGATCGCTTCCGCGCCGGCGGCGTTCTCGGCCCTGTTGTCGACGAACACCATCTGCGCGGCGTCGATTCCCAGGCGCGCGCACGTGTCCAGGTAGATCGAGGCGTCCGGCTTCAGGACGTGCTCCTCGGCGCTCACCACGACGGTCTCGAACAGGGACCCCATCGGGGACCGGCGGTACGGGTCACCGAAGTCGAACCCGGCGTTCGACAGCAGGGCGACCCGGGTGCCGGCGTCGTGCAGCTCCTCGACGATCGCGAGGGTCTCCGGCTCGACCTCGAACCAGCCGGTGAAGTCGATCGCCCAGAACCGGTGGATGTCGGTGATGCGCCACGTCCGGCCGGTGCGCTCGGCGATCGCGCGCCAGTAGTCCACGACGGAGAGGTCGCCGCGGTCCAGGTCGTGCCGGAGCTCCTGGTAGACGGGGAAGAGCTCGTCCGCCGGCACTCCGGTCGCCGCGACGAGGGCGTCCCGCGAGGCGTGCGGCGTCCGGCTGATCACCTCGCCGTAGTCGAAGACCACCACACGACCGGGCAGGAACAGGCTCATGCGCTCCACCGTAACGTGGCGTCTCGTGAACGACTTCGTCCCCTTCGCCCCGACCGACGCCGCCGCCTGGACCACCGCCCCGCACGGCGACTCCACCAAGTACCGGCGGGGTGTTCTCGGCGTCGCGACCGGCTCCGACCAGTACCCGGGTGCCGCCGTGCTGGGCGTCGACGCCGCCGTGCACACCGGCGTCGGGATGGTCCGGTACGTGGGACCGTCCCGCGCGTCGGACCACGTGCTCGCGCGGCGTCCCGAGGTCGTCGCCGGGCTCGGACGGGTGCAGGCGTGGCTCGTCGGCTCCGGGATCTCCGCGGGCTCGCTCGACGACCTGGACGACGTGACGGCGGAGGGGTTCCGGCACGCCTCGGACGACGGGGTCCCCGTGGTGGTCGACGCCGGGGCGATCCCGCTCGTCGAGCTCGGTCCCCTGGCGGTGCTGACGCCGCACGCGGGGGAGCTCGCCGGCGTCCTGCACGAGTCGCGGGAGTCGATCGAGCAGGACCCGGCCGCGGCCGCGCTCCGTGCCGCCGCGCAGACCGGGAGCGTCGTGCTCCTGAAGGGGTCCGCCACGCACGTCGCGACACCCGACGGGTCGGTGCGGCTCGTGGCCTCGTCGGCGACACCGTGGCTCGCGGCCGCCGGTGCCGGCGACGTCCTCGGCGGGGTGCTGGGGGCGCTCGTGGCGGCTCGGCAGGGAGCGGCGGAGGCGTCCGGGTCGTCGCTGTCGCCGTCCGACCTGGCACACCTGGCCGCTTCGGCTGCGGTGGTGCACGGGATCGCGGCGCGACGGGCGTCCGGGGGTGGGCCGTTCACGATGGCGGCGCTGGTCGAGCAGCTGCCGGGCGTGGTGCGCGACCTCGTCGTCGACGGCGACGCCCGGGGGTAGCCGCGAGCGGCGACGGACGGGAGGCGCGGTGCGGGCCGGCACCGCGCCTCCTGGCCGTCAGGTGGTCACGTCCGGGGCGTGACGCGCGTCGTGCGCGTCAGCTCGCGGGGGTGGCGTGCACCAGGAACTCGACCGCACCCGCGTCGTCGACCTGCACGAAGCCGAGGCTCGGGGCCTGCACGCCGAAGTCCGAGAAGGTGATCGGGATCGAGCCGGAGACGTCGACGCCGTCGCCGTTCAGCCCGACCTCGAGCGTCGCGGCGACCGACTTCGTGACGCCGTGCAGGGTGAGGTCCCCGGTGGCCTCGACCTTGGTCGTGCCGGAGCCGGGCGTGACCGCGTCCGCGATCGGCTCGGTGAGCGTGAAGGTCGCGGTGGGGAACGCCGACGTGTCGAGCGCCGAGTCGCGGAAGTACGAGTCGCGCTGGGCCGAGTCCGTGGCGATGTCGGCGACCTGCACGGTGATGGTCGCCTTCGTGATGGCGGTGCCGTCGACGGTCGCGCTGCCGGTGACGCTGTCGGTGCGCCCGGTGACGGTGACGTCCGAGCCGTTCAGGACCTCGTGGACGCGGTACCCGGCCTCGGAGTCCCCGCCGACCGTCCAGGCGCCGGACAGGTCCGCGGCGTCGAGCGTCGACGGGGCGCGGCTCGCGGCGACGCTCGGGGCGGCGGAGGTCTTGGCGTTCTCGCTGCTCGTGTAGAGGTTCGTGCCGACGATCGCGGCGACGACGCCGATGACGACGACCGCGGCGACGACCGCGATCCAGATGACGGCTCTGCGGCGCGTGCGCGGGGTGTCGGAGGTCACGAGGGGAACGGTGACACGTCATGCTCGGGGGAACCTGTGACGGGCGGGCCGCTACGCTCGTCCGGTGCAGAGGACGGTGTGGCGTTCGCGGTGGCGTTCGCAGTGGCCCGAGGTCGCGGCGTTCGTCGTGGCGTTCGCCGCCGTGCACGCGGTCCTCTGGTGGCTGACCTCCGTGTCGGCGAACCTGCCGCTCGGCGACGTCACGATCACGTACCGGCGCTGGATCGAGACCGGGCACGCGTCCGGGTTCTGGGTCGGGATCGACGAGGACTGGGTGTACCCGATCCTCGCGATCGTCCCGATGGCCGCTGCCGCCGTCGGGGGCGTGACGTCGATCGGCACCGGGTGGCTCGTGCTCATGGTCGTGCTCGACGCCGTCGCGTGCGCGTTCCTGTGGCGCTTCCGTGGGCTCGGCGTGCGCGTCGTGTGGTGGTGGCTCGCCTTCCTGCTCGCCCTCGGGCCGATCGGCCTCGGACGCATCGACACCGTCGCGACCGTCCTCGCCCTGGTCGGGGTGGCCTTCGTCGCGTCGCGGCCGGCCGTCGCCTCGGCGCTGTTCACCGCCGGCGCGTGGACGAAGGTGTGGCCCGCGGCGCTCGTGGGCGTGCTCCTGCTGCTCCGCCGTGGACACCGCCGCGGGGTGCTCGTCGGCGCGCTCGTGCTCACGGCGCTCATCGTCCTCGTCGACGTCCTGTACGGCGGAGCGGCCCACCTGTTCTCGTTCGTGGGTCAGCAGAGCGGCCGTGCGCTGCAGATCGAGGCGCCCCTCGCGACCCCCTTCATGTGGGCGGCGGCGCTCGGCGTCCCCGGTGTCGCGGTCTACTACGACCAGCAGATCCTGACGTTCGAGGTGTCCGGCGCCGGGACGCACGCGGCAGCCGCGGTGTCGACGCCGCTCATGGCCGTGGTCGTCGTCGGCGGGGTGCTGCTCGCGCTCTGGGCCGTGCACCGCGGCGCGCACCGGGCCGAGGCCGCGCCGCTGCTGGCACTGCTCCTGGTCGCCGCGCTGGTCGCCGCGAACAAGGTCGGGTCGCCGCAGTACATCGGGTGGTTCGCCGTGCCGATCGTGTGGGGGCTCGTCGCCGGTCGTCCGAGCGCCCGGCGCTTCCTGCCCGTCGCCGTCGCCGCGATCCCGATGGCGCTGCTGACGCAGGTGATCTACCCCGGGTTCTACGACCAGGTGCTCACCGTGCAGCCCTGGGTGCTCGTGGTCCTCACGCTCCGGAACGCGCTCGAGGTCGGGGTGCTGGTCTGGAGCGTCGTCGCGATCGTCCGGCTCGGCGTGCGGGCCCGTGCCACCGCTGTGCCGGTCGTCCCGGCAGGGGGCAGGATGGACGCATGATCGTCGCGTTCTCCGTCGCCCCGTCCGGTGGTCCCTCCGCGAGCTCGGACGGGTCCGTGCACGACGCCGTCGCGGGCGCCGTGCGGATCGTCCGTGAGAGCGGGTTGCCGAACCGCACCTCGTCGATGTTCACCGAGGTCGAGGGGGAGTGGGACGAGGTCATGGACGTGGTCAAGCGCGCCACCGAGGCCGTCGGGGCGTACGGCACGCGGGTGTCCCTCGTGCTCAAGGCCGACATCCGCCCGGGGCACACCGGCGAGATCGACGGCAAGCTCGAGCGGCTCGAGGCTGCGCTCGACGACTGAGCGACACGCCGAGCGCCTCCCACGGATGTCGGTGGTCGGGTGTGTCCTGTCGGTGTCGGACGGAACGCGTCCGCACGACGACGAGGAGCTCGTGATGATGCACGACGGCTGGTGCCCCGACTGCGACCTGCGGACGGTCGTCATCGACTCGGACGAGCACGGCGACACCGCCTGGGCGAGCTGCACCGAGTGCGGCGCCGGGTGGGTCCACCGTGACGAACTCCCGGGGCTCGTCGTCACAGCCCACGCGGAGCCGGAGCGTCGCGCCGCCTGACGCGGGTCGAATCGATTCGGCCGGGCGACTTCCGTTCGGCCTTTGGAGCGGTCTACACTGCTGAGACCGGTCGCTCTCGGCGGCCGGTCGTCCACGTTCGACGCTGAACCAGGACCACCCTCCGCCCGTCCCCGGTCGCACCGTCAGCGACGTCGACGCGACGGAGGCACGGTGCGGCGACCACGCGCACCGACGGTCCCAGCCGACTCACGCGAGTCGACGTCCGGAACCCGTCCCGCTCCTCCCGTCCCGAAACAGGCACCATGTCCCAGCTCACGCCTGCGCGTCGCGCACTCGCGCTCATCGCCCTCGCCCTCGGCGGGTTCGCCATCGGTTCGACCGAGTTCGTCGCGATGGGGCTCCTGCCGAACATCGCCGAGGCACTCCTGCCGCGCCAGTACGGCCTCGACCCGGACGCCGGGATCGCGCACGCCGGCTGGCTCGTGAGCGCGTACGCCCTCGGTGTCGTCGTCGGTGCCCCCACGATCGCGGCGATGTCGGCGAAGTTCCCGCGCAAGGGCCTGATCCTCGTGCTGCTCGTCGGGTTCGTCCTGGCGACGGTCGCGAGCGCGATCCTGCCGTCCTTCGGCCTCGTGCTCGTGGCGCGGTTCGTCGCGGGACTCCCGCACGGTGCGTACTTCGGCATCGCGTCCATCGTGGCGGGCGACATCATGGGGCCGGGCAAGCGCGGCAAGGGCATCGCGATGGTGCTGCTCGGCCTGTCCGTCGCGAACGTCGTGGGCGTCCCGGCGATCACCTGGGTCGGGCAGGTCGCCAGCTGGCGCATCGCGTACGGCGTCGTCGCCGTCCTGTTCGCCCTGACGTTCCTCGCGGTGTGGGCCTTCGTGCCGCGCAGCGCCCGTGACGAGCACGCGACGATCGGCCGCGAGCTCCGGGCGTTCCGCGTGCCGCAGGTCTGGATGGTCATGGGCCTCGGAGCCGTCGGCTTCGGAGGCTTCTTCGCGGTCTACTCGTACATCTCGCCGCTCGTGCAGAACGTCACCGGGCTGTCGGAGTCGTTCGTGCCGCTCGTCCTCGTGGTCGTCGGCATCGGCATGGTCATCGGCGGCGTGCTCGGCGGGCACCTGGCCGACCACAGCGTCAAGCGCACGATCTACGTCGGCATGTTCGCGCTGATCGGCGCCCTGCTCGTCACCGTCCTCACCGCGCAGTGGGTGTGGGGGGTCTTCCTCGGGGCGTTCCTGCTCGGTGCGACCTCGTCCGCGATCCCGCCGGCCGTGCAGTCCCGCCTGATGGACGTCGCCGGAGACGCACGGACCATCGCGGCGGCGCTCAACCACTCGGCGTTCAACATCGGCAACTCGATCGGTGCGGCCCTGGGCGGCGCCGTCATCGCGGCCGGGTTCGGCTTCAAGGCGCCGGGATGGCTCGGCATCGTGCTGGCGCTGCTCGGCGTCCTCATGACGATGGTGAGCTACGGCGCCGAGCGCCGCAGCACCCGCCGTGCGTCGCTCCGGTCGTCGTCGCCGTCCACCGGCCCGATCACCGCGCCCGTCCCGCTGGGCTGACGCGGGTCCCACCGGCCAGGAGGCGCGGGGCGGCCTCGCACCGCGCCTCCAGTCCGTCGCACGGTGCGGCAGACCGCTGATCGTGAGCAGAAGAGGTCGGGTCCTGTGACGGGACCCGACCTCTTCTGCTCACGAAGCGTGCGGCGTGTGCGGCGCGCGGCGCGTGCGGCGCGCGGCGCGCTACAGACCCAGCGGGCTGCCGTCCTGGACGATGATGCCGTCGGTGATCGCGCGCTTCCGCAGCGCCACCTTCGTGCCGACGTCGAAGCCCGCGACGCGGTACTTCTCGCGGATGCGCTTGAGGTAGCTCTTCGCGGTCTCCTCGGAGATGCCGAGCTGGTACGCGACGCTCTTCACCGGCTCGCCGCCGCCGTACAGCGCCATGACGCGACGCTCCTGGGCGCTGAGCTTCGGCACGCCACCGACGTCACCGCTGTTGATCGCCAGGTCGAGCTCGGCGGAGACGTACTGCTCGCCGCGCTGGGCGGAGCGGATGGCCTCGACGATCATCTCGGCGTCCTCGCTCTTCACGAGGTAGCCGAGGGCGCCGGAGGCGAGGGCCTCGCGGACGACGTTCGGCTCCGAGTAGGTGCTCATCACGACGGTCTTCACACCGGCGGTCTTGAGCGTCGAGATCTTCAACGAGACCGGGATCGAGTCCTTGAGGTCGAGGTCGAGCAGCACGACGTCGACCGGGAACGCCGGGCTCGTGAGGAGCTCGGGCCAGGTGGTGACGGCGGCGACGAGCGTGATGTCGTCGGCTGCGTTCCGGATCCACTCGGTGAGCGCGCCGAGGAGCATCCTGTGGTCGTCGACGAGTGCGAGTCGGATCGGTTCCTCTGGAGTCGCCATGGTGGCGTCCTTTCTCGGGGGCGGTCGTGGGCCGATCCTAGGGGGACGGACCACGGGGCACGGGCAGGCTGGTCAGGGTGTCCGGCAGTCGGGCCAGCCGGTTCCGTGCGACGACTACATCGACGGATGTCGGTCGACGACGCAGTGCGCGACGACGTGCAGCACGCCGTCGCGGACGGAGTCCTGGTACGGGCCGATCCGCTGCAGGGCGCTCCACGCGGTCGGGCCGAGTCGACGCCGGGGGACACCGCGCGACTCGAAGACGACCGGGACGTCCATCGTCTCGTCGGTGACGGGGTGCCCGTCCGAGCCGACGGGGCCGAGCGTCACGGAGACGACCGGTGATCCGGCCTGGGTCTGCTTGCCGTCGCCGACCATCTGCCAGAGCGTCTGCAGCAGGCCGTCGCGCTGCGCGGGGGAGAGGTGGCCCGCGAGCGACTGCGGATCCGCGACGCTGACGGAGCGGCCGAGGTTGTCGGACTCCGTGATCGCGTGGTACAGCCAGGTCTCGCGGCGGCCCTCGATGAGGTGCAGGCGCAGCTCGGTGGCGAGCGACGCGGCGACCGAGGCGGACGCGTCCGAGAGCGGGAGGGGGTCGCTGCCGTTGGCGACGGCGTCGAGGAGCTTCTCGGCGGCGAGGTCGAGCCGGGCGAGTTCGTCGGAGGCGAGCATGCCCACGGCGAACTGCGGTGCCTGCACGTTGCTCTGCACGAGGACCCGGTCGAGTTCACGCTGCACGAGCTGGCGGAACCGGTGCACCACGAAGAGCGCGATCGACGGCGGGACGGTCACGAGCGCCACGGTGGACACGATCGCGGGCAGGGTGTCGCTCGTGATCGGCGTCGAGGCGACCGCCATCCCGACGAACGCGAGGCCGAGGACGGCGATGGCGGCGGCGACCTCGCGGGCCGGGCGCAGGGTCGCGACCGGCAGGAGCGCGAACCCGGCGGCGACGGACGCGGACGCCGAGTGGGCGATGTCGTGCTCGGGCCAGATGCCGATGAAGTCGAGCGTCACGACGCAGCCGAGGACGACGCAGATCAACGCGAAGGCGAGCCCGGTCAGTCGTTCGCCGTACGTGAGCAGGCTGAGCCCGACCCCGACGGCGGCGACGAGGTAGAGCGCCCAGGCCGCCGCGGGCAGCCACGGGTCGGTGAACTCCGTCCAGCGGATGAGGAAGAAGACGATCCCCGCGACGGCTTCGATGCCGGTGAGGACCGCGGCGCCGAGTCCGAGGTAGCCGGCGCCGAGCGAGGCGCCGGGCTTGGCGGCCTGCCGCAGCGAGCGCGCGCCGGTCGATGTGGAGGGGAGGCCGCGCGCCTGCCGACGTTCGCTGCCCCGGTACCGCTCCCGCGCCTCCCGTCGGGTCCGCGGAGCGGGCTGCACGGTCTCGCCGGGGAGCCCGCGGCTGATGGTGTCCTCGGGGACGCGGCTCATCTGGGGGCCTCCAGGACGACGGTCGTGCCGGATCCCGGCGCGGAGAAGAGCTTCGCGTCGCCGCCGACCTCGCGGAGGCGGTTCACCACGCTCTCCTTGAAGCCGAGCCGTTCGGCACTGACGTGGGTGAGGTCGAAGCCGACGCCGGAGTCGGTGACCATCGCGCGGACCATCTCGTTGTCGTGCACGATCGTGACGTGCGCCTCGCCGACGCCGGCGTGGCGGCGGACGTTCTCGAGGCACTCGCCGAGCGCGAGCAGGAAGGCGTCGAGCACGTTCGACGGCAGCAGGACCTGCCCGGTGCCGTGCCAGCTCACCTCGAGGCCCATGCGGCCGAAGCGCTGCTTGACCGACTCGAGGGTCTGGCCGAGCGGGGACTCTTCCTCGCGGGTGAGCGAGTAGTCGCCGGACTGCTGCGGCTGCGGCGTCGCACCGAGGCGGAGGTGGCGGAGGAGTCGGGCGTCCTCGGCGGCCTGCTCACGCATCGCCTGCTCGGAGACGCCCACGCCGGAGTGCGCGAGGAGGGTCAGCGTGGCGAGCACGGTGTCGTGCAGGAGCCGGGCACCCTGTCGTCGCTGCGCCTCGGTCTCGCTCGCCTGGCGTTCGGCGCGGTGCGCGGTGCCGATGCTGTAGATCCGGCGGGCGACGCGCGGGATGCTCCGGGAGATCCAGATCGTCACGACGGCGATGAGCACCCACCCGAGCAGCGCGCCGGTGACCGGGGCGGCGAGGACGCTGCCGCTCGCCCAGACGATCGCGACGACGACGGCCGCCCCGGCGACGATGGTCAGCCCGAGTCCCACGGGCTTCCCGCGCTGGGACATGAGCGGTGCGGAGATGCTGCCGGCGGCGAGGGGCACCACCGCGGAGGCGATGATCGGACGCGCTGTCTCGTCGACGCCGAGCAGCAGGAGTGCGAGCGCGCCGAGGCCCGAGGCGAGGATGAGCGCCGTCCACCACACCGAGCCGTTCCACCCGAAGACCAGGAAGCCGGCGATCATGATCGCGATGCAGGCGAGCCCGCCGAGCAGCGGGACGACCGGGACCGCGAGGGCGCAGATCACCGCGACGACCGACACCAGGGCGCAGACGATGCCGACGACACGGGTCGTCGACCGGAGCAAGCGGTCGCGTTCCTGTGCGATGAAGTCCATCGGTGTCCTGGTCGTGGCGGTGTGGCTGAGGGAAAACCGAGCCTGGTTCAGGCTGGGCACCACGCCATCATTCCACGCGCGACACCCGTTGGGGGGTGTTCGGCGCGCCATCCCGTGTCGGATGGTTCCGCGATTGTTATTGCAAGCGTTATGCGTCCAAGAGCCGCCGGAGGTGCGCCCCCACGGCCTCGTGCTCGATCAGGAACCCGTCGTGGCCGAACTCGCTCTCGATCACGGCCGCGCGGTCACCGTCGAGGGTGTCCGGCACGCCGGCCGCGATGCGGTGCTGGTCCTCGATCGGGAACAGCCGGTCGCTCGACACCCCGACCACGAGCGTGCGTGCCGTCACCTGCGCCAGCGCCGCCGCGATCCCGCCCCGACCGGCTCCGACGTCGTGCGAGTCCATCGCGTGGGTGAGCGTCACGTAGGAGCTCGCGTCGAACCGACGGGTGAACTTGTTGCCGTGGAAGTCGAGGTAGCTCTCGACCGAGAATCGGCCGTCGTCGCCGAGCGGTGAGACGTCGCTCTGCCACGAGCGGGCGAACCGGCCGTTCAGCTCGTCGGACGCCCGGTAGGTCATCAACGCCATCCGCCGAGCCAGCGCCAGCCCGCGGTGGGGGCCCTCGCCGGCGTCGGCCTCGTAGTAGTCGCCGCCCGCGAACGCCGGGTCCATCTGGATGGCAGCGCGCTGCAGCGAGTTCGCGGCGATCTGGTCGGCGGTGGTCTGCGCCGTGCTCGCCAGCACCGCGAGCCGGGACACCCGTGCAGGGTGGGTGACGGCGAACTCGAGCGCGTGCATGCCGCCCATCGAGCCGCCGACGACGGCCGCGAAGACGTCGATGCCGAGCCGGTCGGCCAGCTGCGCCTGCACCGCCACCTGGTCGCGCACGGTGACGAACGGGAAGCGGGATCCCCACTCGAGGCCGTCCGGCGACACCGACGACGGCCCGGTCGTGCCCTGGCAGCCGCCGAGCATGTTCGGTGCGACGACGAACCACCGGTCGGTGTCGATCGCCCGGCCGGGGCCGACGACGTCGCCCCACCAGCCGGCGGTGCGGTGTCCGGGCCCGGGTGCTCCGGCGACGTGCGAGTCGCCGGTCAGCGCGTGGAACACCAGGACCGCGTTGTCGTGGTCGGCGTTGAGCGTGCCCCAGGTCTCGTACGCCACGCGCACGGCAGGGATGCGTCCACCCCGCACCCACTGCTCACCGAGGGACGCGAAGTGCCGGGAGCCGGGGTGGTCGCCCGGGCGCCAGGCGCCGGTCACCGGGGGCTTGCCGAGCGTGCCGAGTTCGGTTCCGGGCACGAGGGTGGACGGCACGGAGTCCTCGGGGGTCGTCTGCCAGTCCATCGGGTCCAGTCTGCCGGGAGGCGCGGCGCGGGCCGCCAGTGTTACGTCACGTCCGGCGCGTCGCGGGTCCACTGCGGCGGGTCGCGGGTGCTCGCGGCTGCGTGCGTGCGGGCGGGTGCGGCTGCGTGCGTGCGCATGTTCCGACATCGCACTCGTCGTTCGACGCGTGGATCGTCGCACCATGCACACGCACCGGATGTGTGCGCAACCAACGACGTCCCACGAGTCGATCGACTCGTGGGACGTCGCATGGTGCACACGCATCGAGCGCGAGGGTCCGCGACAGCCCCCGCGCCCGGCGCCGGGACCGCTACGCGCGCTGGCCCTCCTGCGCGACCGCACGGGCAGCGGCGAGCCCGGCCTCGAGGTCGGCCTTGAGGTCCTCGACGTTCTCGATCCCCACCGACAGCCGCACCAGCCCCGGCGTGACCCCGGTGGTGAGCTGCTGCTCGGGCGTCAGCTGCGAGTGCGTGGTCGACGCCGGGTGGATGACGAGGGAGCGCACGTCGCCGATGTTCGCGAGGTGCGAGAACAGCTGCAGGTTGTCGACGAACGCCTTGCCGGCGGGCACGCCGCCCTTGAGCTCGAACGACAGCACGGCCCCGACGCCCTTCGGCGCGTAGCGGTTCGCCGCGGCGTACCAGGGCGAGGTCGGCAGCCCGGCGTAGGCGACGGTCGCGACGTCCGGGTGCCGGTCGAGCCACTCGGCGATCTCCTGCGCGTTCGACACGTGCCGCTCGATGCGGAGCGACAGCGTCTCGATGCCCTGCAGCAGCGCGAACGCGGTGTCCGCCGAGTTCGACGCACCGAGGTCGCGGAGCAGCTGCACCCGGGCCTTGACGATGTAGGCGAGCTCGTTGCCGACGGCCTCGGCGAAGACCGCGCCGTGGTACGAGGGGTCCGGCGTGTTGAACTCGGGGAACTTGTCCGGGTGCTGCGACCACGCGAACTTGCCGGAGTCGACGATGATCCCGCCGATGACGGTGCCGTGCCCGCCGAGGAACTTCGTCGCCGAGTGCACGACGATGTCGGCACCGTGCTCGAACGGACGGATGAGGTACGGCGTCGCGATCGTGTTGTCGACGATGAGCGGCACGCCGGACTCGTGGGCGACCTCGCTGACACCGGTGATGTCGAGCACGTTGATCTTCGGGTTGCCGATCGTCTCGGCGAAGAACAGCTTCGTGTTCGGTCGGATCGCGCGGCGCCACTCGTCGAGGTCGTCCTGGTCCTCGACGAACGTGGTCTCGATGCCGAGCTTCGCGAGCGTGTACTTGAACAGGTTGTACGTGCCGCCGTAGATCGACGACGAGGACACGATGTGGTCCCCGGCGCCCGCGATGTTGAGCACCGCGTAGGTCTCCGCCGCCTGGCCGCTCGACACCAGGAGCGCCCCGGAGCCGCCCTCGAGCGCCGCGATCCGCTGCTCCACGACGTCGTTCGTCGGGTTCATGATGCGCGAGTAGATGTTGCCCGGCTTCGCCAGGGCGAAGAGGTCACGGGCCTCGTCGGAGTTCGCGAAGACGTACGAGGTCGTCTTGTAGATCGGCGTCGCGCGGGCCCCCGTGGTCGGGTCGGGCTGTGCGCCGGCGTGGATCTGCGTGGTCTCGAACCGCCACTGGGCGGCGTCGTTCTGGGTCATCTCGTGCTCCTGTCCGGTGGCGGTCGTCGGGTCGTCGGGTCGCCCAGCGCTCGGCCCAGGAGGCGCGGCGCGGCTGTGCGTCGCCCGTCACGGTACGCAGGTGGTCGCGTCGGCACCAGCGCGCCCGCCTCGGGACGTAACGACCGAGGCGGAGGCGAGCCGCGCCTCCTGGCCCGCGCCGCACTGTGCGAGGTTCCGCGCGCCGTGGGACGCTCGTTCCCTCGCACCGTGGGCGGAGGCTCGCACAGTACGGACGCGCGGGCGCAGTCTCACTACTCGCGGCGGAAGAGCCAGCGCACGTTCGGTTCGAGGAGCCAGCGCATTCCCCGGCGGACGAACGGCTGGGCGAGGAACAGGCTCACCGCGCAGGCGATCGCCACCATGAGCAGCACGTACGGCCACGCCGAGTGCTGCCCGGCGAGCACCCCGGACTCGCGGATCGGGTAGAGCACGAACGTGTGCAGCAGGTACACGTACATCGTCGCCGCGCCGAACTGCGTGATCCAGATGTTCCGACGGGGCACGAGCAGCAGGAACGACGCGGTGAGGACGGTCGCCAGCAGCATCAGCCCGAAGCGGACCGCACCGGCCCACCAGGCGTCCTCGCCGAGGCCCGAGTACGAGTCGTCGTAGAAGAACCAGTGGTGCAGGTCGAACTGCTTGAACTGCGGGATCCAGATCGCACACGCCACCGCCCACGCCACGAACACGGCACCGGCCGCGATGCGCACCCGGACCACGATCCGCCGCGGAGCCTCGTACCAGCGGTCGAAGACGCCCCACTGCTTCACCTGCCAGCCGAGCAGGAAGAACGGCAGGAGGCTGATCGCCCGCGACAGCGAGAGCGTGGAGTCGACGTTGTCGAAGTAGCCGACGCCGATGCTGAAGACGACGGCCCAGAACAGCGGCCATCGGAGCTGCGCGAGGTACGGGAGGATCAGCTTGAAGATCCCCAGCGCGAGCAGGAACCAGAGGGTCCAGGTCGGCTGCGTCGGGTTGAACTTCTTCCCGCCCTCGACCAGGGCCTGCACGACGGTCCAGATCGTCTGCATGATGATGTACGGCACGACGATGTCCGTGATCGTCCGGCGCATGCGCTTCGCGGTCGGGGTGTCGGCGGAGGAGAAGTACCCGCTGATGACACCGAACGCCGGCATGTGGAACGCGTAGATGAAGGTGTACAGCGCGAGGGCGTGCTCGCTCGCCGCCGTCTGGCGCTGGATCGCATGGCCGATCACCACGAGCGTGACCGCCAGGAACCGCGCCGTGTCCCACATCGGGATACGGCGCTTCGCACGTCCGGGCTCGAGCTGCGAGGCGGGCGCCGAGGGCGCGGGAGGGGCGGCGTCCGTCGTCATCGCCCGTCACGTTACCCGATCGTGACCTTGCCGGATCGGTACGGTTGGGACATCCCACCCCGTCCCTCTGGAGGAAGCACATGGCATCTCGTCGCGCAGTCGTCACCGGAGCGAGCTCGGGCATCGGAGCAGCGACCGTCCGACTGTTCCGCGCGCACGGGTGGGACGTGCTCGCCGTCGCCCGCCGTGCCTCGAAGCTGGAGGCGCTCGCCGGGTCGACCGGAGCCGACGTCCTCGTGGCGGACATCACGAGCGCCTCCGACGTCGAGGCGCTGGCCGCCCGTGTCGACGAGCTCGGGGGAGCGGACGTGCTCGTGAACAACGCCGGCGGTGCCTTCGGGTCCGCGTCGGTCGAGGAGTCGGACGTCGAGGACTGGCGCGCCATGTTCGAGGTGAACGTGATCGGCACGAAGCGGGTCGTCGCAGCGTTGCTGCCGCACCTCCGTCGGCGTGCGGCGGCCGCCGGGAGCGCCGACATCGTCACGGTGACGAGCACGGCCGGGCACGTGGCGTACGAGAACGGCGGCGGCTACAATGCCGCGAAGTTCGCCGAGCACGCCCTCGTGGCCGCGCTCCGGCTCGAGCTGAACGGCGAGCCGATCCGGGTCGTCGAGATCGCGCCGGGCCTCGTGAAGACCGACGAGTTCGCCCTGACCCGGTTCCGTGGCGACGCGGAGAAGGCCGCGGCGGTCTACGACGACGTGCCGGAGCCGCTCGTGGCCGAGGACGTCGCCGAGGCGATCGTGCACGCGGTCGAGCTGCCGGCGCACGTGAACCTCGACCTCGTGACGATCCGCCCGGTGGCGCAGTCGGCCCAGCACAAGCTCGCGCGGGGGAAGCTGACCCCGCGGGTGTGATCCCCGCGGGTGCCGCGCACCCGGCCCGCACCCGTCCCGCACGCGCCCGGGCCGCACGTGCGGGTCGCGGGCGCGGGGTCCGTGCCGGTACCGTTGTCGGATGCCGATCAGCAGCGAATCCGGGTCACCCGCCCAGGCTCCCTCGACCGTGACCGTGACGAGCGGGCCCGAGGTGCTCGGATGGCTCGAGTTCGGTGACGCAGCACGCCTGCTCGCCAAGGACGTCCTGTCCTCCGGCTTCGAACCCGAGGTCGTCGTCGCCGTGGCCCGCGGCGGGCTCATCATCGCTGGCGCGGTCGCCTACGCCCTCGGCACCAAGGAGTGCGGCTCGATCAACGTCGAGTTCTACACCGACGTCGAGCAGCGCCTCGAGGAGCCGGTCATCCTGTCGCCGGCGCTCGACGCCCCGAGCCTCGCCGGCAAGCGCGTCCTCGTCGTCGACGACGTGTCGGACTCCGGCCGGACTCTCCGCCTGGTGGTCGACATCATCCGGAACGCCGGCGCCGACGTCCGCAGCGCCTGCCTCTACTCCAAGCCCGGCACCGTGCTCGAGCCGGACCACGTCTGGCGTCGCGTCGACGGGTGGATCACCTTCCCGTGGAGCGCCCTCGCGCCGGTGACGGCCGAGTCGTGAGCATCCACCTCGTCGGCGGCGGACCCTTCGCCGCCTCGGACGCCGCCGCGCCCTTCGTTGCCGAGGCCACGGTCCGCTCCGCAGCCGTCGGCCGCACGGTCCCGCGCATCGCCCTGCTCTCCGTCGCCGGGGGGTCCGGTGCGAGCCCGTCCAGCACGGCCGACATCGCCGAGGTGCTCGCCGGTCCGCGCACGGCCGAGGTCCTCGTCACCGAGATCGCTGCCGGCCAGGTGTTCGACACCACGGTCCTGAGCGACGTCGACGCCCTCGTGGTCGGCGGCGGGGTCACGCCGGACTACCTCGACGCCGTCGCACCGCTCGTCGACCAGATCCGCTTGCTCGTCTCCGACGGCCTGCCCTACCTCGGCTACTCGGCCGGCGCGATGATCGCCGCCGATCGTGCCCTCGTCGGCGGCTGGCGCATCGGCGGCGTCGAGATCTGCCCCGAGGAAGCCTCCGAGGGCCTCGACGAGGTCGAACTCCGCGAGGGGCTCGGCCTGGTCGACCTGACGATCGACGTGCACGCCGTCCAGGCCGGCACCCTCGCCCGGCTCATCGCGAGCGCCGAGGCCGAGTTCGTGACCGCGTGCCTGGCGATCGACGAGGACACCACGCTGGTCGTGGGCGAGGGCGCGCTCGAGGTCCGCGGCACCGGCAGCGTCTGGCGCGTCGTCGCCGGCGAGGACTCGGTCGCCGTCGCCACGATGGGCGCCTAGCCCCGTGCAGGCGCGACCGCTCGCCGACCTCGTCGATCCCGGCTGGGCCGAGGCCCTCGCCCCGGTCGAGGACGACGTCCACCGGATGGGCGACTGGCTCCGCGCCGAGACCGGTGCCGGTCGGCAGTACCTCCCGGCCGGGGAGCACGTCCTCCGCGCCTTCGCCGAGCCGTTCGACGACGTCCGGGTCCTCGTCGTCGGACAGGACCCGTACCCGACTCCCGGGCACCCGATCGGCCTGTCGTTCGCGGTCGACCCGCACGTGCGACCCGTCCCGCGCAGCCTGGCGAACATCTACCGCGAGCTCGAGGCCGACCTCGGGGTGACGCCGCCGGCACACGGGGACCTGCGGGCGTGGTCGGCCCAGGGCGTCCTGCTGCTCAACCGCGTCCTCACCGTCGAGGCCGGAGCCGCCGGCAGCCACCGAGGGAAGGGCTGGGAGGCCGTCACCGACCAGGCCGTCCGTGCCCTCGTCGCCCGCGGGAAGCCCCTCGTCGCCGTGCTCTGGGGTGCGCAGGCGGCCTCGGTCCGGCCGCTCCTCGGGGACACCCCGGTCGTCGCGTCCGCCCACCCGAGCCCGCTCAGCGCCTCGCGCGGGTTCTTCGGCAGCCGCCCCTTCTCGCAGGTGAACGAGCTGCTCGTCGCCCAGGGCGCCGAACCGGTCGACTGGATCCTGCCCGCGGCATAGGCTCGGACCCGTGCTCGAGGAGGAATACCAGCGACGGCGGGTCCTGCCGCGACACCTGCGCGCCCCGGTCCCCGCCGAAGCCGCGTTCACCTACACGATCCGGGCTGCCGAGCCCAGCGACCTCCCCGACGTCCGCGAGATCCACACGCACTACGTCCGGAACTCCTCGGTGACCTTCGACCCGTCGGCGTTCACGTTCGCCGCGTGGAAGCGTCGGTACGACGAGATCCGTCGTCGGGGTCTGCCGTTCCTGGTCGCCGAGAACCCCTCCGGGCAGGTGCTCGGCTACGCGCTCGTCGACCCGTGGAACCCCCGCGACCGTTCGAACCGCGTCGTCGAGGACTCGATCTACCTCGGTGCCGCGTCCGGCGGGAAGGGGCTCGGGCGGGCCCTGATGGAGGCGCTGATCGACGAGTGCCGTTCGGCCGGCGTCCGCGAGGTCGTCGCCGTCATCGCCGACCGCCAGGCCGAGGCGTCGATCCGGCTCCACGAGCGGCTCGGCTTCGAGGAGGTCGGCCGCATGGGGAAGGTCGGCTACAAGTACGACCGGTGGCTCGGCACGGTGACGATGCGGCTGCGCCTGCGCGGTCCGCGCCTCTTCGCGCGTAAGTAGCGCGCGCGGCCGGCGTCGAGGTCGCGCGATCGGCCGCTCCCGTCGCGCGCGCGCGGCGTGTTGCGCGACCTCGGCGGAGAACGCGCGGCGTGTCCTGCGACCCGGCCATGGTCGGACGGGAGGCGCGGGTCGGCCCCGCACCGCGCCTCCAGTCCGTCCGTCGGTCGCGTCTCGGGCCCGCGAGGTCGCGCGATCTGCCGCTTCCGGCGCGCGCACACGGCGCCACCCGGGCACGCGAGGTCGCGCGTTCGGCCGCTCCCGTCGCGCGCGTGCGGCGTGTCGTGCGACCTCGGCGACCCGCACGTGGCGTGTTGCGCGACCCCGGCGACCCCGGCGACCCCGGCGACCCCGGCGACCCCGGCGGCCCTCGCCGCGCCCTCGGGTCAGGACCTCGGCGCCTCCGCGATGAACTCGTCCCGCGTCACCCGCACCAGCTCGCGCGCCGCAGCCGACGCGGCCCCGCCGTCGCCCGCGACGAGCGCCAGCCCGACGGCCTCGTGCCGTGCCGCCGCATCGCGGGTCCAGCGCGTGATGGTGTCCCGCGACTCCGAGGTGCGGGTCCGCAGCAGCGCCTCGACGGTCCCGGCGAAGTGTGCGAAGACGGCGTTGCCGGAACCGGTCAGGAGCGCTCGGTGGAAGCGGACGTCGGCCTCGAGGTAGGCGCGGCTGTCCTCCCGACCGCAGGCGTCGATCATGTCGGTCGCGGCGGCGAGTACCGCTGCGGCACCCGGTGTCCCCGCGGTGAGCGATGCGGCGACGGGCTCGACGCCGAGGCGCAGCTCGAGCAGTTCCCGCTGCTGGGCGAAGTACCAGGGCGAGGCGCCGCGCCACCGGATCACGGTCGGCGCGAGCAGCTCCCACGACACGATGTCGAGCACCAGCGTGCCGACGCGCTGGCGGGGTTCGACGAGCCCGAGCGACTGCAGGACGCGCAGCGCCTCACGGACGACCGACCTCGACACGCCGAACTCCGCCGCGACGGCCTCGGGCCGGACGACGGTGCCCGGGGCGAGCACGCCGTCGACGATCCGCTGCCCGAGCGTCTCGAGCACCTGGGCGTGCAGTCCGCGGCCGGTCGCCATCGTTCCTCCGTGCAGTACGCGGCACGCACGGCGCGTGACACGGTGTCCATCGAATCGGCAGACTGCCCCGGAGGGCGGATGCCGCGCGGTGGATCGTCGTATAGTCTGATTAATCAGATTATTGACGGTCGACGCGCAGCACGCCAGGCCGTCCTCGACACGAAGGCGACGGAGCCGCGCGGCAGCGGCTCCAGGAAGGGGCACCGATGCCTCACGCTCTCCCGGCCGATCCGGCCACGGTCCACGCGGCCGCGACCCACGCGGTCACCGTCCTGGCGGCGGAACCAGCCGGCACCGAAGCCGTCGACCCGTCGGGGCCGGTCGCGCAGCTGATCATCGCGGCGATCATCGGCATCGTCGTGATCATCGCCCTCATCACCTGGCTGAAGGTGCACCCGTTCATCGCGCTCACGATCGGGGCGCTCGGCGTCGGGATCGGCGCGGGTCTCGCTCCGGACAAGGCGGTGACGAGCTTCGGCAACGGCTTCGGTGCGACGATGACGAGCGTCGGCATCCTCGTCGGCCTCGGGTCGATGTTCGGCAAGATGCTCGTCGACTCCGGTGCGGCCGACCGCGTGGTCGATACCCTCGTGCGGAGGTCGTCGAAGGCGGCGCTGCCGTGGACGATGGCCCTGATCGGCGCACTCATCGGCCTGCCGATGTTCTTCGAGGTCGGCCTCGTCCTGCTCATCCCGATCATCGTCCTGGTGGCGAAGCGCAGCTCCGTCCCGATCATGAAGATCGCCGTGCCCGCCCTCGTCGGGCTCTCCACGATGCACGCGTTCGTGCCGCCGCACCCCGGCCCGCTCGTCGCCATCTCGACGGTCGGTGCGAACCTCGGCACGACGCTCGCCTTCGGCATCGTGCTCGCGATCCCCGTCATCGTCCTCGCCGGCCCGGTGTTCGCGCGCTTCGCGGCCCGCTGGGTCGACATCCCCGCGCCCGACATGTTCGGGTCGCGCGGTTCCGACGCGGGTCCCGTCGGCGACGACCCGGCACACGCGGGTCGGGAGGCGCGGCGCGGCCCCGCCACGCAGGACACCGCATCCCTGCCCCACGGCAAGAGCGACTTCACCCGCGTCATCAGCGAGCCGCGCAGCCCGTCCTTCACGGTCGCGCTCGTCGGCATCCTGCTGCCCGTCGTCCTGATGCTCGCGCAGGCCATCCGCGAGGCCACCGTCCCGGACGCCTCGGGCTCGTGGGTCAGCCTGCTCGACTTCCTCGGGTCGCCGATGATCGCGATCGGCATCGCCGCCGTCTACGCGATGATCTTCTTCGCCATCGGCGGCGGCATGGACCGTTCCGCCGTGTCGAAGTCCCTCGAGAGCGCCCTGCCGCCGGTCGCGGGCGTCCTGCTCATCGTCGGCGCCGGCGGTGGCTTCAAGCAGGTGCTCATCGACACCGGGATCGGCGGGGTGATCGCCGACGCCGTGAAGGACTCCGGCATCTCGGTGCTGCTCGTCGCCTGGGTGGTGTCCGCCCTCGTTCGCGTCGCCACCGGGTCGGCCACGGTCGCCACCGTCACGGCCGCGGGCATCATGGCGCCGATCGCGCACGACCTGTCCTCGCCGATGACCTCGCTGCTCGTGCTCGCGATCGGCGCCGGGTCGGTCTTCCTGTCGCACGTGAACGACGCCGGGTTCTGGCTCGTGAAGGGGTACCTCAACACCACGGTGGGGCAGACCTTCAAGACGTGGACGATGCTCGAGTGCCTCATCTCGGTGTTCGGCCTCGCCGGGGTCATGCTGGCGGGGGTGTTCATCCATTGAGCGCCGACACCGCACTCGACGCCCGCGTCCTCGTGGTGATGGGGGTCTCCGGATCGGGCAAGTCGACCGTCGCCGCGATGGTCGCCGAGCAGCTCGGGTGGGACTTCGCCGAGGGCGACGCCATGCACCCGCAGGCGAACGTCGACAAGATGCACGCCGGCACCCCGCTGACCGACGAGGACCGCTGGCCCTGGCTCGACGTGATCGCGGCGTGGATCCGGTCGCACCTCGACGGTGGCACCCCCGGCGTGGTGACCTGCTCGGCGCTGAAGCGCTCCTACCGCGACGTCCTCCGGGCACCCGGTGTGGTGTTCGTGCACGTCGCCGGCGACGGGTCCCTCATCGAGGACCGGATGTCGAAGCGCTCCGGGCACTTCATGCCGACCTCGCTCCTGCAGTCCCAGCTCGCCACCCTCGAGCCGCCGCAGGACGACGAGGCCCACATCACCGTCGCGGCGGACCGGACCCCGCAGGAGGAGAGCGCCGAGGTCATCGAGCGGCTGGCGCTCCGCCGCTGACCATCGCGGCCGCGGCGGCGGCGAGCTGACGGTTCGACGTCGCCGCGGTCCCGTCCTCGAGCACGGAGGTGTCCTCGAGGCCGGTGCGGATCGCGTGCCCGCGGGCGAGGGCACGTCGGCTGACCTGCCACGACGCAGCGCCGATGCCGTGGTGGAGCTGGGGGAGCGTGACACCGGCGGCGTCGAGCATCGACTCCAGCTCGGCGTCGAGCGCGAGGGCGTCGTCGACGTCCTCCACGAGGGGCTCGACGACCACCCGGACGAACCGCTCGTGGCGACCGGCCCGGACGAACCGATCGGCGTCGGAGACACTGAGCAGGCACGCCTCGATGCCGACGCCGCGCCGCGCGAGCACCTCGCTCACGTCGTCGATGCCCGCTTCGCCCTGGTTCGCCGCGACGAGGTCGGGCAGTTCGGTCCACGACGACACAAGGTCGAGGCGTTCCCGCGGGTCCGGCACGATCGCCGCGAACGTCGTGACGTTGACCGGGATGCCCGGACACGCCGCCCGCACCGCGCGCAGCATCCTGCCGACTGGACCGGCGGCGAGCGACTCGTCCCCGTCGTCGTCGAACGCGTGCAGGTGCAGCAGGCTGGCGCCGGCGGCGACGCAGGCCGCGGCGTCCCGGGCGATCTCGTCGGCGGTCCGGGGCATCGCCGGGTGGGTGGTGTCCCCGTTCAGCGCGAGTTGCAGGTCGACCATGGTCCGAGCCTACGGATCACGGTGGAGGCCGGGCGCGTCAGGCCTCGGTGACGCGGCCGGCCTCGACGCGCCACTGCCGGTCGAGGCGGACGGTCTCGAGCATGCGGCGGTCGTGCGTGACGAGGAGCAGGGTGCCGTCGTACGAATCGAGGGCCTGTTCGAGCTGCTCGATCGCGGCGAGGTCGAGGTGGTTCGTGGGCTCGTCGAGCACGAGCACGTTCACCCCGCGGGCCTGCAGGAGCGCGAGGCCGGCGCGTGTCCGCTCCCCGGGGGAGAGCGCGTTCGCCGGACGGCCGACGTGGTCCGCCTTCAGCCCGAACTTCGCGAGCAGGGTCCGGACGTCGGCCGTCGTGTACTCGGGCACGATCGCCTCGAACGCGTCGGCCAGCGGCTGGTCACCCGTGAAGGCCGCGCGTGCCTGGTCGATCTCGCCGACCGCGACGCTGGACCCGAGCGACGCCGTGCCCGTCGTCGGCGCCTGCTTGCCGAGCAGCGCCCGGAGGAGCGTGGACTTGCCGGCACCGTTCGGACCCGTGATGCCGATGCGGTCACCGCCGTCGACCTGCAGGGAGACCGGCCCGAGCGTGAAGTCGCCCTGGGTGAACGTCGCGTCGGACAGGGTCGCGACGACCGCCGAGGACCGGGGCGCGCTGCCGATCGTGAACTCGAGCTGCCACTCCTTGCGCGGCTCCTCGACCTCGTCCAGCCGGGCGATGCGGGACTCCATCTGCCGGACCTTCTGCGCCTGCTTCTCACTCGACTCGGAGGCGGCACGGCGGCGGATCTTGTCGTTGTCGGGACTCTTCCGCATCGCGTTCCGGACGCCTTGGCTCGACCACTCGCGCTGGGTCCGGGCACGGGACACGAGGTCGGCCTTGGTGGACGCGTACTCCTCGTAGGCATCGCGCTTGTGCTGCCGTGCGATCTCGCGCTCCTCGAGGTAGGAGTCGTACCCGCCGCCGAAGAGCCGGTTGGTGGACTGCGCGAGGTCGAGCTCGAGGACGGCGGTCACCGAGCGCGCCAGGAACTCGCGGTCGTGGCTGACGAGCACGACACCGCCGCGGAGGCCCCGGACGAAGCCCTCCAGCCGGTCGAGGCCGTCCAGGTCGAGGTCGTTCGTCGGTTCGTCGAGCAGCACGATGTCGAACCGCGAGAGCAGCAGTGCGGCGAGCCCGACGCGGGCCGCCTGCCCGCCGGACAACGCGGTCATGAGCGACTCCGGCCCGACGCCGTCCTCCTCCGACCCGACGGCCAGGCCGAGGTCGGCGAGCACGACGGGGATGCGGTCGTCGAGGTCGGCCGCGCCTGCCGCGAGCCAGCGGTCGAGCGCCGCCGAGTAGGCGTCCGCCGCGGCGTCACCGGCGTCGGGGTCGCCGAGCGCAGCGGCTGCGGCGTCCATCGTCGCGGTGGCCTCGGCGCACCCGGTCCGCCGGGCGATGTACGCGGCGACGGTCTCACCCGCGAGGCGTTCGTGCTCCTGCGGCAGGAAGCCGACGAACGCGTCCGTCGGTGCGAGCGACACGGTGCCGGCCAGCGGCTCGTCCACCCCGGCGAGGAGTCGGAGCAGGGTCGACTTGCCGGCGCCGTTCACCCCCACGACGCCGATGACGTCCCCCGGGGCGACGGTGAGGTCGAGGGAGTCGAAGAGCGTGCGTGCGGCGTACCCGCCGGAGAGTCCCTTGGCGACGAGCGTGGCGGTCATGCCCCAATCGTCCCATCCCCGCGGCGGACCATCGACCGGAGCGGGGCCGGGTCAGCGGTGTCGCGTCAGTCGAGCGTGATCGTCCGACCGAACCGACGGGTGACCGGCGGGGCGGCGACGACGGCGGCGAGGGCGTTCGCCGCACCCTCCGGCGTGCCGCGCCAGGCGACGTAGGCGTCGTGGGCCTCAGGCGTCGTCCAGCGCTCGACGACGACCACCCGCGACGGGTCGGTGTCGTCGACGAGGACCTCGAGCGACTCGTTGCCGGCGAACGCACCGGTCTGGGCGAGGGTCTCGCGGATCGCGGCCTCGGTGGTCTCGGTGGGGAGGTCGCTCCGGAGCTGGACCTCGAGCAGGACGGTCATCGACATGGTGCACCTTTCGTCGTCGTTGCCGGATGCAACCGCACCCGGCAGCGGGGTGTTCCGGACTCGCCGTCGACCGGTGCGGCGGGGTGGAACCGATCCGGTCGTCCCGGACACTGCAGGGTATGGACAGCGGGGACTGGGCGATGGCGCTCGAGGGTGACGGCGAGGCGTTCGGGCGGGTGTTCGACCGGCACCGCCACCGGGTGCAGCGACACTGCATGCGGCTCGTGCCGGTCGACACGGACGCGGCCGACTCGGTCGCGATCGTGTTCCTCGAGGCCTGGCGGAACCGGGCTCGGGTCCGGCTGGTCGACGGGTCACTCCTGCCGTGGCTGCTCGTCACGGCCACGAACGTCGCCCGCAACCAGACCCGTGCGGCCCGGCGGTACCGGGCCGCGCTCGACCGGTTGCCACCACCCGAACCCGTCCCCGACCACGCGGACCGGGACGACGACGGGGACGCCGTCCGGGCGCTCCGGCAGCTCGGGCACCGCGACCAGGAGATCATCACGCTGTCGGTCCTCGAGGGCTACAGCGAGCGGGAGATCGCCGCCGCACTCGGCATCGCGCCGGGAACGGTGAAGTCGCGCCTCTCCCGCGCACGGACCCGCCTCGCCGCGGCACTGACCGCGAACGGGCCCACGACCCAGCCGGCCGTCGAACGGAACGGAGCACGATCATGAGCACCTCCACGAACAGGGACACCGACGACCGCGACCGGGCACTGCGGGCGTTGCTCGTCGACACGGTCGAGCGCACGCCCCGGCGGCGTCGACGGTGGCGAGCGGCGACGATCGCGGGAGCGGTGGTGTGCGTCCTCGGTGGCGCCGCCGCCGGTGGTGCGATCACCGCGGCGGCGAGTCCGGACCCGGCCGCCCTCGGGGCGCAGAGCCAGGCCGCGACGGTCGTCGGAGGGTCGGGCGCGACGTACCTGCGGGTCGTCGGCAGCCCGGTCGGGCGGGTCGGGTCGTCGGACGAGACGATCTCGGTCGGACGCGCTCCCGCCCGTGCCGACACGTTCACCTGGGTCGCCACGTGTCGCACCGGGAGAGGCGAGATCACCGAGCGCGGGTCCGGGGTCGACGGGGGCAAGGCGTCGTGCGCCGCCGGGTCGCACGTCACGGGCTCGTACGCGGCGTCGGAGATCGCCGGGCACCGGATCCGGCTCAGCGTGGACGGGGACCTCGGGTGGACGCTGTCGTACGGTTGGCTGCGCACACCCCCGATGCCCGCGGCGAGCGCGGCGCAGGACCAGGCGACCGAGGACGGCGTCGTCACCCGGAGCGAGTACCTCGCGGCCTTCGACCGCCTGCAGGGGTGCATGACCGCCCGGGGGGAGTCGCTCGGTCGGATCCCGAGGTCGTCGTTGTTCGTGGCGCCCGTGGCCCACGACGCGTACGTGTTCGACTGGTGCGACGCGTCGGAGTGGTCCGCGGTCGACTTGCTCTGGCAGAACGAGCACCCCGCCCCGTCGTCGGACGACGACTCGTGGGGATGGCAGCCGTACGACCCCGCGGCCGATCCGAAGTACGCCGGCTGAGTCAGTCGAGGACGCGGAAGCGGACCGCGTCGCCCGGTCGGAGCTGGGCGGCGCGGTCGACCGACGCGGGGGTGAGCACCGCGACGACGGGGTAGCCGCCCGTGACGGGGTGGTCGGCGAGGAACAGGACGGGGTGGCCCGTCGGCGGGACCTGCAGCGAGCCGGTCTCGACGCCCTCGCTCGGCAGCTCGCGGGTCACGGCGCGGACGAGCGGCCGGGCAGCGGTGGTCCGCACGCCGACCCGGTCGCTGTCGGGGGTGACGTGGTGGACCTGGCCGGCCAGGACCGTCCGCCAGTCCGGGGTGAACCAGTCGTCGCGGGGTCCGGCGGTGACGTCGAGCACGACCGCCTCGCCCGGTGGTGACCAGCGCGGCGGGGCGACGGCGTCGACGAGCGGCCAGGCACCCGCGGCGTCCCCGATCGGCAGGACGTCCCCGATCGTGACGGGAGGCGGACCGAGGCGCGCAAGGGAGTCCCACGAGCGGCTGCCGAGCACGGGTTCGACGGCGAGGCTTCCGCGGACCGCCAGGTACGTGCGCAGTCCCGCGGTGGCAGTACCCACCCGGAGCACGTCGCCCGGTGCGAGCGTGACGACCTCGAAGCAGGCCGCGCCGCGGACCCGGCCGTCCGCGGACTCGACCGTCACCGGGCAGGGTGCGCCGGTCAGGGACGCGACCACGTGCGCGTCCGAGCGGAGCGTGACGGAGCCGAGCAGCGCCTCCAGGACCGCCGCGTCGGGACGGTTGCCGACCAGCCGGTTGGCGAGTGCGGCTGCCCCGCGGTCGGCGGCACCCGCGGCGCCGAGGCCCGTGTCGCTGAACCCGGGCCGGCCGAGGTCCTGCGTCGACGTGCCGGGGCCGACCTGCAGGACGGTGAGGGTGCTCATGCTCGGCCGGCGTCGACGAACCGGATCCGGGTGCCGGCCGGCGCGAGCGCGGGCCGGTCGCGGTCGAGCGACCACATCGCCACGTCGGTGCGGCCGATGAGCTGCCAGCCGCCGGGCGACGCTCGCGGGTACACGGCGCTGAACTCGCCGGCGAGGGCGACGCTGCCGGCGGGCACGGACGTGCGGGCGCTGGTGCGTCGGGGCAGGTCGAGCGACGGGGCGGAGCCGGTGAGGTAGCTGAAGCCGGGTGCGAAGCCGCAGAACGCGCTCGTCCAGGTCTGGCCGGTGTGCCAGGCGACGAGCTGGGCGGCTGTGGTGCCGACCAGTGCGGCGACGGTGTCGAGGTCCTCGCCGTCGTAGACGACGGGGATCGTGGTCACCTCGCCGACGTCGGCTCGGGTGGGCACGACGGGTTCGACGGCCTGGAGGCGCGGTGCGAGTCGCGAGGGATCGGTGCGTTCCGGGTCGAAGCGGACGAGCAGCGTGCGGGCTCCGGACACGAGTTCGGTCACGCCCGGCACGCGCTCGGCCTCGAGTCCGGCGCGGAACGCGGTGACCTCGGCGAGCGTCCCGAAGGTCACGAGCACCGCGCGGGTACCCGCACGACGCACGTCGAGGGCGGGTCCGGCGTGCTCGGCCGGCGCGCTCACGGTGTGGGGGCGAACGGGGTGGTCGCGACCCCGTGCCGGTCGAGGAGCGCGCGGATCGCCCGGGCCATCGCGACGGCGTCGGGGGAGTCGCCGTGCACGCACACCGAGTCCGCCCGGACCGGGACGACCGAGCCGTCCACCGCGGTCACGGTGCCGTCGGTGACCATCCGGAGGACCCGGTCGGCGACCGCTGTCGGGTCGTGCAGGACGGCGCCCGGACGGCTGCGCGGGACGAGGGACCCGTCGGGTTCGTACGCCCGGTCGGCGAAGACCTCGGACACGGCGCGGAGCCCGTGCGCGGTCGCTGCGCGGAGGAGCTCCGAGTCCGGCAGCGCGAGGACCGCGAGGGACGGGTCCACGTCGGCCGTGGCACGGACGACGACCTCGGCCTGGACCGGGTCGGCGCAGGCGGTGTTGTACAGGGCGCCGTGGGGCTTCACGTACGTCACCGCGGTGCCGGCGACCCGGGCCGTGGCGAGCAGGGCACCGAGCTGGTGGACGACGTCGGCGTAGAGCGCGTCGGGTGTGACCTCGACCGCGCGACGACCGAACCCGACGAGGTCGCGGTAGGCGACATGCGCCCCGACCGCGACGCCCCGTTCGGCGGCGAGGCGGCAGGTGTCGAGCATGATCGCGGGGTCGCCGGCGTGGAACCCGCAGGCGACGTTCGCCGAGGAGACCACGTCGAGCATCGCCCGGTCGTCGCCCATCGTCCAGGCGCCGAAGCCCTCGCCGAGGTCGCTGTTGAGGTCGAT
The DNA here is from genome assembly GCF_037144815.1 of Curtobacterium sp. USHLN213. Taxonomy (NCBI): domain Bacteria; kingdom Bacillati; phylum Actinomycetota; class Actinomycetes; order Micrococcales; family Microbacteriaceae; genus Curtobacterium; species Curtobacterium sp. USHLN213. Next base: position 372,799 of record NZ_JBBCYQ010000001.1, on the reverse strand, counting down.
CGTCGTCACGCTGTCAACCTACCGGCGGGGTCCGTCACGAACGGTGGACCACCACCGGGCAGGACGCGTGCTGTGCGCACTCCTGGGTGACCGAGCCGACGAGCAGCCCGCGGAACCCGCCGAGGCCACGACTGCCGAGCACGAGGAGTGCGGCGTCGCGGCTCGCGTCGAGCAGGACCTCGGCGGGGCGGCCCTCGACGAGGTCGGACGTGACGTCGTCGTCGTCGTCGATGAGGTCCTCGGCGGCCTCGAGCGCGGGGGAGGCGGTCGCGAGGGCGTCCTGCTCGGGGGACCAGTGGTCGAACGGGGGTTCGTCGCGGTTGAGGGCCTCCGGCCACTGCCACGTCGTGATCGTCCGGACGGGGAGCCCGAGGCCGCGGGCGAGGGTGATCGCGAACCGCAGGGCGCGCCCGGACTCGGGGGAGCCGTCGACGCCCACCACGACGGCCCCGCCGGCACCGGACGCACCGCTGCCGTCCGTCCCGGTCGCCGCTCGCCCCCGGTCCACGAGCACGGGGCACGTCGCGTGCTGGATGCAGGCAGCGCTCACCGAACCGAGCAGCAACCCCCGGAACCCACCGCGTCCGCGGCTGCCGACGACGAGCAGTCCGGCGTCGGACGCGGCGTCGAGGAGCACCTCCGGCGTACCGCCCTCCGCCGAGCGGGTCGTGACCTCGACGGGGAGCGGGCCGTGTCGCTCGACGAGGTCGACGGCCTGCTGCCGGATCTCCTCGGCGTCGTGCAGCGGTGACCAGCTGTTCGCGACCGGCAGGGTGCTCCAGGTGATCGGCCACCGCCAGGACGTCACGACCTCGACCGGGCTGCCGAGTCGTGCGGCGAGGCCGAGGCTGCGCTCGAGCGCGGCGTCGGCCGGCTCCGATCCGTCGTACCCGACGACGATGCGTCCGATGGCTGCTGTGCTCATGTGCCCGTGCTCCCTGTGTTCCCTGTGTTCTCGGTGTTCCTCGTGCCGGGGATGTTCCCCCACGTGAAGGCGATGACGAGCTGGACGATGCCGGAGACGATGAGGACGCCGCCGACCACCGCGACGACGAACACCGCGCCGAGTGCCGGCAGCGTGATGAGGACGAGTCCGCTCACGAAGCTCAGTGCGGCCGCGACGACCGTGAGCGCTCGGTGGCCGGTGTCCGGCGCGTAGAGCAGGGTGATGCCCTCGAGCAGCCACGCGAACCCGATGGCGAAGGCCAGCCACCGAGCGCCGACGGGCGGGTGCACGATGGCGAAGACGCCCGCGACGACGACGAGCACGCCGACGACGACGAGCGCGACGCGTCGCCAGACCGGCGCCCCGCCCGGGACGGCGCGCACGAGGAGCGTGCCCCCGGCGACGACGAGGTAGATGCCGAACACCCAGACCACGGCGACGAGCGTCGCGTGCGGGAGCAGCAGGGCCGCGATCCCCGCTGCGAGCGCGACGGCGCCGAGGACCGCGACGGCCGTCCGCAACCGTCGGTGCGGAGCACGGTTTCCTGACATGGCGTCCACGGCGTCCACCGACCTTCCCTGCAAGGTGCTTCCTGGCCTACACCCCTCGACGGTGTGCCGGTCCGGGAACCGGCGACCGCGATCCGTCCCGGTACGGTCGAGGGCACGACCGACGACCACGACTGCGACTTCTGCGCCGCCCTCGCGGCCGACTCCTTCGAGGTCGTCGTCCGCGGCGACCTCGTCGTCGCGGTCCTCGACCGGCACCCGATCAACCCGGGGCACCTGCTCGTGCTGCCGCTCCGGCACGCGACCGACCTCGCCGCGCTCGACACCCGCGAGGTCACCGAGCTCGCCCTCGTCGCCCAGCGCGCCGACCGTGCACTGCGCCAGGTGCTCGGCGCGGCCGTCGAGGGGACGAACCTGGTGATGTCGAACGGCTCCGTGGCCGACCAGGGCGTCCCCCACGCACACCTGCACGTCACTCTGCGCGCCTCCGGGGACGGGTACGAGTTCCGCGAGGACACGAGCCGGTACCCGGTGGCGCCGCTCGACCCCGCCGACCGCGCGGCGATCGCGGCGCACATGCGCGACGGCTGAGTCGCACGCGGCGGCCCCGTATCCTGCGACGGTGGAAACGACACAGCCGTCCGGCACGACCAAGCGTCGCGTGGAACTCGAGATCACCCGCCCGATGCTCACCTGGTTCGCCCGACCGACCGTGACGATCGACGGCGTCGGGCACCCGGCGCAGTGGGGGACCGGCACGTGGGCGGTCCCGGACGACGGCGGCACGGAGATCGGCGTCTACCTCTACAACCGCGTGTGGCGCTTCGGCGCAGCCACCAGGACCGTGACCGCGACCGACGTGTCGCTCGTGTACCGCGCCGGACCGCTGCCGGTCGGCGCCGGTCGGATGGCCCCCGCCTGAGCATGGCGGGCATCACCTACCCGAGGCCCCTGGTCGCCGGCGGGCGCGTCGAGGTCCCCGCACCGTCGATGGGCGTCCCCGAGCACCTGCACGGCCGACTGCAGGACGGTGCGGACGCCCTGACGGCTCGCGGACTCAGCGTGCACGTGCGGCCGCACGCCACCACACCGGGGCTCGTCCCGGCCAGCGTCACCGAACGCGTCGCCGACCTGCACGACGCGTTCCGGAGCGCCGACGTCGTCCTCCCGCCGTGGGGTGGTGAGCTCGCGATCGAACTCGTCGGGTCGGTCGACTGGCACGCCCTCGCCGCCTCGCGCGCCTGGTTCGCCGGCTGGTCGGACATCTCGACCCTGCTCCTCCCGCTCACGACGATGACGGGCCTCGCGACCCTGCACGGTGCGAACCTGATGGACGAGCCGTACGAGCTCCCCACCGAGTTCGCCAGGTGGACCGAGGTCGCAGCGCTCCCAACCGGCGGCACGGTCGAGCAGCGCAGTGCCCCGCGTCGTCGCAGCCGCCCGTGGGGTGCGTGGGTCGACGAGGTCCTCGACCGCGACGGCGCCTACGACACCCCGACCCGCTGGCGCGCCCTCGACGGCGCGTCCCAGGTCGCGATCCGCGGACGCCTCATCGGCGGGTGCCTCGAGACCGTGTCACTGCTCGCCGGCACCCCCTACGGCGACGTCCCCGGCTTCGCCCGGCGGGACGCGCCGGAGGGCACGATCGTGTACCTCGAGGTCGCGGAGTCGAACGCGGTCACCGCGTTGCGGATGCTCACGTCGCTGCGGCTCGCCGGCTGGTTCGACGACGCGAACGGCGTCCTCATCGGGCGCACCGAGGGAGCGGCGGTGCCCCAGCTGGACCAGGACGAGGCCGTGCGGCACGCACTCGGCGACCTCGGCATCCCCGTGGTGCTCGACTTCGACACCGGCCACCAGCCGCCGCAGATGCCGCTGGTGAACGGCGCGCTCGCCGACGTCGTGCTCGACGGACCGGTCGGCAGCATCACCCAGCGGCTGGTCTGACGGACGGGAGGCGCGGTGCGGGCCCGACCCGCGCCTCCCGTCCGTCGGTGCGCACGCCGACCGGACGACCGGAGCGCCGTGCGCTCAGCGACCCTCGACCGGTAGCACGCCCGGAGGTAGGCTGACGTCGGCTCCGGTGGCCAGCCCCTGCATCCGGTGAACACCGACGAACGATCCTCTTCCGGTCGATCTCGATCCTTCCGCGATCCCTGGCAACGCAGGAACCAGGCCCCATCGCGCGATTGGAACATCGTGATCACGATCGAAGAAGCCAAGCGACTCGCCCGCGAGCTCAGCACCGGCACTGACATCCCGCACTCGAAGGTGCTCGAGGCAGCCGCCCACGCAGCAGGCCTCCGTGACTGGAACACCCTGGCCGCGTTGCACCACCGGCAAGACTCGGAGCAGCGCAGCGCGCCGAGGGTCATCCCGGTGTTGCGGGTGTTCGACCACGCGGTCGCCCGAGCCTTCTACTGCGACTACCTCGGGTTCGAGTGGGAATGGCAACACCGGTTCGAACCGGACCTCCCCGTGTACGCGCAGGTGTCGCTCGACGGCAAGGTGCTGCACCTGACCGAGCACCACGGTGACGCCACACCGGGAGGGGCCGTCATGCTCGTCGTCGACGACGTCGCCGCCTACCGGGACGTCCTGCTCGCGCAGCGGCACCCGCGGTCCCGGCCCGGCCTGGACTCCGACGATTGGGGACGGACGATGCTCGTCATCGACCCGTTCGGCAACCGGCTCCAGTTCTGGGAACCGAACGCGTCGTCGCGGAGCTGAGCTGCACCAGGACGAGGCCGTGCTCGACGGACCGGTCGGCAGCATCGCCCAGCGGCTGGTCTGACGGACGGGAGGCGCGGCGCGGGCCCGACCCGCGCCTCCCGTCCGACGGTGCGCACGTCCTCACCGAGGGCGCGGCTCGAGCGTCACCCACTCCTCGTCGCGGACGTAGCCGAGGGCGGCGTTCGCCGCTGTGATCGCGGTGTTCTCCGCGGAACCGCCGGTGCGGAACCGGGTGGTGCCCGCGTCCGCCAACGCGAGCACCGACGCAGCCTTGACCGTCTGTCCGAGCCCGCGGCCGCGCAGACCGGGGTACACGACCGTGAAGCGGGTCTCCGCGTGGGGCCCGTCCGTGTCGACGAACGTCATCGCGACGAGTTCGCCGGCCGGCGTGACCGTGCCGAACGCGGGCCTCGACGTCGTCGGGGTCGCTGCCCCGCGGTCGAGCGGCTCGTGCTGGGTCGCGACGCCGCCGGGGTAGTCGTGGGCCGTCAGCGCGTCGAGCCGCAGGACCGCGTCGACGTCGTCGGGACCGAGCGGCCGCGTCGTCCCGATGTCGGCGGTGCGGTCCACGAGCGCCTGCAGCCGCTGCCGGTCGATCCGGTCGGCGTCGAGCTGGGCGCCGAACGACCGGGCGGTGACGCTCCACCCCTGCGCTTCGAGTTCTGCGACCTCGGGCGCGTCCGCTGGCAACACTCTCGTTCCCCCCACGGCTCCGATCCTCGCACGGCCGCTCCGGGCGTGGTCGGTCGGACGCCGGTCCGTGCTGACGCCCCTGGTGCAGCCGACTCCCTCGTGGGAGCTTGGGACGATGCACCACCTGGACGTGACCCTGACCTGGCGCTCGAGCATCGGCGACGACGAGCTCGTGGACCTCACCGCGGCGCACGGAGGGACGCCCGAGCCCGGTTGGTGGGATCGGGTCCGCCCGCACTCGCTCGGCTGGGTCGCGGCCCGGGACACGCACGGGGCCCTGGTCGGATTCGTGAACGTCGCGTGGGACGGCGCCGACCACGCGTTCCTCATCGACACGAAGACACATCCGTCTCGTCAGCACCAGGGCCTCGGGACCGCGGTCGTCCGCTTCGCGGTGGACGCGGTCCGGGCTGCCGGCTGCGAGTGGTTGTTCGTCGACTACGGCGAGGACATGGTGCCGTTCTACGAGGGGGCCTGCGGGTTCTTCCCGACGCGCGCTGGACTCGTGCACCTGCGCTGATCCGGTGTCTCGGTCGTCTTGTGAAGTGCTCGTCGTGGGGCGTCATGGTCATCGCACTCGACAGCTGACTGCTCGGACGACCGACCTGGCTCGGTGGGAGCTCCTCCGAAGAGGCGCTCCTTCAACCACGAAGGATGTGCACGAGCAGCGACACTGCCACCACCACACCGCCGAGCACGAAACCGCACCCGATGAACCTCGACAACTCCGGGGTGAACTGACCTCCCCAGAACTCGCCTTGCACTTTCCGAGAGAACCGTGCGATCGGCTCGGGGAAGGTGAGCAGGACACTGCCCCAAGCAAGGCAGACCACGGCCGCCAGCCCGATCCACAGAGTGCTCACCAGGGGGACGCTACCCGCTCCGTCGTCGTGCAAGCGGATCGGTCGTCGAAAGTGCTGGAGTCAGCTGCTCGGCGGACCGCTACCGCTCGCCCGCGTGGCGAGCACGGAGCGCGCCGACGGTCACGACGACCGCCGGTTCGCACAGATGCCCGCCGACAGGACCCAGAACGACTGCTCGCTGAGCGGCTGTAGGCTCCACGCGAGCCCGTCCAAGGCGCATCTACCCGGTACGGGTGCGTCCTGCCCGCAGCACGGCGAGGGTGGCTGCCCGTTCGAGCCGGGCCGGGTCCGTAGGCCTCACTTCGCTGCGGGCGATGTCGGAGGCCACCAACAGCGTGGTCGCCGACCCGCGCGCCAGCGGATGGGGCAGCGATTGGTCGCCGACAGGCGTGGACGGCCCCGACCGATGATCCCGCTGTGGTTGACCTTCACCAGCTGGTTGCCTCCACGCGGTACGTTGCGGTCGTGCAGGTCGTCGAAGGCGTTTGCGTTTGGTGGAGTGACGACGACGGCTGGGGTGCCCTTCGTTCGGAAGCGCTCGAGTCTGACGTCTTCGTGCACTTCTCCGTCCTGGATGGTCCCGGCTTCCTCTCGCTGCGGCCCGGCCAGGCCGTGCGGTTCGAGGTGGAGCCCTACCCCGCCGGACAGGACGGGTACTTCTTCCGAGCGCACAGCGTCACGGGCATCTGATCACTGACCGATGGTCGAAGGGACGGCCGTGCGCGGACCGAGCGGCCCCCGTTCACGGTGCTGTGCGGACGGTCGAGCGCCGCTAGTGTTCGGGGACATCGACGTGAGGGAGGGCGCGCATGGCGAGCACGGATGTGGTGACGGGCACGATCGACCCACGGTGGGCGAGAGTCCGTCCACTGGTGTTCCGGACGATCATCGGTGCCGTCGTCGCTGCTGGCCTGGTCGGCATCGTCGCGGTGCTCCTCGGGGACTTCGGCCGGGTCGCCGTGCAACTCCTGCTGACCGTCGTCGTGGTCGTCGTGTTCGCGCTCCTGTCCTGGTACGACGCCGACGTGTCGTCGCGGCGGTCCGGGAGGTTCGCGTTCGCGAGCATCGTCGTCTCGCTGTACTTGCTCGTGACCGGCTTGGCCAAGGTCTGGATCGTGCCGGTCGACCCGCTCGGTGGGGACGGGATCTGGCTCGTCGGCGAACGGTTCATGCAGTGGATCGGCATCGTGTTCGTCGCACGCTTCGCGCTGCTGCACGTGCACCTGCTCCTCGTCATCCACCGGCGGTACCCGACCCCGCTTCTGCAGCTCGTCGCGAAGGCGACCGTCGGGGTGATCGCGCTCCTCGCCCTGCTGCTGTCGGTGCCCCTCCTCGCTCCCGACCTCGACCTCGCCAGCGGGTTCTGGCGACTGGTGTGGGTCGTGGTCATCCTCGACCTGCTCGGAACCGTCGTCGTGCCGCTGAGCAACGCGCTGTTCCGACCGCGTGACCACGACCGCGGGGGCCAGGGTGGGTCCTCCGCGCCGTCCGCAGCCGTGTGGCCACGACCGTCCTCGACGCCGGACGGTGCGGCCTCCACCACGCCACCGGTGGTGGAGCCCACGGCGACGTCAGGCTCGGAGCGGCACGCTGCAGCCGTTCCGCCCGTCGGCGAGTGGACGAGCGTGCCCGGACCTGCCGTCCCTCCAGCGGCATCCGGGCGGCTCGTCGACCACGAGGTGCCTCCGGCTGAGGCGGCCCGGTCGGCCCGAGCAGACGGCGCTTCGACGACCCAGGAAACGGCGCTGACGGTCACGGGCAGCGACGGTCTGCTCTACGAACGTCGACCGGATGGTGCCCGCGCGCTCGCGTGGCCGCGCTACGTCGACGGGACGCCGGTGCCGGCGGCGCCGGACGGCTCCCCGGACTTCAGCGGCGTCGCTCGCCCCTGACCCGCCGGCTCGACACCAGGTGACGAGGCACTCTGGGTGGAGCGCGACCAGCCGACGATTCAGACCTCTCCGAGCACCTTGCGCCAGACGGCCGTCAGCGTGGCGTACTCGTCGTCCGAGACGAGGTCGCGTACCCCGCTCGCGAGCACCGCGGATCGGACTGCTTCCTCGGCGCCCGCACGATCCCGGAGGTGCGCCTCCGATTGTCGCACCGCGCGTCCAGCCTCCTGCGCGGCCTCGATCTCCTCGACGCGTCCCGCTGCGCCAGCGGCCTCGAGCGCGTGCTGCCAAGCGGCCACGAGGTCGGCGTTCGTGACCATCCGCCCGTCAGCGCCTCCCTGGATCGCGAGGGAGGCACTCGGTTCCGGCAGCAGGATCGCCTCGTCGGCTTTCCACGCGATGTCGAGCGACTCTGCCTCGTCGGCGGTGATCTGCCCGGCTCGGTCGATCATTGCCTGCAGTCCGGCATCGCTGCTGTCGTTCGTCACGGTGTCCTCTCCGACCGCCGCGCTCGCGTGGTCCGATCCATCTTGCTGGCCGTCCCCGTCTCGCGCTCAGCCGCCACCCAGAGGAGTGCGGGCGGACGACCGGTCGGCCCGCAGCTGCGGGCTCCATCCGCATCACAATGGGAGGGTGGACACCACCATGGTCGACGACGCCTGGCTCAGCGCGGTGATGCGGAGCATCGGTGGAACGCCCACACGTCTCGAACCGCTCCCGGGCGGCACGGTCAACCACACGTTCCGCATCGAACGCGCAGGAGGCAACCCCGTCGTTCTCCGGTACCCGGTCGATCCGCTCCGTGCCGATGAGTTCCCAGTCGAGGCCTGGGCGGCGGACGCTGCCGCCCGAACGGGCATCGCCACCGCGGAACCCCTCGCTCACGGAGTGGAGGGCGGGGTTCGGTTCTCGCTGTCGACCTACGTCGCACCTGACGACCGCGCGGTCCTGCGGCCGTGGTCGTGGCTCGGCGCCTACGCCCGCACGGTCGCTAGGGTGCCCCTGCACGACGCCCCACTGTCCCTCTACTCCCGGTTCGGGAAGGACCTCGACACCGCGTGGGCCGCGCACCTCGACTACAACCGCACTTCCCTCGGGCAGGATGACGTGCTCTTCACGGACGGCGCCTACGAGCAACGAGCAGTCCTCGATCGCATGTTCGCCCACCTGGCCAGTGGGACCTACGAACACGGCCTGGCACACGGCGACCTCGCGCCACGCAACCTCATCTCCCAAGGCCCGGAGGTCCCACCCGTCCTGATCGACTGGGGCGGCGCCGAGACCGGACCAACGCCTTGGACCGACGCTCGGCGGGTCTTCGAGTGGTGCTTCATCGACGAATCGGTCGATCGGCAGGAGTACGACGACTTCGTGGAAGCCGCCGGTCTCGGCTCGGACCGGGCGCGGGATGAACTCGCGATGATGACCGCTCTGCACCTCGTCGACGTGACCCGCTGGGCGCTCGACAACCGTGCGGATCTGTACGCCGGGTACGTCCAGCGCTGTCGCGACGGCCTCGATGTGATCCAGCAGCTCATCCGGTAGCCGATCGGCTACCGAGACGGTTCCCGTTCGAGGCAGATGACGGAGGCGGGCACCGGACGAGTGGTCCGGCGCCCGCCTCGATGGTGGAGCTGTGCTCAGAAGAAGGTCGGCTCGCGGGGCGTGTAGGGCGCCTCGAGTGCGGCGATCTCGTCGTCGGAGAGGGCGAGGTCGAGCGCGGCAACGGCGTCGGTCAGGTGTCTCTCCTTCGTCGCGCCGACGATCGGGGAGTCCACGACGGGGTTCTTCAGGGCCCAAGCGAGGCCCACGGTCGCCATCGAGATGCCGTGGTCGGCCGCGATGCGCTCCACCGCGTCGATGATCGCTTTGTCGGAGTTCTGGAAGAGGGGTCGACCGAACTGGTCGGTGGCCGGTGTCGATGCCGCGCGGGAGCTGCTGGTGTCTCCCCAGGGCCGCGCGACGGTGCCGCCGTTCAGCGGCGACCAGATGAGGTTGCCGACGCCCTGGTCTGCGAGGAGGCCTTGCATCTCGCGCTCTTCCTCGCGCTGGAGGAGGTTGTACTGGTCCTGCATGGACACGAACTTCGTCCAGCCGTGCAGTTCGGCGGTGGTCTGCATCTTGGCGAATTGCCATGCCCACATTGACGAGGCGCCGATGTAGCGGACCTTCCCGGCCTTGATGACGTCGTGGAGCGCTTCCATGGTCTCTTCGACGGGGACGTCGGGGTCGTAGCGGTGGATCTGCATCAGGTCGACGTAGTCGGTGCCGAGGCGGGTCAGTGACCCGTCGACCTGTTCGAGGATCGCCTTCCGGCTGAGTCCGCCGCCGCCGGCGTTTTGTGACATGGGCCAGTAGATCTTGGTTGCGAGGACGATCTGCTCGCGCGAGGCGTACTCCCGGATGGCGCGGCCGACGATCTCCTCGGAAGTGCCGCCGCCGTAGACGTTGGCGGTGTCCCAGGTGGTGATGCCGAGTTCGACGGCCTGTTTGAAGAACGGTGCCGCGGCGTCGTCGTCGAGGGCCCAGGGCTGGAAGTCGTTGGGGGTGCCGAAGCTCATGCAGCCGAGGGTGAGCCGGCTGACCTTGAGGCCGGATGTGCCGAGACGGGTGTACTCCACGGTGGTGCTCCTTTGGAAGTGGGTGAGTGGATTCACCGTAGGTTCGTGATCTGCTCGAGTGGGAGCCACCAGCGTTAGCCCCCAGGCGGACGTCTGGGAGCGAACACCAGTGACTCCCACGAACCTTCGCCGCGGGTCTACCGTCGCGTTCATGGCCTCCGTGAACGATGTGCAGCAGTTCCTCACGGCGCTCCGTGCCCGCATCACACCGGAACGCGCTGGGCTGACGACCTTCGGCGGCGAGCGACGCGTGCCCGGTCTTCGCCGGGAGGAAGTCGCGCAGCTGGCCGGCGTCAGTACCGCCTACTACACGCGGATGGAACGCGGCGACCTCAGCGGTGTGTCCGAGTCCGTCCTCTACGCACTGGTCCGCGCGTTGCAGCTCGACGATGCCGAATCCACGCACCTGTTCGACCTCGCCCGCACGGCCGCGGGCGGTATCCGACGGACCCGCCAGGCGAAGCCGGCAGCGGCGGTGTCGCCGTTGGTGGTGCAGCTGCTCGACACGATGCGGGACGTGCCCGCGGTGGCGATGAACCGCGTGACAACCTCGGCGGCCTCGAACGCGCTCGGTCGCGCACTGTTCCCCGACCTGTTCCCCGCCGGCGCGGCACCGTTGAACGGCGCCCGGTACCTGTTCCTCGACGAGCGGGCGAAGACGTTCTATCCGGACTGGGAGACCAGCGCCCGCGAGGCCGTGTCCGCCCTGCGGCTCCTCGCGGGGCAGGACCCGACCGACCGTGCACTGATGGCGCTCGTCGGGGAGCTCGCGACCCGCAGCACCGAGTTCCGGACCTGGTGGGGTGGGCACACCGTCCGTACGCACGTGACGGGCACCAAGCGGATCAACCACCCGGTGGTCGGTCCGATGACGCTGTCGTTCGAGACACTCACCCTGCCGTCCAGCGACGGCATAGTGATCGTGACCTACCTCGCCGAGCCAGGCTCACCGTCCGCAGAGGCGCTGGGTCTGCTTGGAAGCTGGGCAATGCATCCCGCTGGTTTTCCCGGCAACTGATTGCCTCACTCCTCGACGGTTTGCTCGGCCCCGCGCGACGATCCGACGCCCGCTGCGCTGGGACCTGTTCGGATGGTGTCCGGGAATCCTCTGGTTGCTGACCGGGTCAGTGGGAGCCGTGGACGACGGCGTGGCCGAGGCCGCGGCTGATCATCCATCGGTTCACTGGGGTGGTAGCCACGAACGCGATCGCGAGGGAAAGCAGCAGGGAGCCCCAGAACAGCCAGTCACCGAGCCCGGCGTCCATCGCGCCGGGGATCGCGACGATGACGCTGTTGTCGATCAGCTCCATGACGGCGATCGAGACGGTGTCCGCCGCGAGCGCGACTTTGAACGCTGCTCCGAGGGACAGGCCGGACTTGATGACGCCACGCATCGTCAGGGCGTAGCCGAAGATGAACGCGAGGGCGATCGACAGCACGACCGTGCCGGCGTTGTGGAACCCAGCGGCAGTACCGATCACCATGCCGAGGACCTCACCGATCGCGCAGCCGGTCAGGCAATGCAGCGTCGCTTGAGCCGCCATCGACCATGACGCCCCGTTCCCGCCATCGTGGCCGGTCATCTGGTGGTGCTCATGTGTGTCCATGCTGCTCCGATCTCCGAGGCTTGCTCCTGCTCAGCCATACCCTCAGGGGGTATCATCGGTACCAACGTCAGCGGCTTCGTCGTGTTCCCGATTTGTCGGGACGCGGCGGTGACGGCGTAGATCCGGACACCGGGTTGCCGCCTCCCAGATCGGCTCGGACCGGGTGCGGGATGAACTCGCGATGACGACCGCTCTGCACCTCGTCGACGTCACCCGCTGGGCGCTCGACAACCGTGCGGATCTGTACGCCGGGTACGTCCAGCGCTGCCGCGACGGCCTCGATGTGATCCAGGAGCTCATCCGGTAGCCGATCCGTCAGGGACCGGGCGCGAATTCCACTCGGTCGTGTCGCTCGGCGGCGTAGTGCCGGCCGGGGTACCTGAGCCCGCCGAAGTACATGTTCGTGTGGGCGATGATCTGCTCCCCACTGATGCGGACACCGTCGTGCTCTGCGTCCGTCGTCGTGTGTGCGTCGGACACGAGCGTCACGTCGAAGCCGCGCGCGGCCGCGGCCTGGGTCGTCGTCCGGATGCAGTAGTCGCTCTGCGCACCCGCGACGACGAGATGCCGCACGCCCAAGCGATCCAGGACCTCGTCGAGGTCCGTGTCCGAGAACGAGTCCCGGTACGCCTTCTTCACCAGTGGCTCGTTCGATCGCCGCTCCAGCGGCGCCGCCAGTTGCCAGTCTGCGGACCCCTCCGCGAAGTCGTCGTGATCCTGCACCCACACGACAGGCACATCGCTTGCTCGGGCACGATCAACGAGTCGGGCGGTCCGCGCGAGCACACCCTCCGCGTCGAAACAGTTCCTCATCACGCCCCGCTGCAGATCGATGACAAGAAGCGCATTCATGGTCGGCATGACCAGCATCCTGTCACCCATGTGCGATCCGGATGACTGGTCGGACAAGCGTCGGGCCCTGAGCAAGGTCTCGACATCTGATCGGCAACCGGTCGCCGCCACAGGCGCGTGGCTTCAGTACTCGAGCCGGGGCCACTCCTGCAATCGCGGGAAGCGCGGGCGCGGAGGCATCGACTCGTCGTCGTCCAAGATGCGGAGCTCGGTGATCACCGTGACCTGATCCACTCCGTACGAGCGGTAGGCGACTCCGTCACGTTCGTCGATGACAAGCGTCGTGCGTTGTGCGGGGTCGAGCTCGTGCTCGAACGTGAAGAGCAGCCAATGACCCCTGACGCGCTGGACGAGCACCGGGGCGTAGCTCGCGGGTGAGCCCCAGAGGAGGAGCAACTCAGGGGTGAGCAGGCGGACGGGAGAGGCAACCGTGCCGCTGCGAGCGAAGCTGACTTCCGAAGACCCGTCAACGGTGTGGAGGACGCCGTCCTGGTAGCGGTCGCGGTGCGCATACCCCTGCTGGTCGAACGTCCAGCTCTTGTTCCGCTCGTCGACGACGGTTTGAAACTGCGAGGGGCCTTTACGCCCGTCGCGTCGCGTGGTCACGCCTCGCGCTAGTCGACGTCCCGGGAGCCGGAGCGCAGCAACCTCAGCTCGGACGGTGGGGACGTCCGCCTCGGTCAGTACGGTATCGAGACGCACCCGACCAGTGTGGCCGATCCTCGTGGCTCTGACCACAGAGGGGCACGTAAGCCGATCCGCTACCGGCCACCTCCGGATAGCTTCACCAACACGACGACTCTTGGGCGATCAGGTCGACGCCTCCCGCTATGGACGTTGGTGCTCGTAGGGGTCGTTCTCCTGGGTGTCGCTGCGCTCCTGTTGTTCCGCGTCGACTCGATGATCGTGTTCCTGGCGATCTCTCCACTCACGATCAGTGGGCTGTACACGCTTGACTACGCTGGCGGCGAGTGGCGACAGCGAAGCGACGAACGGGACGTTCGATAGCCGATCGTTCAACGAGACGTCGGTGCCCCCGTTCCACGGGTCCATGACCGGTCCTCTCTGTCGGACCAGCGCTGCCGATGGCAAAGCGTTAGTTGCTCACAAGCTGTACAACGAGCGAGGTCGCCGCGAGAGCGAGGACGATCCCGAACACGACCCAGGTCCCCGGAGTGATGGGCTTCCGGGGTTTTCCCTCAACTCGATCACGAGCGGCATTGCCCCATCGAGTGGCGCGCACGACGATGAGCGCGAAACAAACCACCACCGCCAGGATCCCGAGAGCAACCGTCATCGGGCGACATTCGCGGTCGTTGCGACGCACGCGCGAGACAGTCGTGTTTGACGCTGAGTCATCGGAGACAATGCAAGCTTCGATCGGGGCACCGTTCCTACGCTACCGAGCAAGGCCGGGAGCAGTCGCGCACATCGCGCCCCGTTAGCCGATCCTCTCCCGCACGCGTGTTCGGTAGGCGGGGCGGGGCGTTCTGGTGATGAGTGTCACGCTGAGTTGCGCTACTCCGACCGGATTCGCATTCGAGGAACGCTGCGGTGTGGGAAACGAGAGCCCCAGCACCGATGGGTGTTGGGGCTCTCGTTGTCTCAACGGCGTGCTGACGTCTGCCGCTTGCGTCGAGCGATCAGGGCGTCCCCGGCGATGAGGGCGAGTGCCGAGGCGGCTCCGAGGATGGCGAGCAACCACCAACTGATGTCGGCGAGGAAACCGATCAAGCCGAGGATGATGATCGGGATCGGGATGAACTTCAGCAACATCGGTTGCACCTCAACTGCAGTTGTTCCGGGCGGTCTTCACGAAGGCCGTGCGTCGAAGTGCGTATGTTCTTGTATTCACGTTCGATCCCCTCATCGGTATGACGCGTTGCGCCGGTCGGAGCCTGACAGCTGCGCGAGAGCCCGCGCATCCACCGAGAGGGGGAGGTGCTCCACCGGTCGGCCAGTCTGCGGTCCGCCTGGGCAGGTGGGCGTCTGACACTCGCCGCGTCCAGCCACAGGCCTGCGAGCTCGGCTCGTCAGCCGATCGGCCACCGAGGCGGGCGACCGAGGGCTCGCTCGGGCCAGCCGTACCGCACGAGTCGGCGTCGCATCGCGGACCAGAACCTCCCCGAACCATCCGGTGACCAGCCGAACGCGACGGCGACGAGTGGGCGCGCACCGACGAGATCCGACCCCTCCGGACGGCGACAGCGACGAGGGAGAACACTGGCCCCATGACGACCAAGATCACCCTCATCATCGACAACCCGACCGACCCCGCCGCCTTCGAGCAGGCCTACCCCGCACTCGAGGAAGCAGCCGGCGCCCTGCCGAAGCTCCGCCGCCTCGAGGCCGGCAAGGTCTGGCCGAAGGAGGACGGTACGCCCACCCCGGCCCACCGGACGCTCGACCTGTACTTCGACTCCTACGACGACGCCTCCGCAGCCGTCGCCGGCGAGGAAGCGGGCGCGTTCTTCGGCCAGCTCGGCGCCACCGGAGCGACCTTCACCGGGCTCTTCTCCGACGTCGAGAAGGCGTGACCACCACCGTCCTCGTCGCCGGCGCGACCGGTGACCTCGGCGGACGCATCGTCCGGGCACTCCGTCGGCACGACACCCACGTCCGCGTCCTGACCCGCCCCGGGTCCACGGCGACTGCGCCGACCGAAGGCGACGACCACGTCGAGATCGTCCGCGCGGACTACGACGACCACGCAGCGTTGACCTCGGCGCTCGCCGGGGCCGAGGTCGTGGTGTCCGCGGTGAGCGGCACGCGCTCGGTGATCGTCGACGCGCAGCGCGCCCTGCTCCGGGCAGCGGTGGACGCCGGCGTCGAACGGTTCATCCCGTCCGACTACGCCGCCGACTACCGCTCCATCACCCCGGGGACGAACCGGAACTTCGAGCTGCGCCGCGAGTTCGCCGCCGACCTCGACGCAGCACGCATCCGGGCGACCTCGGTGCTGAACGGCGCGTTCACCGACATGCTCACCGGGCAGGCGCCGCTCATCCTGTTCGACCGACAGCGGGTGCTCTACTGGTCCTCGGCCGACCAAGTGCTCGACTTCACCACGAAGGACGACGTCGCCCGCACCACCGCCCTCGTCGCGCTCGACCCGGGTGCACCGCGCTTCGTCGAGGTCGCGGGGGACCGGGTGACCTCGCGGAGCATCGCCGACACGATGTCCCGGCTCACCGGCACCCCCTTCCGACTGCAGTGGGCGGGAACCGCGTCGACGCTCTCGGCGATGGCCCGGGTCGGACGACGCCTGTCGAAGGCCGGCGACGACGAGCCGTTCCCGGCGTGGCAGGGCATGCAGTACTTCGTCAGCATGTTCAGCGGTGAGGCCACACTGCGTCACGTCGACGACGAGCGGTACGGTGCAGAGGGCTGGACGACGGTGAAGGACGTGCTCGCAGAACACGTCGGAGCCGGAGCCCTCGACGGAGCTGAGCCCCGAGCCGGAGCCCCCGAACGGAAGCGCACCTGATGACCGACACCACCTGCCACATGTCGATCTCCCTCGACGGCTTCGTCGCCGGGCCCGACCAGCGCCTCGACCAACCCCTCGGACGCCGGGGCGGGGAGCTCCACACCTGGCACATGCCCGGCGCCGACGTCGGCGAGGCGGACCGCACGGCAGCGGGCTGGCTCATGCGACCCCGCGGCGCGTACGTGATGGGACAGAACATGTTCGGGCCGCCCAGCACCGAGCGGCCCGATGATTGGACGGGCTGGTGGGGCGACGAACCGCCGTACCACGCACCCGTCTTCGTGCTCTCGCACACGGCGCACGACCCGATCGAACTCGACGGCGGCACGACCTTCCACTTCGTCACCGACGGCTTCGACGCCGCCTACGCCCGCGCGGTCGAGGCGGCCGGTGACGCCGGGGTCGACATCGCCGGCGGCGCCTCGACGGTCCGCCAGGCGCTCGCCGCCGGGGTCGTCGACGAACTCACGCTCGACGTCGCCCCGGTGCTGCTCGGCTCCGGGGAGCGGATCTTCGAGGACGGCGCCGAGTCGTTCGACTTCGAGCCCGTCGAGGTCCTGCACTCGCCGCTGACGACCCACATCCGGTACCGCCGCCGCAGCTAACCGTTCGCCCCCGGCACCGTCACGATCCGGTTCTGGTACGCCCACACCACGGCCTGCAGCCGCGACCGCACCCCGAGCTTCGGCAGCATCCGGGCGAGGTGCGACTTCACCGTGGAGACCTCGACGACGAGCGCGGCGGCGATCTCCTCGTTCGACATCCCCTGGGCGAGCAGCAGGAGCACGTCCCGCTCGCGAGCCGTGAGGACCTCGTCCGCCCGGTCGCCCGACACCGGCTGCAGGCTCCGCCGCGCGACGAACTCGCGCAGCACGCGACGGGTGAGCGCCTGGTCGATGGTGCCGTTCCCGGCGGCGACCTGCCGCACGGCTCCGACGATCACGTCCGGCTCGGCGTCCTTCAGGAGGAAGCCCGACGCACCCGCCTCGAGCGCACCGAACACGAGGTCGTCGAGGTCGAACGTGGTGAGCACGAGCACCGGGACCGCGGGGTCGGCCCCGGGCGCGCAGAGTTCGCGCGTGACCTCGATGCCGTTCCGCACCGGCATCCGGATGTCGAGGCACGCGACGTCGGGCCGGGTGCTCCGGGCGAGCGCGAGGGCCTCGCCGCCGTCGGCGGCGACCCCGACGACCTCGATGTCGGGCTCTGCGGACAGGAGGGCGGAGACACCGGCGCGGACCAGCGGCTGGTCGTCCGCCACCAGCACGCGGATCACCCGGCCACCTCCGGCGCGTCGGCCGACGTGTCGGCGTCGGGTCGCGCCTCCCGAGCCGTCACCAGCTCGACCGTCCAGCCACCGTCACCGGTGGGTCCGACCTGGAGGCGCGCCCCGACCAGTTCTGCCCGCTCGCGCATGCCGCGCAGTCCGTTCCCACCCGACGGCGAGCTGCCGACGGACGGTGCGGTGGGCACCCCGTTCTCGACGCGGACCGTCAGGTGGTCGGGATCGCGGTCGTCGACGGTCACCCGGCACGGTGCGCCTGCGGCGTGGAGCGCGACGTTGGCGAGGGCCTCCTGCACGGTGCGGTAGGCGACGAGCTGGGTGAGCGGACCGACGCCGGCCGCCAGCGGGTGGTCGCCCGGCTGCACGGTGAGCTCGACCGCGCTGCGGGTGCGGGCGGCCTCGACGAGGTCGACGATGCCGGCGACGGTCTCGACCACGGTCTCGGCGGGGGTGTCGTCGCGGAGGAGTCCGACGAGGCGGCGGAGGTCCTCGAGGACGGCCGTGCTCTGCTCGCGAACCTGCCGGACACCCTCGTGCGCGCCGTCCGGGTCGGTGTCGATCTGGCGGTCGACGACGGCCGACATCAGGGCGATCCCGGACAGGTGGTGGGCCGCGATGTCGTGCAGCTCGCGGGCCATCGCGGCACGTTCGCGGGAGACGGCCGCCTCGACGCGGGCGTCCTGCTCCCGGGCGAGGGCGGCTGCCTCGGCGGTCCGCGCGTCGGCTGCCGCGGTCCGGGCGTCGGCTGCTGCGGTGCGGGCGTCGGCTGCTGCGGTGCGGGCGTCCGACTCGGCCCGGCGTGCGGCACGGAGCTCGCGGCGGGACCGGACGATGAGCGTCACCACGAGGGAGAGTCCGACTGCACCGACGGCCTGCAGCACGCCCTGCCCGGCCGACGCGCCGAGCCCGGACACGACGCCGCTCCGCATCGCGCCGGAGCCGTGGGCCCACGTGATCCCCGTGCCGACCGCCACGAGGACCGCCGATCCCGCGACGGCCGGCCAGAGGCGGGGGAGCGGGACCCGGAGCGTGGCGAGCACGACGGCCACGACGACGGGCAGCGCGGTGAGGCCGACCGCGGCGCTCGTCGACACGAGGGCCAGGAGGATCGGCAGCGCACCGACGGCGAGGAGCACGGAGCGGGGTGCTCGGCGGGCGCCGAGCAGCAGGGCCGACTGGGCGACCAGGGTGATCGCGAGGAGGGTCCACGCGCTCCCGCCGACATCGGGGAACCCGGGGCCTGCTCCCATCGTGTCCGTGGTGTCCGGGTCCATGGCGTCGAGTGGCGGCAGGCCGAGCAGGAGTCCGAGCGTGATCACGGCGGTACCGGCGGCGACGAGCGGGTCGGTCCAGCGGCGTCGTCGGGTGGGCACGCCGCGTGCGTCGCGTCGGTCGGGCGCGTCAGCGGGTGCCATCGTTCGATCCTACGAGTCGGGGCGTGCCGACGGCGCGGCCGCTGCCGCCGCGTCCGCCGCCGGTGTAGCCGAGCCGCCCCCGTGTCACCACGAGCAGGACGAGGGCCGCGCCGGTCGACACGATCGCGAGGCCGTGCATCATCGTGCCGGCGGTCATCCCCGGGTACATGTCGGCCCACAGCGTCGAGATGGTGTTGTTGACGCCGACGTGCAGGAGGAGGGCGACCGGCAGGCTCTCGCCGGTGCGGTTGAACACCCACGTCATCACGACGTTGAAGGTGATGGTGAACAGGGCGAACACGACCGGCTCCGTCCAGTGCGCGTCCGGCCACCCGCCCCAGTCGCTGAGGTAGAGCGGCATGTGCCAGAGCGCCCACAGCGGGCCGAGGACGGCGGCTGCGCCCAACGGGCCGAACCGCTCCTGCAGTCGCGGCAGGGCGAAGTCGCGCCAGCCGGGCTCCTCGGACAGCCCGGTGGAGAAGAGCTGCACCACGAGTCCGGGGACGAGGGCGAGCAGCGCGAGCGCACTCGGCGCCTGCACCTGGCCGCCGGCGAAGGGCAGCCCCGTGGCGACGATGATCGCGGGCACGCCGACGAGGGCGAGGGCGTACCAGTACCAGGCGACCCGCCAGCGCCAGAGCCGACCGACCCAGCGGCGGAGTCCGCGGCGGCCATCGGCGATCGCCGTCACGAGGAAGGCACCGCCGAGGGGGCCGAGCAACGCTCCCGGCAGGACGCCGGTGAACTGCGCCGTGCCGAGGAACTCGGGGAAGTGGAGGTCCCAGACGCCGAGGCCGTGCGGCGACAGGATGTAGGGGATCCACGCCAGCCAGCTGAGGCCGAGGGCGAGGGTGGCGAAGGAGGCGAGCGGGTGCCGCGTGATGACCCCGCGGACCCCGGTCCGACGGGCGGTGCCGGTGCCGGCGGTGTGCCGGTCTTCGGTGGTGATCGTCATGGCATCGACGCTACGAACGGGGCGTCCGACGGACGACCGGCGAAGGGACGCACTCCGCGGGGTTCCTCCGAAGGATGCAAGGACGTGGACGCGAGGACCACGGACTGGAGGGGGGGGGGGCGGGGGGCCCGCGCCCCCCCCGCCTCCAGTCCTTCACTCGGTCAGTCCCAGATCGAGACCCAGTCGACGTCGACGTGGCCACTCGCGGACGCCGGAACGTCGCCGCCGATGGCGGTCTCCGCCTGCAGCGTGACCCGCATGGGATCCGTCGGGACCGCACTGTGCGTCGTCGAGACGAGCGCACCGTCCCAGTAGAACCGGACCGCGCCGTGGTCCCACTCGGTGGTCGCCACGTGGTACCCGCTGCTCTGGGTGGATGCCGAGTGCTGCTGGATCGAGCTGTCGAACGTCATCATGCCGTTGCTCATGGTGCCCGGGATCGCGGACGCCGGTCGGACCGTGCTGCCGAGGTCGCCCTCGGGCCAGTCGATCTCGCCCTCGTTCCAGTCGTTGCTGCTCGGCCAGAGCATGCCGACGAACTTGTAGCCGTCCGTGTTCGTGGTCTTGTACCGGATCGAGACGCGGCCGGTCGTGTGCGGCTGGTAGCCGTCCGGCAGCACCGTGGCCACGAGTGGCTGACCACCTTCCGAGTGCAGCCAGAAGTCGAGGTTCCCGTTCGACACGCTGAGCACCTTGTCCGGCGCGTAGTACCCGCGTCCGCTGGTGTCGCTGTAGCCGGAGTAGGCCCCGAGCTGCGGGTAGGTGCTGAGGACGCTGCCGAGGGCCGCGTTGGTCGTGAAGTCCTCCGCGTACGCCTGCTTCCACGTCCGGCCGTTCGAGGTGACGTCGCCGCGGGGTACTGACGTCGACGCGGTCGAGGTGCCGGCCGCAGCGGCGGGGACCGGCGTGGCGGTGGCGGTGGCGGCGGTGGCGGCCGGCGACGGTCGCGCGGTGATCCGTGCCGAGGCGGCCGAGGGTCGCGCCGCCGGTGATGCGGGCGGCGGAGTGGTCGTCGGCGCGGCCGCGGCGGTGCTCGTGGCGGAGGGCTCGCTGGTCGGAGCCTCGGTCGTGGTCCGTCCCGTCGTCGCTGCGCGGGTGGCGGCGTCGGTCTCGTTCGCGTGCTGCGAGAGCCCGAGCACGAGGGCTCCGCCCGCGACGATCGCCATGCCGGCGACGACTCGTCGCGTCCTGATCCGTCCGTTCTGCTCGTGGGCGCCCCTGCGACGCCCCTTCCCCCTGTCGTCCCTGTGCCCCCCGTGGTGTTCCCTGTCGTTGTCCCTGGTCAACACGTGGCCCGTTCCTCCTGAGGTTGGTGGTGCGACGCGGAACCGTAACCCGTCCGGTCCGCAGTCCGTCGGTGGATCGTCCAGGCTCGGGGTGAGGGTGGCTCGTGGATCCCGCCCGATCGGCCCCCGAACGAGGGACACGTCACTGAATGGATACTCAGGGAAATTTCCGGGTCTGTCTAGGCTGGGGTCTGATGTTCGAACTCCACCACCTCGCCGCGCAGGAACTCTGGGACTGGATCCGACGCGGTGAGGCGACCGCGCTCGAGGTGACCGACCACTACCTGGCGAGGATCGCCCGGCTCGATCCCGGTCTCGGCGCCTTCGTGACGGTGACCGGGGACGCCGCACGCGACCGAGCCGAGCACCTCGGCCACCGGGTGCCGACGTCGAGGCCGCTGTGGGGCCTCCCGTCCGCCGACAAGGACCTGTACGACCGCGCCGGCGTCGCCACGCGGAACGGAACCACGAGTCTGCCCGACCGCCCCGCGGCAGCCGACCACCCGCTCGTCGCGGCGCTCGACGCCGCCGGCGCGGTGAGCCTCGGCAAGACGGCGTCGCCCGAGTTCGGGATGTCCTCGTCGTCGGAGACCCGGTTCGGCGTGACCCGGAACCCGTACGACACGAGCCGCGCGCCCGGGGGATCGTCGAGCGGTGCGGCGGTCGCGGTCGCGGCCGGACTCCTCCCGGCCGCGGTGGGGTCGGACGGTGGGGGCTCCGTGCGGATCCCGGCGGCGGCGACCGGGTTGGTGGGGCTGAAGCCGAGCCGTGGTCGTGTGCCATCGATGCCCGGGCGCTCGGGCGTCGGCGGGCTGTCGGTGGCGGGGCCGATCACGCGGAACGTCGCGGACGCGGGCATGCTGCTCGACGCGCTCGTGGCGCCGACCGGGCTCCCGGAGCCGCACCCGTACGCGCTGGTCACGCCCGACGTCGGCGAGGGGCCGTTCACCGCCGCGGCCGTCCGCGGCGAGGGGCGCTTCGTCGTCGGACTGCTCGAGGGCTCCCCGTGGGACGACACCGTCGACGTGGTGGTCGACCCCGCGGCGCGCGCCGCCGTCGAGACCGCCGTCCGGGTGCTCGGCGAGGTCGGGCACGGCGTCGAGGACGTCCGGATGCCCCGGGCGCCGTACGCCGACGCCTTCCGGGTGGCGTGGGAGTCGAGCGCTGCCCGGCTGCCGATGGTCCCCGGGATCGACCTGTCCGGGTTGACGCCGCTGGTGTCGTGGCTCGTCGACCGCGGCCGCGCGCTGACCGGCACGCAGGTGCTCGACGCGATGACGGCGCTCGACACCTTCTCGGCGGCGCTCATCGGTGCGTTCGACCGGTTCGACGCCGTCCTCACGCCGACCCTCGCGCTCACGCCGCGGCCGCTCGGCTGGTACGGGTCCGACCCGGAGGAGGACTTCCGCCGCCAGTGCGCCTACTCGCCGTGGACGTCGATGGCGAACGTGGCCGGGCTGCCGGCGATCACGCTGCCCGTCGGTGTGACGGACGAGGAGCACCCGGACGGCGCGGGACTGCCGATGGGCGTGCAGCTCATCGGGCGTCCCGGTGGCGAACGGGTGCTCCTGGCGATCGGCGCGCAGCTCGAGCGACGGCTCCGCTGGCAGCGGCGGCACCCGGCGGCCTGGACCGCCTGACCGGGCGCTCGGTTTCGGAGCCCAGGGCTCAGCCCTGCTTCTCCATCGCCTCGCTGTACTCCTTGCGCATCTTGTCGCCTGCGGCAGCGGTCCACGTCTTCACCCCGGCCTTGACGGCGGCGAGGTTCGTCCGACCGAGCACGTAGTCGTTGCAGACGCTGTTGAACGCCTGGTTCGCCGACTGCGTGGACGTGGCCGAGGGGGAGTAGAAGCCGTCGACCGGGTTCTTCACGAGCATGTCCTGCGTGGCGACCTGCCACGCGTGCGACTGGCGGAGCTGCTCGTCGATCCGGACCGCGGTGTTGAGCACCTGCGGACCCGCCGCGAGCCGGTACAGCGAGCTGGCGTTGATCATCTGCTCGCCGGTCTTCGTGAGCACCGCATCCGGTCCGCTGCCGGTGTGGTGCACGTTCTTCTTGCCGTGGGTGAGCGTGAAGGCCTCGCGCGAGCCGAACGGTGCCGACAGGTAGTCGAGCAGCCGGAGCTGGGAGCGGATCCTCGCCGGGGTGGTCTTCTTCAGTGCGGCGAACGAGAAGCTCGACGTGCCCTGGTAGTTCGCGCCCTTCCCGCCGTCGGCACCGAACGGCACGATGCCGCCGGTCACGATCCCCTTCGGCATGGTGACGTCGAGCAGCGCCGAGATGCCGTCGAGGTGCATGAGCACGGTGCCGTTGTTGATGTACGTCTTCGCCTTGGCGCTCTCGAGGCTCGGGGTGTCCGGGTGGTAGATCCCGAGGTTCCAGAGCTTCTTGATGTACGAGAGCATCTCGAGCCAGGCACCGGTCTCGTTCTTGTGCGTGAGCGTCCCGCCCGAGGACTGCTTCCACTGGTTCGGGACGCCGAAGGTCGCGCCGATGAAGTCGTACGACCAGTCGACGCCGCTCGACCCGCCGCCGCCGGCGATCGCGTACCGGCCGGCCTTGGTGTCCGTGACCGCCCTGCAGAGCTCGGTGAACTCGTCCTTGTCCTTCGGCGTGGGTGCTGCGCCGGTGAGCTGTTCGATGAGGTCGGGGCGGCAGACCATGACCGAGCCGAACGGCGGGCGGTGCTCCGGGACGCCGTAGATCTTCCCGTTGATGCGGGCACTCCGCCACGAGGCGGTGGGGATGTTCGCGAGGTTCGGGTAGTCCTTCACGGCGTCGCCGGACAGGTACTCCGACAGGTCCGAGAACTTCGCGTCGAGCAGCTGCGGGAACCGTGGTGGCATCGCGAAGGTCAGGAACTCGACGATGTCCGGGATGTCGTTGCCCGCCGTCATCGTGGCGAACTTCGTGTCGAACGAGTCGCCGGGGACGAACGTCAGGTCGTACTCGGTGTTCGTCAGACCACCGATGTAGTCGAGGAACGAGTTGTCGGCGGGCGGCGGCGCCGTGTACGTGACGACGAACCCGGACGTCTTCGACCCGTCGGCGACCTTCCCGCTCACCGAGGTGAAGAGTTCGCTGTCCTGGGGGTACGAGTAGTACACGGGCTGCACGACGTCGTTGCCGGGCAGGTCCGGCTTCGGACCCTTCGTGATCGGCACGTACGTCGGCAGCGCGGCGACCGTGTCGGAGATGGTCGCGGCGGTGCCGCCGGAGGAGCAGCCGGCGAGGCCGCCCGCCGCGCTGAACGCGACGAGGCCGAAGGCGGCGCCGGAGAGGAGGGTCCGTCGGCTGAGGCCGGCGGTGGTCGTGTCGGTCATGGCTTCTCCCTTGAAGCGTTCGGGTGGAGGGTGGATCGGCGGGGCCGCGTCAGCCCTTGACGGCGCCGGTCAGGACGCCCTTGGTGAGGTGGCGCTGGACGAGCGGGTAGGCGGCGAGGATCGGGATGATCGCGATCATCACCACCGCCATCTGGATCGACTCCGCCGGCGGCTGCATGGTCGCGTCCGACCCGGCGCCGGACACCAGGCTCGATCCCTGCAGCACGTACGTCCGGAGCACCAGCTGGAGCGTCCACTTCGTCGAGTCCGACAGGTAGAGCAGGGCGTTGAAGAACGCGTTCCAGTACCCGACCGCGTAGAACAGCCCGACGACGGCGATCACCGCGAGCGACAGCGGCAGCACCATCTGCCAGAGGATGCGGAACTCGCCGGCGCCGTCGATCTTCGCGCTGTCGATGAGCTCCTGCGGGATGCTCATCATGAAGCCGCGGACGACGACCATGTTGAACACGCTGAACGCGCTCGGCAGGATCAGCGCCCAGTAGTTGTCGAGGAGCCCGAGCTGCTTGACCATCAGGTAGAGCGGGATCATCCCCGGCGCGAACAGGAACGTGATGAGGACGAACGTCAGCAGCGGCCGCTGGAAGAGCGATCCCTGCCGACTGAGCGCCCAGGCGGCGAGGACGGTCGACGCGAGGCTGATCGCCGTGCCGACGATCGTCACCAGGAGCGTGACCACCACGGCGCGGGTGACGACCCCGCCGGACAGGATCTGCACGTAGGCGGAGAGGTCGAAGGACCGCGGCCAGACGACGTAGCCGCCGGCGGCCGTGACGTCGGCCTGGCTCGACACGCTCGTCGAGAAGACGATGAGGAACGGGAACAGCACCACCGCGAGGATCAGGACGATCGCGACGGCCTTCAGCGCGAGGACGACGGGCTTGGGCTTCCCGGCCCAGACCGGACGGACGATGGTGCTCATGATCGCGAATACACTCCCTGCTCACCGAGCATGTGGGCGGCCTTGTTCGCCGCCATGATGAGGACGAACCCGACGAGGCCCTTGATCAGGCCGACGGCGATGCCCGTGGACCAGTTGCCGTCGACGACGCCGTGGTAGTAGACGTAGGTGTCGAGCACTTCCGCGGCATCGGCCCCCACGGCGTTCCGTTGCAGGATGATCTGCTCGAAGCCGACGGACAGCGCCTCGCCGAGCCGCAGGATGAGCAGCAACACGATGATCGGCCGGATGCCGGGCAGCGTCACGTGCCAGAACCGGCTCCACGCACCCGAGCCGTCGATCGCGGCGGCCTCGTACAGGTTGTCGTCGATCGCCGCGAGGGCCGCGAGGAAGATGATCGTCCCCCAGCCGGCGTCCTTCCAGATCACCTGGCTCGTCAGCAGCAGCTTGAACGTCGACGGGTCGCTCATCACGCTGATCGTGCCGGCGTCGAGTTGCCGGAGCGCGTGGTTCACGACACCGCCCGAGCCGAGCGACTGCTGGAAGAACCCGACGACGATGACCCAGGACAGGAAGTGCGGCAGGTAGAGGACCGACTGCACGGTCGCCCGCAGCCACGGCCACACCAGCGAGTGGATGAGCAGCGCGAGGGCGATCGGCACCGGGAAGAACAGCACCAGCTGGATGAACGTGATCTCCAGCGTGTTGAGCGTCGCGCGCCAGAAGTCCGGGTCCGCGAAGAGCACCTGGAAGTTCGACAACCCGACCCACGGGCTCTGGGCGATCGGGATGTACGGCTGGTAGTCCATGAACGCGATCACGTTCCCGAGCATCGGGACGTACACGAACAGCAGGAGCAGGACCACCGCCGGCGCGACCATGATCAGCAGCGGGTAGTCCCGTCGCAACCTCGCGGTGAACGGGACCTTGCGGGCCACCGGGACGCCGTCGGACCGTGGGGTCCGCGTCTCGGTGGCCGGGTCGACCATCGTCGCGCTCATGTGGCTCCTTTGCTCACGTGGCTGGGGTCCGCGGCCGGACCTCCGGTGGCGGTTTCGTCATCCTGGGACGTCCGTATGATGACGGTCAAGCGGGCGTATTCACCCGCACACGAAACGAACATGGGAGCGACGATGCACCCGACCAGACGGCAGGAACGGATCCTGGCCGAACTCCGTGTCCACGGCAGCCTGTCCGCCTCGGACTTCGCAGCGCGCGAAGGGATCTCGGCGATGACGGTGCGCCGCGACCTGTCCGAACTCGCCGACCGCGGACTCGTGCGACGTGTGCACGGCGGCGCGGTGTCGGTCGAGACACTGCCCACCGCCGGCGCACCGCACCGTCCGGCACCGCGACCCGAGCCGACCACGCGGACCGCGACCGAACCCGGCTCGCTGTTCACCCTCGGACTCGTCGTCCCCGACCCGGGCTACTACTTCCCGAAGATCGTCGCGGGCGTCGCCGAGCGCACCGAGGCCCTCGGCGGACGGGTCGTCCTCGGGGTGTCCCGCTACGACCCGGACCGCGAACGACAGCAGGTCGAACGTCTCATCGCCGCCGGGGTCGACGGGCTCCTCGTGACGACCACCGTCGCGGACGCCGTCGACACCCTCGAGCTCCTCGACCGGGCACCGATGCCCGTGGTCGTCGTCGAGCGCTCCCTCACCGAGGCACCCGTCGGCACGCAGCTCGAGTCCGTCCGGAGCGACCACGAGGCCGGGGCCGGGATCGCCCTCCGCCACCTCGCCTCGCTCGGGCACCGGAAGATCGGCATGGCCGTGTTCGAGACCCCGACGACCCCGCAGCTCCGTACCGGCTACGAGCGCAGCGTCCGCCAGCTCGGCCTCGGCACCGACGCACCCGTCGAGGTGATCGACGAGACGCACGCGGTCGGCGAGGCCACACGGGCGTTCGTCCGACGCTGCATCGACACGGGCACCACCGCGGTGTTCGTGCACTCGGACCACTACGCCGTGGAGTTCGTCGAGACCGTCACCGAGATGGGCCTGACGATCCCGGGCGACCTCTCCGTGGTGGCCTACGACGACGAGGTCGCCGCGCTCGCCGGGGTCCCGCTCACCGCGGTGGCGCCACCGAAGAACGACGTCGGCCGGTTCGCGGCGACGATGTGCTTCGAGCGGATCTCGGCCACGGCGCAGACCGCGTTCGCCCGACGGCACATGACCCTGACGCCGACGCTGAGCGTGCGCGGGTCCTCGGTCGCGCCGGTGTTCGCTTCGTGATCGTTTGCGCGGCCGTTCTTGACATCGAACACCGCGCGGCGCTGGCATGGTGATCGCCGACCGCCTACGAGGAGCCGCCGACGATGACGTCACACCCCCGCACGCACCGCGCCGTACCGCGGGTGTCCGAACCCGTGCCCCCGCCCGGAACAGGCCGCGTACCGGTCGCGTTCGTGATGCCGGAGACGACCTTCGCGCGGGTGTTCGACCACGGGAACCTCGCCGCACTCCACGCCTCCGAGGCGATCCGGCTCATCGCCGACCGCCCGCTCGACCCGGACGACCCGCGTGACGCCGTGCTCCTCACCGAGGTCGAGGTCCTCGTGACCGGGTGGGGGAGTCCGGAGCTCGACGCGGGCCGCCTCGACCGGATGCCGCGGCTGCGCGCCGTGGCGCACTCCGCCGGGTCGGTGAAACCCGTGGTGGACGACGACGTCTGGTCCCGGGGCATCGCGGTGACCTCGAGCGCCGCTGCGAACGCCGTGCCGGTCGCCGAGTTCACGGTCGCGATGATCGTCCTCGCCGCCAAGCGCGCGTTCGCGACCGCCGCCGCCCTCGGGTCCGCCACCGGGCCCGTCGACGTCGAGGGGTCCTGGCCGGTCGTCGGTATGCACGGCATCACCGTCGGCGTGGTCGGTGCCTCCCGCGTCGGCCGTGCGGTGATCGAGCGGCTCCGGGCACACGACGTCCGAGTGCTCGTCAGCGACCCGTACCTCGACGACGACGAGGCCACGCTGCTCGGTGTCACCGTGGTCGACCTCGACACGCTCGCCGTCACGAGCGACATCGTCACGCTGCACGCGCCGCTGCTGCCGTCCACCCGGGGCATGATCGACCGGCACGTCATCGGCCTGCTCCGCCCGGGGACCACCGTCGTGAACACCGCCCGTGGCGCGATCCTCGACCAGGACGCCCTCGCCGACCGACTCGACCGCGGTGACCTCGCCGCCGTGCTCGACGTCACCGAACCCGAGCTCCTGCCGCCGGACGCGCGCCTCCGCTCGACGCCGAACACCTTCATCACGCCCCACATCGCGGGCTCACTCGGCAACGAGCTCCGCCGGCTCGCCGAGAACGCGGTGCGCGAGACCATCGCCTTCGCCGCGACCGGCGCCTTCACCGACCCCATCGTCCCCGACGGCTTCGCCGTCCAGGCCTGACCGCTGGAACCCCCATGACCGTCACCGTCGACGCCCAGACCCTCACCGACCGCTTCACCGCGACCGCCCGCCGGGCGCTCCGACCGAGGACGTGGCGACCCGCGCCTCCCGTCACCGACCGCGCCGCGTGGGCCGACGTGGGGACGGCGGACCAGGAGGCGCTGCTCGCGGTGGCGAGGGACCGTCGCGACGCCGCCGCGGTCGCCTTCCCGACCCTCTCGCTCTGGGCGCGCTACAGCCGGGACGGCGACCGGCAGCCGTACGAGCGCGCGCAGCGGAACCTGCTCGAGTCGGCCGCTTCGGCCGCGCTCGCGCTCGCGGTGACCGACGAGGACGAGTGGGCGACGGTCCTCGCCGACCAGGTCTGGCGGATCTGCGAACTGCGCGCGTGGTGCCTGCCGTCGCACTACGCGCTGCCGGAGAGCGGCGAGCGGCCGTTCCTGCCGGTGCCGGGCCGGGACGTGCTCGACCTGTCGGACGCGTACGTCGGCGGCATGCTGGCGGCGATCGACGCGATCGCCGGTGAGCGGCTCGAACGCGACGCGCCGGGCATCCGCGCCCACGTGCACCACGAGGTCCGCCGCCGCGTCCTGGACCCGTGGGAACGCGAGGAGTACTTCTGGCACGGGGTCGACGGGCCGCCCAACAACTGGGCGCCGTGGATCGTGTCGAACGTGCTCGTCTGTGCTGCCGTGGTGGAGCCCGACGCCGAGCGACTCGGAGCGACGATCGACCGCGCGCTCGTCATCCTCGACCGGTTCCGGGCCGGGTACGACGCCGACGGCAGCTGCGACGAGGGCGCGACCTACTGGTGGTGGGCCGGTGCGACGCTGTTCGAGGCCCTCGACCTCGTCGAGCAGCTCACCGACGGGGCCTTCGACGGCTTCGTGGTGGAACCGGTGGCCGCCACGGCACGGTTCCCGATGGGCATGCAGATCGACGCCCACCGCCAGGTCAACCACTCCGACGGGTCGCCGGTGCTGCCCGAGAACGCGAACTGGCACCTGTTGGCCCGGTTCGGTGCACGCGTCGGGGACGACGAGGTCGTGCAGCACGCCCGGTGGATGGGGCGCCGGCACGCGTTGCGGTTCGACGGGCAGCTCGCAGCGCTCTTCCGCCGCACCCTCGCCGAGCTCCGGGCACCGGGGTGGCAGGACGCCGGACCCGCAGCGCCGGGCATGCCCACGTCGCTGTACCTGCCCGGCACCGAGGTGGCCGTTGCCCGCTCCGGCGCCTTCTTCCTGTCGGCGAAGGGCGGCCACAACGCCGTCAGCCACAACCACAACGACGCGGGGTCCGTCATCGTCTCGCTCGATGGCGAACCCGTCGTCGTGGACGCCGGTGTCGGGGTGTACCGCCGTGAGACGTTCATGCCCGAGCACCGGTACGGCATCTGGACCATGCGGTCGAGCTGGCACAGCGTGCCGTGGCCGAACGGGGTCGAGCAGCACGAGGGCGAGTCGTTCCGGGCCACGGGCACCGAGTTCGCCGACGACGGCGACCGAGCGACGCTGTCCACGGACCTGACCGCGGCGTACCCCGCGGCGTCCGGGCTGGTGCGCGCGGTGCGGATCGCCTCGCTCGACCGGGCCGCCGAGGTCGTCGAGCTGCAGGACGAGTGGGCGTTCGCGGAACCGGGCGTCATGACGCTCGTGCTGTTGACGCTCCACGAACCGGTGGTGACCCCCGGCGGTCTGGACGTCGGGCCGGCACACGTGGCGGTCGACGGCGCGCGCTTCGAGGTGCGCACGGAGCGACGCGAGCTCGACGACGAGAAGCTGCGGGCGGCCTGGGGCGCGGCGCTGCACCGGGTCCTGCTCGTCGAACGCGAGCCCGCCCGCGCGGGGTCGCACACCGTCCGCATCACCCGGGCCACCGCGTGAGTGCGGTGCTGCTCGGCGGGGTCGGACGGTGGACGGACCCCTGGCACCCCTTCGACGAGACGACCGCGGCGCTGACGGCGATCGCGGCCCAGGTGGGGATCGGGCTGTCGTCGTCGTCGGACGTCGACCGGACGCTCGAGTCCTTCGGGGTCGGCCCGCTGCCGTCGCTCGTGGTCGTGGACCTCGGCCTGCCGCGGGACGGCCTGCCGGTGCCGTTGCCCGCAGCGGACCCGGGGTTCCGTCGGCTGCTCGCGAGCCGCGTGCCGATGCTCGTCGTGCACGTGTCGTCGACGTCCTTCGCCGGAGACGACGACTGGGAACGGGCCCTCGGCGGCGTGTGGGTGCGCGGCACGACGATGCACCCGCCGTCCGGACCGTGCACCGTGCACGTGGTCGACGACCAGCACCCGGTCACGGCGGGCATCGGCGACTTCTCGCTCGACGACGAGCGGTACTCCCACCAGCGGATCTCGGCGGCGGTCCGGGTCCTGGTCGACCACGAGCACGACGGTGTCCGACACCCGCTGATCTGGGTGCACGAGCGTCCGGGCGGCGGCGTCACGGTCTACGACGGCCTCGGCCACGCCGGGGCGTCGTTCGCCTCGCCGGATCACCGCCGGCTGGTCGCACAGGCGCTGGGATTCCTGATCGAGTCCGGCTCGTGACCGTTCCGGTTCGCGATCGCGGGGGATCGCGAACCGGAACGGTCACGACGGCTCAGGAGACCGTGACGTCCCCGACGACGAGCCAGCCGTTCGTCGTCGTCCCCTGCGCCGCGAGCGCGATCGCCGGAGTGTCCGACCGGGTCGTGTCCACGATCGCGACGCCCCAGCGGTAGGAGCCGCGGGCGACGCCGGCGACCGACGGCGTGTACGAGTACGCGGTGGGCGTGCCCCGCAGCCAGTCCGAGGGCTCGGACGCCGCGTCCACGACGACCCGGACGGGCGTTCCGTCCGCCCCGAGCAGCGCGAGCGCGGCCTTGTACTTGTGCTTCCAGACCGGGAGGTTCGTCGGCAGGAAGCCCCACCCGAGGTTCGTCCACTCGTGGGTGATCGCAGCGGTACCGCCGGCACGGAGCGCGTCCGGGGCGACGACCTTCGACGGGTAGAGCCGGTACCCGCCCTCGGCGTCGAAGCGCTGCGTGAGCGGGGCGGTCTCGGCGGCGAACCACGAGAGTGTCTCGCCGTTCCGGAAGTCCATCATGTTGACGTGGGCCTCGACGGAGTCGTCGAACTCGCCCTGCCGCACGTCGGCGACCGTCTCGTAGCCGCGGGGGTCCTGCGTGACGTCGTGCTGGGCGGTGACCCACCCGCCCTCCATGATGATCGGGCGCCGGTACCGCCACTTCGCGGCCATCGACCTCTCCCAGTCGGAGTAGTAGGTGGTCATCCCGAAGGCGTCGTGGCGGAGGACGTACCCCTTCTCGTACGCGCCGTCGAGCATCCGTTCGCTCTCGGGGTCCGGCGCACCCCAGTCCTTCCCGCCGCCGATCATCCGGTGGTAGTTCAACGCCAGCGGCACCGTGGTGAAGTGCCGCTGGTACAGGTCGATGATCCAGTCGAACACGGGCTCGCGGTTCGCGGCGTCCCGGTAGAGCATCGAGTGTCCCTCGCCCCACTTGCCGAGGCCGTACCCGTCGATGAAGTCCGTCGTCTCCGGGTCGTCGTACTGCGCGGCGAAGGCGGCGACGAACGCCGCGTACTTCGCCTGGAACACCGGGTCGTCCGGGTAGGGCGACCAGACCGTCTTGCTGCCGGTCTGCGTCTCGTACCCGGAGGCACCCGCGGCCCGCACCCAGTCGGGCGTGAAGTTCGACGCCTTGTCGCGGCTGTCGACCACCACGCGGAACGCCAGCCGGAGTCCCCGACGGCGGGCCTCGGCGAGGATGCCCGCGAAGGCAGCGTTCGTGTCCCATCCGTAGACGCCCTCTGACGGTTCGAGGATCGTCCACGACACCCGCATGTACAGCACCGAGGCGTGGTCGGACACGGTGATCGTGGTGCCGTCGGGCAGCGGGACGTCGTCGTACTGCGTCCAGTAGTCCGCCGCCGGGGTGGACGAGCCGTACAGCGCCCAGCCGTTGAGCGGGTTCTTCAGCAGCGTGGTCGTGTCGGCCGTGAACTCCTTCGTGACCGAGGCGGCGAGGTGTGGTCGGCCGTGCCCTGGTCCGAGGACCCCGCTCGCGGCCGATGCGGTGGCGACGATGCCGAGACCGAGTGCCGTCCGTCTGGTGATGTCGTTCGACGTGCTCATGCGTTCTCCCCTTCGAGAAGCGATCGATGCACGTCGATGCTCCCGAGGGTCCCGCACAGTGGGCAAGGACTCCCGCCCAGTCGAACAGGAGTCGCACATCGCCGGCGCTACGGCAGCGTCGGCGCAGCCTCCACCAGGGTCCGGGTCACCGGGTGCTCGGGCGCATCGAGCAGGGACACCGACCCGTGCTCGACGATCCGCCCCGCGGACATCACCGCCACCGTGTCGCACAGCCGCTGCACCACGCCGATGTCGTGCGACACCAGCACCAGCGTCAGCCCGAGGTCGTCCGCGAGCGACCGGAACAGCTCGATCACGCGGGCCCGGACCACCACGTCGAGGGCGCTCATCGGCTCGTCCCCGAACAGGATCCGCGGCGAGTGCACGACGGCCCGGGCGATCGCGATGCGCTGCCGTTGGCCGCCGGAGAACTCGTGCGGGTACCGGTCGACGACGTCGGCGGGGAGGTCGACGCGCGCGAGGACGTCCCGGACGAGCGCGTCGTGCGAACCGTCGATCCGGAGCGCCCGCAGCGGTTCCGCGACGATCGCGCCCACGCGCATCCGCGGGTCGAGCGAGGCGTACGGGTCCTGGAAGACCACCCCGGTCTCGCGACGGAACCAGCGCATCGCGGCCGCGGACCCGGACGCCACCACCGGACGACCGGAGGCGGTCACGGTGCCTGCGGAAGGCGCCTCCAGGCCGGCGAGCAGCCGCACCAGCGTCGACTTGCCCGATCCGGACTCGCCGACGATCCCCAGGCGTGCGCCGGGCGCGACCGTCAGGTCGACGCCGTCCACCGCGGTCCGGACGGGCCCGGGTTCGAACGGTCCGCGGCGGGGGAGTCGGTAGGTGCGGTGCAGGTCGCGGGCGTGCAGGACGTCGGTCATGCGGAGCCTCCGGTCCGAGGGGCACGACGGGCGGTGGCGCGGGCGGCGTCGACGAGGGCGGCCGTCGCGGGGTGCTGCGGCGCCGCGAGGAGTCCTGCGACCGACCCGTGTTCGACGACCCGGCCGGCGTCGAGCACGACGGCCGTGTCCGCGATCCGGGCGAGCACCGCGAGGTCGTGCGTGACGAAGACCATGCCCGCGGTGAGGCCCTCGAACAGCTCGAGGATCCGGGCCTCGGTCGTGACGTCGAGCGCCGTGGTGGGTTCGTCGGCCACGAGGTAGGACGGCTGACCGGCCATCGCCATCGCGATGCAGATCCGCTGCCGCTGCCCACCCGAGAGCTGGTGCGGGTACTGCCGCAACAGTGACTCGGGGTCCGGCAGCCCCACGCTGACGGCGAGGTCGAGCGCGGCGGCCGCTGCGGCACGCCGGTCGAGTCCGCGGTGCAGCCGCAGCGGTTCGGCGATCTGCGCGCCGACCCGGCGGAGCGGGTCGAGCGCGGTGCCGGGTTCCTGGAAGACCATCCCGATGCCGGCGCCGCGGTGGCGGGCGCGCTCGCGGTCGGGCAGGCCGACGAGCTCGGTGCCGTCCAACCGGACGCTGCCGGTGACGGTCGCGCCGGTCGGCTCGAGTCCCATCAGGGCGAGCGAGGTCATCGACTTGCCGGACCCGGACGCGCCGATCACGCCGACGCGGCGGCCAGGAGGCACGGTGAACGTCACGTCGTCGAGGATCGTCCGACGGTCGATGCGGACCGTCAACCCACGCACCTCGAGCCCGGAGGCTGCGGTACCCGGAGTGGTCGCGTCGCTCATGCGGTCACCCCCGTGCTCGTCGCGGCCGGGTCGTCCGGCGTGCGGGGCGCGGGTCCGCCACCGGCCGCGCGGTCGTTCGTGGTCAGGCGCGGGTCCGTCGCGTCGCGGACGGCGTCGCCGAGCAGCGACAGTGCCGCGACGACCAGGGCGATGGCCGCACCGGGCCAGGTGGCGCTCCACGGGTGCACGCCGATGTACGTCTGCAGGTCGGCGAGCATGCTGCCCCATGAGGCCGTGTTCGAGCCGGCGCCGTACCCGAGGTAGGACAGCCCGGCCTCCGCGAGGACCGCGGTGGCCATCGCGAGCGAGAGCTGCACGGTGAACAGCGGCGCCGCGTTCGGCACGAGGTGGCGGAACAGCACCCCGGCACCGCCCACGCCCGACGCCCGCGCGGCGGTGACGTAGTCGCTGCGGGCGATGCGGCGGATCTCCCCGCGGGCCACCCGGGCGATCGTGACGCCGAAGGACAGGCCGACGCTGACGATCACGACGCCGAGCGACCCGCCGGCGATCGCGGTGAGCAGCATCGCGGTGAGGAGGGTCGGGAACGCCACGAGGATGTCGAGCAGGACGGCCGTGCCCTCGCGGACCCAGCGCGCGGTGAGCGAGCCGATCGCGGTGAGGACCATGCCGACGACACTCGCGATCACGCCGGAGCCCACCGCGACGAGCACGGTCGTGCGGGTGCCGGCGAGCAGGTAGCTCGCGATGTCCCGGCCGGAGGCGTCGGTGCCGAACCAGTGCGCGGGGCTCGGCGGCTCCCACTGGTGGAAGGGGTCGGCGCGGAAGGGGTCCTGCGGCGTCCACACGAGCGACACCACGGCGAGGACGACGAGCAGGCCGAGGACGACCACGGCGAAGACCCCGGTCGGCCGGGCGAGGAGCCGGCGGATCACTCGGACACCTCGCGCTGTCGGGGGTCCAGCGTGCGGTGCACGACGTCGACCGCGAAGCCCACGAGGAGCACGAGCCCGGTGAGCACGAGCAGCTCGGACTGCACCTTCGTGATGTCACGGCGCCCGACGTCGGTGACGAGCATGCGTCCGACGCCGGGAAGCGAGAAGAGCTGTTCGACGACGACGGCCCCGACCAGGAGCCCGGCGATCTGCACGCCGAGCACGGCCAGCACGGTCAGCGCCACCGACGGGAGCCCGTGCTTGACGAGCGCCTGCGTCCGGGTGAGGCCGATCGCCGCCGCCGTGCGGACGTGGTCGGCGTCGAGCACCCCGAGCGTCGCCGAGCGGGTGAAGCGCAGGATCACCGCACCCTCGACGGCGCCGATCGTCAGCGCGGGCAGCACGAGCGCGGCGAACGCCCGACCGGGTTCGTCCCACCCGTCGAGCGGGAAGCCCTGCGTCGGCAGCCAGTGCAGCGTGACGGCGAACAGCGCCACGAGGAGCATGCCGGCCCACACGATCGGGATCGCCGCGATCGCCTGCGCCACGAAGGCGATGACGGCCCCGCCCGGGCGACGCCGCAGCACCGCGGCGAGCACGCCGAGCGGCACTCCGATGACGAGCGCGGCGACGAGGGACATGGCCGCGAGCGGCAGCGTGACGCTGAGCTTCTGGGCGATCTCGGGTGCGACCCGTCCGTCGGTGACGAGGGACCGCCCGAGGTCGCCGCGGAACAGCCCGCCGATCCAGTCGAGGTACTGCACGACGACCGGTCGGTCGAGCCCGAGCTGCTGGCGCAGTTCGGCCACCTGCGCCGGCGACGCCTGGGTGCCCGCGACGATCTGCGCCACGTCGCCGGGCAGCACCCGGAGCGTCGCGAAGATGATCACGCTGGCCACGAGCAGGCCGACGACGAGCAGGAGCACCCGCCCGATGAGGAACCGGGTCACGACACCGATGCTACGCGAGCCGTGGTCCGTGCCCGCCTCACTTGACGGCGAGCTTCGACAGGTCGAGGCGCGAGTTCGTGCCGTCGTACGGGAAGCCCGTGACGCCCTTCCGTACCGCCGTGATCGACGTCGCCGTGTAGAGCCACTCGCCGGCGGCGTCCTCGCTGACGATCCGCGCCGCCTTCTGCAGGTCGGCGACCTTGGCGGCTTCGTCCGTCGCGGCGACCGAGTCGGCGTAGAGCGACTGCACCTCGGCGTTGTCGTAGCCGAAGTAGTACTCCGGGTTCGCCCAGTTGCCGAAGTCGCGCGCCTCGACGTGGTTCACCATCGACAGGTCGAAGTCGCGCGTGCCGCTCTTCGGTGCTTCGAACACCTGCGACAGCCAGGTGGCGAAGTCGACGCGCTTGACCGTCAGGGTGATGCCGACGTCGGCGAGCTGCGACTTCAGCACGTCGCCGATCGTCGCCGAGTAGATGTTCGCGTACGTCAGCGTGAGGTCGAGCTTCGGGTGGCCGGCCTCGGCGAGGAGCTTCTTCGCGTTCGCGGGGTCGTACGCGTCGATGTCGGTGAGGTCCTGGTAGCCGGGGTCGAGCTCGGGGATCGGGCCGCCCTGCTCGACGCCGGTGCCGCCGATCGCCTTGATGATCGCCTTCGCGTCGATCGCCTGCCGGATCGCCTGTCGCACCCGCTTGTCGGTGAACGGCGCCTTCTGGTCGTTGAACGCGAGCGTGTACTTGTCGGTCGTCTTGCCGGTGTGCAGCGAGATGTCCGAGCTGTTCTGCAGCTGGCTCTTCAGCGTGCCGTCGACGGCGGTCTGCACGTCGAGGTCGCCGTTCGCCATGGCGTTCACCGCGGTGGACGGCTGCGTGATGTAGCGGAAGACGACCTTGGCGACCTTCGCCTTCGTGCCCCAGTAGTCGGCGTTCCGCTCGAAGGTGAGGGAGTCGCCCTGCTTCCAGCTCGACACCTCGTACGGACCGGTGCCGTTGGCGGTGTCCGACAGGTCGTTCTTCGCGGCCTTCTCGAGTACCAGACCTGCGCGCCCCGTGAGGTTCCAGAGCAGGTCGGAGTCGGGCTTCGCCAGCGTGAGGACGACCGTGTCGGCGGAGGGTGACGTGATCGACGTCACGTTGGCGAGCTGCGCGGAGTCGACGTACGAATCGTTCGACTTGACCTGCTGCAGCGACCAGACGACGTCGGCCGCGGTGACGTCCTTGCCGTCCTGGAACGTGGTGCCGTCGCGCAGCGTGAACGTGTACGTCAGGCCGTCGTCCGACACCGCGTGCTTCGACGCCAGCACGTCGCGGACGTCACCGTCCGCCGTGCGGCCGACGAGCCCCTGGTAGACGTTGTCGATGAGCACCTGGTCGAGAGCGGCACCGGACTGCGTGCGGATGTCGAGGCTCGTCGGTTCGAGGACGAGACCGACGCGGACGGTGGCGTCGGTGCCGCCGTCCTCGTTCGAAGATCCGGAGCAGCCGGTCAGCACGAGGGCCGAGGCGACGGCCACCGCGGTGGCGGCGAGGGCCGCACGGCCGAGGCGAGAGGTGCTGCGGGCGGGGAGCGGACTCATGGGTGGTGGGTTCCTTCCGGCGCGGTGGCGACGGTCGTCGCGCGCGCTTGCACGAGGTTAGCGGCGGCCGGGGTGCTCCGGCGACGGTTCTTCGATCCGGTGCAACAAACCGTTACGTTCCGCCCATGCCCGGATCGCCGTGGCCAGTTCGAGGGGGGCCTGGTTCTGCACGGCGTGCCGGGCCTCGACCGTGACGATCTCGGCGTCGGGCAGGCGCTCGGCGAACTGCGCGTGCAGCTTCGGTGACACGTAACCGCGGTCGCCGCGGACGAGCAGGATCGGGACGTCGAGGGCCTCGAGGTCCGGCCACGCGTCAGCGAACCGCCCCACCGACGAGGTGCGGCCGGCGGGGAGGTGCGGGAAGTGGTGGCGCCGCACGAGCCGCCCGTCGGCCCCGAGTCGCGTGGTGTGCCGGGCCTCGCGCAGGAGCACCGCGCGGTCGTCGCCGACGCGGGCCTCCACGGCGCGGTCGACGACCTGCTCGAGCGACGTGAACGGCTCCTCGGCCTCGAGCGCGCGGGCGATCCGGTCGACGGCCCGCTGGGCGAAGTCCGGCGACATGTCGACCAGCACGAGTCCGGTGACGCGCTCCGGTGCGGTCGCCGCCAGTCGGGCGGCGAGGATCGCGCCGAGGGAGTGCCCCACGACGATCCCCGGCCGGACCCCGAGCGCGTCGAGGGCCGCGAGCACGCTCGGTGCCGTCGCGCCGGCCCCGTAGTCCGCGTCGTCGCGCCACCCGGACCGGCCGTGGCCGGGCAGGTCCACGGCGACCGCCGGCTCGCCGACGGCGAGCGCGGTCTGGTCGAAGCTGTGGGCGTCGATGCCGAGCCCGTGCAGGTAGGTGATCCGCGCCTCCTGGTCGTCCGCCGTGTCCCAGCGGATCGCGGCGATCTCCTGTCCGTCGGTGGTGCGGACCACCTGCCTGGAGGCGCGCATCGGCGCCGTCACGCCGCTCGCGTGGGCGAGGTCGGCCAGGTCTGCGAATTCGTCGTCGGCATCGGGCACGGGGACGATCCTCGCACCGTGCGGACCCTTGGGTCTCTTAGGTAAGGCATGCCATACTTGCCGTCGTGGCAGCCCGGTACCGTGTCTTCTCCGTCCGCGTGGCAGCCGTCACGTCCCTCACCCCGCACTTCGTCCGGGTGACCCTGACGGGCGACGCCCTCGCCGAGTTCTCGTCCGTCGGCCTCGACCAGCGCATCAAGATCGTGCTGCCGATCCCCGGGCACGGCTTCACGGACCTGCCCGACGGCGAGGACTGGTACGGCGCCTGGCGTGCCCTGCCCGACGCGGTCCGGAACCCGCTCCGCACCTACACGGTCCGCTCCTTCCGACCGGACGCCCGTGAGCTCGACATCGACTTCGTCGCGCACGGCGACACCGGACCCGCCTCGCGCTGGGTCTCGGCGTGCCGGGTCGGCGACGAACTGCGCATCGTCGGGCCGGCGGTGCCGTCGTCGCCCGCGGAGCTCCCGACCGGTGCGGCCGAGTTCGACCCCGGCGCCGCGAACCGGATCCTGCTCGCCGGCGACGAGACCGCCGCCCCGGCCATCTGCGCCATCCTCGAGGCGCTCGACGTCGCCACCGTCGGCCATGTCTTCATCGAGGTCCCGACCGACGCCGACCGGCTGCCCGTGTCCGCGCCCGCCGGGGTCGAGGTCCGCTGGATCGCCCGGAACGGCGCCTCGCACGGCGTCCGGATGACCGACCAGGTGCACGCCTGGGCGTCGACCGTCGCGGCGGGGCCGGCGTGCGGCGACGCGGGGGAGCTCGCGGACGTCGACGTCGACGAGCAGGTGCTCTGGGACATCCCGGCCGGCGACGAGCCGCGACCCGTCTACGCCTGGATCGCGGGCGAGGCCGGGTGCGTCAAGGAACTCCGCCGGCACCTCGTGCGCGGTGTCGGGCTCGACCGGAAGCAGGTCGCGTTCATGGGGTACTGGCGGCACGGCAAGGCCGAGAATTGAGCGCTTCCGTCGACGGTGCCGGGGCTGCGTCGTCTGTGCCGGCGACCGCGCTCGGGGCCCGGGGGCTGACGCTCGCGTACGACGACCGGGTCGTGGTGTCCGCGCTCGACGTCGACATCCCAGACGGTGAACTCACCGTCATCGTCGGGCCGAACGCCTGCGGCAAGTCGACGCTGCTCAAGTCGTTCGCGCGGACGCTCAAGCCGACCGCCGGCACCGTGTACCTCGACGGGTCGCCGATCTCCTCCCTCCGCCCGAAGGCCGTCGCGCGCCGCGTCGGGATGCTCCCGCAGACCCCGATCGCGCCGGACGGCATCACCGTGCGCGACCTGGTGTCCCGCGGGCGGTTCCCGCACCAGGACCTGCTGCACCCCTCGTCGGGGTCGGACCGGCGGGCCGTGCAGGCCGCGCTCGAGCAGACGTCGACCGTGTCGCTCGCCGACCGCAGCGTGGACGAGCTGTCCGGTGGGCAGCGTCAGCGGGTGTGGATCGCGATGGTGCTCGCGCAGGAGACCGACATCGTCCTGCTCGACGAGCCCACCACGTTCCTGGACATCGCGCACCAGTACGACGTGCTCGAGCTGGCGTCGGCGTTGCACGCGGCCGGTCGGACCGTCGTCGCGGTGCTGCACGACCTCAACCAGGCGGCGCGGTACGCCACACACGTGATCGCGATGCGTGACGGGTCGATCGTGGCGTCGGGGCCGCCGGCGTCGGTGGTGACGGCCGACCTCGTCGAGGACGTGTTCGGGCTGCCGTGCGTGGTCGTCGCCGACCCCGAGACGGGCACGCCCCTCGTGGTGCCGCGGCGCCCCGCGGCCTGACGCGCCGCGCGCGGGGCGCGCGGGCAAGACACGCCGCTCGCGTCTGCCGACCGGGCGGAACCTGCCGCTCGCCCGCGCCGAACCGGACGTATTCTGCCCGCTCGGGGCGGCGCGTCCGGTGCGGTGCGACCGTCGGACGGGAGGCGCGGGGCGGGCTTGAGCCGAGCCTCCCGTCCGGCCGTGGCTTCGGATGCACTTCCTTCCGGGCGGGGCCCTCCCCGAGCGGGCGCGACACGCCGCTCGCGTACTCCGAGCGGGCGGAACCTGCTGCTCGCCGGCGCCGAACGGGACGGATTTCGCCCGCTCGGCACGGCCCGGGCCGGGCCGGCCCGGGTTGCGCCGGGTCGGCTTGGGGCGGGCCGGCCCGCAGCCGGTCAGCCGCTCGCGTCTGCCGACCGGGCGGGACCTGCTGCTCGCCGGCGTCGAACGGGACGGATTTCGCCCGCTCGGGGCGGGCGCCGCGCGTCAGCGGTAGTTGCCGTCCTCGAGCCCGGCCTCGATCTCGAACCGGTTCCGCAGCGGATCCTGCCCCGCCAGCGCGTACACGATCGGCATGAGCATCCCGTACCGCCGCCACTGGTCGACGTGCACCCGCTCGTGCCGGAGCACCCGGTCGCCGTCGTTGTCCCGCGTGAGGTAGACGGACCCCACGCAGGTGCCACCGCGGCGGAACACCCACCGCGGCAGCCCGGTGCACACGATCAGCCCGTCGACCACCCGCACCTTCCCGGTGGAGAGCGGGACGCCGACGGCGAGGCCGACCGCGGTCGCGAACGCCCACCCCGCCCGGGACACGGGGGAGTCGAGCAGGGGGTTCCGCACCGCTACTCCGGGCGGCCGTAGGTCTCGAGCAGTCGCAGCCAGATCTCGTTCATCGTCGGGTAGGCGGGGACGGCGTGCCAGAGGCGGTCGACCGGGACCTCGCCCACGACGGCGATCGTCGCGGCGTGCAGCATCTCGGCGACGTCCTGGCCGACGAAGGTCACGCCGACGACGACCCCGCGGTCCTCGTCGACGACCATCTTCGCCCGCCCGGTGTAGCCGTCCGCCTGCAGCGAGGCGCCCGCGACGTTGCCGAGCTCGTACTCGACCGCCCGGACGTTCAGCCCCTGCTCGCGGGCCTTGGCCTCGGTCAGGCCGACGCTCGCGACCTCGGGGTCGGTGAAGGTGACCTGCGGGACGGCAGCGTGGTCGGCGGTGGCGACGTGCGCACCCCACGGTTCGGTGTGCAGCGGCGTGCCCTGGTGCCGAGCGGCGATCGCCTCGCCCGCGGCACGCGCCTGGTACTTGCCCTGGTGGGT
This sequence comes from Curtobacterium sp. USHLN213, assembly GCF_037144815.1. Lineage (NCBI taxonomy): Bacteria > Bacillati > Actinomycetota > Actinomycetes > Micrococcales > Microbacteriaceae > Curtobacterium > Curtobacterium sp. USHLN213. The sequence goes on along the minus strand of NZ_JBBCYQ010000001.1, from coordinate 330,651 downwards.
GAGGAGCACACGGTGGTTGACGTCGCCCACGGCGTAGAGCCAGTCGGTGCCCTGCACGAGCATCGTGTCGTCGACCTGCAGCCAGTCGCCCGCGGTCAGCCCGACGGACTCGAGGCCGAGGTCCTTCGTGGTCGCGGCGCGTCCGGTCGCGGCGAGGACCTCGCTCGTGATGACCGTCGAGCCGTCGTCGAGCGTGGTCGTGACGAGGCCGTGCTCGTCGCGGTCGACGCGGGTGGGGTTCACGCCGGTGCGGACGTCGACGCCCAGCTCGCGGAGGGAGTCGGCGACGAGCTCTCCCGCGAACGGCTCCATGCCGCCGAGCAGCCCGTGCCGTGCGACGAGCGTGACCTTCGCCCCGAGGGACGCCCACGCGGTCGCGAGCTCCGAGCCGGAGACCCCGCCGCCGATGACGAGCAGGCTCTCGGGCACCGTCTGCGCACTGGTGGCCTCGCGCGTGCCCCACGGCGTCGCGTCGGCCAGCCCCGGGACGTCGGGGAGGGTGTGCAGCGAGCCCGTGACGACCGCGATCGCCGCGGCTGCCGTGTACGTCGTGCCGTCGACCTCGATCGTCTTCTCGCCGGTGATCCGAGCGTGGCCGCGGATGAGGTCGATGTCGGCGGACTCGAGCCACGAGACCTGGCCGTCGTCCTTCCAGTCCGAGGTGAAGGAGTTCCGTCGGGCGAGCACGTGCGCCGCGTCGAGGTCGCCCGTGACCGCCTGCTTCGCACCGTCGAGCCGCTTCGCCGCGGCGAGGGCGTGCCCGCTGCGCAGCAGGGCCTTGGACGGCATGCACGCCCAGTAGGAGCACTCGCCGCCGACGAGCTCGGCCTCCACGATGGCGACCGACAGGCCGCGCTTCTTGGCGTAGTCCGCCACGTTCTCGCCGACTGCGCCGGCGCCGATCACGATGAGGTCGTAGTCCGTCATGTCGCCGAGCGTACGCGGATCGGCATGGGTCATGCCGGGCGCGGTGCGTACCCGTGGAGAACGGGTCCGCGGGGGAGTGTCGGGACCGTCAGGCGGTGCGGGACGCGCTCGTCAGCGCGCCGACCGCACGCAGGATGACGCCGAGGTCGTCGACCGCGCGGTCCGGGTCGACCGGCGCGAACCCGGTGAGGGCCGCGCCCGCCAGTCGTCGTCCGCGCGTGGCGGCCTGGATGCGTTCGACGAGTCCGGCGCCGTCCAACCCGAACGGGACGGGCTCGAGCAGCCCGTCGACCTCTGACGGGTCGAGGACGTCCAGGTCGACGTGCACGAACACCGCCTGGGCACCGGTGGCGTCCACCGCTGCCGCGATCGCGTCCGGGGTGGCGGCGTCGACGTCGAGGTGCGCGATCCCGGCACGGTCGAGGGCACCTGCCTCGGCGTCCTCGACCCCACGCACGCCGGCGACGACGACGGACGACGCCGCCAGGGTCGGAAGGGCCGGGAACAGGTCGTCGGGGCGGTCCACGAGGATGCGGAGCACGGCGGTCTCGGCGGCGACGGGCTGGGCGCGGTTGAGAGCCCGGAAGCCGCTCGACCCCGCGATCCGCACGAAGGCGGTGTCCGGTCCGAGCCCGACCGTGGCACCGAGCACGCTCGCACCGTCACCGCCGACGACGAGGACCGGCTCGCTCGACACCGTGGTCTCCTCGGCGACGCGTTCGGCCACCGACAGCACCGAGGTGTACCGGGCGACGGCCGTCTCGAGACGATCGCCGGCGCCCGCCGGGACGTCGACCACGGTGGTCGACGCGCGCGGGAGGTCGGCCGCGATCGCCGCGGCTCCGTCCCCGAGGCGCATCGCACGGGACGACGCCGAACCCTGCCACTGACCGACCACGAGGAACTGCATCGTGCCAGTCTGTCAGGCGGGGTCCGGCGTCGTCCGAGGAGCGCGTCAGATGCTCGACGAACCGCCGGACTTCAGGGCGGCGAGTCGTGCCTCGACCTCGGCGTCCTTGCCCACGTCCTCGAGGCTCTCGAACTGCGAGTCGAGGCTCGACGACTGCAGCTCCTGCTGGCCGAGGACCTTCGCCTCTTCGCGGCGCACCTTCTCCTCGAAGCGGCCGAGGTCGCTCGTCGGGTCGAGCACGTCGATGTTGCCGAGCGCGTCGTTGACCTTGGACTGCGCCTCGGCCGTCTTCGACCGGGCGACGAGGTTGTCGCGCTTCGAGCGGAGCTCCTCGAGCTTCTGCTCCATGCCGGCGAGGCCCGACTTGAGCTTCTCCACCGCCTCGTTCTGCGAGGCGAGGTTCGGCTCGGCGTCCTTGACCTCTTGCTCGGCCGCGATCTGCTTGCCGATCGCGATCTTGGCGAGGTTGTCGAACTTGTCCGCCTCGGCCGTCTTGCCCTCGGTGCGGTACTTGTCCGCAGCGGAGGAGGCGTTGGCGGCCTTCTGGCCCCACTCCACCGCTGCTCGCTTGTCCTCTTCGTGGTCCTGCTCGAGCAGTCGGACGTTGCCGATCGTCTGCGCGATCGCCGTCTTGGCGTCCGCGATGTTGTTCGTGTAGTCCCGCACGAGCTGGTCGAGCATCTTCTGGGGATCCTCGGCGTCGTCGATGAGCTGGTTGATGTTCGCCCGGACGAGGGTCGAGATCCGCCCGAAGATCGTCTGCTTTGCCATTGCTGTTCCCTTTCGTGGAAGGACTGGTGTGGTGCTGTTGGTCTGTGGTGCCCGGTCTAGAAGCGGCCGCCGCCGGAGAAACCGCCCCCGCCGCCTCCGCCGCCCCCGCCGAAGCCGCCGCCGCCGCCGAAGCCGCCACCCCCGAAGGAGCCGCCGCCGTAACTGCCGCCGCGACCGCCGAGCAGGCCACCGAGCACGATGCCGGTGACGAGGCCGCCGAGCTGCGCGCCGTTGCCGCCACCGCCGCCGAAGCCGCCGCCACCGCCCCAGCCGCCCATGTCGTCGTTCGCGGCGTCCATCGCGGCCGCCGCGTACTGCTCGGCCGCACGCGCTGCCTGCAGCGCCTGCCCCGGGTCCGTCGTGGCGAGCTGGACGGCGTCGTCGAGTGCTCGTTGCGCCTCGGACAGCCGCGTCCGCGCCGTCGGTCCGACCCCGCCGCGGTGCAGCGAGATGAACTCGCGCGCCTGGCTGATCCGGTTCCGGGCGTCGCGGAGCGCGTCGTCGAGCGCACGGGAAGCCCGACGCTGCTGTTCCTCGGCGCCACGGGCCGCGGCGATGGCCTGGTCGATCTCGGTGTTCGCCTTGGTGAGGGCGTCGACCGCGGTGATCGGGTCCTTCGGGTCGAAGCCCTGCCGCAGCACGGTCTCGGCACGGGTGACCGCGGCGGCGAGTTCCGGTCCGCCGACGGTGAGGGTGCGCGCCGCGGCGACGTCGCCCTCGATGTCGACGCGCATCGCCTCGGCGCGTGCGGTGGCCTCGGCGAAGCTCGCCTCGGCAGCGCTCGCGCTCGACGTGAGCTGCTGCACCTGCGCGAGGGCGTGCTGGGCGTCGCGCACGGCGACGACGGCCTCGCCCTTGTCGCCCGCGGCGATCGCTGCGGTGGCCGCCTGGGACCGTTCGGTCGCGTAGGCGAGGACCTGCTCGGCCTGGTCGACGCTGTCCGACACGGTCGCGAGGGTCCGGCCGGTGTACGCCGAGCGGACCCGGTCCAACGAGGCGCTCGCCTGCTGGACCGATGCCGGGGCGGCAGCGACGGCCTGCGCGAGCGCGGCAGCGGCTTCCTCGACGCCGTCCTCGAGCGAGCGGAGCTTGTCGAACGACTCCGTCTGCTCCTCGATCGAGGCGTGCGCCTGCTCGCAGATGGCGATGATCTGGTTCGCCCAGTCGGCGCGCTGCTGCGGGGAGTCCGGGATCTCGTCGTCGAGCTGCTGCTGGAACGTGAAGGCCTTGCGCACGGCTTGCTGCGCCGCGGCGACCGCCTCGGCGAAGGGCTTCGCGGCGTCGGCCCCGAACTGCGCGGTGGCGAACCCGACCTCTTGCTCGGCGGTGCGCAGCTCGTCGTCGATCGTCACGAGGGCGCCGCCGGCGGTCCGCTCGAGGTCGGCGAGGGACGCTTCCTGCGCCTTCGTCGCGGCGGCCGTCCGGCGCTTGTTCCGCGTCCGGATGACGAGCACCACGACGACGACCGCGATGACCACGACGGCGAGGAGGATCCACAGCCAGGTGAGGTCCGGCGGCGCCTGGGTGTCGGCGAGGCCGTTCGCGAAGGCCAGCGCGGCACCCGACCAGTCGCTCTGCTTGAGGGCCGGCAGCAGGTCGTCGTCCACCGCGGACTGGACGTCGGACGACGAGATGCTCGTCTCGTTCGTCTGCTGGACGTCGTAGTTCCGGTCGTCGACGGCGACCGACAGCAGGATGCCGTCGGAGTCGATCTGGTTCGCCGACATCGTCGCGGCGCCCCACTCGGTGTGGTCCGACGGGTTCGTGAACGTCGGGACGAAGACGACGTAGAGCTGGGTCTTCGTGTCCGTGTAGAGCTGCTGCACGGCGTTCTCGATCCGGGACTGCTGCGAGGAGCTGAGCACGTCGGCCTCGTCGAGGACGTACGCGCCACCGAGGTCGACCGGCGCGGTCGCTCGCGCCGTCGCCGCCGGCGCCAGTACGAGGAACACGGCCAGGAGTGCCGCAGCGATGCGTCCCACCAGCCCCGGCGTCCCCCTGTCGGTCCTCGTCCTGCCCGTGGCCGATCCGCCCTGGACCGCTCGCATCCGTCCTCCGTCCGTCGCCGTGGTCACGGTCCGAGTACCCCCGGAACCGCGCCCCGGAGCGCTGTTGCCCGGAGTCTATCCACGCCGCGCAGCGCTCGGACAGACTCCGGGCGAACCCTCGTGGAACCCCGGGCCTGTGCAGGTGTTGTACCCCGGACCGGGGTATGCTCGGGGAGCGTTCGACGACGAACGAGACAGGGGAACTGCAATGGAGCGAACAACCAGCACCGAGGTCGTCCCACTCGAGGACGGCTACCACCGTGTGTCGACGCCGGCGAGCGGTGTCATCGGCTTCGTGCGCGAGCACGACGGCCGCTACGAGGTCCTCCGCGGACGGGTGCGCCAGGCGACTCGGTCCGAAGGGCTCTACAGCACGATGAACGTCGCGCTCATCGCGCTCACCCACGCCTGAACCACCCGACGTAGGCTCGCCTGCGTGAGTCTCCCGCGCCTCCAGACCGTCGTGGTGACGATCCGGCGGTCCGGCGGCAGTCCCGACGCGGACCGGGAGGCGCTGCTCACCGCCGTCGCGTCGGCGGCGGGTGTCGACGTATCGGCCGTGCGCGCGGGGCGCGTCTGCCCGCACTGCGCCGCGACGGATCACGGCCGCCCCTGGGCCGAGGTCGACGGCTCCGCCGTCGGCGTGAGCCTCGCACGGACCACCGACCTCGTCGCACTGGCCGTCGGACCACCCGGGATCGGCGTCGACCTCGAGCGCGTGTCGCGGGTCGCAGCAGCCCCGCTCGACGCGTTCACGCCCGGGGAACTCGCCCGGTCCGGCGACGACACTGCCCGGGCGGCGTGCTGGGCGGTGAAGGAGGCCGTCCTCAAGCGTGACGGCCGAGGACTCCGGGTGGATCCGACCCGCGTCGACGTCGACCTGGGTCGGGGCACGGCGGCCCTGGACGGGATGTCGCAGCCGGTCTCGGTGTTGTTCCCCGCGGTCGACGTGGTGCTCGCGGTCGCGGCGGGAGGGGCTCCGGTCAGCGTGGGAGCGTGAGGACCTCGACGCCGTCCTCGGTGATCGCCACCGTGTGCTCGGTGTGCGCGGTGCGTGCTCCCGTGGCGCTGCGGAGCGTCCAGCCGTCCGGGTCGGTGACGAGCACGTCGGTGTCCGCCATCACCCACGGCTCGAGCGCGAGGAGCAGCCCGGGGCGGAGGGTGTAGCCGCGTCCGGGTCGCCCGGTGTTCGACACGTGCGGGTCCTGGTGCATCGTCGAGCCGATGCCGTGGCCGCCGAACTCGACGTTGACGGGGTAGCCGGCGCCCTCGAGCACCGTGCCGATGGCGTGCGACAGGTCGCCCGTGCGGACCCCGGGGCCGGCGGTCTCGATCGCTGCGGCGAGGGCGCGCTCGGTGGCGTCGATGAGGGCCAGGTCGGCCGGGTCCGGTGTGCCGACCACGAAGCTGACGGCGGCGTCGGCGGCGATGCCGTCGAGCGAGACGGCCAGGTCGAGCGTCAGCAGATCGCCGTCCTGCAGGGTCCGGTCGTGGGGGAGTCCGTGCAGGACGGCGTCGTTGACGGCGGTGCACACGTGGTGGCCGAACGGCCCGCGTCCGAACGACGGGGCGTAGTCGACGTAGCAGGACTCGGCGCCGGCGTCCTCGATCATCGCCTTCGTCCACCGATCGATCTCGAGCAGGTTCGTGCCGACGCGGGTGCGCTCGCGCAGGGTCTGCAGGATCGTGCCGACGAGGGCTCCGGTGGCGCGGGCCCGGTCGACCTCGGCCGGGGTGAGGATCTCGATCATGGGATGATCATACCGGTACTGGAAGACCGGTATTAGTGTGGGCACATGGTCCGTCTCCCGCTCAGCCCCGCCGAGGTCGCCCGTGGTCGGCGGCTCGGAGCGCTGCTCCGTCGTGCCCGCGGGGAGCGCTCGATGCTCGACACGGCGCTGCGGGCCGGGATCTCGCCGGAGACGCTGCGGAAGATCGAGACCGGGCGCATCGCGACGCCGGCGTTCTCGACGATCGCGTCCGTCGCCGGGGTCGTCGGGCTGTCCCTCGACGCGGTGTGGGCCGAGGTGAACGGTACCCCGGAGACGCCCGACGTCGGCGGCGCTCCGGACCTGGTCGAGACCGCGAGCTGATGCACGCGACGCCGCCGACGGTTCCCTAGAGCGCGGGGACGGTGGGCTCGTCGAGCCAGGGTGCCGTCACGGCCCGGACCGCGTCGACGTCGGTCCCTGCTGCGTCGGCGAACGCGGCGTGCACGTCCTCCGGTGCGACCGACCCGTACCGGTGTCGCTCGGTGATCGTCCGGAACCCGGCGAAGAACGCATCGTCGCCGACCGACCGGCGGACGGCATGCAGGGCCAGGGCGCCGCGCTTGTAGACCCGGTCGTCGAACATGTCCTTCGGGCCCGGGTCGGCCACGACGAGGTCCTCGGGCTGCTCCAGGAGCCCGTCGCGGTACGTCGCCGCGAGGGTGTCCGCCGAGTCGCCACCGCGGTGCTCCGACCAGAGCCATTCGGCGTAGCAGGCGAAGCCCTCGTGCAACCAGATGTCCTTCCACCTGGCGACCGTCACGGAGTTGCCGAACCACTGGTGCGCGAGCTCGTGTGCGATGAGCCGGTCGGTGCCGTGCTCGCCGTCGACGTGGTTCCGGCCGAAGACCGCCAGGCCGTGCGCCTCGAGCGGGATCTCGAGCTCGTCGTCGGTCACCACGACGCCGTACGACGCGAACGGGTACGGCCCGAACCGGTCGGCGTACAGGGCGAGCATGTCCGGCACCCGTCCGAAGTCCGTCTTCGCGGCCGTGCCGAGGTCGGCCGGGTGGTGCAGCGCGACGGGGGTGTCGGAGCCGCGGAGCTTCGTCGTGCGGTAGCGCCCGATCTGCACCGTCGCGAGGTACGTCGCCATCGGCTCGGTCGTGGCGTACGTCCACGTCGTGCCGGCGCGGGCGCGCTCCTTGCCGAGCAGCTCGCCGTTCGCGACGACGTCGTACGCGGCCTCGGCGGTGATCTCGAACCGGTAGGTGGCCTTGTCGTCCGGTCGGTCGTTGCACGGGAACCACGACGGGGCGCCGGTGGGCTGCGCGGCGACGATGACGCCGTCGGTCAGCTCCTCCCAGCCGATCTGGCCCCACGGGCTGCGGAGCGGGTGCGGTGTGCCGCGGTACCGCACGTGGACGGTGAAGTCCGTGCCGGCGGCGACGGGCTCGGCCGGGGTCACGGTGAGCTTGTGCGTCGCGGTCGTGTGCTTCTTCGCCCGCTTGCCGTCGACGTCCACCCGGTCGACCGTCATGCCGTGCAGGTCGAGGACGACACGGTCGAGGTCCTCGTGCGCACGGCCGGTGATCGTCGCGGTGCCGTCGAGGCGGTTCGTCGCGACGCGGTACTCCAGACGGAGCTCGTAGTGGTGGGCGCTCCACCGTCGGTCGCCGCTGTGCGGGGTGTACGGGTCGGCGTCTGGGTTCGTCGAGGCGGGCTTCACGGTGCCGTCGAGTCTGCCACGGCGACGTGCTCGACGGACGACCGCGCCGGCACCGGCGGCGCCGATGTCCACGGAGCGATCGGGTTGCCGGACCAGTGCGTCCCGCCGGGCACCTGCTCGCCGCGCATCACGAGCGAGGCCGGCCCGACGGTGGCGCCCGGTCCGATGCCCGCCGCCGGCAGCACCACGCTGTGCGGCCCGAGCGTCGCACCCGGGTCGAGACGCACCTCGTCGAGTTGCATCACCCGGTCGTGGAACAGGTGCGTCTGCACGACCGTGCCGCGGGCCACGGCGGCTCCGGACCCGATCGTCACGAGGTCGGCCTCCGGGAGCCAGTACGTCTCGAGCCAGGTGCCGCGGCCGATCGTCGCCCCGAGACTGCGGAGCCACGCCGCGAGGGCCGGGGTCCCCGTCGCCTGCTCGGCGAACCACGGCCGGGCGACGGTCTCGACGAACGTGTCCTGCACCTCGTTCCGCCACACGAACGACGACCAGAGCGGGTGCTCGCGGGCGGCGATCCGGCCGACGAAGGACCACTTCGCGATCGTCGACACCACGGCCGCGACGGCACCGGCGAGGATGAGCACCGGCCCGGCGAGCAGCACCGTCCACCCGATGCCGACTGCCGTCCAGAGCGCGAGCAGCGTGCCGACGACCCCGAGCGCGATCCCCGCGGACACCATCGGGGCGACGAGGCGCAGGAGTTCCCAGCAGCCTCGAGCGACCTTGAGGGACCGCGGCGGCCGGAACGTGCGCTCCTCGTCGAACTCCGCCGTCGCGCGCCGGAGCCGCACCGGGGGAGAGCCGAGCCACGACGATCCGCGCTTCGCCTTCTTCGGGACGGCGGACAGCACCGCGACCAGGGCCTCGCGCGGCACCGAACGTCCGGCGCCCGTCATCCCGCTGTTGCCGAGGAACGCCCGCCGCCCCACCTTCGACCGACCGATCCGCACCCGACCGCCGCCGAGCTCGTACGTGGCCACCATCGTGTCGTCGGCGAGGAACGCCCCCGAGGCGATCTGCGTGAGCGCCGGGATGAGCAGGACCGTCGAGATCTCGGTGTTCCGTCCCACCCGCGCCCCGAGCAGTCGGAGCCAGAGCGGGGTCACGAGCGACGCGTACACCGGGAACAGCAGCGTCCGGGCGCCGTCGAGGATCCGCTCGGTCGTCCACACCTGCCAGCCGATCCGGGAGCGCACCGGGTGCCGACCCTCGTGCAGACCGATCCCGAGCAACCGCACCGCGGCCACGACGAGTGCCGCGTACACGAGCCCCGCGACGACCGTCCCCACCGGTACCCACGCCAGCGCGAGCAGCACGGCCCGCTGGAGGGACGCGACCGGTCCGACGAGGAGCCACACCAGCCCCACCCCCGCGGCGACACCGATCACCGGCAACCCGGCCACGGCCAGCGACCCGGCCCCGTACGACAGCAGCCACCGGCGTCGGGACGGGGGCCGCGCCTCCCGGTCGTGCCGAGCCGACCCGACGCGTTCCGCCGGCGACCCCGCCCACCGCTCCCCGTCGGGGACCCGGTCGGCGACCGCGGAACCGGCCTCCACCTCGGCACCGACGCCCACGTGCGCACCCGGCAGCAGCGTCGTCCGGCTGTGCACCACGGCGTCCGCGTCGATCCGGACCCGGCCGAGCCGGAACACGTCGCCGTCCACCCAGTGTCCGGCGAGGTCGACCTCGGGCTCGATCGACGCCCGCTTGCCGACCGTCAGCATCCCGGTCACCGGCGGCAGCGCGTGCAGGTCCACGTCCTTGCCGATCGTCGCGCCCAGGGCCCTGGCGTAGTAGCTGATCCACGGCGCACCGGCCGTCGAGGGGCCGTCCACCGCCTCGGCGATCCGCTCCGCGAGCCAGACCCGCACGTGCACCGACCCGCCACGGGGGTGGTCACCCGGACGCACCCCGACGAGGAGGGCCCGGACGAGGACGACCGTCACGGCCATCTTCCCCGCCGGGGTGACGAACAGGACGAGCGCCACGACGAGCGCCGGCCAGGGCAGCACCGGGACGGACGGCAGCGTCGTCGCGTGCAGCACCGCCGCCACGAGCGCCGTCCACGTCAGCACCCGCAGACCACGGAGCACCTGCAGGGGCAGCCCGAGCACCGTCATCACCACACCCGTCGCCGGCGGGACCGGCCGGACGTCACGCGGCACCGACGTCACCGGGCCGGAGTCGTCGAGCGCGTCCGCCAGCGCACCGATCCGCGGGTGGTCGTACACGTCGGCCACCGTCGTCGTCGGGAAACGCTCACGGATCGCCGACACGAGCTGCGCCGCCGTCAGCGACCCGCCGCCGTGCGCGAAGAAGTCGTCGTCGACGCTCGCCACCGGCACCCCGAGGATCGCGGACCACCGCTCGGCGATCCACGCCACCGTGTCCGGGAGCATCGCCGTGTCCGACGACCCCGGCAACGGCCACGGGAGCGCGGCACGGTCGACCTTGCCCGAGGTCCGCGTCGGCAGCGAGTCCACCACCGCGAGCAGGGGCACGAGCGCCGCCGGGAGCTCCTCGCGCAGTCGAGCGTTCGCCGCCGCCACGTCCACCGTCGCACCCGCGACCGGCGCGACGTACCCGACCAGCACCTGGTTGCCCGCCGGCGTCCGCTGCACCACGGCAGCACCCCCGGCCACGTCCGGCAGCCCCTGCAACGCCGCGTCGATCTCCCCGAGCTCGATGCGACGACCGCCGAGCTTCACCTGGTCGTCCGCACGACCCTGGAACACGAGTCCCTCGGGGTCGTACCGCACCAGGTCCCCGCTCCGGTACGCCCGCTCCCACCCGAGCTCCGGGAACGGCGCGTACTTTTCGGCGTCCTTCGCCGGGTCCAGGTACCGCCCGAGCCCGACGCCGCCGATGACGAGCTCCCCGACGCCCCCGGGCTCCACCCGGGCACCCGCCGCGTCCACCACCGCGAGGTCCCAGCCGTCCAACGGCAACCCGATCCGGATCGGCGTGCTCCCGTCGAGCAGGGCACCGCACGCCACCACCGTCGCCTCGGTCGGACCGTACGTGTTCCACACCTCCCGCTCGCGGCTCGCGATCCGCGCAGCGAGCTCCGGCGGGCAGGCCTCACCACCGAAGATGACCAACCGCACCTGCTCCAGCGCGTCGTCCGGCCACAGCGCCGCGAGCGTCGGCACCGTCGACACCACCGTGATCCCGTGCGCGATGAGCCACGGCCCGAGGTCCACCCCGGTGCGCACGAGCGACCGCGGCGCCGGCACCAGACACGCACCGTGCCCCCACGCCAGCCACATCTCCTCGCACGACGCGTCGAACGCCACGCTCAGACCCGCCAGCACCCGGTCGCCCGGACCGATCGGCGCGGCCTGCAGGAACATCCGCGCCTCGGCGTCCACGAACGCCGCCGCGGACCGGTGCGTCACGGCGACGCCCTTGGGCACGCCGGTCGACCCGGACGTGAAGATGATCCACGCGTCGTCGTCTTGCCGGGGGAGCTCGGCGCTCGCCGCGGGGTCGGTCACCGGGAGTTCCGCGCCGTCGCGGTCACGCAGGACGCCGCCCACTCCGATCACGCCGACCACGTCCGCCTCGCCGAACACCAGCGTGGCGCGTTCCTCGGGGTCGTCCGCGTCCACCGGGACGTACGCGGCGCCGGCGGCGAGCACCGCGAGGATCGACACGTACAGGTCGCGCCCGCCGGACGGGATCCGGACACCCACCCGGTCGCCCCGTCGGACCCCGCGTCGCGCGAGGTCGTCGGCCTGCTCGTGCACCAGTCGCACGAGCGTCGCGTAGTCGATCGTGCCGGCCGGGTCCTCGAGCGCGGTGGCGTCGGGGTGCTCGGCGGCGGTCGCGGTGAGGACGTCGAGCAGGGTCCGTGGTGCCGGGGCGTCGGCGCCCCGGGCGAGTTCGTGCTGCGGGTTCCCGGTGGCTGCGGTCATCGAGTCCTCTTCCCGGTCGCGTGCGGGGTCGACCGGCCCGTGATCCTAGGGGGTGGACGTGTCGCGTTCGGAAACACCGGTGGCATCCGCCCGGGGACCGAGCGCGGACCGCGCCGCGTCGAGCGTCGCAGCGAGCCCGATCGAGTCGTCGAGCGAGTGCAGCGAGGACTCCGTGCGCCCCTCGGCGACGTACTGCGCGAGCGCCGCGGTCTGCCAGACGAGGCCCTGTCTGCCACGGAGGCCGCTCTCGTCATCCCAGTGCGCCGCCTCCGCGCCGTGGTGCAGCGCGAAGGACGCGGGGAACACGAAGTGGTCGGTGTACCGCACGGTGGCCGTGCTCCCCGCGATGACCGCGAGTCCGGGCGTCCACGCCGTCATCGTCGTGGTCACCACGGCCTGCGCGCCGCCGGCCGACGTCGACACGGTGACGGACTGGAGGTCCACCCCGCGTCCGGAGACCGCTCCCGTCGTGCTGCTGGTCACCGGGGCGCCGGTGGCGAACCGTGCGAACCAGTGCCCGTACACGCCGGCATCGAGGAGGGCGCCGCCGCCGGCGGCGGGGTCGAACATGCGGTCGGCGGGGTCGGGGTGGTGCGGCCAGCCGACGTCGACGGACGCGAGCCGGACGTCGCCGAGGGCGCCGTCCTCGAGGAGCCGTGCGACGACGGTGGTCCCCGGGAGGTACCGGGTCCACATCGCCTCCATCGCGAGCACCCCGGCGCTGCGGGCGGCCTCGGCGAGGGTGCGGGTGTCCGCCTCGGACGTGGTCATCGGCTTCTCGACGAGGACGTGCTTGCCCGCGGCGATCGCGAGGAGCGCGTGGCCGAGGTGCTGCGGGTGCGGTGAGGCAACGTAGACGACGTCGACGGCGGGGTCGGCGACGAGGGCTTCGTACGAGCCGTGCACGCCGGGGATCCCGTGTCGCCGGGCGAAGGCGGCGGCGCGTTCGGGGGAGCGGGAGCCGACGGCGACGACGCGCTGGTCGGAGTTCGCGTGGAGCGTCGACGTGAAGTCGCCCGCGATCTCGCCGGGCCCGATCACGCCCCACCCGAGCCTCGGCCCGCCTCGCAGCGGCGCAACACCAGGTTCCGGGAACACGAGGCTCATGCGCCCGACGCTACCGCGTTGTGCGCCCCTGATGGCCCCGCCCCGACTGCTCCCAGAGGGAAGGTCGGCGAAGCCGACATCGCGCGGCGCGTCCTGAGCGAAGCGAAGAACTCGCCTTGCGCGGGAATGTCACTGTGCCCCCAGGAGGATTCGAACCTCCGCCCCTGCCTCCGGAGGGCAGTGCTCTATCCCCTGAGCTATGGGGGCCCTGGGTGGAACCAACCGTAGCAGGTCCGCACGGCTGTCCGAGACCACGCGTGTCGTGACGGGAGGCGCGGGTCGGGCCCGCCCCGCGCCTCCCGTCCGACCCGTGTCGGGTCAGCCGGCCGGCGTCGCGGACGCGCTCGGCTGCACGACGCTCCGCACCGCGTCGACGACCGGCTGCGCGCCGCCGGGCTCGGTGAAGAGCGTGGAGGTCGCGGTGATCCAGTACGGGTCGGCGAAAGCGTCCGCGCGCCCGACGCCGTCGGTGAGCGAGAAGTACCCCTCGACCCGGTAGGTCGGCACGGATCCGCCCCGTTCGTAGAGCGCGTCCTTGAGGTTCGTGAGCGACTTCTCAGGCAGGTCGGCGACGGCGACCGTGATCGTCGTCGAGGCGTCGTCGGTCGCGCTCCAGTGGCACACGCGGCCGCGCTGCTCGGCGATGCGCGCCGCCGGGGTCCCCTTCTCCGGCGTGAAGTCGTCGTCGAGGGTGAACGTCTTCCCGTAGACGGACAGGGCGTCGGCGGGCAGGAGCTCGGTGCACGTCTGTGCGACCCGTTTCCCGATCGGACCCGCCGTGGCGCTCGGCGTGGCGCCGTCCGAGCCGCCGCCGGAGCACCCCACCAGGGCGACGGACGCGGACACGGTGAGGAGGGCGACGCTGATCGCCCGGACGCGGCTGCGGGTGGTCATCCCGACATGATGGTGCATCGACCGGGGAGGACCTGTGCGTCCCGGTAGACTCGACCCTCGTGACTCCTGCCGAACTCTCCGCCGCGTACCTGTCGATCCTGACCGGGATCGTCGAGCGACGAGGCGCGTCCGACACCGTGACCATCGAGGAGTCCCACGCGGCACTCGAACGTCCGAAGAACCGCGCGCACGGCGACTGGGCCTCGAACGCGGCGATGCAGCTCGCGAAGCGGCTCGGCACGAACCCGCGCGAGCTCGCGACGGAGATCGCCGGCGAGCTGACCGAGCTCGACGGCGTGGACTCGGTCGACGTCGCGGGCCCCGGCTTCATCAACATCACGCTCGAGGCCGCCGCTGCCGGCGAGATCGCGCGCACGATCGTCGAGGGCGGCGAGTCCTTCGGGCACGGTGACCTGTACGACGGCGTGCGGATCAACCTCGAGTTCGTGTCCGCGAACCCGACCGGGCCGATCCACATGGGCGGCGTGCGCTGGGCCGCGGTGGGCGACAGCCTCGCGCGGGTGTTCCAGGCGCAGGGCGGCCTCGTCACCCGCGAGTACTACTTCAACGACCACGGCGCGCAGATCGACCGCTTCGCTCGCTCCCTCGTCGCGTCGGCGCTCGGTGAGCCCACGCCCGAGGACGGCTACGGCGGCGCGTACATCGCCGAGATCGCGGCGCGCGTGATCGCGACGCTCGACCCGTCGGTCGACGTCAAGGACCTGCCGCGCGACGAGGCGCAGGAGCTCTTCCGGCGCGAGGGCGTCGACTTCATGTTCGCCGACATCAAGTCGTCGCTGCACGACTTCGGCGTCGACTTCGACGTGTACTTCCACGAGAACGCCCTGCACGAGTCGAAGGCCGTCGAGCGCGCCATCGAGCGACTCCGCTCGGCAGGCGTGATGTACGAGGCCGAGGGTGCCGAGTGGCTCCGGACCACCGACTTCGGCGACGACCGCGACCGCGTCGTCATCAAGTCGGACGGCGAGCCCGCCTACATCGCCGGCGACCTGGCGTACTACCTCGACAAGCGCGAGCGCGGGTTCGAGCGGAACCTCATCATGCTCGGCGCGGACCACCACGGCTACGTCGGCCGGATGATGGCGATGTGCGCCGCGTTCGGGGACGAGCCGGGCAAGAACCTCGAGATCCTCATCGGGCAGATGGTCAACCTGCTCAAGGACGGCGAGCCGATGCGCATGTCGAAGCGCAACGGCACGATCGTCACGATGGAGGACCTCGTCGACGCCGTGGGTGTGGACGCCGGCCGCTACTCGCTCGTCCGGTTCGCCAGCGACACCGCGATCGACATCGACCTCGACCTGCTCACGAAGCGCACGAACGACAACCCCGTCTTCTACGTGCAGTACGCCCACGCCCGCACGCAGTCCGTGGCCCGCAACGCCGCGAACGCCGGGGTGGACCGGTCGGCCTTCGACGCCTCGCTCCTGACGCACGACACCGAGGGGGCCCTGCTCGGCGCCCTGGCGGAGTACCCGCGCGTGGTGCGCCAGGCTGCCGAGCTGCGCGAGCCGCACCGTGTGGCGCGGTACATCGAGCAGCTCGCCGGGCTCTACCACCGCTGGTACGACGCCTGCCGGGTCACGCCCTTCGGGGACGAGGCCGTGACCGACCTGCACCGCACGCGCCTCTGGCTGAACGACGCCACCGGCCAGGTCGTCCGCAACGGGCTGGGCCTGCTCGGCGTGACGGCGCCGGAGCGCATGTAGCGGTCGGCGTGCGCCCGGCCGGCGCGGAGCGCTGCGCACAACCAAAGTCGCCCCGAACTGCGGAATGCCGTGGTTCGGGGCGACTTTCGTTGTGCGGCGGGCGCTGGGCGCACGCGGCCGGCGCGACCGCGCGGACGCCGCGGCCGGCGCGCCGGGCGCACGCCGGGCCCGGCGCGCCGGGCGCACGCCGCGCCTCCAGGCTCGCTGCCGGGGCCACCTGGCAAGGTGGGACGCATGTCCGCCGCCACCGTGACCCCCCGGAAGCGCCGTCGCTGGCCCGTCGTGCTGATCGTCGTCGTGGTCGTCCTCGCCGCGCTCGTCGTGATCGCCGAGTTCGTCCTCCGCGGGGTCGTCGACCGCATCATCGCCCAGCAGGTCGAGCAGTCGCTGCCGTCCGGCGCCACCGGCGAGGTCGAGGCGCACGCGAAGGGCATCGTCATCCCGCAGCTGATCAGCGGGCAGCTCGACGAGGTCGAGATCTCCTCCGAGAAGCTCACGATCGACGGCATCCCGCTCGCCGCCGACGTCACCGCGCGTGACGTGCCCGTCGACGGCAAGGGCGACGTGCGCGACGTCGACGGCCACGTCCGGCTCGCGGCCGCGTCCGTGAAGGACCTGTCGAAGTACAGCCCGCTGTTCGACCGGCTCAGCCTGGTCGACGGTGGCGTGGAGCTCTCCGGCAAGACCGCGGTCCTCGGCTACGACATCACCTACGCGGCGAAGGGCGACGTCGCCGCGCAGGACGACGGCAAGGGCATCACGATCACGCCGAAGACGGTGCGGATCACGAACTCGTCGCTCGGCCTCAAGGTGGACTCGATCCCGGGCGTCACGAACGTCCCCGTCGAGGTCTGCACGGCGCAGTTCCTGCCGTCGGGGCTCCTCGTGCGGTCGCTCGACGTCACCGCCTCCGAGGCGACGGTGCGCGTCACGGCCGACTCGCTGCCGCTCAACGAGGCGGGGCTGCAGACGGTCGGTTCGTGCGGTTGAGCACGTGGCTGCGTCACACGGCCAGGAGGCGCGGCTCGGCTCGGTAGGATCGGGTCCCGTGAGCGAGAACCCCCTTGCCCCGCAGCACCTGCGGTTCCCGACGGACGCCTCCGCGCTGACCGCGCGGATCTGGCCCGCCTCCGCGACCCGGACCGACGACGGCGAGCTCGTCGTCGGCGGGATCGCCGCGTCCGACCTGGTCGCGCAGTTCGGCACGCCGCTGTACGTGGTCGACGAACGCGACGTGCAGTCCCGTGCGGTGCGGGTGCGGAACGCCTTCACCGAGGCGTTCGAGCGGATCGGCACCCGGGCGCACGTCT
This sequence comes from Curtobacterium sp. USHLN213, assembly GCF_037144815.1. Taxonomy (NCBI): domain Bacteria; kingdom Bacillati; phylum Actinomycetota; class Actinomycetes; order Micrococcales; family Microbacteriaceae; genus Curtobacterium; species Curtobacterium sp. USHLN213. The sequence continues at coordinate 313,593 of NZ_JBBCYQ010000001.1, read as the reverse complement.
ACTACGCAGGCAAGGCGTTCCTGACGACGCAGGTCGCGGCGTGGATGGTCGAGGCCGACCTCCGCGTCGACGTGTGCACCGGCGGCGAGCTCGCGGTGGCCCTGGCCGGGGGAGTCGACCCGGCGCTGCTCGGCTTCCACGGCAACGACAAGTCGGACGCCGAGATCGCCCGCGCGGTCGAGGTCGGCGTCGGCACCATCGTCCTCGACAGCCACGAGGAAGTGCAGCGCGTCGCCCGTGCCGCGGCCGACGCCGGGGTCGTGCAGCGCGTGCGCATCCGGATCAACAGCGGGGTGCACGCGTCGACGCACGAGTACCTCGCCACCGCGCGCGAGGACCAGAAGTTCGGCATCCCCCTGACCGAGGCCGTCACCGCTGCCGAGGCCGTGCGCGCCGAGCCCTCGCTCGCCTTCGTCGGCCTGCACTCGCACATCGGCTCGCAGATCTTCGACGAGTCCGGCTTCCGCGAGGCCGCACGTCGCCTGATGGACGTGCACGCCACGCTCGTGGCGACCGGTCCGGTGCCGGAGCTCAACCTCGGCGGCGGCTGGGGCATCGACTACACCGAGGCCGACTCGGCGTTCGAGCCGGAGGACGTCGCCGACGCGCTCGCGACCATCGTGGCCGAGGCCTGCGCCGAGCGGGACATCCCGGTCCCCGAGGTCGCGGTCGAGCCCGGCCGGTACATCGTCGGGCCCGCGGGCATCACGCTCTACCGCGTCGGCACCATCAAGCCCGTGACGCTCACGGACGACGAGCAGGAGCCCGCCACCCGGACGTACGTGTCGGTCGACGGCGGCATGAGCGACAACGCCCGACCCGCGCTCTACGGCGCCGACTACACGGCCCGGCTCGCCCGGACGTCCGACGCCCCCGCGGTCCTCACCCGGGTGGTCGGGAAGCACTGCGAGTCCGGCGACATCGTCGTGAACGACGAGTACCTGCCCGGTGACGTGCACCGCGGGGACCTCCTCGCCGTGGCCGCCACCGGTGCGTACTGCTGGAGCCTGGCGAGCAACTACAACCACGTCGGACGCCCGCCGGTCGTGGCGGTCGCCGACGGCGTACCCCGTATCCTCGTGCGTGGCGAGTCGATCGACGACCTCCTCGCCCGCGACACCGGGGTGGTCCCGGGGGCCTGAGCCCCTCGGACGACCCGACTCCCCACGAACAGGACCCGCACCAGATGATCGAATACCGCAACGTCCGCGTCGCGCTGCTCGGAGCCGGCTCGGTCGGTTCCCAGGTGGCGCGGCTGCTCCTCGAACACGGCGACGAGCTCGCCTCGCGCGCCGGGGCCGGCCTCGAGCTCGTCGGGATCGCGGTGCGCGACCTCGACGCCCCGCGCGACGTCGACCTGCCGAAGGAGCTCTTCACGACGGACGCGGCGTCGCTCATCCTCGGCGCGGACATCGTCGTCGAGCTGATCGGCGGCATCGAGCCGGCACGGACGCTCGTGCTCCAGGCGCTGCAGTCCGGCGCCGACGTCGTCACCGGCAACAAGGCCCTCCTGGCGACCCACGGCCCGGAGCTCTTCGCGGTCGCCGAGCAGGTGGGCGCACAGCTCTACTACGAGGCCGCCGTCGCCGGCGCGATCCCGATCATCCGACCGCTGCACGACTCCCTCGCCGGTGACCGCATCGAGCGCATCATGGGCATCGTCAACGGCACGACCAACTTCATCCTCGACCTGATGGACCGCGAGGGCTCGACGTTCGAGGACGCCCTCGCGACCGCCACCGAGCTCGGGTACGCCGAGGCCGACCCGACCGCCGACATCGAGGGCTACGACGCCGCGCAGAAGGCCGCGATCCTGGCGTCGCTCGCGTTCCACACCTCGGTGCCGCTCGCCGCCGTCCACCGCGAGGGCATCACCTCGGTGACGATCGAGCAGGTCCGGGCCGCGCGCAAGGCCGGGTACGTCGTGAAGATCCTCGCGACGGCCGAGCGCCTGACCGACGAGCAGGGCACCGAGGGCGTCAGCGCCCGCGTGTACCCGGCCCTCGTGCCCGAGTCGCACCCGCTCGCGAGCGTGCACGGGGCGAAGAACGCCGTGTTCGTCGAGGCCGAGGCCGCCGGCGACCTGATGTTCTACGGCGCCGGTGCCGGCGGGGTCGAGACGGCCTCGGCCGTCCTCGGCGACCTGGTGTCCGCCGCGCGCCGACACGTCATCGGTGGCCCCGGCATCGCCGAGTCGACCCAGTCCGCGCTGCCGGTGTTCCCGATCGGCACCGTCCGCACGCGCTACCAGATCACGCTGCACGTCACGGACGCCCCGGGTGTCCTGTCGACCGTCGCCGGCGTCCTCGCGAAGCACGGCGTCAGCGTCGAGACCGTCGAGCAGACCGTCGCGACCGGGTCCGACGCGACCGCGACCCTCGTCATCGGCACGCACCTGGCGCGCGAGTCCGACCTCGCCGCGACGGTGGTCGCCCTCCGCAACGAGGACGTCGTCGCCGAGGTCACGAGCGTCCTCCGCGTCGTCGGCGCCTGACCCGCGCCCGACCGAACTCCAGAACCGACAAGAAGGGGAGCCTCATGGCCCACCAGTGGCAGGGTGTCCTGCGCGAGTACGCCGACCGTCTCGACGTCACCGAGGCGACGCCCGTCGTCACGCTCGGTGAGGGCGGGACCCCGCTCATCCCGGCGCGCCGCCTGTCCGAGCGCACGGGGGCCGAGGTCTACGTCAAGTTCGAGGGCATGAACCCGACCGGGTCGTTCAAGGACCGCGGCATGACCATGGCGATCTCGAAGGCCGTCGAGCACGGTGCGAAGGCCGTCATCTGCGCCTCGACCGGCAACACCAGCGCCTCCGCCGCCGCGTACGCCACGCACGCCGGCATCACCGCCGCGGTGCTCGTGCCCGAGGGCAAGATCGCCATGGGCAAGCTCAGCCAGGCCGTCGCCCACGACGCCCAGCTGCTGCAGGTGCAGGGCAACTTCGACGACTGCCTCGACATCGCGCGCGACCTCGCCGCGAACTACCCGGTGCACCTGGTGAACTCGGTCAACAACGACCGCATCGAGGGGCAGAAGACCGCCGCGTTCGAGGTCGTCGACGTCCTCGGTGACGCGCCCGACTTCCACTTCCTGCCGGTCGGCAACGCGGGCAACTACACGGCGTACTCCCGCGGCTACCGCGAGGACGTGGCCGCCGGTCGGTCGTCCAGGCTCCCGCGCATGTTCGGCTTCCAGGCCGCGGGCTCGGCCCCGATCGTCCGCGGCGAGGTCGTCCGCAACCCGGACACCATCGCGTCCGCGATCCGCATCGGCAACCCGGCCTCGTGGGAGTTCGCGCTCGAGGCCCGTGACGAGACCGACGGCTACTTCGGTGCCATCACCGACGAGGCGATCCTCGCCGCGCACCGCATCCTCTCCGCCGAGGTCGGCGTCTTCGTCGAGCCCGCCTCGGCCATCGGCGTCGCCGGGCTCCTCGAGCGTGCCGACGCCGGCGTCGTGCCGAAGGGCGCGAAGGTCGTCATCACGGTGACCGGCCACGGCCTCAAGGACCCGCAGTGGGCCCTCCGCACGCAGGACGGCGGCGAGGTCACCCCGACGAGCGTCCCGGTCGACACCAAGTCGGTCGCCGACGTGCTCGGACTGGTCGGCGCCGAGTGAGCCCCGACCGCTCGTCCGGACCGGGGGAGGGCATGACCGCCCAGATCGCTGTACCGGCCGGACGGGCGGTCCGCGTACGGGTCCCGGCGACCTCCGCGAACCTCGGACCGGGGTTCGACTCCCTGGGCCTCGCCCTGTCGCTCTACGACGAGGTCGTCGTCCGGGTCCGGCCCGAGCCCGGCGCGACCGTCACGGTCGACGGTGTCGGCGCTGGTGAGGTCGCCACCGACGACACGAACCTCGTCGTCCGCGCCGTCCGCCGCGGGCTCGAGCACGCCGGCGTCGCACAGCAGCCCGGCCTCGAGCTGCACGCGGTGAACGCCATCCCGCACGGCCGCGGCATGGGGTCGTCGGCGGCCGCGATCGTCGCCGGGCTGATGGCCGCGCGCGGGTTGCTCGAGGGCGTCGTCGACCTCGACGCCTCGACCCTGCTCACGCTCGCGACCGAGATGGAGGGGCACCCGGACAACGTCGCGCCGGCGCTGTTCGGCGGGCTGACCATCGCGTGGATGACCGCGGAGGGCCCGGCGTACAAGCGCCTGCTCGTCCACCGCGGTGTCTCGCCGGTGGTCTTCGTGCCGACCTCGACGCTCTCGACGAAGCTCGCGCGCTCCCTGCAGCCGGCGAGCGTCCCGCACGAGGACGCCGCGTTCAACGTGTCCCGCTCCGCCCTGCTCGTCGCCGCGCTCATCCAGAGCCCCGAGCTGCTCCTGGCGGCGACCGAGGACCGGTTGCACCAGGCCTACCGTGCCAGCGCCATGCCGGAGACCGACGCCCTCATCGGCCTGCTGCGGCAGCACGGCCTGGCGGCGGTCGTCTCCGGAGCCGGCCCGAGCCTCCTGGTCCTCGGCAGCGACCCCGCGCAGCGACTCACCGCGGCCGACCTCGTGTCGCGACACGGGGAATCCGACTGGCGGGCGCTCATGCTGGCCGTCGACCTCGGTGGTGCTACAGTGGTGCCGCACTCGGCGCTCCAAGCCGAACCCGCGTAGGCAGCAGGAACTTCCTCGCCATGCTGGGTCCGGTGCGCGGGGGCAATCTCTTTCTGATCACCGAATCCCGGTCCGTCGTCTGAACGGCGGTCGATGCATACCCGTGCATCCGGGACGGTGGAAACTCTCCGCGTTCTGCGGTTCGAAAGGAAACACCGACCTTGACGAACGTCAACGACTCCACCCAGGTGGAGATCCCCAGCGATCTGCGCGCCCTCCGGCTCCCGGAACTCCAGCGCATCGCCTCCTCCCTCGGCATCACGGGGCTCTCGAAGCTCCGCAAGGGTGACCTCATCGCCTCGATCGAGGACAAGCGTCCCGTGACGGACGACGCTCCCGCCGAGCCGGCCGCACCCGCGGTCGAGGCCCCCGTGGCCGAGCAGCCGACGCTGCCGGAGCCGACCGAGGCCCCCGCAGCACCCGCCGCTGAGGCCGTCGCCGACGCACCGGCAGCGACCGAGGCCCCGGCCGAGCAGCCGGCGTCCTCGCGGGCCCGCCGTTCGCGCCGTGCCTCCTCCGGCGGCACCGTGAGCGCCGCGCCGACCTCGGCCGCCGAGCACACCAACCACGGTCAGACCGGCACCGAGGACCTCCTCGCCGGGCTCGACCAGGTCCGCGCCGAGAAGGACGCCCAGGAAGCCGCGCAGACCGGCGGCCAGCGTCGTGGCCGCGGGCAGCGCGACCAGCAGAACGGCCAGCAGGCCGAGCGCACCGAGCGCTCCGAGCAGACGCCGGACCAGGCCGAGCAGCCGACCCAGCAGGACGCCGCGGGCGACCACCAGGAGCAGTCCGCGCACGGCACCGAGTCGGGCGACCAGAACGACCAGCAGGGCGAGGGCGGCTCGCGCCGCGGTCGTCGCAGCCGTGGTCGCGGTCGTGGCCGTGGCCAGAACGCCGAGAACGGCGAGCAGGGCGGCGACCAGAACGGTCGCGACAACGCCCCGAAGACCGACGCGGCCCAGAAGAACGGCCAGAACGGCCAGAACGGCCAGAACGGCCAGGGCCAGCAGGGCGAGCAGAAGAACGCCCAGCCGGACGACAAGAACGAGCAGAAGCAGAACGGCCAGCAGCAGAACGGCCAGCAGAAGCAGCAGGGCCAGCAGGGTCAGCAGAAGCAGCAGCAGCAGGCCCAGCAGAACGCCGACGAGACCGAGGGCGGCCGCAGCCGTCGCCAGCGTGACCGCAAGCGCGGCCGCGGCGGGCAGAACGACGAGTTCGAGCCGGAGATCACCGAGGACGACGTCCTCATCCCGATCGCGGGCATCCTCGACGTCCTCGACAACTACGCCTTCGTGCGCACGACCGGGTACCTGCCGGGACCGAACGACGTCTACGTCTCCCTCGGCCAGGTGAAGAAGTACCACCTGCGCAAGGGCGACGCGGTCGTCGGTGCGATCAAGCAGCCGCGCGACAACGAACAGCAGAGCCGCCAGAAGTACAACGCGCTCGTGAAGGTCGACTCGGTCAACGGGCAGACCGCCGAAGAGGCCGCCGCGCGCGTCGACTTCCAGGACCTCACCCCGCTGTACCCGAACGAGCGCCTGCGCCTCGAGACCGAGCCCTCGAAGCTCAGCACGCGGATCATCGACCTCGTGTCGCCGATCGGCAAGGGCCAGCGCGGCCTGATCGTCTCCCCGCCGAAGGCCGGCAAGACGGTCGTGCTGCAGGCCATCGCCAACGCGATCGCCAAGAACAACCCCGAGGCGCACCTCATGGTCGTCCTCGTGGACGAGCGGCCCGAAGAGGTCACCGACATGCAGCGCACGGTGAAGGGCGAGGTCATCGCCTCGACCTTCGACCGTCCGGCAGAAGACCACACCACGGTCGCCGAGCTCGCCATCGAGCGTGCGAAGCGCCTCGTCGAGCTCGGCCACGACGTGGTCCTGCTCCTCGACTCGATCACCCGTCTGGGCCGCGCCTACAACCTGGCGACGCCGGCCTCCGGTCGCGTGCTCTCCGGTGGCGTCGACTCGTCGGCCCTCTACCCGCCGAAGCGCTTCTTCGGCGCCGCGCGCAACATCGAGGACGGCGGTTCGCTGACCATCCTCGCGACGGCGCTCGTCGAGACCGGGTCGAAGATGGACGAGGTGATCTTCGAGGAGTTCAAGGGCACCGGCAACATGGAGCTCCGCCTCAACCGTCACCTGGCGGACAAGCGGATCTTCCCGGCCGTCGACGTCAACGCGTCCGGCACCCGTCGCGAGGAGCAGCTGCTCTCCGCCGACGAGGTCAAGATCACGTGGCGCCTGCGCCGGGCCCTCGCCGGGCTCGACCCGCAGCAGGCCCTCGAGATCGTGCTGCGGAACCTCAAGGAGACGCAGTCGAACGTCGAGTTCCTGGTCCAGGTGCAGAAGTCGGTCCCCACGACCGGTGGGCACCACAACGGTCACCAGGAGTAACGCGTGTTCGAGTCGGTGGCAGGGCTGCTGGCGGAACACGAGGACCTGACGCAGCAGCTGTCGGACCCCGCGCTCCACGCCGATGCGGCCCGGGCGAAGAAGGTGAACCGGCGGTACGCCGAGCTCAACCAGATCAAGTCCGCGTACGAGTCCTGGAAGGCGGCGGGGGACGACCTCGCCGCCGCCCAGGAGCTCGCGCGTGAGGACGAGGCGTTCGCGGACGAGGTCCCGGCGCTCGAGGAGCAGCTGTCGGAGCGCCAGGAGCGTCTCCGCCGGCTGCTCATCCCGCGCGACCCCGACGACGGGCGCGACGTGATCATGGAGATCAAGGGCGGCGAGGGCGGCGAGGAATCGGCGCTCTTCGCGGCCGACCTCCTGCGCATGTACTCGCACTACGCCGAGTCCAAGGGCTGGAAGATCGAGATGCTCGAGCGCACCGAGTCCGACCTCGGTGGCTACAAGGACGTCCAGGTCGCGATCAAGTCGAACGCGACCGACCCGTCCCAGGGCGTCTGGGCGCACCTCAAGTACGAGGGCGGCGTGCACCGTGTGCAGCGTGTGCCGGCGACCGAGTCGCAGGGGCGCATCCACACCTCGACGACCGGCGTGCTCGTCTTCCCCGAGGTCGACGAGCCCGAAGAGGTCCAGATCAACCAGAACGACCTCAAGATCGACGTCTACCGGTCCTCCGGGCCCGGGGGACAGTCCGTCAACACGACCGACTCCGCGGTCCGCATCACCCACCTGCCCACGGGCATCACGGTCGCGATGCAGAACGAGAAGTCGCAGCTGCAGAACCGCGAGGCCGGCATGCGCGTCCTGCGTGCCCGCATCCTCGCGCGCCAGCAGGAGGAGCTCGACGCCATCGCCTCGGACGCGCGCAAGTCGCAGATCCGCGGCATGGACCGTTCGGAGCGCATCCGCACGTACAACTTCCCGGAGAACCGCATCGCGGACCACCGCACCGGGTACAAGGCGTACGACCTGGACCGCGTCATGAACGGTGCGCTCGAACCCGTCATCCAGTCCGCCATCCAGGCGGACGAAGAGGCACGACTGGCCGCCATCGGCGACCAGGACGCGTGAGCGACGTCCCCTCGGACGGCCTGGAGGCGCGACCCGCCTCCGACACGCCCGTCGCGTTCGCCGCGGACCGCCTCCTGCGCGAGGCGGTCGCGGCGTTCGACGCGGCCGGCGTCCCGACCCCGCAGGTGGACGCGGAACTGTTGCTCGCCTGGGCGACCGACACCTCGCGTGGCGCCGTGCAGGCCCGTGCGATGACCGGCGGCGCGATCGCCGCCGAGCACGTCGAGCGCTTCCGGCACGCCGTCGCCCGACGCGTCACCCGCGAGCCGCTCCAGCGCATCACCGGCGAGGCGTACTTCCGGGCGCTGACCCTGGCCGTCGGACCCGGCGTGTTCGTCCCGCGGCCCGAGACCGAGGGCGTCGTGCAGTTCGGCATCGACGTACTCCGCGCGGTGCCCGTGCCGTCGCCGGTCGCCGTCGACCTCGGGTCCGGCAGCGGCGCGATCGCCATCGCCATGGACACCGAGGTGCCGAACGCGGTCGTGTACGCGGTCGAACGGTCGCCCGAGGCGCTCCCGTGGACGCGGCGCAACATCGACGCGTACGGCGGGACGGTCCGCCTCGTCGAGGGCGACCTCGCCGACGCACTGCCCGACCTGGACGGCACGGTGTCGGTCGTCGTGTCGAACCCGCCGTACGTGCCCGACGACGCGGTGCCGATCGACCCCGAGGTCCGCGACCACGACCCGGCCGTCGCACTCTACGGCGGTCCGGACGGACTCGACGCGGTGCGTGCCCTCGCCGACACCGCGTGGCGCCTGCTCGTCCCCGGGGGAGTCGTCGTCATCGAGCACGCCGAGCCGCAGGGCGCCGGCGTGCGCGAGGTCCTGGCGCGCCGGGGGTTCCGTTCCCCGGAGACGCACGTCGACCTGACGGGACGCGACCGCACGACCACGGCGACGCGCTAGGCGGGGTCGAGCCGCGCCTCCTGGGCGGTGTGCGTGCGTGGTCCTGTGGGCCGCTCCGCGCATGGTGGGCCGTTCCGCGCGTACCTGGTCGTTCGTTCCTGCCCGGTACGCGCGTTTCTGCTTCCTACCGCACGCATGATGGGAAGGATCGAGCAGCGGTCCGGGCCTGGAGGCGCGGATCACTTCCGCCGGTCAGCCCGCCGCCGTGAGTCGGTGCCGTTCCGCGCGTACCTGGTCGTTCGTTCCTGCCCGGTACGCGCGTTTCCGCTTCCTACCGCACGCGTGACGGGACGTTCGCGCTGCGGTCCGGCTGCTCCGCGACGGGCGCGGCGGCGTGCTGTTCCGCGACGAAGGCGAGGACGGCTTCGCGCAGGTCGGTGTGCTCCTCGACGAGCACCGCGTGGATGCCGACGCGCTGCGCGCCCTCGACGTTGATCGGCATGTCGTCCGCGAAGAACGTGCGCTCGGCCGGGACACCGTGGTGCTCGAGCGCGCGCCGGTAGACCTCCGGCTCGGGCTTGCGCGCCCCGAAGTTGCTCGTGGTGTCGAGGTGCTCGCCGAAGACGGGCGCGAGGGACGGCGCCCAGCGGTGGATCCACCGGCCGGCCAGCGGTCCGTTGTTCGTCAGGAGGCCGACCCGACCGTGCTCGCTCGCGACGCGCACCGCCTCGATCCGGTCGGGCAGCTCGGTCATCGCGGCGCCGCGGATCCGCGCCCACTCGGTCTCGGGGACGTCGCAGCCCATGGCCTCGGCGAAGGCGGCGAGGTACTCGTCGCCGTCGGCGTACCCGCCGGCCTCGGCGCGCTGCTCGTTGCCGCAGTCCCACCACCGGCGGCGGAGCTCCGCGAACTCGTGCCCGGTGAACTCGGCGAGTGCGGCCATCCGCACCTGCCAGTCGTACCGGACGAGGACCTCGTCCATGTCGAAGAGGAACAGGAGGCGGGGCGCAGGGGACTCGTTCACGATGCCACCCATTGTGTCGCACTATCATCGTCGAGTCATGGCATCCCGATACGACTGCACCGACTCCGACGGGCTCCTGACCGGGATGCGGCTCGCACGTGCCGCACTCGGGCGCGGAGAGCTCGTCGTGGTCCCCACCGACACCGTCTACGGCGTGGCCGCGGACGCCTTCAGCGCGGCCGCCGTCCAGCGACTGCTCGACGCGAAGGGACGCACCCGGCAGTCGCCGCCGCCGGTGCTCATCCCCGGACCGCCGACCCTGGACGCGCTCGCGAGCGACATCCCGCAGCAGGTGCGCGACCTCGTCGACGAGTTCTGGCCCGGTGGCCTCACCGTGATCCTCCGTGCGCAGCCGTCCCTCGACTGGGACCTCGGCGAGACACGGGGTACCGTGGCGCTCCGGATGCCGGACTCGCGGATCGCGCTCGAACTCCTGCAGGAGGTCGGTCCGCTCGCGGTGTCCTCGGCGAACACGACGGGGGACCCGGCCGCGATGGACGCCGACCAGGCCGAGGCGATGCTCGGCGACAGCGTCGCGGTGTACCTCGACGGGGGCTCACTCGAGCCGCACGAGGGGTTCGCGGAGTCGACCGGTTCGACGATCGTCGACGCCACGGGGCTCTCCGACGGCGGCAAGCTCCGGATCGTCCGCCACGGTGTGATCCCGGACGAGGAGATCACCAGGGTCGTCGGAGCCGACCTCGTCGGATGAAGTACTACCTGCTCGCCGGGGCCATCGCGGCCGTGGTGAGCTTCTGCGTCAGCTGGATCGTCTGGAAGCTGGGGCTGAAGTACAAGTGGTACCCGAAGGTCCGTGAGCGGGACGTGCACCGCACGCCGACGCCCCGGCTCGGCGGCATCGCGATGTACATCGGCGTCATCGTGTCCCTGCTCGCGGCGTGGTTCCTCTTCCCGTCGATCGCCGGTACCGACTACTTCCGGTTGGTGTTCTCCGAGCCGGGTCGCGTGCTGGCGGTGCTCGGGGGCGCGACCATCATCGTGGTCCTCGGCGTCGCCGACGACATCTGGGACCTCGACTGGATGACGAAGCTCGCGGGGCAGATCATCGCCGCGGGGATCCTCGCCTGGCAGGGCGTGGCGATCGTGTCGCTGCCGATCGGGAACACGCTCGGGGTCGGCTCGTCCTACATGAGCCTGATCTTCACCGTGCTGGCAGTGGTGCTCGTCATGAACGCGGTGAACTTCATCGACGGCCTCGACGGCCTCGTCGCCGGGGTGGCGATCATCGCCGGCGGCGTGTTCTTCCTCTACACGTTCTTCATCAACCGCGTGGTCGTGCAGACGGAGTTCTTCTTCAACCTGCCGTCACTGCTCACCGCCGTGCTCGTCGGTGCCTGCTTCGGCTTCCTCATCCTCAACTGGCACCCCGCGAAGCTCTTCATGGGGGATGCCGGAGCCCTGCTCGTGGGCTTCCTGATGGCCACCAGCGCGGTCTCGGTCACGGGCAACATCGACCCGGCCGCGGTGCAGACACGCCAGGCGCTGCTGCCGGCGTTCATCCCGATCCTGCTGCCGTTCGCGATCCTCATCGTGCCGATCCTCGACTTCGGGCTCGCCGTCACGCGTCGGCTCAGTGCGGGCAAGTCGCCGTTCTCGGCCGACCGGAAGCACCTGCACCACCGCCTGCTCGACATGGGGCACTCGCACTTCCACGCCGTGCTCATCTTCTACGCCTGGACGGCCACCGTGGCGATCGGCTGCCTGCTGTTCCTCTTCGTGGACTGGTACTGGGTGGTCGTCTTCGTCGCCGTCGGCTTCATCGTCTGCGCCGTCGCCACCTTCGCCCCGCTCGGCCGCAAACGCGCCGAGTTCGCCGCACAGGTCGCCACCCGGTCGACCGCCGTGGTGGACGCCAGCCTCGACCCGCTCGACCGGGCCGCCAACGACCGCTCGATCCCAGGAGACAACTCGTGACCGCACCGAACGCGCTCGACCACGTCCGGCCGGTGTTCCGCCGCATCATCACCTGGGGCGCGCTCCTGGCCGTCGGACTCGCCGTCGTCGGGGGAGTCGTCGGGCTGCTCGTCGCCGGCGGTCCCGGGCTCGCCGGTGGCCTGCTCGGAGCCGTCCTCAGCGTCGTGTTCCTCGGGCTGACCGCTGTGAGCGTGCTGGTGGCGCTGCGGGTCTCCAAGGGGCAGATGATCTCCGGCGCGTTCTTCGGGATCGTGATGGGCACGTGGCTGCTCAAGTTCGTCGTGTTCATCGTCGTCCTCGTCCTGCTGCGCGACCGCGCCTGGGTGGACTTCCCGGTGCTCGCGATCGCGATCATCGTCGGGGTCGTCGGCTCGCTCGTGATCGACGTGGTCGCGGTCGCGAAGGCCCGGATCCCGATCGGGGTCAGCCTTCCCGGAGACTCCGCGTCTCCTGAGAAGGACGCGCCCCGCAACTGAGAGCCCGGGAAGCCTCTCGCACCTGATAGGCTTCTCGGAGTCCGCGTCCGGAGCATTGCTCGGAGCGGACGAGCCTCCACAACGTCCACCATCGCGTGCCATGCGTGCGCGCGCCGACACAGGAGACAGCGCTGCTATCCCACGCTCTTCCCCTGTCCCTCACCGCTGCGGGTAACACCGTTGCGGCGGGGAGCAGCAAGGCCGCCGAGTTCCATGGTCCGTCGATCAACGAGTTCTTCCCGGATGCGATCTTCTTCGCCGGGACGCCCTTCGAGATCGACCGACTCGTCATCATCCGGTTCATCGCCGTCGCGGTCCTGCTGCTGATCGGCATCATCGGGACCCGTTCGCTCAAGCTCGTCCCCGGCCGCGGCCAGGCGCTCATCGAGTACGCGTTCGACGTCGTCCGCCGGAACACCTTCGACAACCTGGGTGAGAAGGACGGCAAGCGGTTCCTCCCGCTGCTGGCCACGATCTTCTTCTCCGTGCTGTTCCTGAACCTCACGGGTCTGATCCCGGGGCTCAACCTGCAGGGCACCAGCCGTATCGCGTACCCGATGATCCTCGCGATCGTCGCCTACGTGGCGTTCATCTACGCGGGTCTGCGCAAGCACCCGGGCACCTTCCTCCGGAACTCGCTGTTCCCGCCTGGGGTCCCGTGGTACCTGTACATCATCGTGACGCCGATCGAGCTCGTCTCGACCTTCGTGCTCCGTCCGGTGACGCTGACCCTGCGACTCCTGATGAACATGGTCGTCGGCCACCTGCTGCTCGTCCTCTTCTTCGCTGCCACGCAGTTCTTCTTCTTCGACGCCTCGCTCGGTTTCAAGGCGTTCGGAGTCGGGACGCTCGCGTTCGGCATCGCGTTCAGTTTCTTCGAGATCCTGGTCGCGCTGCTGCAGGCGTACGTCTTCATGCTGCTGACCGCTGTGTACATCCAGCTCGCGCTGGCTGACGAGCACTGACCAACGACCTGAACTGACCCCCAATACGGCACGGCATCCGCCGGGCCGCATCCTGAAAGGAAAACACGTGGACGCAACGACCGTTCTCGCGGAAATCTCCGGCAACATCGCGACGGTGGGCTACGGCCTCGCGGCGATCGGCCCGGCCATCGGCGTGGGCATCGTCGTCGGCAAGACGATCGAGTCCGTCGCTCGCCAGCCGGAGCTCCAGGGCCGCCTGACGACCCTCATGTACATCGGTATCGCCTTCACCGAGGCCCTCGCCTTCATCGGTATCGCGACGTACTTCATCTTCACCAACTAAGGCCTCTCGATGCAGAACGCACTCATCATCGCGGCCGAGGAGACGCACAATCCCCTCGTACCGCCGCTGTACGACATCGTGTGGTCCGCGGTGGCGTTCGTCGTCATCCTGCTGGTCTTCTGGCGGGTCATCATCCCGCGGATCACGAAGATGCTCGACGAGCGCACCGAGGCCATCGAGGGTGGCATCAAGAAGGCGGAGGCTGCTCAGGAGCAGGCCGCTGCCGCGCTCGACGAGTACAACAAGCAGCTCGCCGAGGCCCGTGCCGAGGCATCGCGCATCCGTGAGCAGGCCCGTTCCGACGCCAACGCGATCGGCAACGAGCTCCGCGAGCAGGCGCAGGCCGATGCAGCACGCATCACCGCCAACGCGCAGGCACAGATCGAGGCCGAGCGTCAGAGCGCGCTCCAGTCGCTCCGGACCGAGGTGGGCACCCTCGCCCTCGACCTCGCCTCCGGCGTGATCGGGGAGTCGCTCAAGGACGACGCCAAGTCGACCGCGGTCGTGGACCGGTTCCTCGCTGACCTCGAAGCCTCGCAGGGTTCGTCGGCATCGTCGGCCGGGGAGCGCTGAGCATGCGCAGCGCCACCAGGGAAGCACTGGCGTCGACGAGGGCGGTGCTCGCCGACCTCGGCGGTGCGGCCGACCTCGCCGCCGGTGCCGAGATCCTCGCCGCAGGGCGTGCGATCGCCGGTGCGCCGCAGCTGCTCGGTCTGCTGTCCGACCCGACGGCCGACCCGGCCGGCAAGAAGGTGGTCCTCGACCGCGTCTTCGCCGGCCAGTCCGCCGCGACGCGTGCGGTCCTGACCGCGGTGGCCGGCTCGCGCTGGTCCTCGCACCAGGACCTGCTCGTCGGCATCGAGGACGCGGGCATCCGCGCCGTCGCCGCCACGGCAGCGTCCGGCACGCCGATCGAAGCCGAACTGTTCTCCTTCGAGACCGCCGTCCGTTCGGACGCCGACCTCGAGCTGGCGCTGGGCACCAAGCTCGGCAGCCCGTCGGAGAAGAGCGCCCTCGTCGAGCGGCTGCTCGGCGGCAAGGCATCGGAGCAGACCATCGTGATCCTGTCGCACCTGGTGCAGCAGCCGCGTGGTCGTCGCATCGGTGAACTCGTCCGCGACGCCTCGCGCATCGTGGCCGAGCAGGCCGGCAAGCTCGTCGCGACGGTCATCACCGCGACGCCGCTCACGGACGGCCAGGCGGCTCGCGTCGCCCGGGCCCTCGCGGAGCAGCACGGCAAGGGCATCAGCATCAACCACGTGGTCGACCCCTCGGTCGTCGGCGGGGTCCGGGTGCAGATCGGCGGCGACGTCATCGACGGCACCGTGTCCACGCGGCTCTCGGAGCTCCGGCTCCAGCTCGCCGGCTAGGCGTACCGTCGAAGCCGCTCCTCCCAAGTCCACAACGGGAACTGCCGAGTCAGGCAGCGTCACCCTCTCGGAGCCGAAGGGCCCCGGAAACCAACAAGGAAAATCCCATGGCAGACATCACCATCAGCCCCGATGAGATCCGTGATGCCCTGAAGGACTTCGTCTCGAACTACGAGCCGACGAAGGCCTCCACGGCCGAGGTCGGGCACGTCATCGACGCCGGCGACGGCATCGCGCACGTCGAGGGCCTCCCCGGCGTCATGGCGAACGAGCTCATCCGCTTCGAGGACGGCACGCTCGGCCTCGCGCAGAACCTCGACGAGGACGAGATCGGCGCCATCGTGCTCGGCGAGTTCGCCGGTGTCGAAGAGGGCCAGGAAGTCACCCGCACGGGCGAGGTCCTCTCGGCTCCCGTCGGCGACGGCTTCCTCGGTCGCGTCGTCGACCCGCTCGGCGCTCCGATCGACGGTCTCGGCGAGATCCCGGCCGAGGGTCGTCGTGCCCTCGAGCTGCAGGCGCCCGGCGTCATGTCCCGCAAGTCGGTGCACGAGCCGCTCCAGACCGGCATCAAGGCCATCGACGCGATGATCCCCGTCGGCCGCGGTCAGCGTCAGCTGATCATCGGCGACCGCCAGACCGGCAAGACGGCCATCGCGATCGACACGATCATCAACCAGAAGGCCAACTGGGAGTCGGGCGACGAGGACAAGCAGGTCCGCTGCATCTACGTCGCCATCGGTCAGAAGGGCTCCACGATCGCCTCCGTCAAGGGTGCGCTCGAGGACGCCGGCGCGATGGAGTACACCACCATCGTCGCCGCCCCGGCCTCCGACCCGGCCGGCTTCAAGTACCTCGCCCCGTACACCGGCTCCGCCATCGGCCAGCACTGGATGTACCAGGGCAAGCACGTCCTGATCATCTTCGACGACCTGTCGAAGCAGGCCGAGGCCTACCGTGCGGTGTCGCTCCTCCTGCGTCGTCCGCCGGGCCGCGAGGCCTACCCGGGTGACGTCTTCTACCTGCACTCCCGCCTGCTGGAGCGTTGCGCGAAGCTGTCCGACGAGCTCGGCGCCGGTTCGATGACGGGTCTCCCGATCATCGAGACGAAGGCGAACGACGTCTCGGCGTACATCCCGACCAACGTCATCTCCATCACCGACGGCCAGATCTTCCTGCAGTCGGACCTGTTCAACGCGAACCAGCGTCCGGCCGTCGACGTGGGCATCTCGGTGTCCCGTGTCGGTGGTGACGCGCAGGTCAAGTCGATCAAGAAGGTCTCCGGCACGCTCAAGCTCGAGCTCGCGCAGTACCGCTCGCTCGAGGCCTTCGCGATGTTCGCGTCCGACCTCGACCAGGCGTCGCGTCGTCAGCTGGAGCGCGGTGCCCGTCTGACCGAGCTCCTCAAGCAGCCGCAGTACTCGCCGTACCCGGTCGAGGAGCAGGTCGTCTCGATCTGGGCCGGCACGAACGGCAAGCTCGACGAGGTCCCCGTGGCCGACGTCCTGCGCTTCGAGTCGGAGCTGCTCGACCACCTGCGTCGCAACTCGGACGTCCTGACGACGCTCCGTGAGACGAACCAGCTCAGCGACGACACCGTCGCCGAGATGACCAAGCAGATCGACGAGTTCTCCAAGAGCTTCCAGACGAGCGACGGCAAGACGCTCGGGTCCGAGCAGTTCGAGGCCGCCTCGGCCGACGACGTCGACCAGGAGCAGATCGTCAAGGGTCGTCGCTAGATGGCAGCGCAGGTCCGGGTCTACCGACAGCGAATCAAGTCCGCGAAGACCACGAAGAAGGTCACTCGCGCGATGGAGTTGATCTCGGCGTCGCGGATCCAGAAGGCGCAGGCCCGCATGGCCGCGTCGGGTCCGTACTCGCGGGCCGTGACGCGAGCGGTGTCGGCCGTGGCGACGTTCTCGAACGTCGACCACGTGCTGACCACCGAGCCGGAGTCGTCGACGCGTGCAGCCGTCGTGCTGTTCACGTCGGACCGCGGCCTGAACGGTGCGTTCAGCACGAACGTCCTCAAGCAGGGCGAGGAGCTCGCCTCCCTGCTCCGCAGCGAGGGCAAGGACGTCGTGTTCTACCTGGTCGGGCGCAAGTCCGTCGGGTACTTCGCGTTCCGTGAGCGCGCGTCGGAGCAGCAGTGGGTCGGCAACACCGACCAGCCGGAGTTCTCGACCGCGAAGTCGATCGGTGACGCCGTCGTGGCGAAGTTCCTGCAGGACACGGCCGAGGGTGGCGTGGACGAGATCCACATCGTCTTCAACCGCTTCCTGAGCCTCGCCACGCAGGAGCCGCAGGTCGTCCGGCTGCTCCCGCTCGAGGTCGTCGAGGGGGTCGAGGCGCCGTCGAACGACGAGCCGCTCCCGCTCTACGAGTTCGAGCCGGACGCCGATGCGGTGCTCGACGCGCTGCTCCCGGTCTACATCGAGAGCCGCATCTTCAACGCCATGCTGCAGTCGGCTGCTTCCGAGCACGCCGCCCGGCAGAAGGCGATGAAGGCGGCGAGCGACAACGCCGACTCGCTCATCCGCGACTTCACGCGTCTCGCGAACAACGCCCGACAGGCCGAGATCACCCAGCAGATCTCCGAGATCGTCGGCGGCGCCGACGCCCTCTCGTCGAAGAAGAAGTAGTCCGCGTCGTTCGCGGACAGTTACCCACCCT
This sequence comes from Curtobacterium sp. USHLN213, assembly GCF_037144815.1. Classification (NCBI taxonomy): domain Bacteria; kingdom Bacillati; phylum Actinomycetota; class Actinomycetes; order Micrococcales; family Microbacteriaceae; genus Curtobacterium; species Curtobacterium sp. USHLN213. Next base: position 295,906 of record NZ_JBBCYQ010000001.1, on the reverse strand, counting down.
CAGGAAGGCACCAGCCATGACCGACACCGCAACCACCGCGGTCGAGACGTCGTCGGCGCCCGGTGTCGGCCGGATCGCCCGTGTCACGGGCCCCGTCGTCGACATCGAGTTCCCGCACGACGCCATCCCCGAGATGTACAACCTCCTGTTCACGACCATCACCATCGGTGACTCGTCGCAGGAGATCGGCCTCGAGGTCGCGCAGCACCTCGGCGACGATCTCGTCCGCGCCATCTCCCTGAAGCCGACCGACGGTCTGGTCCGTGGCCAGGAGGTCCGTGACTCGGGCGCTCCGATCTCGGTCCCCGTCGGCGACGTCACCAAGGGCAAGGTCTTCGACGTGCTGGGCAACGTGCTCAACACCGACGAGAAGCTCGAGATCACCGAGCGCTGGCCGATCCACCGCAAGGCCCCGGCCTTCGACCAGCTCGAGTCGAAGACCTCCATGTTCGAGACCGGCATCAAGTCGATCGACCTCCTCACCCCGTACGTGCAGGGTGGCAAGATCGGCCTCTTCGGTGGTGCGGGCGTCGGCAAGACGGTCCTCATCCAGGAGATGATCCAGCGCGTCGCGCAGGACCACGGTGGTGTGTCGGTGTTCGCCGGTGTCGGCGAGCGCACCCGTGAGGGCAACGACCTCATCGGCGAGATGGAAGAGGCGGGCGTCTTCGACAAGACCGCCCTCGTGTTCGGCCAGATGGACGAGCCGCCGGGAACGCGTCTGCGCGTGGCCCTGTCGGCGCTGACGATGGCGGAGTACTTCCGCGATGTCCAGAAGCAGGACGTGCTCCTCTTCATCGACAACATCTTCCGCTTCACGCAGGCCGGCTCCGAGGTCTCCACGCTGCTCGGTCGCATGCCGTCCGCGGTGGGCTACCAGCCCAACCTCGCCGACGAGATGGGTGTGCTCCAGGAGCGCATCACCTCGACGCGTGGTCACTCGATCACCTCGCTGCAGGCGATCTACGTGCCGGCTGACGACTACACCGACCCGGCGCCGGCGACCACGTTCGCGCACCTCGACGCCACGACCGAGCTGTCGCGTGAGATCGCTTCGCAGGGTCTCTACCCGGCGATCGACCCGCTGACGTCGACCTCGCGGATCATGGACCCCCGTTACCTGGGTGCCGACCACTACGAGACGGCCACGCGCGTCAAGCAGATCCTCCAGAAGAACAAGGAACTGCAGGAGATCATCGCCATCCTCGGTGTCGACGAGCTCTCCGAAGAGGACAAGATCACGGTCGAGCGCGCTCGTCGTATCCAGCAGTTCCTCTCGCAGAACACGTACATGGCGAAGAAGTTCACGGGCGTCGAGGGTTCGACCGTCCCGCTGAAGGACACCATCGAGTCCTTCCGCGCCATCGCCGACGGCGAGTTCGACCACGTGGCCGTGCAGGCCTTCTTCAACGTCGGTGGCATCAACGACGTCGAAGAGAAGTGGGCGCAGATCCAGAAGGAGAACCGCTGACATGGCGGCACTCACCGTGAGCGTCGTCTCGGCCGACCGCGAGGTCTGGTCGGGCGACGCCACCATGGTCGTCGCTCGCACGACGGAGGGCCAGATCGGTATCCTCGCGGGACACGAGCCGCTGCTCGCGACCCTCGCGCAGGGACAGGTCCGCATCACCCGAGCCGACGGCTCGACGGTGGCGGCGGACGCCGAGGACGGCTTCCTGTCGGTCGAGCACGACACGGTCACGATCGTGGCGCGGCAGGCCGCGCTGGCGTCCTGACCGGACTGACCGTCCTCCTCCCGCCTTCGGAGACGAAGCGGGAGGGCGGGGACACGGACCGCACGCTCGACCTGCGTGCGCTGTCGTTCCCGGAACTGGCTGCTGAACGGGCCGCGGTGATCACCGCGGCCCGTTCCGTCAGTTCCGAGGAGTCCTCGGCCCGGACGGCCCTGAAGCTCGGCCCGAAGTCGATCGGGGAGCGGTTCCGCAACCTCGAGCTCGACACGTCGGGCACGATGCCGGCGATCGACCGGTACACGGGTGTGCTCTACGACCCGCTCGGCTCGCTCGACGCGGACGCTGCGACGCGTGCGTGGTGGTTCGAGCACGTGGTCGTGCAGTCCGCGATGTTCGGTCCCGTCCGCGGTGGCGATCTCGTCCCGGCCTACCGGCTCTCCCACGACTCGCGGCTCGGGTCCGTCCGGCTCGCGTCGCACTGGCCGGAGCCGTCCGCCCGGGTGCTCGCGGCACACACGGCGGACGGGCTCGTGCTCGACCTGCGTTCCGAGGGGTACCGGCAACTCGGCCCCGTCACGGGCGCGGTCGTCCCGCGCGTCGTGAGCGTCGACGGTTCCGGCCGGCGCAAGGCGCTGAACCACTGGAACAAGACCGCGAAGGGTCGCCTGGTCGCGCTCCTCGCCCGGACGGGCGCAGCGGCCACGACGACGGCCGAGCTGCTCGACTGGGCCGGCGCGCACGGTGTCGTCCTCGAGGAGCACGACGGCTCGTGGGACCTCGTCGCGGAGAGCCTCGAGCCCGCGACGGTCTGATCCCGGTTCCGCCCCGCTCGTCCTCCACAGGACGGGTGGGGCGGGTCGCGTTCCACAGGTGCCCACGCCGGCGGGTCCTGGAGGCGCGGCGTGCGTTTCGATGACGTGCATGATCCCCGTCACGACACGAAGCCACCCCGACGCCGCAGTGCGCTACCCGCGCGAGATCGCGGCCGCCGTCACCCTCCCCGCCGCCTGCGCGGCCCTCGTCGCGCCCGGCGACGCACCGTCGTCGCGTGGTGCGTCGATCGCGGTCGTCACGGCGTGCGGAGCACTGGCGACCCGGCTTGCGGTGATCCGGTTCCTCGCCGAGCCCGGGCCGATCGAGCCCCGTGCGGTGGCCGCCTTCGACCCCTTCTCCGACCCGACACCGCCGGCGCTGTGCGGGTTCGGTCCCGAGCCGGACCGGGCGCGACTCCGGACCGCCGGCGACCGGTGCGCCGATGCCTGGCGGCACTGGCGTGCGGAGGACCCGTCGGCCGACTCGGCCGCCGGCGCCGCGGGGGCGTTGGCCGTGGCGGCGTGGTGCTCCTGGGCGCTCGGGTCCGCCGCGCGGGCACAGACGCGGGCGCAGCACGCCCTCGACACCCGGGCGGACGATCCGCTGGCGGGCCTGGTGCTGCGCTCGGTCCGGGCGGGGAGCGGTCCCGCGTGGGACCGTGGATGACGGTGGGCGGACAGGATCGTCTACGGTTGTCTCGATCACGCTTGGAGGGCTCGGGTGCGCGACGACGACATCGACGACACGGTCGTCCGTCGACCCCGCGCCGCCGCGTCCCACGAACCGGTGCACGCGTCGGTGGACGACCTGTTGGGCGACACCGTGATCCGTCCGGTCCCGCCCGTCCCCGGTGCGTCCCGAGTCCCGGGCGCTCCGGCCACCGACTCGGTCGACGACACGGTGATCCGTCCGGTGCCGCCGTTGCCGGCCGCGCCGGTGGTGGACGGCGTCTCGGACGCGCAGGACGTCGACGACACGGTGATCCGTCCGGTGCCGCCCGTGCCGGGTGCGCCTGCCGCTCCGGCGACCGGTTCCCTCGACGACACGGTGCTGCGGCCCGGTCGCGCGCCGCGCCCGGGGGACGGGTCGATCGACGACACCGTGGTCGGGGCCCGGACGCACCCCACCACCCAGGGCGGGACGCCCGTCGGGGGCGAGCCGCGCCTCCCGTCCGACGTCCCCGCACCGACGACCAGGGTGCCGTCCGTGCGGATCGGCGACCGCGTCATCCGACTCGACCACCCCGTCATCGTCGGCCGGAGGCCCGCGCTGCCGCGGATCCTGCGCGGTCCGGCTCCCGAACTGGTGTCCGTCCCGTCGTCGAGCGGCCAGGTGTCGTCGTCGCACGTGATGCTGCACGCCGAGGGCGAAGCCGCCGTGGTCGACGACCTCCGGTCCACCAACGGGACCGTCGTGCGGCCCGCCGGGTCGGCGCCGTTCCGGATGCCGGCGGGTGCGTCGAACGTCGTGCTGACGGGTACGGTTGTCGAGATCGGTGACGGCAACGTGATCGAGGTCCTCTCGCCACACCTGCGGGTCGCACCGTCGTCGAGGGACCTCCCACCCCTTCCCACGTGGCCGACCGACCCACCCGCCGGCACGCCCCGAACCCCCAGAGAGCGATCCTGAAACGTGACCGAACTCGGCCGAGCAGCGACTGCGCACGCCATCGACGTCCCCGGTGCCGACGGCGCCACCCTGACGCTCTCGTGGGGAGCCGCGACCGACGTCGGTCGGCGCCGTGACCACAACGAGGACAGCTACATCGTCGGGGCGCCCTTCTTCGTCGTCGCCGACGGGATGGGCGGCCACCTCGCGGGCGACCGTGCGAGTGACGCCGTGGTCCGCCGCCTCGAGCAGGCGACGGAGAGCGCGTTCACGACGCGGCAGTCCATCCAGCGGGCGCTCCTGCTCGCCACCGCCGACATCGAGCGCGCAGCGGGCGGCAACGCGATCGGCGCCGGGACGACCGTCACCGGCATCGCGCTCGTCGCCGCGCAGGGACAGCCGGCCGCGCTCGTCTTCAACGTCGGCGACTCCCGGACCTACCGGATCGAGGGCGGCGTCCTCCGACGCGTCACCGTCGACCACTCGGTCGTGCAGGAGATGGTCGACGCCGGCCTCCTCCGCGCCGAGGATGCCGAGCGGCACCCGGACAGCAACGTGATCACACGGGCCGTGGGCTTCGGCGAGCCGCCGGAGCCGGACTGGTGGACCCTGCCGCTCCGTGCGGGGGACCGGTACATCGTGTGCTCGGACGGGCTCACCAAGGAACTCGGCGACGCCGGGATCGCCCGGATCGCCGCACGCGTGCCGGCGGCGCAGGACCTCGCCGAGCGTCTGGTGGGCGACGCGGTCGTCGCGGGCGGTCGGGACAACGTGACGGTCGTCGTCCTCCAGGTGGACGACGCCCCGGACGACGGCGACGTGGAGGACACGCTGCCGCGGCACTGAGTGCCCCCCGAACTGGGGGACGGGTGACCTCGGGCTGCGCGCAGTGTGCGGAATGTCGGTCACCCACGGTTCGTACAATGGCATGGCCGTGACGAGAGAGCTGGCCGCTCGGCCGGGGAGGAGGGGACGATGGCGCGACGCCTGCCGTCCACCCCGCCCGTCATCGCGGGCTTCAGCCCCGTGCACGTCCTCGGTTCCGGTGGCTTCGCGGACGTCTTCCTCTACGAGCAGGACATGCCGCGCCGGCAGGTCGCCGTGAAGGTCCTGCTCGACGAGGTCGTGGACGACCGCGTCCGGCAGATGTTCCAGGCCGAGGCGAACCTCATGGCGCGACTCAGCACGCACCCGTCGATCCTCACGGTGTTCCAGGCGAGCGTGGCCTCCGACGGCCGGCCGTACCTGGTGATGGAGCTCTGCTCGTCATCCCTCAGCGAGCGGTACCGCCGTGAGCCGATCCCCGTGTCCGAGGTGCTCGCGATCGGCATCCGCATCGGATCCGCGCTCGAGACCGCGCACCGCGAAGGCGTGCTGCACCGCGACATCAAGCCGTCGAACATCCTGCTCACGGCGTACGGCAACCCGGTGCTGTCCGACTTCGGCATCGCGGCGACCATCGGCGAGGCCGACCCCGACGAGCCGATCGGCATGTCGATCCCGTGGTCCGCGCCCGAGGTGCTCATCGACGAGTCCCGCGGCACGATCCAGTCCGAGGTCTACTCGCTCGCGGCGACGGTCTTCTCCCTGCTCGCGGGCCGGAGCCCCTTCGAGGTCCGCGGCGGCAAGAACGGCGCGGCCGACCTCATGGGGCGCATCGACAAGGGCGGTGTGAAGCCCACCGGGCGGACCGACGTCCCGCCGTCGCTCGAGCGGCTGCTCGCATCCGCGATGTCGCGCAAGGTCGCCGGTCGGCCGTCCACCGTCATGGAGCTCGTCCGTGGGTTCCAGCAGGTCGAGGCCGAGCTCGGCATCCCGCAGACCTCGGCGGACGTCGCGGTCGAGGCGTGGGCCGTCGCGACGCCGACACCGCACGGTGACCGGACGATGATCCGCGAGCTGCAGCCCCCGACCCGCGTGGGTGCACGTCGGCGCACGCGCAAGGCGCTGCAGGGCGGATCGGCGGGGGCCGCGGCGCAGAGCGTCGGCACCGTCCACCGCACCGGCTCCGTCACGCGCGCCCGCCGCCGCACGCGGTCGACGTTGGTCTGGGCGACCTCGATCGCGGTCGTGGTGGTCGCCGCACTCGCCGTCGCCACCGTGCTCGTCATCGGTCGCCTCGGCTCCGGCGCGATCCCGGTGGTCGCCGACGTGCGCGCCGAGCCGTCACCGTCGTCCGTGACCTTCACCTGGGCCGACCCGGGCCTGCGCACGGGGGACACCTACGTCATCTCGTCGAACGGTGCGGCGAGCCAGCAGACCGGCACCAGCTTCGTCGTCTCGGGTCAGAAGGGCGACGAGGAGTGCATCGCCGTCGCGGTCAACCGTGACGGCAAGACCGGGGTCGCGAGCGCCCAGAAGTGCGCCACGATCGGGAGCGCCGGGTGATCCGGGCGTTCCTCGCGAAGCACCGTTCCGCAGCGGTGACGGTCGGCGCCTCGGTCGTCGTCGGCGCGGTCGTCGCCACCGCGGCCATCGCGTCGACCGGGTACCACACGCAGCGGGTCGACCTCGGTGACGGCACCGTGTGGGTGCCGTCCGCCGAGTACGGTGCGGTCGGCCGGGCGAACACCGGGGTCCTGCAGCTGAACACCGCCGTCGAGACCGCGAGCGACGACCTGTCCGTCCTGCAGCGCGGCTCCACGGTCTACAGCGTCGACGAGACGAAGGGCACCGTCGCGAAGGTCGACGTGGCCGACGCCACGGTGGCCGACCCGGTCACGCTGCCGGCCGGGACGCCGCAGGTCTTCTTCGCGGGGTCCACGGCGGTCATCGGCAACGGGGACACCGGCGAGCTCTGGGCGACCCCGGCGAAGGACCTCGGCGAGTTCGACGCGTCGACGAAGGCCGACCTGACGCTCGGCGCGAATGCCGTCTTCGACGCCTCGGACGACCACGTCGCCGTCTACTCGCCGAAGACCGGCACCGCCGCACTCGTCGACGTCGGCACCACGCCGACGGTCGCGAAACGGTGGACGGTGAAGATGGACCGCGCCGACGACTTCCAGGTCGCGTCCTTCGGGGACCACCTGGCCGTGCTCGACCGCAGCTCGGGCCGGATGTCGGTGGACGGTCGCACGGTCGACCTCGGTGACCGCGTCGGCAGTGCACCCGCCCTGCAGCACTCGACGGACAGCTCGTCCGAGGTCGTCGTCGCCGGCACCGCCGGGCTCGTCCGTGTCTCGGCATCCGGCGACGTCAGCAGCACTGCGATGCAGGTCTCCGGTCGTGCTGCACGACCGATGGTCGTCGGCTCCTGCACGTACGCGGCGTGGGCCGGCGGGCAGGCGATCGACACCTGCAAGGGGTCCGGGCTGCAGCGACTCGCGAGCACCGCGGGCACCGGGGACCTGCAGATCCTGCACAACGGCGAGACGGTCGTCGCGAACGACCCGCAGAGCGGGCGCTCCTGGGCGATCGACCGGAGCGGACAGCTCATCGACAACTGGGCCGACCTCATCAAGAAGGACGAGGACCAGCAGCAGGAGCAGGTGTCCGACGACGACCCCGAGGTCGAGAAGGACCAGAAGCCGCCGGTGGCGGTCGACGACGACCTGGGCGCTCGTCCGGGACGCACCACGAGCCTCCCGGTCCTGCTGAACGACTACGACCCGAACGGCGACCCGATCGTCGTGAGCGAGGTCGGGAAGATCGACGACGCCGTCGGCGACGTGGCGATCGTCGGCGACGGCCAGCGCCTGCAGATCACGCTGTCCGGCCGCGCCACCGGGATCGTCTCCTTCCCGTACACGATCACGGACGGCAACGGCGGGTCGGACACCGCCACCGTCCGGGTGACCGTCCGCCCCGACTCCGAGAACGACCCGCCCCGACAGGTCCGCGACACCTCGGCCGACGTCGTGCAGAACGGGCACGTCGTCTCGAACGTGCTCGGCGACTGGGTCGACCCCGACGGCGACCCGGTGTACCTCAAGTCGGCGACCGCGGCCGACGGCGACCGCGTGTCGACGACACCCGACGGGCTGCTCGACTACCGGAACGCGAGCGCGCGGACCGGCGACCGTGCCGTGCAGCTCGTCGTGAGCGACGGGCGTGCGGACGGTCGGGGCTCGGTCACGGTCCACGTGGCGAAGCAGGGCAGCGTGCCGCTCTACGCCGACCCGTTCCCCGTGCAGGGGTACGCGGGCAAGGCGTTCACGGTGGACCCCCTCGACCACGTCCGCGGCGGGAACGGCACCGTCACGCTCACGAGCGTGTCGTCGTCGACCGGCCTCACCGTCACCCCGAGCTACGACTCCGGCACGTTCCGCGTGCAGGGCGCCGGCGCGGGGGACCACCAGCTCGAGTACACCGTGACCGACGGCACGAAGACGACGAGCGGCATCGTGCGCGTCACGATCCTCGCCCCGCCGGACGCCTCGACCGCGCCGATCACGACGCCGAAGACCGTGTTCGTCAACACCCTGTCGACGAAGGACACCGACGTCACCGCCACCGACATCGACCCGGCCGGCGGCGTGCTGCTCGTGACCGCGCTCGACGGTCCGGGCCGTGGATCCGGGGTCGAGGCGAGCATCCTCGACCAGCACACCGTCCGGGTCACGCTCACCGCGCCGCTCGACGGTCCGGTCTCCTTCGGCTACACCGAGACGAACGGACTCGCCTCGGCAACCGGCACGATCACGGTCGTCGAGATCCCGAAGCCGGACCGGATCCAGCCGCCCGTGGCGCAGCCGGACACCGCGACCGTGCGGGTCGGCGACGTGGCGAACATCGACGTGCTCGACAACGACACCCAGCCCGAGGGGGAGCCGCTCACGCTGCAGCCCGACCTCGTGCAGAACGTCCCCGGCGACGGTGGCCTGCTGTTCGTCTCGGGCGACCACCTGCGGTACCTCGCCCCGAAGACTCCGGGCAACTACACCGCCGTGTACCGGGTCGCCGGGCCCGACGGCCAGTACGCCGACGCGACCGTCTCGATCTCGGTGCGCGAGCAGGACGCCGCGACGAACAACCCGCCCGTCCCGCAGACGGTGACCGCGCGGGTCGTCGCCGGGCAGTCCGTCCGGGTGTCCATCCCGTTGAACGGGATCGACCCCGACGGTGACTCGGTGCAGCTCGTCGGTGTCGCGTCGAACCCCGACAAGGGCTCCGTCGCCGACGTGTCGTCCGACTCGCTGACGTACGAGGCCGGCGACTACTCGGCCGGCACCGACGAGTTCACGTACACGGTCGTCGACGCGCTCGGCGCCCGTGCGACCGGCACCGTGCGCGTCGGCATCGCACCCCGCGCGGAACAGGCGTCGAACCCCGTCGCCGAAGCCGACCACGTGACCATCCGGCCCGGCGGCTCGGTGACCGTCCGCGTCCTGCAGAACGACTCCGATCCCGAGGGTGGCCAGCTCACCGTCACGAAGGCCGAGCCCACCGCCGAGTCGGTCTCCGCCAAGATCCTGCAGAAGCAGCAGATCCGGGTCACACCGCCGAAGACCGCGAAGGACGGCGACTACGCGGTGCTGTACACGGTGACGAACGAGAACGGCGGGGCGAGCACGGCCTTCCTCACCGTCACGGTCGACCCCGACGCCCAGCCGCTGCGGCCCGAGGTCGACGACACCACGCTCGACCTGCAGGACATCCTGCACCGGCAGAGCGTCACGGTCGACGTCCTCGAGAACGTCTTCTTCGCCGAGGGGACCACGGCCGACCTGAAGGTCGGTGTCGTCGACGGCTACGGCGACAACGCCCGCACCACCGACGACGGGCGCATCGTCGTCCGGCTCTCCGACGACTCGCAGGTGATCCCGTTCTCGGTCGCCCGCGTCGACCACCCGGACATCGTCTCCTACGGGTTCATCCACGTGCCCGGCTTCGACGACGCCCTGCCGCAGGTCAACCGGACCGCCGGTGCCATCACGGTGAAGAGTGAGGCGACGGTCCGGATCCCGCTGTCGAAGTACGTGGTCACCGCGAACGGGCAGACCGCGAAGATCACCGACCGCGGCACGGTGAAGGCGACGCACGCGAACGGGCAGAGCCTCGTCGTCGACTCCTCGACGCTGCAGTTCACCTCGTCGAAGCTCTACTACGGGAACGCCTCCATCTCGTTCGAGGTCACCGACGGCTCGAACGCCAACGGCGGCAAGGGACGCGTCGCGACGCTCGTGCTGCCGGTCAAGGTCACGCCCCGGTCCAACCAGCCGCCGGCGTTCACCGGCTCCGCCGTCGACATGCAGCCGGGGGAGTCGCGCGTGATCGACCTCAGCAAGCTGACCGACTACCCGTACCCGCAGGACCTCCCCGAGCTCAAGTACTCCGTCGTCAGCAAGCCGAGCGACGGCACCACCGCCACGATCAGCGGGCAGAACCTGACGATCAAGGTCGCCGACACCGCGAAGAAGAACACGACCGCCTCGATCGGCATCGGGGTCGCCGACGACGCCAACGCCGGCCGGTCCGGGGTCGTGAGCGTCGACGTCGTCGCCTCGACGCGGCCGCTCGTGCAGCCGGGGGCGGACAAGTCGGTCACGAAGCGTGGCCAGACGACCACGATCGACGTCCTCGCCAACGACCAGCCGACGAACCCGTTCCCCGGCCAGCGGTTGCGCGTCGTGAACATCCGCGGCCTCGGCGGCGGGCTTCCCGGCGGCGTGACCGTCACGCCGAGCGCCGACAAGTCGCGGCTGCAGGTCAGTGTCTCCGACAGTGCGAAGCCCGTCGACACGCACCTGCAGTACCAGGTCGCCGACGCCACTGACGATCCGGACCGGTACGTGTGGGGCGACGTGACGATCTCGGTGCAGGACGTCCCGGACGCGCCCGGTGCGCCCACCCGCACCGGATCGTACGAAGGCGGGCAGGCGACCCTGACGTGGTCGACGCCGCAGGCGAACAACTCGCCCATCACCGGGTACCGCCTGCAGGGTACGAACGGGGTGTCGAAGGACTGCGGTACGGCGACGGTCTGCACGATCAAGGGGCTCGACCCGAAGGGCTCGTACCAGTTCTCCGTCGTGGCCACGAACGCCGTCGGTGACTCGGCCGCCTCCGCGAACTCCGCGCCGATCAGCGCCGACTTCGTCCCGGCGCCGCCCACCGGCATCAGCGTGACCCCGAGCAAGAGCACGCCGAACCAGCTCGACGTGACCTGGAACGCGGTCGCGGCGCCGAACAACGGCAGCGCCGTGGACAACTACGTCGTCTCGATCGACGGGCCGGACCTGTCGACGACCCGCAGCACGGGCACGGCCACGAACACGTCCTTCACGGGGGCGCAGAGCGGGGCGCAGTACACGGTGACGGTGTCCGCCCGGAACGGCGCCGACCGCAACGGGACCGTGGTGCAGTGGAACTCGGCGTCGGCGACCGGCTCCGCCGTGGGCGTGCCGGGCAAACCGACCAACGTCTCCGCCGTGGCGGGGAAGAACCCGGACCGGGACGGCAAGTCGTCGGTCACCGTCACGTGGAGCGCCGCCGACCTCGCCGGCGGGACGAGCGGCTCCTACAACGCGTTCCGGGGCGCGCAGAGCGACTGCACCGCCCGAGGCTCGCTCGGTCAGACGAGTCCCGCCAGTGACTCCGGCGTCGGCGGCGGCACGGCGACCTACTCGGTGACCGTCTGGAACGGCTACTTCTGCAACGCGCAGACGACGACCACCCAGACGTACGAACGTCCTTCGGGTACCTCGACCCCTGCGGTCTTCCTCACGTCGAACAGCTCCTCGACCCCGGACGTGGTCGTCGCCGCTCCGACGACCCCGGTCGACCATTACCAGCTGGAAGTGGGCGGCGCTCCCATCACGCTGCAGCCCGGGCAACGGTGGAGCGGGGTGCCCGGTGACGGCGCCCGGAACGTCGCGGTCGCGATGACACTGCGCGCGTGCGGGAGCCCCGGCTCGAACTTCTGCACGACGGACGACGGCTCCTCGTACACCGCGAACATCGCCGCGCTCGACGCGACGTCCTCGGTGACGAGCGCACAGCTGACCAAGCCGATCACGGTGAGCGGGCCGACGTCCTCAGCGGTGTCCGTGCGCTACACCGCCTACTGGTACTCGACGGACGACGGCAGCGGCTTCCCGCAGACGGACTCGTGGGACGCGGGTGCTGCCGCTCCACAGCCGCCGGACGATCTGCTCTTCACCGCGAAGTCGGTCCGAGTCCGCGCAGAGGTGACCTTCAACGACAACGGGACGCTGACGACGAACGGCGACTACTCACCGTTGGCGGCCGTCGCTCCGGCGCCCGCTGACTCCGGAAACGCGGCGGGCAACTGAGCAACTCACGGCACACGCCCTACGCTGCCCAGTAGCGCTCGCCCGATCACTTCCCCCGACGGCAACTGACCATCCCCGAGAACGAGGAACGACACCGCATGAGCATGACCCCGGAGCAGGCCACCTGGTTCGCCGACGTCGCAGGCCGCATCGTGACCAACGTCGAGCAGGTGCTCCTCGGGAAGACGTTCGTGATCCGCCTCGCGGTCACGGCGATGCTCAGCGAGGGGCACCTGCTGCTCGAGGACGTCCCCGGCACGGGCAAGACGAGCCTGGCGCGGGCGATGGCCCAGAGCGTGCAGGGCTCGACGAACCGCATCCAGTTCACGCCGGACCTGCTGCCGGGCGACATCACGGGCATCAGCGTCTACGACCAGAAGACCCAGGAGTTCGACTTCCACCGGGGCCCGATCTTCTCGAACATCGTGCTGGCTGACGAGATCAACCGTGCGAGCCCGAAGACCCAGTCGGCCCTGCTCGAGGCGATGGAGGAGTCCGCCGTCACGGTCGACGGCGTGAACCACCGACTCGCGGCGCCGTTCATGGTGATCGCGACCCAGAACCCCGTCGAGCAGGCCGGCACCTACCGCCTGCCGGAAGCCCAGCTCGACCGCTTCCTCATGAAGGCGTCGATCGGGTACCCGGACCACGCCGCGACGGTGAAGATCCTCGAGACGTCGTCGGCGCCGTCGAGTTCGGTGCCGCTCGCGAGTGTCGTGCCCGCGGCGACGATCACCGAGATGGCGACGCTGGCGCGCTCGGTCCACGTCGACCCGGTGATCGCCGACTACGTGGCCCGACTGGTCGACGCGACCCGCTCGGCGAGCGAGGTCCGGCTCGGCGTCAGCGTCCGCGGTGCGATGGGCCTCATGCGCGCCTCCCGCGTCTTCGCGGCGTTGGCCGGTCGCCACTACGTCACGCCGGACGACGTGAAGGCACTCGCGGTGCCGATCCTCGCGCACCGCCTGGTCCTCGACGCCGAGGCGGAGTTCGACGGCGTCAGCGCCACGAGCGTCATCGCACAGCTGCTGGTCGAGACCCCGCCGCCGGCGGACCGGGCCGGGTCGTGACCGACCGCCGGCCCGTCTCGACGCGCTCGCGCCGTCCGTCCTCGACGCGGTCGCGTCGCGGCTCGACGGCCTACGAGCGCACCGGGACGGTCGCCGGCCTCACGAACGTCCGGACGCGCCTGGTGGGCGACCGGGACGGCGTGGCAGCGGACGCGGTCGTCGGTCTCGCCAGGGCCTGGTCGACGGCCTGGAGGCTCGTCAAGCGTGGGTGGGCAGAGGTCTCGTCCGTGGTCACCGGCCTCGGGTGGACGGTCGCGGCGCTCACGCTGGTCGCGTTCGTGCTCGGCTACCGGTTCGGCCTGCGCGAGGTCGTCGTCGTGGGCTTCGCGGGGGCGCTCCTCGTGGTCGTCGCTGCGGTCGCGCTCATCGGTCGTTCGCGGCTCGTGATCCGGATGCGCCTGCCGCAGCACCGGGTGGCGGTGGGCGATGCCGCCGGCGTGGTGGTCACGGCGGAGAACCCGGTGCGGTTCCCCTCGGTCCCGACGACGGTCGAGGTGCCGGTCGGGTCCGGGCTGGTGGACGTGGCGATCCCGTCGATCGGCCCGCGCGGCACGTTCGAGCGCGAGGTCCCGGTGCCGACGGTCCGGCGCGGCGTGCTCGACGTCGGTCCGGTGACCGGTGTGCGAGCGGACCCGGTCGGCCTGGTCCGGCGCGAGATCGTCTGGACGGCCCGGGAGCAGGTCATCGTGCACCCGCGGACGATCGCGATCCCGTCGACGAGCACCGGCCTGGTGCGGGACCTCGAGGGGCAGGCGACGACCGACCTGTCGCCGTCCGACATCGCCTTCCACGCCATCCGGGAGTACATGCCCGGTGACGACCCCCGCACGATCCACTGGAAGTCCACGGCGAAGTCCGGTGCGCTGATGGTGCGCCAGTTCGAGGACACCCGCCGGTCGCACCTCGTGGTCGCCCTCGGCCTCTCGCGTGCCGAGTTCGCCGACGACGAGGAGTTCGAGCTCGCGGTGAGCGCAGCGGCGTCGCTCGGCGCACGCGCGATCCGCGACGGCCGCGAGGTCACCGTGGTGGTGTCGGAGCGGACGCCGGAGTTCGCCAAGCGCCCCGTGTACGCCGTGCACCCGCTGCCCACCGTGACGCCCACCCGCCTGCTCGACGACTTCGCGTCCGTCGGACTCGCCGACGCCTGCCTGCCGATCGCCGAGGTCGCGCGCATCGTCGGCACCGACACCGCGGGCATCTCCGTGGCCTTCATGGTGGTCGGCTCGACGGTCGAGTTGCCGGCGCTGCGATTGGCCGCGACGCGGTTCCCGGTCGGCGTCGAGGTCGTCGCGGTGATCTGCGAGCCCGAGGCCCAGCCCCGGTTCCTGCGTGTGGCGGGCCTGACGGTGATGACGATCGGCTACCTCGACGACCTCCGCCACGCGCTGCACCGATCGGCGTCGGCCGCATGAGCGTCGCAGCGGGCCCGGACACCCGGGCACGGAAGACGGTCCGGCGCGATGCCCGGCGTGTCGCTCGCCGCCTCTCGCCCTTCCGGCTGGTGGGTGGCACGCTCGCGGTGTGGCTGGTCCTCGCCGTCGCGAGCGTCGCCTGGTGGCCGGTCTACCGGGACGACGCGATGATCGTCGCCGCCGTCACCGCGGTGGTGTTCGGCACGCTCGTCGCGCTCCTGGGCACGGTGTTCCGGCTGCCCACCGCGGTCGTCGCCGTCGCCACGGTCGCAGCGTTCGCGCTCACCGGCGTGCCGGCAGCGGTGCCGGGCGAGGCGAACGGGATCCTGCCGACCGGCCAGGGACTCGTCGACCTGTTCGCCGGCGTCGCCCTCGGCTGGAAGCAGTTGGTGACCATCAGCCTGCCGGTCGGCTCCTACGAGTCGTTGCTCGTGCCGTACTTCGCGACGTTGCTCGTCGCCACGGTGACCGGCGTGAGCGTGGCGACCCGCGCCTCCAGGCAGGAACTCGCCAGCATCCCGGCGCTGGTGGTCTTCGCGGCCGGTGTGGTCGTCGGACCCGGTCGGCTCGACACGTCGATCGTGACGGCCGTCGCGCTCACCGGGATCGCGCTGGTGTGGGCGCTGACGGTGCGGCACGCACGGCGTGCCGTGGCCGTCGCGACGACCATCGGGTCCCGCGTGCCGGTGGCGCGTTCGGTGATCCGGCCGGCGCTCGTCGGGACTGGGACCATCGTCGCCGCGGCGGTCGTCGCGACCGGACTGGGGCTCGTCGCTCCGCCGTCCGTCGGCCGGACCGTCGCCCGGACCGACGTGGTGAAGCCGTTCGACCCGCGGGACTACGTCAGTCCGCTCAGCGGCTTCCGCGCCTACGAGGAGGACACCGAGTCGAACACGCCGCAGCTCACGGTCACGGGGCTGCCGGAGAACGGGTTCGTCCGGATCGCGACGCTCGACACCTACGACGGGGTCGTCTACCGCGTCGGTGGGTCGGACGGATCGACGGCGTCCGGGACCTTCGAGCGCGTCCCGACCTCGGTCGACGTCCGGGGCGTCGAGGGGACGACCGTGCGCGTCGGTGTCCGGGTCGACGGGTACAGCGGGGTGTGGCTGCCGACGGTGGGCGACCTCGAACGGGTCGAGTTCACCGGGTCCGAGGCCGAGCAGGAGCGCGGCGCGTTCTTCTACAACGGCTCCACCGCGACCGGAGCGGTCGTCGGTGGCGTCGGTGACGGCACCCGATACGACCTGACCGCCGTCGTGCCGGACCAACCGACGGACGAGCAGCTCGCGTCCGCACGCCCGGGGAGCGCCTCGGTGCCGACGCCGCGGTCGGTCCCCGACGCGGTGCGGGACACCGTGGACGCCTACTCCGGCGATGCCGACACCGACGGTGCGAAGCTCGTGGCGATGGTGCAGGCGCTCAAGCGCAACGGGTACGTCAGCCACGGCGTCGGCGACGACCGAGCGAGTCGTTCCGGGCACGGTGCCGATCGCATCCAGGAACTCCTGACGTCGCCGCTGATGATCGGCGACCAGGAGCAGTACGCCGCCGCGGCGGCGCTGATGGCGGACCAGCTCGGCTTCCCGGCGCGCGTGGTCATGGGGTTCACCGCCGGCGGCGACGCAGGCGGCGGAGCGGGCCGGAGCGCGACCTCGGGCGGGACGACGACGTTCCGCGGGTCCGACGTCACCGCGCGGGTGGAGGTCGACACGGCGCAGTGGGGGTGGGTCATGATCGACCCGAACCCCGCCGTCCGTGAGATCCCGGACGAGCAGCAGCAGACGCCGCAGCCGGTCACGCGCCCGGAGACGGTCGTGCCGCCGCCCCCGGCGGAGCAGCAGGACCAGTCGCAGCAGGCGCCGCCGCAGAGCGACCGCAACACGCCGCCGGTGCAGCCGCTCTGGTTGCAGATCCTGCTCGCCGTGCTGCCGTGGGCGCTCGGGGTGCTGGGGCTCGCCGCGCTCGTGCTGCTGCCGTTCGGCATCATCGTGCTGCTCAAGCGGATCCGTCGCCGTCGCCGTCGCCGTGCCCCGACGCCACGCGCCCGGATCGTCGGGGCGTGGGACGAGTACCGCGACGCCCTGGTCGACCGGGGTCACGACGTCGCGCGGGCGGCGACCCGCCGCGAGGCCGTCGTGGGAGCTCCGGGGGAGGGTGGCACCGGACTCGCGGCGTTGGCCGACCGGTCCGTCTTCGGGCCGAGCGAGGCCGACGGCACCGCTGCCGACCGGATGTGGTCGGCGACGGACGACGCGATCACGAGCCTGCGGGCCGGTCGGACCCGCAAGGAACGGATCCGCGCGGCGGTGTCGCTGCGCTCGCTCCGCGTCGTCGACGCCTCGCGGTCTGCGCGGGCATCGGTCGCCTCCGCGGTGACCGCCCGGGGCCGACGCTCCACAGGTGGCCAGGGAGCCGCTGGGGGGCGCGACTACGATGGCGTGCAGGCCGGCGAGCGTCGTGGACGGCCGAGTGAGGACAGGCGGAACACGTGATCAGATGCGAACACTGCGGATCGACGCTCCCGGACGGAGCCATCTTCTGCGGTGAGTGCGGACGCGCCGTGACCGCTGCGGCGAGTCGGCGCCCGGTCGCGACGCCCCCCGTCGAGCAGGCACCGCCGCCGCCGCTCCGGCAGCCGGAGCTGCACGGACGCCGTCAGGACCCCGCGGCTGAGGCCTGGCTGCCCGAATCGACCCTCGACCCCGCGACCCGTGCCTGGCTGACGGGTGCGGACCGTGGTGGCGAGCAGCAGCCGGCGGCCGTGCCGGTCGAGCGTCCCGACGACTTCACGCCCCGGACGGCACCGAGCCACGTGCACGGGAGCGGTTCCGGGCTGACCGACTGGTCCGGGCAGCAGCCGGGCGGGGTCGGCCCGTCGGAGCCCGCCCGTCCGTCGGAGCCGTCGGAGCCCTCGCAGCCCGGCGAGCCGATCGCTCCGCGTGCGCCGGAGGTGCCGTTCACCCCGCAGCCGCCCGAGCCGCCGCTCGACCCGGACGCGTACCCGTCCGACGCCGACGCGGCGGACCCGAACGCCGTCTCGGCCTCCGCTTCGCCAGAGGGGGAGGACCCCGAGGTCACCCGCATCGCCGAGCGCCCAGCTGCCCAGCGCTGGGCACCGCCAGCAGAGCAGGCCGCTGCAACGGCGCCGTCCGGGCCCTCGTGGTGGGTCGGACGATCCACGGCCGCCAACGACTCCGCTGCGGACGCCGCGGACGCGACTCCCGGCACCGCCGGTGCCCCGGACGCGGTCGTCTCTCCGCCGCAGCCCGGTGACACCGCGGTCGTCGAGCCCTTGGTCGACCGACGCCCGCCGCGCCCGGCGCCGCTGGTCACTCCGGGCTCGCAGGCGACGACGTGCCACGTGTGCGGGCACCGTCTCGAGCCCGACGACATCTTCTGTGCCGAGTGCGGCGCCGTGCGGCCCGCCGTGACCGCGGCGTTCACCGGACCCATCGTGCCGCTCCCGATGGACCGACCCGACTGGGCGGCGGACGACGCCGCCGAGACTCCCGACGAAGCGGTTGACGCTCCGGACGACGCGGCGGACGCTCCGGACGACGAGCTCACCGACGACGACGTCGCCGAGGTGTCGGACGACGCTGCTCCGGACGTCGTGCGTGACGGCGATGCGCTGCCGGAGCCTGCGGTCGCCGACGACGGCGACGGGGGCTCCGCCGGTGTCCTCCCCTCGTGGGTGAACGGTGGCGGCGACGGTGCGCCCGCCGGCGACACCCCGCTCCGACCGCGCGGTCTGCACGCGGCCCCGGAGCCCGAGTCACCAGCCGTCGGCACACCCTTCGTCCCGCCCGCTCCCGGTTCCGCGACCGTCCCGTCCTCCGCACCCTCCGCGCAGGACAGCGGCGCGATCGGAGTACCGATGGCCGCGCCGCTGCCGCCGCTGCCCGGGGCGGACGACGCCGCGCGCCCGGCACCGTCGGTGATCGACGCTCCGACGAGCGCCGACGGCGACCTCGAGGACGACGTCGACGAGACCCGCATCGTCTCCGCGACCCCGACCCATGCGCCCTTCGTGCTGCACTTCAGCACCGGGGAGCGCTTCGGCGTGCACGGCACCGGCCTCGTCGGGCGACTCCCGCGCCCCCAGCCCGGAGAGCGGTTCGACGACCTGCTGACCGTCCACGACCCGGGCAAGTCCGTGTCGAAGACCCACCTCGAGCTGGGGCGCGACGGCGACGACATGTGGGTGTCCGACCGGTTCTCGGGCAACGGGACCGTCGTCCGGCACATCGACGGGTCGATCCGTCGCTGCGAGCCGGGCCGCCGGTACCGAGTCGAGCGCGGCGCGCGGGTGGACATCGGGGAGCAGTTCTTCCTCGTGCAGTGACGGCGGGGGAGTCCTCCACAGCGGTGTGACCGTCAGCGCTCTCCACAGTTCGGTGGCTGAGCGTCGGTGGCCCCGGGGTCGTGTGGTGCGCTGGAGGTATGACCGCCTTCACCGCCCGCTGCACCCTGGTCGGCGCAGCGGTGGTGCTGCTCGTGGTGGGGCTCGTCGTGCCGGTCGAGTGGCCGTCGCGCGCCGTGCTCCTCGCAGCGGCGGGGTGTTGCGCGGTGCTCGACGTCCTCGTGGTCCGCGCGACCAGGGTCCGTCGCTCCCGCGGCGCCGAGTGCGGGGCGGACGTGGCGGACATGGCGGTCCGGGTGCCGCCGTCGTCCGGACAGCCGGGGGCCGAGGACGAGACCGTCGGGACGGGGACGCACCGGCGGCCCATCGTCCTCGGCACGGCGTCGAACGGCCGCGAGCTCTCCGTCGACGACCGGTCGCGGCCCCACATCGTCGTGATCGGGTCCGGCATGCTCGCGCTGGCGGTGTTCCGGGCCGTCGCGGCACAGGTCCGCGCCGCGGCCGGTCCGGACGACGAGGTCCGAGCCGCGTGCGGTCCCGAAGCGAGCGCGGTGGTGGCTGCGGGGGCCGATCACTGCCCGGCGATGCCCTCCGGCACGGCCGCGGTCGTGGTCGACCGCCCGGCCCGCGCAGGGAGCCCGAACGGCCCAGCCCACGCAGCGAACCCCGAGCGCCCGCACCGGGCGTGCCCGCCGACCCGCACGACCGTGGTCCTCGTACCCGGCCTCAGCGTCCTGCCCCGGCACTGGGACGTCGCCGTCGAGGTCACCCGCCACGGATGCACCGTCCGACACCCGCACGAACGGCGGGGTACTCCCGTAGCACCGGCGCTGCCGCAACTGCAGGACGAACCCGGATGACCCCGGCACAGGGCCACCTCGCGAACCCGCCCTCAGCGCAGCCCGGACCCAGCCCGCAGCGTCCCCACCGGCACCCCGCCGCCGAGCACCTGCTCGCCCGTGGCAGCCATGACGTCCGCGACCCCCGCCGCGTCCACGATGCCGTTGCGCTCGAGCAGCGTGAGGGCCGCGAGCGTCCCGGACCGCTGCGCGCCGTCGAGGGTCTTGACCGCGACCGCTGCACCACCGGGCAGCCCCATCACCATGACGCCCTCGGCGCCGAGCTTCGCCAGCACCCGGAGTCGCTCGATCGTCACCGTGTTCGCCCGTCCGATGCCGTCGATGGCCCACGGGTGGTCGAGCACCGCGTCGGTGAGCGCTGCCGTGTCGGACTCGGCCCGCGCGACGACACCGGCGAAGCCCCGGGCGAGTCCGGCAAGCGTCAGGGGGAACACCGGGGCCCCGCACCCGTCGGTCCCGACGACGTCGACGGTCTCGTGGGTGAACTCCTCGACGGTCTCGCGGACGCGCTGCTGCAGCGGGTGCGCCATCTCGAGGTAGGTCTCCTCGTCCCAGCCGTTCACCCGGCACGCCGCGAGCATGCCCGCGTGCTTGCCGGAGCAGTTCATCGCGAGGCGCCTCGGCTCGGTCATGGTCCGGGCGGTGGCGCGGTCGAACGGCATGTCCGGCGGGCAGCCGAGGTCCGACTCGACGTGGTCGTACGACTCGAGCATGTGCAGCGCGATGGCCTGGTGCGCGGGGGTGCCGGCGTGGCTCGCGGTGGTGAGGACGAGCTCCTCGTCGGAGAACACGGCTCCGGCACGGCGGACCGCGAGCGCCTGGAAGGGCTTCATCGTGGAGCGGGGGTAGACGCTGGCCTGCACGTCACCGACGGCGTCGATCACGGTGCCGTCCGCGGCGACGACGACCCCGGCACCGATGTGTCGGCTCTCGTCGAACCCGTTGCGGTCGAGGACCGCCAGTTCGACCGACCCCTCGGCGGTGAGAGGATGGCGGTCAGTGTGGACGTCGGAGAGCACCGTCATGCCGCAATCGTACTGATCTTCGAGGAGCCCACCGTGTCCGACCACTCCTACGAGGTCTCCGTCCACTGGACCGGCGACCGCGGCACCGGAACGAGCGGCTACCGCGACTACGGGCGCGACCACGACGTCCGCGCCGCGGGCAAGCACGGCATCGAGGGCTCCGCCGACCCGACGTTCCGCGGGGACCGCGACCGCTGGAACCCCGAGGAGCTCGTCGTCGCGTCCCTCGCCCAGTGCCACATGCTGAGCTACCTCCACGTCGCCGTGACCGAGGGCTTCACCGTCGTCGACTACGAGGACCGCGCCACGGCCAGCCTCAACCTCAACCGCGACGGCTCCGGGGAGCTCACCGAGGCGACGCTGCACCCGGTGGTCACCATCCTCGAGGCGGACCGCGTCGCCGACGCCGAGGCCGCCCACGCCACCGCGAACAGCCTCTGCTTCATCGCACGCTCGGTGGCCTTTCCTGTGCACCACGTCCCGCACACCAAGGTCCGTGCGGCAGACTAGGTCCTCGTGAAGCGTCTGCGTCTCCTCCCGATCGCCCTCGTCCCCGCCGTCGTGCTGGGACTCGCCGCGTGCTCCGGATCCGGGTCGAGCGACTCGACCGCCACCCCGAGTGCGTCGTCGAGCGCGACCGCCGCGGCGATCACGTCCTGCCCCGACCCGGGTTCGGCGTCGAAGGCGATCACGGTGTCCGGTGCGTTCGGCGGCAGCACGGCACCGACGGTGAAGTTCACGGGCGGCCTCACCGCGAGCAAGCCCCAGGCGAGCACGGTCGTGCGCGGCAAGGGTGCCTCGCTGGACGAGGGCGACTACGCGCAGGTCTCGTACAGCGTGTACCAGGCGTCGGACGCGAAGAAGCTCGGCACGGTCGGCTTCGACCAGGGCAACCCGCAGGTCCTCTCGGTGGGCGGTTCGGGCTTCGGCGCCCTCCTGGCGTGCTCGAAGGTCGGTGACCGCATCGCGGCGGTCGGTCAGTCGTCGGCGCTCGGCTTCAACACCGGCGGCGAGATCGTCGTCGTCGCCGACGTCGTGGCGCAGACCCCGACGAAGGCCACCGGGAAGGCCCAGCAGCAGGACCCGAAGCTCCCGACCGTGCAGGACAAGGCGGACGGCGAGCCGGAGATCACGATCCCCAAGGGCGTCGCGGCACCGTCGAAGACCACGCCCGAGGTCATCAAGCAGGGCACCGGCGACGTCATCGCCGACGGCGACACCGCGCTCGTGCAGTACAAGGGCGTCGTCTACGACACCGGCAAGGAGTTCGACTCCTCGTGGTCGAAGGGCGTCCCGACGACCTTCACCATCTCCGAGGGCTCGCTCATCAAGGGCTTCGTGACCGGTCTCGTCGGCCAGAAGGTCGGCTCGCAGGTCCTCATCGTCGTCACGCCGGAGGACGGCTACGGCGCGAACCCGCAGGAGGGCTCGGGCATCCCGAAGAACGCCACGCTCGTCTTCGTCGTCGACATCCTCGCCAAGGGCTGACCGTGCGCCAGAAGCGGCGCATCGCGATCCTGGGCAGCACCGGCTCGATCGGCACCCAGGCACTCGACGTCGTCGCCCGCAACCCCGACCGCTTCGAGGTCGTCGGCCTCACCGCCGGCAGCAACCGCGCCGTGGTCGCCGAGCAGGCCGAACGCTTCGGCGTCCGTGACACCGCCTTCGGCGCCGCGGACACCGAACGCCTGGTCCGCAGCGTCGAGGCCGACGTCGTCCTCAACGGCATCACCGGGTCGGTCGGCCTCGGCCCCACCCTGGCCGCGCTCGAGTCCGGCGCCACGCTGGCGTTGGCGAACAAGGAGAGCCTCATCGTGGGCGGCCCGCTCGTGCAGGCCGCCGCGGCACCCGGCCAGATCGTCCCGGTCGACAGCGAGCACTCCGCCATCGCCCAGGCGCTCCGCTCCGGCACGACGGACGAGGTCCGCCGGCTCGTGCTCACCGCGAGCGGCGGCCCGTTCCGCGGGCGATCGCGCGCGGACCTCACGGACGTCACCCCGGCCGAGGCGCTCGCGCACCCGACGTGGGACATGGGCCTCGTGGTCACGACGAACTCCGCGACGCTCGTCAACAAGGGGCTCGAGGTCATCGAGGCCCACCTGCTCTTCGGCGTCCCCTACGACCGCATCGACGTGACGGTGCACGCGCAGTCGATCGTGCACTCGATGGTCGAGTTCGTCGACGGCTCGACGATCGCACAGGCGTCGCCGCCGGACATGCGGCTGCCCATCGCCCTCGGTCTCGCGTGGCCCGACCGGGTCCCGGGCGTCGGGGTGCCGCTCGACTGGACGTCGGCGAGCACCTGGACGTTCGAGCCCCTCGACGACGAGGCCTTCGGTGCGGTCGCCCTCGCGAAGCGCGTCGGGCAGCTCGGGGGGACGTTCCCGGCCGTGTTCAACGCGGCGAACGAGCAGGCCGTGGCCGCGTTCCACGCGGGAGCGATCGGGTTCCTCGACATCGTCGACACGGTCGAGCGCGTGGTCGACGAGCACACGGCGGGGGAGCCCTCCCTCGAGGGCGTGCTGGCAGCGGAGCGCTGGGCGCGCACCGCGGCCGACCGCATGCTCTCCCGCTGAGGCGAGTCGCGCCTCCCGTCCGTCAGCACGGCTGCGGGAGCAGACGGACCGGGCGGTCCAGGAGGCGCGGCGCACCTCCCAGGGTGCGCTCGGCTCGGTCATGGGAACCGTCCCGTACCCTTTCCCGGTGACCGTCGAAACCGTCCTGCTCTTCGTCCTCGGCGTGGTCGTCTTCATCATCGGCCTGCTGGTCTCGATCGGACTCCACGAGCTGGGGCACCTGTCCTTCGCGAAGCTGTTCAACGTCAAGGTGACCCAGTACTCGCTGGGCTTCGGCAAGGCGATCTGGTCGTTCAGGCGGGGCGAGACCGAGTACGGCATCCGCCCGATCCTGCTCGGCGGCTACATCTCGATGGTCGGCATGCTCAAGCCGCGGGCGTCCGGGCGACCGAGTGCGATCACGAACACGGGCATGTACGGCGCCTTCGTGCAGGACGCACGGCAGGCGAGCGCCGAGCAGATCGCGGACTCCGGCGGCGACGACTCGCGTGCGTTCTACCGGTTGACCCCGTGGAAGCGGATCATCGTGATGGTCGCTGGTCCGGCGATGAACCTCGTGATCGGCATCGTGCTGTTCGGGGTGCTCCTCGTCGGGTTCGGTGCGCCGACGACCACGTTCACGTCGAGCGTCGACTGCGTGCTGCCGACGAGCCAGGCGACGACGTGCACCTCCGGGGACGCCGTCTCGCCGGCGAAGCAGGCCGGCATCCGGTCGGGCGACGTCGTGCTCTCGGTCGACGGGAAGGAGGACCCGACGATCGCCCAGGTCTCCGAGGTCTTCCAGCGGTCCGCCGGCGAGGACGTCACCGTCGTGGTGTCCCGCGACGGCGCCGAGAAGACGCTGCACATCACGCCGACGACCGCCACGCGGGACGTCTACACCGCCGACGGCACGGTCGCGAAGAACGACGACGGCAGCACGAAGACGCAGCAGGTCGGCGTCGTCGGCGTGAGCATCGGCCAGTCGCTCGTGCGGCAGTCGCCGGCCGCGGTGCTGCCGGCCACCGGGGCGCAGATCTCGGCGTCGGCGCACCTCATCATCGACCTGCCGCAGCGGCTCGTCGCGGTGTGGAACGCGGCGTTCGGCTCGCAGGAGCGGTCGCAGGACAGCCCGGTGTCGGTCGTCGGCGTCGGCCGCGCGATCGGCGAGGTCTCGTCGATGAGCGGCGTGCCGGTGGTCGACAAGGCGTACACGATCCTCGGGCTGCTCGCCTCGCTGAACATCGGCCTGTTCGTCCTGAACATGGTGCCGCTCCTGCCGCTGGACGGCGGCCACATCGCCGGCGCCCTGTGGGAGGCCGTGAAGCGCCGCTCCTTCACGCTGGTCGGCAAGGCGGACCCGGGGCCGATCGACCTCGCGAAGACGATGCCGCTGACGATGGTCGTCGTGGTCCTGCTCGCCGGCATGAGCGCCCTGCTCATCTACGCCGACATCGTGCGCCCCGTGAACCTGTTCGGGTAGCGACGAGGTCTCGGCCGCGCACTACGCTTTCGCACATGAGCACAGCTCCGGAAGTCCGCACGGTCGAGCGGCAGGGCACCGACGTCATCGCCGAGTCCGACCGGAAGGGACGTCCGAGGGACCTCTTCTGGCCGTGGTTCGCCGCGAACATCTCGGTGCTCGGCCTGTCGTACGGCTCGTTCGTCCTCGGGTTCGGCATCTCCTTCTGGCAGGCCACGATCGTCTCCGTCATCGGGGTCGCGTTCTCGTTCCTGCTGTGCGGGATCGTCGCCATCGCCGGCAAACGGGGCTCGGCACCGACGATGGTGCTCGGCCGCGCGGCGTTCGGCGTCCGGGGGAACCGGCTGCCGGCGTTCCTCAGCTGGATCCTCACCGTCGGGTGGGAGACCGCGCTCGCGTCGGCGGCGGTCCTGGCCACGTCGACGGTGTTCCGGGAGCTCGGGTGGGACGGCGGTGTCCTGACGAAGCTCGTCGCACTCGTGGTCGTCGCCGCACTCGTGGTCGGTGCGGGCATCGCCGGGTTCGACGTGATCATGCGACTGCAGACGTGGATCACGGTCATCACCGCGGTTCTGACGATCGTCTACGTGGTGCTCGCGCTGCCCTCGATCGACCTCGGTGCGATCGCCGCGCTGCCGGCCGGGAGCGCCCAGAACGTCGTCGGCGCCCTCGTGCTCGTGATGACCGGGTTCGGCCTCGGCTGGGTGAACGCCGCCGCGGACTACTCGCGCTACCTGCCACGGTCGGCCTCGACCCGCGGGGTCGTCTGGTGGACCACGTTCGGCGGGGCGCTCGCGCCGATCGTGCTCGTCGTGCTCGGCGTCCTGCTCGCCGGCTCGTCGAAGGACCTCAACACGGCGATCGCCGCCGACCCGATCGGTGCGCTGACGACCGTGCTGCCGGTGTGGTTCCTCATCCCGTTCGCCCTCGTCGCGGTGCTCGGGCTCGTCGGCGGTGCGGTGCTCGACATCTACAGCTCCGGACTGGCCCTGCTGAGCGCCGGCATCCGCATCCCGAGGCCCGTCGCAGCCGGGGTCGACGGCGTGTTCATGGTGGCGGGCGCCGTCTACGTGGTGTTCTTCGCCGACTCGTTCATCCAGCCGTTCCAGGCGTTCCTCGTGACGCTCGGCGTGCCGATCGCCGCGTGGTGCGGGATCTTCGTCGCCGACGTCGTGATCCGCCGGGCGCCGTACGCCGAGCGGGAGCTCGAGGACCGCCGTGGCCGGTACGGCGACGTGCGCTGGCTCGCCGTCGGCCTCGTCGTCGTGGGGACCGCGCTCGGCTGGGGCCTGGTGACGAACACGTACGGCGTGCCGTCCTGGCTCAACTGGCAGGGGTACCTGCTCGAGCCGTTCGGCCTCGGCGGGCGAACCGGCGCTTGGGCGTACGCGAACCTCGGGGTGCTCGTGGCGCTCGTCGTCGGGTTCCTCGGCACCCTGCTGTTCGCCCGCGGCTCGGTCCGCCAGCAGGAGCAGGCATGAGCGCGGTCGAGGCCGCCGTCGCCGGGGTACCGGAGGACGCGTGGCTCGTCGTCGTCGACATGCAGGAGGTCTTTACGGGCGAGAGCCCCTGGGCCACCGGGCGCTTCGACCACGCCGCCGCCGGGATCGAGCGCCTGCTCCCGCGGTTCACCGGCCGCACGGTGTTCACCCGCTTCGTCGCTCCGGAGCACCCGCGGGGTGCCTGGGTGCCCTACTACCGGGACTGGTCGTTCGCGCTCGTGCCGGATACCGACCCGCTCTGGGACCTGACCGAACCGTTCGCGACGGCCGCGGCGGACCGACGCGACCCCGTCGTCACCGAGACGACCTTCGGCAAGTGGGGGACGCGCCTCCAGGCCGTCACCGGCGACCACCCGCACCTCGTCCTGGTCGGGGTGTCCACCGACTGCTGCGTCCTGTCGACCGCGCTGGCGGCCGCGGACGCCGGCGCGACGGTGACCGTCGTGGCGGACGCGTGCGCCGGCGCGAGCGACGAGGACCACGAGCGCGCCCTCGCGGCGATGCGGCTCTACGCGCCGCTGATCACCGTCGTCTGAGCATCACGCGTGCGCGGGGCTGGGCGTCACCGGGAGCGCGTAGAGTGCACCTCGTGCCTGCAGTGAACCTCGGTCTGCCGAAAGTCCCCGAAACCCTGAGCCCGCGCCGCAAGTCCCGGC
Organism: Curtobacterium sp. USHLN213; assembly: GCF_037144815.1. NCBI lineage: Bacteria > Bacillati > Actinomycetota > Actinomycetes > Micrococcales > Microbacteriaceae > Curtobacterium > Curtobacterium sp. USHLN213. The sequence goes on along the minus strand of NZ_JBBCYQ010000001.1, from coordinate 268,625 downwards.
AGATCCGGGTCGGCAAGGTGCTCGTGGGCGGCGATGCGCCGGTGTCCGTCCAGTCGATGACCACGACGCCGACGACGAACATCAACGCGACCCTCCAGCAGATCGCCGAGCTCACGGCGTCCGGTTGCGACATCGTCCGCGTGGCGGTGCCGAGCCAGGACGACGCCGACGCGCTGCCGATCATCGCGAAGAAGTCGCAGATCCCGGTCATCGCCGACATCCACTTCCAGCCGAAGTACGTCTTCCAGGCCATCGACGCCGGGTGCGCCGCGGTCCGTGTGAACCCGGGCAACATCCGGAAGTTCGACGACCAGGTCGGCGCCATCGCCAAGGCCGCGAAGGACGCCGGCGTCTCACTCCGCATCGGCGTCAACGCCGGTTCCCTCGAGCCGAGCCTGCTGCAGAAGTACGGCAAGGCCACGCCCGAGGCGCTCGTCGAGTCCGCCGTGTGGGAAGCCTCCCTGTTCGAGGAGCACGACTTCCACGACTTCAAGATCTCGGTCAAGCACAACGACCCGATCGTCATGGTGAAGGCCTACCGGCAGCTCGCAGCGGCGGGGGACTGGCCGCTGCACCTCGGCGTGACCGAGGCCGGCCCTGAGTTCCAGGGCACCATCAAGAGCGCCACGGCGTTCGGCATCCTGCTGGCCGAGGGCATCGGCGACACCATCCGCGTGTCCCTCTCCGCCCCGCCTGCGCAAGAGGTCAAGGTCGGCCTGCAGATCCTGCAGTCACTCAACCTCCGCGAGCGCAAGCTCGAGATCGTCTCGTGCCCCAGCTGCGGCCGGGCCCAGGTCGACGTCTACCAGCTGGCGAACGACGTGACGAAGGGGCTCGAGGGCATGACCGTGCCGCTCCGCGTCGCCGTCATGGGCTGTGTCGTGAACGGCCCGGGCGAGGCGCGTGAGGCCGACCTCGGCGTCGCGTCCGGCAACGGCAAGGGGCAGATCTTCGTCAAGGGCGAGGTCATCAAGACGGTCCCGGAAGCCGAGATCGTCGAGACCTTGATCACCGAGGCGAACCGTCTCGCCGACGAGATGGGGCCGGCGGCCGGCACCGGCAAGCCGCTCGTCGTCACGTCGTAGGCGCGCGCGGGCGCGCGCGGGCGCGCGCAGCGCTTTCGTGAGCAGAAGAGGTCGGGTCGCGCGAACGCACCCGACCTCTTCTGCTCACGAAGTGCCGCACACCGGACCGAACGCAGGACGGGAGGCACGGTGCCAGCCCGCACCGCGCCTCCCGACCGCAGACGCCCGCCGCACCCACTCCCACGCGCCGCTAGGCTTGCCCCGTGGTCACACGGCTTTCGCATCTGTTCCTCCGTACGCTCCGCGACGACCCCTCCGACGCCGAGGTGACGAGCGCGAAGCTCCTCGTCCGCGCCGGCTACGTCCGTCGCCAGTCCCCGGGGATCTTCGCGTGGTTGCCGCTCGGTCTGAAGGTCCGCGCCCGCATCGAGGCGATCATCCGCGACGAGATGGTCGCCGCCGGCGCGCAGGAGGTCCTGCTCCCGGCGCTCCTGCCGCGCGAGCCGTACGAGGCGACGAACCGCTGGACCGAGTACGGCGACGGCATGTTCCGCCTGCAGGACCGCAAGGGCGCCGACTACCTGCTCGCGCCCACGCACGAGGAGATGTTCGCGCTCCTGGTGAAGGACCTGTACGGCTCGTACAAGGACCTCCCCGTCACGCTGTTCCAGATCCAGGACAAGTACCGCGACGAGGCACGCCCCCGCGCCGGACTCCTGCGCGGCCGCGAGTTCACCATGAAGGACGCGTACTCGTTCGACCTCACCGACGAGGGCCTCGAGCGCAGCTACCAGGTCATGCGCGACGCCTACGAGAAGATCTTCGCCCGACTCGGCCTCGAGTACGTCATCGTCAAGGCGGACGCCGGCGCGATGGGCGGGTCGAAGTCCGAGGAGTTCCTGCACCCGATCGGCGTCGGCGAGGACACCTTCGTCCGCAGTGCTGGCGGCTACGCGGCCAACGTCGAGGCCTACGTCACCCCGGTGCCGGACGTCCTGCCGATCGAGGGACAGCCCGAACCCGTGCTCCTGCCCGCGTCGGACACCCCGACGATCGAGACGCTCGTGGCGCACGCGAACGAGATCGCACCGCGCGACGGCGCCCCCTGGACGGCCGCCGACACGCTGAAGAACGTCGTGCTCGCCCTGACGCACCTCGACGGCACGCGCGAGATCGTCGTCGTCGGGCTCCCCGGTGACCGTGACGTCGACCTGAAGCGCGCCGAGGTGGCCTTCGCCCCGGCCGAGGTCGAGCCCGCCGGTGACGACGACTTCCGCAAGCACACGGGCCTGGTCAAGGGCTACATCGGCCCGCAGGTCCTCGGCGCCGAGAGCACGACGGGCATCCGCTACTTCGTCGACCCCCGCGTGGTCGACGGCACCGCGTGGATCACGGGCGCGAACGAGCGCGGCGTGCACGTCTCCGGCCTCGTCGCCGGTCGTGACTTCGTGGCCGACGGCGTCGCCGAGGTGTCCGACGTCCGCGCCGGCGACCCGGCCCCCGACGGCTCCGGTCCGCTCGAGACCGCGCGCGGCATGGAGATCGGCCACGTCTTCCAGCTCGGCCGCAAGTACGCCGAGGCGCTCGGCCTCAAGGTGCAGGACGAGAACGGCAAGCTCGCCACGGTCACGATGGGCTCGTACGGCATCGGCGTGACGCGCATCCTCGCGATCCTTGCCGAAGCGCACAACGACGAGAAGGGCCTCGCCTGGCCGAAGAACGTCGCACCGTTCGACGTGCACGTCGTCGCGACCGGCAAGGACGAGGTCGCCTACGACCTGGCCACGTCGATCGTCGCCGAGCTCGAGGGTGAGCGGTTCGAGGTCCTCTACGACGACCGTCCGAAGGTCTCGCCCGGGGTGAAGCTGCGCGACGCCGAGCTCCTCGGCATGCCGATCGTCGTCGTCGCCGGCCGCGGCGCCGCCGACGGCGTCGTCGAGCTGTGGAACCGGGCGAGCGGCGAACGCCGCGACGTGCCGGTCGCCGAGCTGCTCGAGGCGGTCCGCGCGATCTAGCCGCGCGGGTCCGCATGACGGGAGGGACGGTGCCAGCTGGCACCGTCCCTCCCGTCCGTCGTCCGGCCGGGTCCGCGATCCGCAGTGCGGTAGTCTGGTCGCCGACTTCCGCGCGGTTCCATCCGCGGGAGCGACTCATCTGAATACGGAGGCCCTCGGTGAAGATCGATCTCGCAGTCCTGCGACTCATGGAGCGTGAGCGGGAGATCCCGTTCGACGAACTCGTCCAGATCATCGAACAGGCCATCCTGACGGCGTACCAGAAGCACCGCACCGAGAACGAGGAGCCCGTCGACGCGGACGTCCGCGTCGAGCTCGACCGCAAGTCGGGCGAGGTCTCGGTCTACGTGCCCGAGCGCGATGACGAGGGCACCGTGATCGGCGAGGCCGTCGACCAGCCCAGCGACTTCGGTCGCATCGCCGCGTTCGCCGCCAAGCAGGTCATCAACCAGCGCCTGCGCGACATCGGCGACGACAAGATCCTCGGTGAGTTCCGCGGCAAGGAAGGCGACATCGTCGCGGGCATCGTCCAGCAGGGCCCGAACCCGAAGATGGTGCACGTCGACCTCGGCACGGTCGAGGCGATCCTGCCGCCGGAGGAGCAGGTGCCCGGCGAGGACTACAAGCACGGTGCACGGCTGCGCGTCTACGTGACGAGCGTCGGCCGCGGCATGAAGGGCCCGCAGATCACGGTCTCGCGCACCCACCCCGGCCTGGTCCGCAAGCTGTTCGCGCTCGAGGTCCCGGAGATCGCGTCCGGCGTCGTGGAGATCACCTCCCTCGCGCGCGAGGCCGGCCACCGCACGAAGATCGCCGTCAAGGCGAACGAGCCCGGCGTGAACGCGAAGGGTGCGTGCATCGGCGAGCTCGGTGCCCGCGTCCGCGCCGTGACGACGGAGCTCGGCGCCGAGAAGATCGACATCGTCGACTACTCGTCCGACCTGGCCTCGTTCGTCGCCAGCGCCCTGTCGCCGGCCAAGGTGACGAGTGCCTTCGTGCTCGACGCCTCGACGAAGGCCGTCCGCGCCCTCGTGCCGGACTACCAGCTGTCGCTCGCGATCGGCAAGGAAGGGCAGAACGCCCGCCTCGCCGCGAAGCTCACGGGCGCCCGGATCGACATCCAGCCGGACTCGATCCTGGACGGCGAGGACTGACGGTTTCGCTCGTGGCACGTCCGGTCCGGGCGTGCCGGATCGCGGTCGTCGAGAGGGAGGAGTAAGGTGGTTCCCGTCAGAACATGCATCGGCAGTCGCCGTCGTGCTCCCCGGTCCTCCCTCCTCCGTGTCGTCGCCCTGAGCGACGGTCGTGTCGTGGCGGACCCGAAGGCAGTCATGCCGGGGCGGGGAGCGTGGCTCACCCCGACCGTCGAAGCACATGATCAGGCCGTCAAGCGCAAGGCGTACCGCCGGGCGCTCCGGCTCGATCATGAACCGGACACGTCCGCGGTGCGTGACTACCTCGAAGCGCTCCGGCGCCCCGAACCACAGGCACGCGACCAGGACATGACAGAACAGGCTGAACGGCTTATGGACAACTGATGAGCGGCTCGAAATGAGACCCGTCATCCATTGAGTCCTGCCCCTTGCACGGGGTGGGACCCGTGAAGGAGAACAGTGGCAAAACCACGCGTACACGAGATCGCATCCGAACTCGGTGTCGACAGCAAGACCGCAATGGAGAAGCTCAAGGAACTCGGCGAGTTCGTCAAGGGCCCGAGCTCCAGTGTCGAACCCCCCGTCGCGCGCAAGCTCCGTGCTGCGCTGCAGGCTGACGGCGCCTCGGCGTCGAAGCCCGCTGCGGCACAGACCCCGAGCGCGCCGGCCAAGACCGCGGCGCCGAAGTCGGGCGCACCGAAGCCCGGCGGCCCCCGCCCGGGTCCGGCCCGTCCGGCACCCACCCCCGAGCCCGAGCCCGAGGTGCAGGCGCCCGCCGCCGACGTGCCGACCCCGGCCGCCCCGAAGTCCGTCGCCCAGCGACAGGCCGAGGCCGAGGCCGCTCGCAAGGCCGCCGCTGCCGAGAAGTCCGGCGACGCCGGCCCCGACGCAGCAGCCGAGCCGAAGGACGACGCCGTCAAGCCCGGCGGCGCTCCGAAGCCCGGTGCCGCAGCCGGCCCCAAGCCGGGTGGCCCGAAGCCGGGCGCACGCCCCGGCAACAACCCCTACGCGTCGAGCCAGGGCATGGGCTCGCGCCCGCCGCGTCCGGGCAACAACCCGTACTCGTCCAACCAGGGCATGGGCCAGCGCCCCGCCGCCGGCGCCGGTGGCGGCAACGGCATCCCGCGTCCGGCCCCGCCGCGTCCGGGTGCTCCCCGTCCGGGTGCTCCGCGTCCCGGTGGTCCCGGCCAGGCAGGCCGTCCGAACGGCTTCGGGCAGCGCCCGGGGCAGGGTGGCGGCGGTCGTGGCGGCCCCGGTGGTCGTCCGGGCGGTGCCGGTGGTGCCGGTGGCGGCTTCCCGCGTCCGGCCTTCAGCGGCCCGCGTCCCGCCGGTGGCGGTGGCCGCGGTCGTGGCCCCGGTGGCGGTACCGCTGGTGCGTTCGGTCGCGGTGGCGGCAAGAGCCGTGCCCGCAAGTCGAAGCGGACGAAGCGCGCCGAGTACGAGATGCGGCAGGCGCCGTCGCTCGGCGGTGTGCAGGTCCCTCGTGGCGACGGCAACACGGTCGTCCGTCTGCGTCGCGGTGCGAGCATCTCGGACTTCGCCGACAAGATCGACGCGAGCCCCGGCAACCTGGTGACGGTGCTGTTCCACCTCGGTGAGATGGCGACCGCGACCGAGTCGCTGGACGAGGCCACGTTCGAGGTCCTCGGCGAGGAGCTGGGCTACAAGATCCAGATCGTCTCGCCGGAAGACGAGGACAAGGAGCTCCTCGAGGGCTTCGACATCGACCTCGAAGCCGAGCTGGACGACGAGGACGACTCGGTGCTGCAGCAGCGGCCCCCGGTGGTCACCGTCATGGGTCACGTCGACCACGGCAAGACCCGCCTGCTCGACGCGATCCGCAACTCGAAGGTCGTCGAGGGTGAAGCCGGTGGCATCACCCAGCACATCGGTGCGTACCAGATCGTCACCGAGCACGAGGGCATCGAGCGCCCGATCACCTTCATCGACACCCCGGGTCACGAGGCCTTCACGGCCATGCGTGCCCGTGGTGCCCAGGTGACGGACATCGCGATCCTCGTGGTCGCGGCGGACGACGGCATCATGCCCCAGACGATCGAGGCACTGAACCACGCGCAGTCGGCCGGTGTGCCGATCGTGGTCGCGGTGAACAAGATCGACAAGGAAGGCGCGAACCCGGCCAAGGTCCGCCAGCAGCTCACCGAGTACAACCTGGTGGCTGAGGAGTACGGCGGCGACGTCATGTTCGTCGACGTGTCGGCTCGTCAGAACATCGGCATCCAGGACCTCCTGGACGCCGTGCTGCTCACGGCCGACGCCGGTCTCGACCTGCGTGCGAACCCCGACAAGGACGCCCGCGGTGTGGCGATCGAAGCACGCCTCGACAAGGGCCGTGGTTCGGTTGCGACCGTGCTCATCCAATCCGGCACACTGCACGTCGGCGACGCCATCGTGGCGGGGACGGCCTACGGCCGCGTCCGTGCGATGACCGACGAGAACGGCGTGGCGGTCAAGGCCGCGACGCCGAGCCGCCCGGTCCAGGTGCAGGGTCTGTCCTCGGTGCCCCGCGCCGGTGACACGTTCCTCGTCACCGAAGAGGACCGCACGGCACGTCAGATCGCCGAGAAGCGTGAAGCCGCCGAGCGCAACGCCCAGCTGGCCAAGGCCCGCAAGCGCATCTCGCTCGAGGACTTCACCCGTGCACTCGAAGAGGGCAAGGTCGACTCGCTCAACCTCATCATCAAGGGTGACGTCTCCGGTGCCGTCGAGGCACTCGAGCAGTCGCTCCTGGACATCGAGGTCGACGACAGCGTCCAGCTCCGGATCCTGCACCGCGGCGTCGGTGCGATCACGGAGTCGGACATCGACCTGGCCACGATCGACAACGCGATCGTCGTCGGCTTCAACGTCCGCCCGGACGTCAAGGCCCGCGAGCGTGCAGCGCGCGAAGGCATCGACGTGCGCTTCTACTCGGTCATCTACAACGCACTCGAGGACATCGAGCAGTCCCTCAAGGGCATGCTCAAGCCCGAGTACGAAGAGGTCCAGTCGGGTGTCGCCGAGATCCGCGAGGTGTTCCGCTCCTCGAAGTTCGGCAACATCGCGGGTGTCATCGTCCGCTCCGGCACGATCACGCGCAACGCCAAGGCGCGCGTCATCCGCGAAGGCGTGGTGCTCGCCGATGGTCTGGCCATCGAGTCGCTGCGTCGCTTCAAGGACGACGTGACCGAGGTCCGCACGGACTTCGAAGCCGGTATCGGTCTGGGCAAGTTCAACGACATCCAGATCGGCGACGAGATCGAGACCACCGAGCTCGTCGAGAAGCCGCGCGACTGATCGCGTGACTACCCTGGGCCCCGGCTTCCTTCACGGGAGGTCGGGGCCCAGCCCCGTTCCAGAGCAAGACATCTCCACAGGAGGCACCCATGGCCGATCCGCAGCGCGCACGCAAGATGGCGGACCGCATCAAGGAAGTCGTCGCACGCCGACTCGACAAGGGCCTTCGCGACCCGCGACTCGGGTTCGTGACGATCACCGACGTCCGTGTGACCGGTGACCTGCAGCACGCGTCGATCTTCTACACCGTGTACGGCACCGACGAGGAGCGTGCCGACTCCGCCGCGGCGCTCAAGGCCGCGACCGGGATGCTCCGGTCCGAGGTCGGCAAGAACATCACCGCTCGTCTGACCCCGTCGCTCGAGTTCATCGCCGACGCCCTGCCGGAGACCTCGGCGCACATGGAGGACCTGCTCGTGCAGGCCCAGGTGCGCGACGAGCAGGTCCGCGCAGCCGCGGCCGGCGCGACCTACGCCGGCGACGCCGACCCGTACAAGCACGACGAGGACGAGGACGAGGACGACGCCGACGCGGCGCGCGCCTGACCCGTCCGATCAGCCCTCTGGCAGCCGGTAGCCGCTCGCGTCGTCCCCGACGGCCAGTCCGTCGCGCAGGAGCGACGCGAGCGCCCGGTCCCGCTGCTCGGCGTCGGGCCACACCGGTTCGATCTCGTCGCGCGTGACGGGGACGTCGCTCGCGCGGAGCTCCGCCATGATGAGCCCGCGCACCTGCCGGTCGCTGCCGGCGAACTTCGCCTGCTTCGGCGCGCGTGGGCCCTCGTGCTCCGGGTAGCCGGCGGCCCGCCACGCGCAGCGGTCGGCGATCGGGCACGCGTCGCACGCGGGGGAGCGGGCGACGCAGACGAGCGCACCGAGCTCCATCACCGCGGCGTTCGTCGCTGCGGCGTCGTCACGGTCGTCCGGCAGCACCGACTCCATCAGCGGGAGGTCCTGCTTCGCCTTCGCCGGGCCCGGTTCGCCCTGGCCGAGCAGGGCGCGGGCGAGGACGCGCCGGACGTTCACGTCGACGACCGGGTGCCGGTCGCCGTACGCGAACACGGCGACCGCTCTGGCCGTGTAGTCCCCGATCCCGGGCAGCGCGAGCAGCGCGTCCACGTCCCGGGGCACCACGTTGTCGTGCTGCTCGGCGATCGCCGTCGCGGCCGCGTGCAGCGCGAGCGCCCGTCTCGGGTAGCCGAGCCGGTCCCAGGCACGCACCGCGTCCGCCGGGGGTGAGGCCGCGAGGTCCGCAGGCGTCGGCCAGCGGGTGAGCCACGCCTCCAGGCGGGGGACGACGCGCGCGACCTGGGTCTGCTGCAGCATGATCTCGCTGACCAGCGTGCCCCACGCGGGGAACCCGGGACGCCGCCACGGCAGGTCGCGCGCCTCGGCGCGGAACCACGCGATGAGCGGCGTCGCGATGTCCGTTCGTCGGGTCGCGTCCTGTGGACGGGTCGGGTTGTCCACATTCGGACTGGAGGCACGACTCGCGTTCACCACGACAGCCTACGGTGGGTGCATGGCACGTTGGGCACCCCAGGAGACCGACACCATGGCCGCGATCGCGGCCGAGGTGATCGCGCAGGTCGGCACGAACCGGACGGTCGTCGGCATCGACGGACAGGACGGCGTCGACCTCGAACGCGTGGCCTCCGGGCTCGTCGACGGCTTCCAGCAGCACGGGGTGTCCGCGATGGCCGCCGCCGCACCGTCGAGCGACGTCGACGCGTTGCGGGCCGACCTCGTCGCGCCGTTCCGGTCCACCGGCGAGGGCCCCGGCATCCTCGTGGTGCACGGACACGGGGTGCTGGCACACGGTGCCCACCGACTCTGGCGTTGGTCGCTGTGGGTGGAGCAGGAGTCCGGGCGCCTCGAGCGCCGCGCGGACGTCAAGATCGCCGCGTCCGCGGTGTTGGACGTCACCGACCCCGAGCACCCGCGTCGCGAGTGGAACGACGCCTGCTGAGTCGCCGGAGCGCTGGTAATCTCCTCTGGTGCTCGAAACCGCGCCCGACGGCATCCTCCTCGTCGACAAGCCGCAGGGGATCTCCAGCCACCGGGTCGTCTCCATCGCCCGACGTCGGCTGGGTCTGAAGAAGGTCGGCCACGCCGGCACGCTCGACCCGATGGCGACCGGCCTGCTCCTGCTCGGGATCGGCCCGTCGACCCGGCTCCTGACGCACCTCGTCGGGCTCGGCAAGACCTACACCGCCACGATCCGTCTCGGGGTCTCGACCGACTCGGACGACGCCGACGGGACCCCCACCGCAGCCGTGGGCACGTCCTCGGCGGACGTGTCCGAGGCCGCGGTCGAGCGGGCCGTCGCCGCGCAGCGCGGACAGATCTCGCAGGTGCCGTCGACCGTCAGCGCCATCAAGGTCGACGGCCGCCGCGCCTACGACCTCGCGCGCAAGGGTGAAGCGGTCGTCCTGCAGTCCCGGACCGTGACGGTGTCGCGGTTCGACGTCACCGGCCGGGGCGACCGCGTCGTCTCCGTCGACGGCGAGGACGTGGCCGTGATCGACCTCGACGTCGTCGTGTCGTGCTCGTCCGGCACCTACGTGCGCGCGCTGGCCCGTGACGTCGGCGCCGCACTCGGCACCGGCGCTCACCTCACCGCGCTCCGCCGCACCGAAGTCGGCCCCTTCAGCGTCGACGACGCGATCGACCTCGAGGACGAGTCCGTCGACGTCCGGGCCGCACTCGCCCGACCGGTCGACGTCGCCCGCACCCTGTTCCCGTCCGTGCCGCTCGACCCGGCCGCGGCGAAGGACCTCGCCGACGGCAAGCGCGTCGCGGCGGACCACCCCGACACCGACGGCCCGGTCGCGGCCGTCGCCACCGAGGGGGACCGGCTCGTCGGGCTCGTCTCGGTGCGTCGCGGACTGCTGCGCGTCATCACCAACTTCCCGACGGCATCGGGGGTGGGCGCGTGATCGAGTGGTTCATGTGGGTGCAGCTCGTCATCGCCGTGCTCGCCGGGCTCTTCGCGGTCGTCATGGGGTTCATCGGCTGGAAGCCGAACGACTACACGGTCGGGTCGCTCGCGCTCATCGAGCTGCTGCTCCTCGCCCAGGGTGTGATCTCCCTCGTCCTGCCGGCCACGGGCAGCCCGCCGGTCGGCAACGCGCTCGAGTTCGGCGTGTACGCGGTCTCGGTGCTCCTCGTCCCGCCGGCGACCATCGTCTGGGCGCTCATCGACCGGACGAAGTGGAGCACGGTGGTCCTCGGGGCCGGTGCGTTCACGGTCGCGGTGATGGTCTACCGGATGTACCAGATCTGGTTCGCCCTGAACTGACCCGCTCGCGTGCCCCCGGCGACTGCGCGTTCGTCGTGGTGCGTCATCGTGGCCGCCCGCCGTCGGTAGAATCGGTGCAATGGCGACCAGATCCTCCCTCGCGACCGGCATCGGCCGCGTCCTCATCGCCGTCTACGGCATCCTCGCGCTGGCAGCGACGGGACGCAGCGTCGTGCAGATCATCGAGAAGTTCTCGTTCGCACCGTTCGCGTACACCCTCAGCGCCGTCGCCGCGGTCGTGTACATCGTCGCGATGATCGCGCTCATCGTGCCGGGTCGGTTCTGGTACCGCGTGGCCTGCGTCACGATCGTCTTCGAGATGACCGGCGTGCTCGTGATCGGCACGCTGTCGCTCTTCGACCGGCAGCTGTTCCCCGACGACACCATCTGGTCGTACTACGGCATGGGTTACGCCTTCGCGCCGCTGGTGCTGCCGGTGGCCGGACTCTGGTGGCTCCGCAAGCACCACCGCACCGCCACCGCGACCGAGACGACCCCGTCCGCCGTACCGGCCGGCGAGTAGGGACCGACGTGCAGTACTACGACGACACCGCCGACGTGGCGCAGGGCTTCGGGCCGAGCGCGGTCACCATCGGGAAGTTCGACGGGGTCCACGTCGGGCACCGTGCGGTCATCGCGCACCTCGAGCGTGCGGCGCGCGAGCACGGCCTCGTGTCCACGGTCGTGACGTTCGACCGCCACCCGCTCGACGTGATCGACCCGGACAAGGTTCCGCCCGCCCTGACGAGCATCGCCCAGCGGCGCGAGCTGCTCGACGACGTCGGGGTCGACGCCACCCTGCTGCTCCGGTTCGACCACGAGCTCCAGTCGAAGGCGCCAGAGGCCTTCGTGTCCGAGATCCTCGTCGACACCCTGCACGCCCAGCTCGTGTTCGTCGGCAGCGACTTCCGGTTCGGGGCGAAGGGCGCCGGCGACGTCGCCCTCCTGCGCGCGCTGGGGGAGCAGCACGGCTTCACCGTCGAGCTCATCGACGACGTCGACCTGGTCGACGACGTCCGGCCGGACGGCGAGCGACGGGTGTCCTCGACGTGGATCCGCGAGCTCCTCGGGGACGGCCGCGTCGCCGAGGCCGCACGCCTGCTCGGTCGTGAACACGCGGTGCGGAGCGTCGTCGTGCACGGGAACGAGCGCGGTCGGGCGATGGGCTACCCGACGGCGAACCTCGACCCGGCGTCCGAGGGCTTCGTCCCCGCCGACGGCGTCTACGCCGCACGGGTCCTGCACGACGGCACGGTGTACCCGGCTGCCGTCTCGGTCGGCAACAACCCGACGTTCGAGGGCGTGCCGGCGAAGCAGATCGAGGCGCACCTGCTCGACGTGGACATCGACCTCTACGGCGACACGATCTCGGTGCTGTTCGTCTCGTACGTGCGGGGCATGGTGAAGTTCGACTCGATGGACGAGCTCGCCGAGCAGATGCGGCAGGACGACCGCGACATCCGGACGCTGCTGGGGCTCCCCGCCGTCGTCTGACCCGTTGTCGCAGTGTGCGAGGTTCCGGCCTCGGTGCGAGGGCATCCGCGTCCCACGGTGCGCGGGACCTCGCACACTGCGGACGTCCCCCAAGCCCTGCGACCGTACGACGAAGCCCCCGCGACCGAACGGTCGCGGGGGCTTCGTCGTACGGGCCGATCAGCCGCCGAGGGCGTCGAGCCAGATCTTGCGGGCGTCGAGCGCTTCCTGCGCGTCCTTGATCTTGCGGGCGTCGCCCGAGGCCTGGGCATCGGCGAGCTCCGCTTCGAGCTTGCCGATCGCGTCCTCGAGCTGGCTCGCGAGACCGGACTGACGGGCCTTGCGCTCCGGGTCGGACGCCTTCCAGTGCTCGTCCTCGAGGCTGCGCACGTGGTCCTCGACCGCGCGGAGACGGTCCTCGATGCGCCGGACGTCACCGCGGGGGACCTTGCCGATCTCGTCCCACCGGCGCTGGATGCCCGTGAGGGTCTTGCGTGCGGCTGCCCGGTCGGTGACCTTCAGGAGCGGCTCGGCCTCGGTCAGGAGCGCCTGCTTCGCTTCGAGGTTGGCCGAGTACTCGACGTTCTCGGCGGCGGCTTCGGCGTGGCGCTGCTCGAACAGCACGTCACCCGCGGCCTTGAAGCGCGCCCAGAGTGCGTCGTCGTGCCGCTTGCCGGCCCGCCCAGCGCCCTTCCAGTCGTCGAGCAGTTCGCGGTACGCCGGGATCGCGTCGGACCCGCGGGGAGCGAGCGCCTCGGCCTGCTGGACGAGCTCCTGCTTGCGGTTGCGGGCGTCGCGGTGCTGCGCGTCGAGCTCGGAGTAGAACGCGCGACGGTGCTGGTCGACGGTCGAGCGGGCCGCGCGGAAACGCTTCCAGAGCTCGTTCGCCTCGTTCTTGGGGATGCGCGGGCCGTCGTGCTGGTGCTGCTGCCACCGCGCGAAGACGTCGTCGAGCTGCGCGGTGATCTGCTTCCACTGCGCCCGTGCCGGGTCGACCGCGGCGAGGGCCTCGGCTTCTTCCACCAGGGCGGTGCGGTGCGCCAGGGCGTCCGCGAGGGCCTGCTGTGCCTGCTCGGCCTGCTCCTTCGTCAGGGAGCCGAGCTGCTCGGTCAGGGCGGCGACGCGGGTCTCGAGCGACTTGAGGTCACCGACGACCCGGGCCTCGGCCACGAGGGCCTGCAGGTGCTCCACCGTGCGGGCGACGTCGTTCGCCGAGGCACCACGCTGGACGCGCTGCTCGGCGATCTTCACCTGCCCCTCGAGGTCGGCGTACTTCCGCGCGAAGTAGGCGAGGGCTTCGTCGGGTGTCGCGTCCGGGTACTCACCGACGGCTTTCTCGGTGTCCTCGTACCGGACGTACACCGTCCCGTTCTCGTCGACCCGCCCCCAGGTCGTTGCTTCGTCAGGTCCCACAGGTCTCGCCTCGATCGTGGTCGTGCATCACCGACGTCGCCGTCGGCACGGTCAGGTCGTCAGCCTATTGCACGGAGAGCATCTGCGACCCGCCGGGTCGGCGCGCCTGTGGACTACTTCTCCTGCTCGATCGTCGCGCCGGTGATCTTGGTCGCCACCTTCGGCTCGCCGGTGCCGTCGCTGCCGGCGGAGGCGATGCCCTTCGACGTGATCTTCGACTCGAGTTCGTCGAGGCCGCTGGTGACCTTCCCGACGACGGTGTAGCCGCCGGTGGAGCCGTCCAGCGTGGTGTCGCCGTAGACGATGAAGAACTGCGTGGTCTGCGAGTACGCCGACGAGCTGCGGGCGATCGCGATGGTCCCCTTGGTGTACTTGCCGTCGCTCGGGACGTTCTCGAGCGGGCCGTACTGGAAGCCGGCGTCACCCGTGCCGTCGCCGTTCGCGGAGCCGCACTGCAGGAACTCGAACCCGGTGCTGTCGGCGAGTCGGTGGCAGGTGGTGCCGTTGTAGAACTGCTCCTGGATGAGCTTGATCTCGACGCTCGCGGCCTGGGGCGCCTTCTCGCCGTCCAGCTCGATGCCGAGCTTCACGTCCTTGTTGAGGGTGAGCGACCCGGTCCAGGTGGAGTCCTTCGCGATGGACTTGCTCGGGACGTCACCCGTGTTCGCGGCGGTGGCACTCGCGGACGGGGTCGGCGTCGCGGTCGCGGAGGCACTCGCGCTCGCGTCCGCCCCGCCGCCCTGCGACCCGGCGAAGGCGAGCTGCGAACCGGTCGCCAACGCCGTGACGAGGACGAGGACACCGGCGCCGACGACGTTGTCCCGCACCCGGCGACGCCGCTGCCGTTCGTGCAGGCCCTGCCGTGCCGTGTAGAGGCGGAGGCGCTCGCGCGCCTCCCGGTTGTCACGCGCCTGGTTCTTCGGTGCCACGGTGCTGGTCGTACCTCTCGTCGAGTGTGCGACGAGCGTACTGTAAACGGCCCTGTCGGAGGCCTGGAGGCACGCCCCTGTCGGTGGGTCGGCCTACGATTGGTCCCATGGCAGCGGACCGTTCGGGCATGCGTGCGCCCACCACCGGCGGTCGCGCCGGGCTGGCGCAGGGGTCCGTCCCGCTCGCGGTGCGGATGCGGCCGACCAGCCTCGACGAGGTCGCCGGCCAGCAGCACCTGCTCGGCCGCGGCAGCCCCCTCGTGCAGCTCGCGACGGGCACGCGCGAGAACCCCGGCGGCGTCTCGGTGATCCTGTGGGGACCGCCCGGCACCGGCAAGACGACCCTGGCGCAGGCGATCGCGCGGCAGTCCGGTCGCGAGTTCGTCGAGCTGTCGGCCGTGACCGCCGGCGTGAAGGACGTGCGCGAGGTCATGGAGAAGGCGCTCACGCACCGCGACCTCTACGGATCGACCACGGTCCTCTTCCTCGACGAGATCCACCGCTTCAGCAAGGCCCAGCAGGACGCCCTGCTGCCCGGCGTCGAGAACGGTTGGGTCATCCTCATCGCGGCGACGACCGAGAACCCGTCGTTCTCGGTCATCTCGCCGCTGCTGTCCCGCTCCCTGCTGCTCACGCTCAAGCCCCTCACCGACGAGGACCTCGGCATGCTCGTCGACCGCGCGGTCGAGGACCCGCGGGGCCTCGGCGGATCGGTCGTCCTCGGCGACGAGGCCCGCAGCGCCATCGTGCGGCTGTCCTCGGGCGACGCCCGTCGGGCTCTCACCGCGCTCGAGGCCGCGGCGTCCTCGGCCGTCGCAGCGCAGGCCGACGACGACGCGGACGGGACCCTCGACGGTGTCGACACCGTCCCGGTCGTCGACGCCGACACCGTCGCCGCAGCGGTCGACCGGGCACTGCTCCGCTACGACCGCCAGGGCGACGAGCACTACGACGTCATCAGCGCGTTCATCAAGTCGGTCCGGGGGAGCGACGTCGACGCCGCACTCCACTACCTGGCGCGCATGATCGAGGCGGGCGAGGACCCGCGGTTCATCGCCCGTCGCATCATCATCTCGGCGTCCGAGGACATCGGCATGGCCGATCCGCAGGCCCTGCCCATCGCCGTCGCGGCCGCACAGGCGGTCCAGCTCATCGGCATGCCCGAGGGCCGGATCCCCCTGGCCGAGGCGGTCGTCTACCTGGCGACCGCGCCCAAGTCGAACGCGGCCTACAACGGGGTGAACGCTGCGATCGCCGACGTCAAGGCCGGGCGGCTCGGGGTCGTGCCGATGCACCTCCGCGACGCCCACTACCCCGGCGCGAAGCGGCTCGGCCACGGCAAGGGCTACGTCTACTCGCACGACGCCGAGCACGGTGTCGCCGAGCAGCAGTACCTGCCCGACGCGCTCGAGGGCACCGAGTACTACACCCCGACGGCGAACGGCTTCGAGCGCGAGGTCGGGCCGCGACTCGAGCGCCTCCGGAAGATCACCCGCGGCGAGTAGTGGCCGCCCCGAGTTCCTGCTAGCATTGCCGGGCCTACGTCCTGGTCCTCGAGCACGGCTGCGTCGAGGACAGAGTGCCACTCCGGTGGTACGGGGGCAGAGGTTCGGACTGTAGCCGTCCGATCCCACAGGCTCATCCCTCTGGATCCCGTCGTCGGGACCGATCCCTTCTGTGTGTCTCGTTGCCCACGGTCGGACCGATCCCCTCGAGTCATTCAGTTCAGACAGAGAAAAGGACCCTGTGTCTACCAAGTCACGTACCCGCAGCAAGACCCGCCTCTCGCGCGCGCTCGGCATCCCGCTGACGCCGAAGGCGGCCCGTTACCTCGAGAAGCGCCCCTACGGCCCCGGTGAGCACGGCCGCACCCGCCGTCGTGCGGACAGCGACTACGCCGTCCGCCTCCGTGAGAAGCAGCGTCTGCGCGCCCAGTACGGCATCCGCGAGAAGCAGCTCCGCATCGTCTTCGAAGAGGCCCGCAAGACGAAGGGCCTGACCGGTGAGAACCTGGTCGAGCTCCTCGAGCAGCGCCTCGACGCCCTCGTGCTCCGTGCCGGCTTCGCCCGCACCACCGCGCAGGCCCGTCAGCTGATCGTGCACCGTCACATCCTGGTCGACGGCAAGCTCGTCGACCGTCCGTCCTTCCGCGTGAAGGAGGGGCAGCTCATCCACGTGAAGCAGCGCTCCGAGTCCCTCGAGCCCTTCCAGGTCGCCGCCGCCGGTGGGCACCAGGAAGTCCTGCCGAAGGTCCCGGGCTACCTCGAGGTCGAGATCGACAAGCTCCAGGCCCGCCTGGTCCGTCGCCCGAAGCGCGCCGAGGTCCCCGTGACCTGTGAAGTGCAGCTCGTCGTCGAGTACTACGCAGCTCGCTGATCCACTGATCACACCCGAACGGCGGGTCGTCCTCTCACGAGGGCGGCCCGCCGTTCGGCGTCGGTGGCCGGTGTCGTCGGTAAGATCGTCTGGGCACGCACCGCTCGCGTGCACAAGAGGGAGAGGCACCGTGAAGCAGCTGTTCTTCGTCGCCGTCGGCGTCGTCATCGGGTTCGCCGTCGCGCACAAGGTCGCGAACACCCCCGGTGGCGCGCGGTTCTTCGCCGACGTGAACGCTCGCGCGGAAGCCTTCCGTGGTGCCGTCGCCGAGGGCTACCGCTCTCGCGAGGCCGAGCTCCGCACCGACGTCTGACCGACGACCCCTCCCACGCACACGACCTGAAACCAGGAAGCACCATGCAGACCGCAGAGATCCGCCGCCGTTGGCTCCAGTTCTTCGGTGACCGCGGCCACACCGTCGTCCCGTCCGCCTCGCTCGTCTCGGACGACCCTTCGCTCCTGTTCACGGTCGCCGGCATGGTGCCGTTCATCCCGTACCTGACCGGGCTCGTCCCCGCGCCGTACCCCCGCGCCACGAGTGTCCAGAAGTGCATCCGCACGAACGACATCGAAGAGGTCGGCAAGACCCCGCGGCACGGCACGTTCTTCCAGATGAACGGCAACTTCTCGTTCGGCGACTACTTCAAGGAGCAGGCGATCGAGTACGCCTGGCAGTTCCTGACGACGCCCGAGCCGGACGGTGGGCTCGGCTTCTCGCCCGACGACCTCTGGGTCACCGTGTACGAGGACGACGACGAGGCGATCGCCTTCTGGAAGCAGCACTCCTCGCTCCCCGACGAGCGGATCCAGCGGCTCGGCAAGGACACCAACTACTGGTCGACCGGGCAGCCCGGGCCGGCGGGCCCCTGCTCCGAGATCTTCTTCGACCGCGGTCCGGAGTACGGCATCGACGGCGGTCCGGCGACCGACGACGACCGCTACGTCGAGATCTGGAACCTCGTGTTCATGCAGTACCAGATCGCCGACGTCCGTTCGAAGTACGACTTCGAGATCACGGGCGAGCTGCCGAACAAGAACATCGACACGGGCATGGGGCTCGAGCGCGTCGCCTTCATCAAGCAGGGCGTCGACAACATGTACGAGATCGACCAGGTGCGCCCGGTCCTCGACGAGGCGGCGGCGATCTCCGGTCGTCGGTACGGCGCCGTGCACGAGGACGACGTCCTCATGCGCGTCATCGCGGACCACGTCAGGTCGGCGCTCATGCTCATCGCCGACGGCGTCTCCCCGTCGAACGAGGGCCGCGGCTACATCCTCCGCCGCCTGCTCCGCCGCACCGTGCGCGCGATGCGCCTGCTCGGCGTCGAGGGCGCGACCTTCCCCCGGCTCTTCCCCGCGTCGCGCGACGCCATGCGCGACGCCTACCCCGACGTCGGCAGCGACTACGACCGCATCGCGCGCATCGCCTACGCGGAAGAGGAGACCTTCCTCCGCACGCTCGCGCAGGGCACGACGATCCTCGACGTCGCGGTCGAGCGCGCGAAGCAGGACGGCGCGCCCTCGATCGGCGGGGACACGGCGTTCCTCCTGCACGACACCTTCGGCTTCCCGATCGACCTCACGATGGAGATGGCTGAGGAAGCCGGCGTCCAGGTCGACCGGTCCGCGTTCGAGACCCTGATGTCCGAGCAGCGGGCGCGGGCGAAGGCGGACGCCAAGAGCAAGAAGACCGCACTCGCCGACCTCAGCGTCTACAGCGCGTTCCGGGCGAAGGGCGAGACCGTCTTCCTCGGCTACGACGCGCTCGAGGCCGAGACGAACATCCTCGGCATCATCGTGGGCGGCGTGAGCGTCGACCGTGCGGTCGCGGGCGACATCGCCGAGGTCATCCTCGGCCAGACCTCCCTCTACGCCGAGTCCGGTGGTCAGGACGCCGACCAGGGCTCGATCGTCGGCAACGGCTTCGACCTCGAGGTGCTCGACGTCCAGCGTCCCGTCGCCGGTCTGTGGAGCCACACGGTCCAGGTGCGCTCGGGCGAGGTCGGTGTCGGTGCGCCGGCGACGACCGTGGTCGACGCCGAGTACCGCCGCGGTGCGACCCAGGCGCACTCGGCGACGCACCTCGTGAACGCCGCACTGCGCGACATCCTCGGCCCGGAGGCGCTCCAGGCCGGTTCGTACAACAAGTCGGGCTACATGCGGCTCGACTTCTCGTGGTCGCAGCCGGTCTCGCTCGAGACCCGTTCCGAGATCGAGGAGGTCGTGAACAACGCGATCCGCTCCGACCTCGAGGTCTCGACGCGCGTGCTCCCGCTCGACGAGGCCAAGTCGCTCGGCGCGCAGGCGCTGTTCGGCGAGAAGTACGGCTCCGAGGTCCGCATGGTCGACATCGGCGGCCCGTGGTCCCGTGAGCTCTGCGGTGGCACGCACGTGGCGTCCAGCGCCCAGGTCGGGCTCGTCAACCTCGTGGGGGAGTCGAGCGTCGGTTCGACCAACCGCCGCGTCGAGGCGCTCGTCGGGCTCGAGGGCTTCCGCGACCTCGCCGTCGAGCGGACCATCGTGTCCCAGCTGTCGAGCGCGCTCAAGGCCCCCCGAGAGGACCTGCCGACCCGCGTGCAGTCCCTGATGGAGGACCTGCGGACGGCGCAGAAGCGCGTCGCCGAGTTCGAGTCCGCCAACCTCCAGCAGCGCGTCCCGGCGATCGCACGCCAGGCGACGACGGTGGGCGCGACGACCGTCGTGGCCGAGTCCGTCCAGGGACTCCAGTCCGGTGACGACCTCCGCGCGCTCGCGACCGGTGTCCGCAGCCAGCTCGGCGACGGTGCCGCCGTCGTGGTGCTCGGCGCGGTCATCAACGACAAGCCGGTGGTCATCGTCGCGACGAACGACGCCGCCCGCGCCGCCGGTGTGCAGGCGGGACCGCTCGCGAAGGAGGCCGCCGGCGTCCTCGGTGGTGGTGGCGGCGGCAAGCCGGACCTCGCGCAGGGCGGTGGCACCGACGCGTCCGCGCTCCCGGCGGCCCTCCGCGCGGTCACCGACCGGCTCGCGGCCTGATCGTGGCGATCCGTTCCGGGCGCCGGCTCGGTGTCGACGTCGGCCGCGCCCGGATCGGGGTCGCCGTGTGCGACCGTGACGGGCTCCTCGCGACGCCCGTCGAGACCGTCGCCCGGCACGACGCCACGGACGTCCGGCGGATCCTCGAGATCGCGGAGGAGTACGACGTCCTCGAGATCGTCGTCGGGCTGCCGCTCTCGATGTCGGGCGGAGACACCCCGTCCACGGCGGACGCCCGGGAGTTCGCCGGGCGCCTGGCGGAACACCGTCCGGTGCGCCTGGTCGACGAACGACTCTCGACCGTGACGGCCCAGCGCGGCCTGCACCAGGCCGGCAAGAACACGAAGAAGTCCCGCGCCGTGATCGACCAAGCGGCCGCTGTTATCATTCTGCAACACGCGCTCGACCACGAGCGTGCGGCCAGTGCCCCACCCGGGGCCACGCTCCCCTGAAACTGCGGACCACCGCAGTGCTCGCCTGAACGCGGCTGCCACACCGTCGCCCAGCACCCCGAGCCCAGGCGGAGTTCCCGACCGAGAGACCCGAGGACCGTTGGCAGACGACCTGGACTGGAACGCGATCATCGCGCCCGGCAACGACGCCGAGCGGCGGAAGACGACTTCCGACCGTGCGGAGACCCCCGACGCACGCGGTGACGCGGGCGAGACCACCGGTGCGCGCAACGGCGCCCCGGACGCGACCGGTCGACCGATGTCCCGACGCGAAGCACGCGCCGCCGAAGCCGCGCGGGCGCGCGCCGACGCGGGCCCCGCGGACGCGAGCCCGGCCACCACCGACGCGGCCGGGTCGAGCACCGACCGTCCCGACCTCGGCCGGGCCGACGACGACCGTCGCGCCACCGCGGCGGTCTCCCCGGTGGCGTCGTCACCCGACGAGCTGCACCCGGACGTGCACGCGCTCCTCACCGGCGAACTCCACGTCGACGACGACGCGCGTGCCGCGGCACGCGGCGGTGACGCCGGCGCGGCCACGGCCGCCGGCGCGGGTGCCGGCGCAGGTGGTCCCGACCAGCCCGGCAGCGGCCCCGGAGGCGCGGGAGACGGTGGACGCGGCGGTCGCGTTGGACGTGGGGGCGCCTCCAGGTCGCCACGCGGCCCGCGTGAGCCGCGTCCGAAGCGTCGTCGCGGCCCGCTCATCGCGGGCATCGTCATCGTCGCGGTGGTCCTCGCGGTCGGGGTGTCCGCGTACTCCTTCGCGGCTCCCAAGGTCCAGCAGCTCGTCGCTGCCATCAGCGGTTCGCAGGAGCCCGATGACTACTCCGGCGACGGCACCAGCAAGGTGACGATCACCATCAAGCAGGGCGACATCGGCGAGAACGTCGCCGCGACCCTGCAGCGCAGCGGTGTCGTGAAGGACTCGAAGGTCTTCTACAAGCTCCTGCTCGCCTCGCCGGACGTCCAGTTCCAGCCGGGGTCGTACGCGCTCAAGAAGAAGATGAGCTCGAAGGCGGCCCTCGCGGCGCTGCAGGACAAGGACAACCGCGTCCAGGCCTCGATCGTGATCCCCGAGGGCACGGCGCTCAAGGACATCGAGGCCGGCATGGTCTCGAAGGCGGGGCTCTCCGCCGCCGAGGTCTCCGCCGCGGCGAAGGACCTCTCCGCGTACGACCTGCCGGCGAACACGACCACGCTCGAGGGCTGGCTGTTCCCTGCGACCTACCCGATCAACCCGGGGTGGAGCGCGACGGAGTACTTCAAGTCGATGGTCGACACGATGAAGGAGCACCTCTCGGCGGCAGGCGTGGCCGAGGCCGACCAGGAGCGCGTGATCGTCTTCGCCTCGCTCGTGCAGAAGGAGGCCGGCCTCGCCGCCGACTACCCGAAGGTCGCGCGGGTGTTCCAGAACCGGCTCGACATCGACATGCCGCTGCAGTCCGACGCGACGGTCGCCTACGGCACGGGCAACACCCACCGGGTGACGACGACCGACGCCGAGCGCAAGGACGCGTCGAACAAGTACAACACCTACGTGCACGACGGCCTGCCGCCGGCGCCGATCTCGAACCCCGGCGACATCGCGATCAAGGCCGTCACGAACATGGCGCAGGGGAAGTGGCTGTACTTCGTGACGGTGAACCTCGAGACCGGCGAGACGGTGTTCTCCGACACGTACGCGCAGCACCTCGTCGCCGTCGACCAGTTCCAGGCGTGGCTCCGGGCACACCCCGACTACCAGTAGTCGAGCGGCGTCGCACGGGGCCCGGGCTGTGGGAAGATGGACACCATGCTTCGTTGGTTGACTGCTGGTGAGTCCCACGGACCCGAACTGATCGCGATGCTCGAGGGCCTGCCCGCGGGTGTCCCGGTGTCGTTCGAGTCCATCCGTACCGATCTCGCGCGACGCAAGCTCGGCTACGGCCGCGGCTCCCGCATGAAGTTCGAGCAGGACGAACTGCACGTCTCCGGCGGCGTCCGGCACGGCTACTCCCTCGGCAGCCCGATCGCGATCCGCATCGGCAACACCGAGTGGCCGAAGTGGGTCGAGGTCATGAACCCCGAGCCCGTCGAGCAGACCGACCTCTCCCGTGGTCGGAGCGCCCCGCTCACCCGCCCGCGTCCCGGCCACGCCGACCTCGTCGGCATGCAGAAGTACGGCTTCGACGAGGCCCGCCCGATCCTCGAACGCGCGAGCGCTCGCGAGACCGCGGCCCGGGTCGCGCTCGGCGCCGTCGCGAAGTCCTTCCTGGCCGAGCTCGGCATCCGATCGGTCGCGCACACGCTGCAGGTCGGCACCGTCCGCGTCCCCGACGGCACCGCGCTGCCCCTGCCGGACGACGTCGACCGCCTCGACGACGACCAGCTGCGGTGCTTCGACGCCGAGACCTCCGCTCGCATGGTGACCGAGGTCGAAGCCGCGAAGAAGGACGGCGACACCCTCGGCGGCGTCGTCGAGGTGCTGTTCTACGGCGTCCCGCCCGGACTCGGATCGCACGTGCAGTGGGACCGCCGGCTCGACGCCCGCCTCGCCGCGGCGATCATGGGCATCCAGGCGATCAAGGGCGTCGAGGTCGGCGACGGCTTCGCGACCGCTGCCCGCCGCGGGTCCGAGGCGCACGACGAGCTGTTCCGCGAAGACGGCGAGATCTACCGCACGTCCGACCGCGCCGGCGGCACCGAGGGAGGCATGTCCACGGGCACCGTGCTGCGCGTCCGCGCCGGCATGAAGCCGATCGCGACCGTCCCGCACGCGCTGCACACCATCGACGTCGCCACGGGGGAGGACGCCTCGGCGCACCACCAGCGCTCCGACGTCTGTGCCGTGCCGGCTGCCGGTGTCGTGGCCGAGGCCATGGTCGCGCTCGTCCTCGCCGACGCCGTGCTCGAGAAGTTCGGTGGCGACAACGTCGTCGAGACGAAGCGGAACCTCGACGCGTACCTCGCGTCGATCCCGGAGACGCTGCGCACCCGCAGCACCGAGGCCGCCGAGCACTCCTCGGCCTGGTGACGCACACACCCGAGCCGACGGCGGCGTCGCCGTCGGCCGGTCCCGCAGCCCCGGTCGTCATCATCGGGCCGATGGGCGCCGGCAAGTCCAGCGTCGGCAAGCGCGTGGCGAAGGCGCTCGGCGTCCCGTTCACCGACACCGACCGGGTGATCGTCCGCGAGCACGGTCCGATCCCCGGGATCTTCGCGGACCGTGGCGAGGCCGCCTTCCGTGAACTCGAGGCGGCAGCCGTCCGGGCAGCGCTGTCGACCGGTGGCGTCATCGCCGTCGGCGGTGGGGCTGTCACCCACGTCGCCACGCGCGAGGCCTTGGCCGGGGCGCGCATCGTCCTGCTGACCGTCTCGCCCGAGGCCGTCGCCGACCGGATCGCCGGCAGCGACCGCCCGCTCCTGGCGAGCGGCGGCATCGACGCGTGGCAGACGATCATGGACGCGCGGGCGGCGACCTACGCCGAGCTCGCGCACGCGGTGTTCGACACCTCGCGCCGGCCGATGTCGCGCGTCGTCGACGACGTCGTCGCGTGGCTGCGCGACGGAACCCCTCCGGTCCGCACCGGTGCACCCACGAACGAAGGAACAGCGTGACCGACCCGACCCAGTCCGTCCTCCCCGACGGCACCACCGAGATCCGCGTCGGCGGCGCGGACGGCTACGTCGTGGCCGTCGGCAACGGCCTGCTCGGCTCGGTGCCGGCGCTCCTCGGGCCCCGCGTCGCCAAGGTCCTCATCGTGCACGCCCCGACGCTCGGCGCCCGGGCGAACGCGCTGCGCGACCTGCTCGTCGACGCCGGCCTCGAGGCCCTCATCGCCGAGGTCCCGGACGCCGAGGGCGCCAAGCGCGTCGAGGTCGCCGCGTTCTGCTGGCAGATCATGGGGCAGTCCGACTTCACCCGCACCGACGCCGTCATCGGCCTCGGCGGCGGTGCCGTGACCGACCTCGCCGGGTTCGTCGCGGCGACCTGGCTGCGCGGGGTGCCGTACGTCGCGATCCCCACGAGCGTCCTCGGCATGGTGGACGCCAGCGTCGGCGGCAAGACCGGCATCAACACCAACGAGGGCAAGAACCTCGTCGGCGCCTTCTACCCGCCCCGCGCGGTCGTCGCCGACATCGACCTCGTCGCCACGCTGCCCCGCAACGAGATCCTCACGGGCTTCGCCGAGATCGTGAAGGCCGGCTTCATCGCCGTCCCGGAGATCCTCGACATCATCGAGGCCGACGTCGACCGCGTCACCGACCCGACCACGCCGGAGTTCCGTCGCGTCGTCGAGCTCGCGATCGAGCTCAAGGCGCAGGTCGTCTCGGACGACTTCACCGAGCAGGGCCGCCGCGAGATCCTGAACTACGGGCACACCCTCGGGCACGCCATCGAGCACGCCGAGCGGTACCAGTGGCGACACGGAGCGGCCGTCGCGGTCGGGATGGTCTTCGCCGCCGAGCTCGCGCGCCTCACCGGACACCTCGACGACGCCACGGTGGACCGGCACCGTGCGATCCTCGAGTCGCTCGAGCTGCCGACGACCTACGGCATCGGCCGCTGGGAGGGGCTCCTCGCCACGATGCGTCGTGACAAGAAGGCCCGCGCCGGCATGCTCCGGTTCATCATTCTCGACGGCGTCGGCAAGCCGGTCACGCTCGAGGGACCCGAGGACCACCTGCTCTTCACCGCCTACCAGGAGGTCGGGGTCTAGCTCAGCGGAGGACGCGGCGGGTCCGTCGCCACCACCACTTCACCCGCATCGAGACGGTGAGGACATCCGTCCGCTTCCACTCGTGGAACTCGGCGATGGTCGCTCCGTTCTCCCATGCCCAGTACGCGTCGTCGTCGCGGTCGGGGTCGAGCGCATCCGGGAGGCGTCTGAAGATCGGCATCACTCCGGCTCCTTCGTGTCGACGGTCGGCCTGCTCCGAGGGACGCGGCGGCGCAACGCGCGGTCTGCGAGCCGCCGGTCCGCCTTGGACCACCACGATACGTCGGCGAGTCCCCGGAGCACAGTTGTCGAAATGTCGTATGTCTGATCACTCTGGTGTTGCGAAACGGACCAGGTGAATCGATCCCAGGCGTGGTCGCGATCGGCCGTCCGACGGTTCTGGAACGCGCCGAACCAGCTGACGACGGCGGCCACGATCGCCGCGGCAGCGGCGATGAGCGCCGTGACGAGTGCTGTCTCCATGACCGCAGCCTGACGCAGTGGAGGCGGCCGCAGGACGGGCGTCGGCCGACCTGGGGACGGCGAGCCGCGCCTCCAGGCTGTGGAGGAACCGACCACGCAGGGCGGGGGAGCAGACTGGAACCGTGCCCACCCCGCCACGCCTGAGCGACCTGTCCACACCGGACGCGACCGACCCCGGGACCGTCCGGTCCCGTGCCCGCCGGTTCACCGAGCTGCTGTCGATCGCACGCCGGCACGGCCTCGTCCCGTTCCGGCGCCTGGACTTCTCGCACGACCCGGCGACCTCGGACCTCCGCCGCAGCCAGGCCGAGCACCTCCGCCGTGCGCTCGAGGAGGCCGGCGGTGGGTTCGTGAAGATGGGACAGCTCCTCTCCACCCGCGACGACCTGCTCCCCGAGGAGTGGACCGAGGGGCTCGCGCACCTGCAGCGGAACGTGTCCCCGGCACCCGCGGCCGAGGTCGCAGCGCTGCTCGAACGCGAACTCGGCGCCCCCGTGGACGAGGTCTTCGCGGCCTTCGACCCGGTCCCGGTGGCCGCGGCGTCGATCGCACAGGTCCACCGCGCCCGTCTCGCCGACGGCACGAGCGTCGCCGTCAAGGTGCAGCGGCCCGGCATCGACCAGGCCGTGCGGCGCGACGTCGACATCGCCCTCCGCGTCGTGCGGTTCATGGCGCGCTGGTCCGTCGAGGCCCGTCAGGTCGGCGTGCAGGACGTGGCCCAGCAGTACGCCGACGACCTCGTGCGGCAGGTCGACTTCAGCTCGGAGCTCCGGAACCTCGAGGCACTGCGGGCTGCCCAGCGCCGGAGCGCCCGCCCCGACGAGGTGCGCTTCCCGGACCCGTACCCGGAACTCTCCGGCCGGCGCGTGCTCGTGATGGAGTTCCTCGAGGGGGACACCCTCAGCGCGATCCGGGCCGAGCGGAGCGACCGCGACCTCGACCAGCCGATGCGGTCGATCCTCCGGGCGTTCCTCCGGCAGGTCGTCTTCGACGGGGTGTACCACGGTGACCTCCACCCCGGGAACGTCCTGCTGCTGCCCGACGGCCGGCCGGCGCTCATCGACTTCGGATCGGTGGGCAGGCTCGACCCCGGCCTGCGGGACATCGTGCAGGAGCTGCTCGCCGCGTACATCCAGGACGACACGTCGCGGATCGCCGACGCGGTGCTCCGGATGGCACCGGTCCGGGACGCCCAGGACGAACCCGACTTCCGCCGGGACATCGCGCGCTTCGTCGCGGACGAGCTCGGTCCGGGTGCCCGGATCGGCGTCGAGACGGTGGACGACGCCGTCGCGGTGTTCGGGCGGTACCGGTTGAAGGCGCCACCGGACTTCGTCGCCGCCGCGCGCGCCCTGGCGATCTTCGAGGGGACGCTGCGCACGCTCGCCCCCTCGTTCGACCTGCTCGAGGAGTCACGCGGACTCGCCTCGGAGCAGATCCGCGACCAGCTGCGACCGGGCAAGCTCCGGGACGTGGCGGTGCGCGAGCTGTTCGGCGCGGTGACGGCCGCACGCCGGCTGCCGCGCCGGGTGGACCGCATCGGCGAGGCGATCGAGACCGGCAAGCTGTCGGTCAACATCCGGCTGTTCGCGGACCGGCGGGACCGACGGACGCTGAACGGGGTGGTCCGGCGGGTGCTGCTCGTGCTGCTCGGCGCCGGGGCCGGCATCCTGTCGATCGTGTACCTCGCGCTGCCGGCCCGGCCGACGGCGGTCATCTCGACCGGGGTGGCCGGTGCGCTGCTCGGGGGAGCGGCGGTGGTGCTGCTCGCCTGGGCGGCGGTCGACGCGATCCGCGCGCGACGACGGGAATGACCGCACAAGCAGTGCGCGGGGACGCCACGACCCGTCCGCTACACTCGTCCGGGACCCAGCGCGGTCCGCAGACCTTCACAACACGATCGAACGGGACATCGAAGACTCATGGCCAGTACCACTGACATCAAGAACGGCGCCGTTCTCATCATCGACGGGCAGCTCTGGTCGGTCGTCGAGTTCCAGCACGTCAAGCCGGGCAAGGGCGGCGCGTTCGTCCGCACCAAGCTGAAGAACGTCGTGTCGGGCAAGGTCGTCGACCGCACCTTCAACGCGGGCGCGAAGATCGACACCGCGACGGTCGACCGCCGTGACTACCAGTTCCTCTACGAGGACGGCGACTCCTACGTGTTCATGGACACCGACACCTACGACCAGATCCCGGTCTCGGCGACGGTCGTCGGCGACGCGAAGAACTACCTGCTCGAGTCCGCGATGGTCACCATCGCGATGAACGAGGGCAACCCGCTCTACGTCGAGCTCCCGACGTCGATCGTGACCGAGGTCGAGACCGAGCCCGGCCTGCAGGGCGACCGCTCGTCCGGTGGCACGAAGGACGCGACGATCATCGCGACCGGCCACCGCATCCAGGTCCCGCTCTACCTCGAGAGCGGCACCACGGTGAAGATCGACACGCGCGACGGCAGCTTCCTCGGCCGCGTCAACTCCTAGGCGACGCCCGTATGAGTGCTCGTTCGAAGGCCCGCAAGCGCGCCCTCGACATGCTGTACGTGGCCGAGGTTCGTGGGCTCCCGATCGCGGACGTCCTCGCGACCGAGACCGTCCGGCACCTCGACCAGCCGGAGCGTGCCTCCAGCTGGGACTACGCCCGCCAGATCGTCACGGGTGTCGACGACGCCCGCCACGAGATCGACGCCGTGATCGTCGAGCACGCCCAGGGCTGGTCCATCGCCCGCATGCCGGTCCTCGACCGCTGCATCCTGCGCATGGGCGTCTGGGAGCTCCGGTTCAACCCCGAGGTCCCCGACGCGGTCGCGATCGCCGAGGCGGTCGAGCTGGCCCAGTCGCTCTCGACGGAGGAGTCCGCCGGGTTCGTCAACGGTGTGCTCGGGGCCGTCGCCGGCGGTCGCGCGCCGGGCGAGAAGTCGAGCGGTGCACCGTCCGGTCGGACGGTCGCAGAGGACCAGGAGTCCCGGTAGGGTTGACCACGTCAGCATCCTTTAATGCCGTCCGGTGAGGCGGGGAAGGAGGTCGGCGTGGGCACCAGAACGGTCCTGCAGCACTCCGACATCACGCGTGCTCTGACACGCATCGCGCACGAGATCCTCGAGGCCAACCACGGTGCCTCGGACCTCATGCTCCTGGGCATCCCGACGCGGGGTGCCGTCCTGGCCGAGCGGCTCGACCGCATCCTGGCGGACATCGAGCCCGAGTGGGCGGACATCGAGCCCGAGTGGACGAGCGAACCGGCAGCGACCGGCGCGGACGCGGGCAGGTCGCACCGCGTCGGCACGCTCGACGTCACGATGCACCGCGACGACCTCGGCCACGGCATCGGTCGCGCGCCGCACCGGACGACCATCCCGGCGAGCGGCATCGACGGCAAGGTCGTGGTCCTCGTCGACGACGTCCTGTACTCCGGTCGCACGGTCCGGGCGGCGCTCGACGCGCTCCAGGGCATCGGTCGCCCGCGCGCGGTCCGGCTCGCCGTGCTCGTCGACCGGGGACACCGTGAGCTCCCGATCCGCGCGGACCACGTCGGCAAGAACCTGCCGACGGCCTCCGACGAGCGGGTGACGCTCCGGCTGACCGAGACCGACGGCGCCGACGAGGTCGTCATCGAGCAGGGCGACGGGGGTGCAGCGTGAAGCACCTCCTCTCCACCGCCGACCTCTCCCGCGCCGAGGCGATCCACATCCTCGACGTCGCCGAGGAGATGGCCGAGGTCAACACGCGCGAGGTCCGCAAGCTCCCCGCGCTGCGCGGCAAGACCGTCGTGAACCTCTTCTTCGAGGACTCCACGCGCACCCGGATCTCGTTCGAGGCGGCCGCCAAGCGCCTCTCCGCCGACGTCCTCAACTTCGCGGCGAAGGGCTCGAGCGTCTCCAAGGGCGAGTCCCTCAAGGACACCGTGCAGACCCTCGGCGCGATGGGCATCGACGGCATCGTGATGCGCCACGGCGCGTCCGGTGCGCCGCGGGTCCTCGCCGACGCCGACTGGATCGACGTCCCGGTCGTCAACGCCGGCGACGGCACGCACGAGCACCCCACGCAGGCCCTGCTCGACGCGTTCACGATGCGCCGGCGCCTGCA
Organism: Curtobacterium sp. USHLN213; assembly: GCF_037144815.1. Lineage (NCBI taxonomy): Bacteria > Bacillati > Actinomycetota > Actinomycetes > Micrococcales > Microbacteriaceae > Curtobacterium > Curtobacterium sp. USHLN213. The sequence goes on along the minus strand of NZ_JBBCYQ010000001.1, from coordinate 238,908 downwards.
CGGTGCCGGCAGTCGGGGCCAGGCCCTCGACGGCGTCCGGGTGCTCATCGTCGGCGACGTGCTGCACAGCCGGGTCGCCCGGAGCAACGCCTGGCTCCTGCAGACCCTCGGCGCGAGCGTCACGTTCGCCGCGCCGCCGACCCTGCTCCCGGTCGCGAGCACGCCGTTCGGCGCCGCGGTGCACCACGACCTCGACGTCGCCCTCGCCGAGGACCCGGACGTCGTGATGACCCTGCGCATCCAGCAGGAGCGGATGAACGACGCGTTCTTCCCGAACCCGCGCGAGTACACCCGGCACTGGGGCCTCACGGCGAGCCGGTTCGCCCGGCTCGACGAGCGCACGCTGATCATGCACCCGGGCCCGATGAACCGCGGGCTCGAGATCGCCGGCGTCGCCGCCGACGACCCCCGCTCGACGGTCGTCGAGCAGGTCGAGAACGGCGTGTCGGTCCGGATGGCCGTGCTCTACCTGGCCCTGACCGGGTCCGAAGCGACCGCAGCAACGAAGGAGACCGTCGCATGACCGCCCACCTCATCCGCGGCGCGCAGCTGGTCGACGGCACGCGTGCCGACATCCGCCTGGAGGCGCGGCGCATCACCGCGGTCGGCTCCGGTCTCGACGCGGCCGGCGCCACGGTCGTCGACGCGGACGGTCTGATCGCCCTCCCCGGTCTCGTGGACCTCCACACCCACCTGCGCGAGCCCGGCTTCGAGGAGTCGGAGACGGTCCTCACCGGCTCGCGTGCCGCGGCCGCAGGCGGCTTCACCGCCGTCAACGCGATGGCGAACTCGTCGCCGGTGGCGGACACCGCCGGGGTGGTCGAGCAGGTGCAGGCGCTCGGCGACGACGCCGGGTACGTCACGGTGCGCCCGATCGGCGCGGTCTCCCAGGGACTCCAGGGCACCCACCTGTCCGAGATCGGGGCGATGGCGACGAGCCGGGCGAAGGTCCGGGTCTTCTCGGACGACGGCTCGTGCGTGTCCGACCCGCTCCTCATGCGCCGGGCGCTCGAGTACATCAAGGGCTTCGGCGGGGTGCTCGCGCAGCACGCGCAGGAGCCGAGGCTGACCATCGGCGCCCAGATGAACGAGGGTCGGCTGTCGTCGGAGCTCGGGCTCGCCGGTTGGCCCGCGGTCGCGGAAGAGGCGATCATCGCCCGCGACGTCCTGCTCGCCGACCACGTCGGGGCCCGGCTGCACGTGTGCCACGTCTCGACCGCCGGCAGCGTCGAGGTGATCCGCTGGGCGAAGTCCCGCGGCATCGACGTCACCGCCGAGGTCACGCCGCACCACCTGGTGCTGACCGAGGACCTCATCGCCGGGCACGACGGCGCTCCCGGCTACGACGCCCGGTACAAGGTCAACCCGCCGCTGCGCTCCCGCGAGGACGTCGACGCGCTCCGGGCCGCCCTGGCCGACGGCACGATCGACATCGTCGCGACCGACCACGCGCCGCACACCGCCGAGGCGAAGTGCTGCGAGTGGCCCGCGGCGGCGAACGGCATGGTCGGCCTCGAGTCCGCGCTGAGCGTCGTGCAGGCCGCCGTGGTCGACGACGGCCGGCTCGACTGGGCCGACGTCGCGCGCGTCCTGTCCGAGGCGCCCGCGCGCATCGGCCAGGTCGAGGGGCACGGGCAGCGGATCGCCGAGGGCGCACCGGCCGAGATCACCCTGTACGACCCGGCGGCCGTCCGCGAGTTCTCCGTCGCCGACCTCGCCGGGCAGTCGCAGAACTCGCCGTACCTCGGCATGCGGCTCCCGGGCCGGGTCGTCGCGACCTTCCACCACGGGTACCCGACGCTCCTGGCGGGGGAGCTCGTCGACGCCGAGACGGTCGCCGGACACGCGCGCGCCGCGCGGGCGGAGTTGACGGCATGAGCGGTGACGCGTTGCGCTGGCTCGAAGGGGGCATCATCCTCGCCCTCGTCGTCGCGCTGTTCGTCGCCATGGCACGCACCTGGCGGACGCGGGCGAGGAAGCAGGCGGAATCCGTGCCTCCCGTCCCGGTGCCGACCGACATCGGACCGGCGGCCGGATCGTGGGACGGCTTCACCGTCGCGACGACCCGCGCCGACCAACCGCTCGAGCGGATCACCGCTGGCGGACTCGGCTTCCGGGGCCGCGGCGGCGTGACCGTCCACGACACCGGCGTGGTGCTCCACCACGCCGGCACCCCGGACCGCTGGATCGAAGCCTCCGCCGTCCGCGGCGCCGACCGCGCCACGTGGGCCATCGACCGCGTGGTCGAGCCCGGGGGACTGGTCCGTCTGCGATGGACGGCGACCGGCGCCGCAGGTGCGTCGGACCTCGACACCTACTTCCGGTTCCCGGAGGGCGACGGCGCAGCACTGGCCGCCCTGCAGGGACTGTCGACGAAGCACGAACACCCGCACACCGCGGGCGAAGGGACGAACTGATGACACGCGAACGGGCCGTACTGGTCCTCGAGGACGGCACCCGGTACGACGGCTGGGCCTACGGCGCCCGCGGGCGCACGCTCGGCGAGGTGGTCTTCGCGACCGGCATGACCGGGTACCAGGAGACGCTCACCGACCCCTCCTACGCCGGACAGATCGTGGTGCAGACCGCGCCGCACATCGGCAACACGGGTGTGAACGACGAGGACCCCGAGTCCCGTCGCATCTGGGTCGCCGGCTACGTCGTGCGCGACCCCAGCCGCGTCGTGTCGAACCACCGCGCGAACGCGTCGCTCGACGACCACCTCGTGCGCGACGGCATCGTCGGCATCTCCGGGATCGACACCCGGGCGCTGACCCGCCGGATCCGCGACGCGGGCGCGATGAAGGGCGGCGTGTTCAGCGGCGCCGACGCCGCGCTGTCCGAGTCGGAGCAGCTCGACGCGGTCCGCGCGCAGGCCACGATGGCGGGCGCGAGCTTCTCGGCGATCGTGTCGACGCCCGAGACCTACGTGGTCCCCGCGGTCGGCGAGCAGATCGGCACGCTGGCCGTGCTCGACCTCGGTGTGAAGGCCTCGACCACGCGGTACCTCGCCGAGCGCGGGTTCGAGGTGCACGTCGTGCCGCAGGACATCACCGCCGACGAGCTCGAGGCCCTCGCGCCGGACGCGCTCTTCTACTCGAACGGCCCCGGCGACCCCGCCGCGTCGGACGCCCAGGTCGAGCTGCTCCAGGGCAGCCTGAAGACCGGGCGCCCGTTCTTCGGCATCTGCTTCGGCAACCAGCTGCTCGGACGGGCCCTCGGGTTCGGCACCTACAAGCTCCCGTTCGGGCACCGCGGCATCAACCAGCCGGTGCTCGACACCGTGACCGGCAAGGTCGAGATCACGAGCCAGAACCACGGCTTCGCGGTCGACGCGCCCCTCGGCGAGGTCGTCGAGTCGCCGGCCGGCTTCGGTCGCGTCGAGGTCTCGCACTACTCCCTGAACGACCAGGTCGTCGAGGGCCTCCGCGCGCTCGACCTGCCCGCGTTCAGCGTGCAGTACCACCCCGAGGCGGCGGCCGGCCCGCACGACTCCATGTACCTCTTCGACCGGTTCGCGGACCTGGTGCGCGAGCGTCGCGACGGGGAGCCGCTCGACGCGGCGACCGCCGACGCCACGACCCCCGCAGCAGACATCACCAAGGAAGCCAACTGATGCCGAAGCGCGCAGACATCAACTCCGTCCTCGTCATCGGCTCCGGCCCGATCGTCATCGGGCAGGCCGCCGAGTTCGACTACTCCGGCACCCAGGCGTGCCGCGTCCTCCGTGCCGAGGGCGTCCGGGTGATCCTCGTCAACCCGAACCCGGCGACGATCATGACCGACCCGGACTTCGCCGACGCGACGTACATCGAGCCGATCACGAGCGCGTCGCTCGAGGAGATCATCAAGATCGAGCAGCCGGACGCCGTGCTGCCGACCCTCGGCGGCCAGACCGCCCTGAACGCCGCGATCAAGCTCGACGCCGAGGGCATCCTCGACAAGTACGGCGTCGAGCTGATCGGCGCGAAGGTCGACGCCATCCAGCGCGGTGAGGACCGCCAGCTCTTCAAGGAGCTCGTCCTCGAGTCCGGTGCAGACGTCGCGCGCAGCCACATCGCGCACACCTTGGAAGAGGCGAAGGAGTACGCGCAGGACCTCGGCTACCCGCTCGTCGTCCGTCCGTCCTTCACGATGGGCGGCCTCGGCTCCGGCTTCGCCTACAACGAGGAAGAACTCGTCCGCTTCGTCGGCGACGGGCTGCAGTCCAGCCCGACGACCGAGGTCCTGCTCGAGGAGTCGATCCTCGGCTGGAAGGAGTACGAGCTCGAGCTGATGCGCGACAACTACGACAACACCGTCGTGATCTGCTCGATCGAGAACGTCGACCCCGTGGGCGTCCACACCGGCGACTCGATCACCGTCGCCCCCGCGCTGACGCTGACCGACCGCGAGTACCAGAACATGCGCGACATCGGCATCGACATCATCCGTCGCGTCGGCGTCGACACCGGCGGCTGCAACATCCAGTTCGCCGTCGACCCGTCGAACGGCCGCGTCATCGTCATCGAGATGAACCCGCGCGTCTCCCGCTCCTCGGCGCTCGCGTCGAAGGCGACCGGCTTCCCGATCGCGAAGATCGCCGCGAAGCTGGCGATCGGGTACCGCCTCGACGAGATCGAGAACGACATCACCCGCGTCACCCCGGCCAGCTTCGAGCCGACGCTCGACTACGTGGTCGTGAAGACCCCGCGGTTCGCGTTCGAGAAGTTCCCCGCGGCGGACGCCACGCTCACCACGACGATGAAGAGCGTCGGCGAGGCGATGGCCATCGGCCGCAACTACGCGACGGCGCTGCAGAAGTCGCTCCGCTCGCTCGAGAAGCGCGGCTCGTCGTTCGACTGGGACACCCCGGCGGCCGAGCTCGACAAGGACGCCCTGCTGCAGAAGTCGGCGATCCCGACCGACGGTCGCATCGTCACCGTGCAGCAGGCGCTCGTCGCGGGCGCCACCGCCGACGAGGTCTTCGAGGCCACCAAGATCGACCCGTGGTTCATCGACCAGATCGTCCTCATCAACGAAGTCGCTCTGGAGGTCAAGAACGCCGAGACCCTCGACGCCGACACCCTCCGCTGGGCCAAGGAGCACGGCTTCAGCGACGCGCAGATCGCGTCGCTGCGCGGGATCACCGAGCAGCAGGCCCGTGACGCCCGTCACGCCGAGGGCATCCGCCCGGTGTTCAAGACCGTCGACACCTGCGCCGGCGAGTTCCCGGCCCTCACGCCGTACCACTACTCGTCGTACGACGCCGAGACCGAGGTCGCCCCGAGCGACCGCAAGAAGGTCGTCATCCTCGGCTCCGGTCCGAACCGCATCGGGCAGGGCGTCGAGTTCGACTACTCCTGCGTGCACGCGTCCTTCGCGCTGAGCGCCGCCGGGTTCGAGACGATCATGATCAACTGCAACCCGGAGACGGTCTCGACCGACTACGACACCTCGGACCGCCTGTACTTCGAGCCGCTGACCACCGAGGACGTCCTCGAGGTCATCGAGGCCGAGGCGGCGTCCGGCGAGCTCGTCGGCGTGGTCGTGCAGCTCGGCGGCCAGACGGCCCTCGGGCTCGCGAAGCCGCTCGAGGCGGCGGGCATCCCGATCCTCGGCACCAGCCCGAGCGCGATCGACTCCGCCGAGGAGCGCGGCCAGTTCTCCGCCATCCTCGACGGCGCGGGCCTGCTCGCGCCCCGGAACGGCACCGCCCACGACCTCGCCAGCGCGACCGCGGTGGCCGAGGAGATCGGCTACCCCGTCCTCGTCCGCCCGTCCTTCGTGCTCGGCGGCCGCGGCATGGAGATCCTGTACGACTCCCCGTCGCTCGCGGACTACTTCGACCGGATGGCCGACCAGGCGATCATCGGCCCGGAGCTCCCGCTGCTGGTCGACCGCTTCCTCGACGACGCGGTGGAGATCGACGTCGACGCGCTCTTCGACGGCGAGCGGCTCTACATCGGCGGAATCATGGAGCACCTCGAAGAGGCCGGCATCCACTCCGGCGACTCGGCCTGCACCCTGCCGCCGGTCGGCCTCGGCCGTGCCGAGATCCAGGGCGTCGTCGACGCGACCGAGAAGATCGCGCGCGGCATCGGCGTCCAGGGCCTGCTCAACGTGCAGTTCGCCATCGGCGCGGGCGTGCTCTACGTCCTCGAGGCGAACCCGCGCGCCAGCCGCACGGTCCCGTTCGTCTCGAAGGCGCTCGGCATCCCGCTGGCCAAGGCCGCGTCGCGGATCATGACCGGCACGACGATCGACACGCTCGTCGCCGAGGGGCTCCTGCCCGCCCGTGACGGCGCGTTCGTGCCGATCCAGTCCCCGATCGCCGTGAAGGAGGCCGTGCTGCCCTTCCGCCGGTTCCGCACCCACGACGGCCAGGTCGTCGACTCGGTGCTCAGCCCGGAGATGCGCTCCACCGGCGAGGTCATGGGCATCGACCGCGACTTCCCGCGGGCGTTCCTCAAGTCGCAGGAAGCCGCGTACGGCGGTCTGCCGACGAGCGGCACCGTGTTCGTGAGCGTCGCCGACACCGACAAGCGCGCCATCGTGCTCCCGGTGCACCGGCTGCAGCAGCTCGGCTTCACGATCACGGCGACCGAGGGCACGGCGGAGATCCTGCGCCGCAACGGCATCGAGGTCACGCTCGTCGGCAAGTACAGCGAGGGCGGCGAGAGCGTCGTCGACCTGCTGGCCCGGAACGAGGTCGACATCGTCATCAACACGCCGTCGGGTGCCGCCGGTCGTGCGGACGGGTACGAGATCCGTGCGGCGACGGTCGCGGCGGACAAGCCGCTGTTCACGACCATCGCGCAGCTCGGGGCCGCGGTCGCGGCGATCGAGACGATCGGGTCGCCGCACAGCGTGCGGAGCCTGCAGGACTACGCGCTCGAGCGCGCCACCTGGTGAGCGACCCCGGCACGGGAGGCGCGGCCTCCTTCGGCGTCCGGCTCGCGTCCGCCATCGGGTCGCGTTCCGCCCTCTGCGTCGGCATCGACCCCCACGCCGCCACCCTGGCGGCGTGGGGGCTCGGCCGCGACGAGCAGGGCCTGACCGCGTTCGGCGCGACCCTGGTCGACGCGGCCGCCGGCCGCGCCGCGGTCGTGAAGCCGCAGATCGCGTTCTTCGAGGCCGCTGGGGTGGCGGGCTACCGTGCGCTCGACACGACGATCCGTCGGGCACGCGATGCGGGCCTCCTGGTCGTCGCCGACGTCAAGCGCGGCGACATCGGGTCGACGGGGGACGACTACGCGCTCGCGTGGCTGGACCGCGACGGTCCGTTCGCCGCCGACGCCATGACGGTGTCGCCGTACCTCGGCTACGGCTCCCTCGCGGGGACGGTCGACGTGGCGCGCCGGAACGGTGCCGGGGTCTTCGTGCTCGCCGCCACGAGCAACCCCGAGGCGCGCGTGCTGCAGACCGCGGTGCTCGCCGAGGGACCTCGTTCGGGGCGGAGCGTCGCTGCCGGTATCGTCTTGGACGTGGCAGACGACAACCGGAGAGGCGGCGACCAGCCCCTCGGCGACGTCGGGCTCGTGCTCGGCGCGACCCTCGACCTCGACGACTTCGGCATCGACGCGGACACCATCGGCACCTCGCCGATCCTCGCCCCGGGCTTCGGTGCCCAGGGCGCCCGCATCGAGGACCTCCGCGCGCTGTACGGCGCCCGCGCCGAACAGGTGCTCGTCAGCGAGTCGCGCGGTCTGCTCACCGACGGTCCCGACGGCGTCGCAGCCCTCGTGACCGACCGTGCGGACCGGATCCGCGCCGCGCTGGGGGCCGCCGCATGACGACGGACCGCGACGGCCTGCCCGCACACCGGAACCCACCCGAGGTCGACCGGGTCGCCGCGGCTGCCGCTGCGGTGGCCGCCCGTCGTGCCCGGGCGGCGGTCAAGGCCGCCGTCGCGTCGGGGGAGCGCTCCGCACTCGAGGTCGCCCGCACCGCCTGGTCGGACGCCGACGCACCGGCCGAGAAGTCCCTGCGGGTGCGCGACCTGCTCACGAGCCTCCCCGGCATCGGACCGGCACGGGCGGAGTCGATCATGGGCGAGCTGCGGATCGCGCCGTCGAAGCGCCTCGGCGGCCTCGGCACCCGGCAGCGGTCGGAGCTCGCCGACTGGCTCGCAGCCCGCGGTCGCAAGCGCGGGTCGTCGAAGCTCGTCGTCCTCGCCGGCCCCACCGCGGTCGGCAAGGGCACGGTCAGCGCGTACATCCGCGAGCAGTACCCGGACGTCAACCTCAGCGTCTCGGCGACGACCCGCAAGCCCCGTCCGGGCGAGGTCGACGGCGTGCACTACTACTTCGTGGACGACGCCGAGTTCGACCGGATGATCCGCGACCGCGAACTCCTCGAGTGGGCCACCGTCCACAACTCGTACCGGTACGGCACGCCCCGGCCGCCGATCGACCGCGCGCTCGACGCCGGCGACAAGGTGATGCTCGAGATCGACCTGCAGGGCGCACGCCAGGTCCGGGACGCCATGCCCGACGCGGTGCTCGTCTTCCTGCTGCCCCCGTCGTGGGAGGAACTCGTGCGCCGGCTGATCGGCCGGGGCACCGAATCGGCCGAGGAACAGGCACGACGGCTCGACACCGCCAAGGTCGAACTCGCCGCCCAGGACGAGTTCGACGTGCGCATCGTGAACTCCGATGTCGGCACCGCGGCGCGTGAGGTCGTAGACTTGTTCACTGCGCCCTGACCGGGCGTCCCCCCGTTCCGTCGACTGGAGACACCATGGCCAACCCCCAGGGCATCATCGACCCGCCCATCGACGACCTGCTCGCCAAGGTGGAGTCGAAGTACGCGCTCGTCATCTTCGCCTCGAAGCGCGCGCGACAGATCAACGACTACTACGCCGACCTGCACGAGGGTTCGCTGTTCGACAACGTCGGCCCGCTGGTCGACTCGACGATCGACGACAAGCCGCTGTCCGTCGCACTGCACGAGATCAACGAGGACAAGCTCACCGTCACCAAGCAGCAGCAGCCCACCGACTGACCGCGGTGACGAGCAGCAGCCTGCGCCTCTTCACGTCCGAGTCGGTGACGGAGGGGCACCCCGACAAGATCTGCGACCAGATCTCGGACACGATCCTCGACGCGCTGTTGACCGTCGACCCGCACGCACGCGTCGCGGTGGAGACGATGGTCACCACCGGACTCGTGCACGTCGCCGGCGAGGTCACGACCTCGGGCTACGTCGAGATCCCGAAGCTCGTCCGTGACGTCATCACGGGCATCGGCTACAACTCGTCCGAGGTCTCCTTCGACGGCCACACCTGCGGCGTCGAGGTCTCGATCGGTGCGCAGTCGCCCGACATCGCCCAGGGTGTCGACGAGTCCCTCGACGCGCGCTCCGGCGCCGGCGTGGACCCGCTCGACCGCCAGGGCGCCGGCGACCAGGGCATCATGTTCGGCTTCGCGACGAACGAGACCCCCGAGTACATGCCGGTCGCGATCTGGCTGGCGCACCGCCTGGCCGAGCGGCTGGCCGCGGTCCGCAAGTCCGGCGAGCTGTCGTTCCTGCGTCCCGACGGCAAGACCCAGGTCACGGTCGGGTACGACGGCGTGGTGCCGAAGACCGTCGAGACCGTCGTGCTCTCCACGCAGCACTCGCCGTCCGTCACGCTCGACGAGCTCACCGCCGCGGTGACCGAGCACGTGATCCGTCCGGTGCTCGCCCAGGTCGACCTCGACTCGTCGCACGTCGACGTCATCGTGAACCCGACCGGCCGGTTCGAGATCGGCGGCCCCCAGGGCGACGCCGGCCTCACCGGACGCAAGGTCATCGTCGACACCTACGGCGGTGCCTCCCGCCACGGTGGCGGTGCGTTCAGCGGCAAGGACCCCTCGAAGGTCGACCGCTCGGCCGCCTACGCGCTGCGCTGGGTCGCGAAGAACGCGGTCGCCGCGGGCCTCGCCGACCGGCTCGAGGTGCAGGTCGCCTACGCGATCGGCCGCGCGAAGCCCGTCGGCCTCTACGTCGAGTCGTTCGGCACCGGACACGTCGACGACGCCACGATCGAGGCCGCGATCCTGCAGGTCTTCGACCTCCGGCCGGCCGCGATCATCCGCGACCTCGACCTGCTCCGTCCGATCTACGCGAAGACCGCGACGTACGGGCACTTCGGCCGTGAGCTCCCCGGGTTCACCTGGGAGCAGCTCGACCGCGTCGAGGAACTCCGCGCCGCCGCAGGACTCGTCGCCGCTGCCGTCTGAGGCCTCGGCGTGACCACCGTCGCGCGCGTCGTCCTCGACTCGCCGCTCCCGCAGTTGGACCGTCTGTTCGACTACCGGGTGCCGGACGGGCTCGAGGACGACTGCGTGCCGGGGGTGCGGGTCAAGGTGCCGCTCCGCACCGGTGCGCGCATGTCCGACGCCTACGTGGTCGAGATCGTCACCGAGGGTGAGTACCCGGGCGAGCTCAGTGCCATCGAGACGGTCGTCTCCCCGGTGCCGGTCCTCGCGCCGGAGATCTGGTCGCTCGCGCGCGCCGTGGCCGACCGTGCCGCGGGGGTGGCGTCCGACGTGCTCCGGCTCGCCGTGCCGACGCGCCAGGTCCGTGCCGAGAAGGCCTGGCTGGCCCGCGACACCGCGTGGTCGCCGCCGGCGGTCGAGCCGCCGCCCGTCACCGGCTACGCCGACGGCGTCCTGGAGGCGCTGGTCGCCGACCACGGTCGCGCTGCGGTCGCCGCCGTCCCCCACCCGACAGCGCTCGGTGCCGCCGACGCGCCGGTCTGGGTCCCCGGGTGGGCCGCCACGCTCGCCCAGGCGGCCGCGCACACGGTCGCCGCGGAGCAGTCGGCCGTGATCGCCGTGCCGGACTTCCGCGACGTCACCGACCTCGAGCGTGCACTCCTCGCGGTGCTGCCGCCGGAACGGGTCGTCCGGTTCGACGCCAAGCAGACGAACGGGCAGCGGGCGAAGGCCCTGCTGCAGGCGAGGACCCACGCGGTCGTCGCGATCGGCAACCGCACGGCGGTGTACGCGCCGGCGACCGAGCTCGGACTCATCGCCATGTGGGACGACGGGGACGCCTCGTTCATCGAGCCGCGTGCCCCGTACGTGCACACCCGGGACGTCGCCCTCGTCCGGGCCGCGCAGTCCGGGGCCGCGCTGCTGTTCCTGTCGCACGCCCGGAGCACCGACGTGCAACGGCTCGTCGAGCTGCACTGGCTGCAGGAGGTCACGCCGTACCGGGTGAAGACACCCAAGGTCATCCCGACCGTCCAGCAGACCGGTGCCGAGGGGTACGCGGCACAGGCCCGCATCCCGAGCTCGGCGTGGCGCGCCGCGCGCGAGGCCAGCCAGCACGGAGCAGTCCTCGTGCAGGTCGCCAGTCCGGGGTTCGGCACCGGGCTCGTCTGCGCCGAGTGCGGTGAGCGCGCGCACTGCCGGATCTGCGGCGGTCCGCTCGGCAGCCCGCACCGGGGTGCGACGCCGCAGTGCCGGTTCTGCGGCGCGCTGGCGGTCGGGTTCCGCTGCCCGACGTGCGGCAACGGCACGGTGAAGCCGGTCGGGCAGGGGGCGCAGCGCACCGCGGACGAGCTCGGCCGGGCGTTCCCGGGCACGCGCATCGTGGTGGCCGACGGCTCCCGTCCGCTCGACGAGGTCCCGGCGCGCCCCTCGGTCGTGGTCGCCACACGCGGTGCCGAGCCGAGCGTCCCGGGCGGGTACGCGTGCGTGCTCCTGCTCGACGGGGAGCGCATGCTCGCGCGCGAGGGGCTCCGCGTGCAGGAGGACGTCCTGCGCTTCTGGACGAACGCCGCCGCCAAGGGAGCCCCGGGCGCCGAGGCGTACCTCGTCGGCATCGGCGGGAAGCTCGCGACGGCCATGGCGCTGTGGCGGCTCGACGGTCCGGCGCACGACGAGCTCGCCGACCGCCGCGAGCTGCACTTCCCACCGGCCGTGCGGGTCGCGACGCTGACGGGCACGGACGAGGCGGTGACGGCCGCGGTCGAGGCGCTCGACGGTCTCACGGTCGGCGCCGTGCTCGGTCCGGTGCCGGTCGAGGACGACGCGCTCCCGGGCACCGTCCGTGCGATCGTGCGCTTCCCGTACGCGCACGGTGCCGAGGTGGCGGCGACCCTCAAGGCCGAAGTGATCCGGCGTGCGTCCACGCGGCGGGTGCTGCCCGGGGGGAACCGGCGTCGGGCGGCGCCGGCGCTCCGGGTGCGGCTCGACGACGCGGAGCCCTTCAGCGAGGTCTGACCCGGCCGGCCGCGCGCTGCTGGGCGCGGGCCGTCGCGCCGGACCTGCGCCGTGCCTCCAGGGCGCCTGCCGCGTGCCGCCTGCCGTGCGTTGCCCGCGTGCGCATGTTCCGACGTTCCGCCCGTCGATCGACGCGTGTTCTGTCGCCACATGCGCACGCACCGTCTGCGTGCGCATGTTCCGACGTTCCGCCCGTCGATCGACGTGTGTTCTGTCGACGCATGCGCACGCACCGGCCGCCCGGGCGCCCGTGTCCACGCCGTGCATGCGACATGCGCAGCCCGCGCGCGCGACCTGTGCCAGGGTGGACGACGGCGGTCACGAGCCGCCGACGACACACATCACGCACGACGAGGTGACGCGGATGACGCCGATGAGGGCGCTGTACAAGCCGGACGCTGCTCCGGGACTGATCATGACCGAGCGGCCGGTACCGGTCCCGACGGAGGACGAGGTCCTCATCCGGGTCCTCCGCACCGGGATCTGCGGGACCGACCTGCACATCCGGCGGTGGGACGACTGGGCGGCGTCGGCGGTCACGGCCCCGCTGGTCCCCGGACACGAGTTCTTCGGCGAGGTGGTCGAGGTGGGCTCCGCCGTGCGCGACGTCGCGGTGGGGGACCGGGTCTCCGGCGAGGGTCACATCGTGTGCGGCACGTGCCGGAACTGCCGGGCCGGCCGACGCCAGATGTGCATCCGCACGAAGGGCCTCGGCGTGCAGCGGGACGGCGCCTTCGCGGAGTACCTGACGCTGCCCGGCGCGAACGTGTGGGTGCACCACGCCGACGTCGACCCCGAGGTCGGCGCCCTGTTCGACCCGCTCGGCAACGCGGTCCACACGGCGCTCGCGTCCCCCGTCGTCGGCGAGGACGTGCTCGTCACCGGGTGCGGGCCGATCGGCCTCATGGCGATCGCGGTCGCTCGGCACGCCGGTGCCCGGTTCGTGGTCGGCACGGACGTCAGCGCGAACCGACTGCGGATGGCCGAGGCGATGGGCGCCGACCTCGGCGTCGACGTCGGTGCCGCCGGTGACCCGATCCGGGCAGCGCAGGAGCAGCTCGGCATGCGCGAGGGGTTCGACGTCGGCTTCGAGATGTCCGGCGCCCCGACCGCCCTCCCGGCGATGGTCGACAACATGAACCACGGCGGGCGGATCGCCATGCTCGGACTCCCGACCGGCGAGATCGCGGTCGACTGGGGCAAGGTCGTGACGCACATGCTCACGGTCAAGGGCATCTACGGCCGCGAGATGTTCGAGACGTGGCAGACCATGAGCTCGATGCTGCAGACGAGCGAGGTACTGCGCGACCGCATCGCCTCGATCGTCTCGGGGCGCTTCGCGGCGCGTGACTGGGAGGCAGCGTTCGCCGCGGCGGCGAGCGCGGACGGCGGCAAGGTCGTCATCGACTGGACGGAGATCTGATGTACGGCGCGATCAAGGACCACCTGACGGCCGAGCTGGCGGGTATCGAGGCCGCCGGGCTCACGAAGCGGGAGCGCGGCATCGCCGGTCCGCAGCGTGCGGCGATCGAGGCGGACGGTGCTCCGCTGCTGAACTTCTGCGCGAACAACTACCTCGGGCTGGCCGACTCCACCGATCTCGTCGACGCGGCGAAGGACGCCCTCGACCGGTGGGGCTACGGCATGGCGAGCGTCCGGTTCATCTGCGGCACGCAGGACCTCCACCTCGACCTCGAGCGTCGCGTGTCGGCGTTCCTCGGCACCGAGGCCACAATCCTGTACTCGTCGTGCTTCGACGCGAACGGCGGCCTGTTCGAGGTGCTCCTCGGGCCGGAGGACGCGATCATCTCGGACGAGCTGAACCACGCCTCGATCATCGACGGCGTGCGGCTGTCGAAGGCGCAGCGGTACCGGTACCGCAACCGCGACGTGCAGGACCTCGAGGCGCAGCTCGTCGCCGCCGGGGACGCCCGGTTCCGCGCGATCGTCACCGACGGCGTCTTCTCGATGGACGGCTCGATCGCCCCGCTCGCCGAGATCTGCGACCTCGCGGACCGGTACGACGCCCTCGTCATCGTCGACGACTCGCACGCCGTCGGGTTCGTCGGCGAGCACGGCCGGGGGACGCCCGAGCTGTGCGGCGTCGCGGACCGGGTCGACGTGTACACGGGCACGTTCGGCAAGGCACTCGGGGGTGCGAGCGGCGGGTACGTCGCCAGCCGCCAGGAGATCGTCGACCTGCTGCGGCAGCGGTCCCGTCCGTACCTGTTCTCGAACTCGCTCGCGCCGGTGATCGCCGCGGGGACGGTCGCAGCGCTCGACCTCATCGAGCGGTCGGACGACGCGCGAGCGGCTGCGGGCGAACGCGGCACGCTTCCGGTCGCTCATGACCGACGCCGGGTTCGAGCTGTTGCCGGGGGAGCACCCGATCGTCCCGGTGATGTTCCACGACGCGGCCCTGACCGCACGGATCGCCGACGAGATGCAGGCGCGCGGGATCTACGTGACGGCGTTCAGCTACCCGGTGGTCCCGAAGGGCCGGGCACGGATCCGGGTGCAGCTCTCGGCGGCGCACACCGAGGAGCAGGTCCGGCGGTGCGTGACGGCCTTCACCGAGGCGCGAGCGGCCGCGGGTCCGGTCGGCGACGCGGTCAGCCCGCGCTGACGGCGGTGTGGCGCTCGCGCGGGAAGACCACGCCGAGCGCCACCATCCCGACCGCGAGCACCAGGTGCAGCCAGTTGTCCGCCCAGTTCAGCGGCACGAAGTTCGCCCCGAAGTCGTGTCCGGCGGTGAACAGGCCGTACACCCACAGCACGAAGTAGACGACGCCACCGATCACGAGGTACATGCGAGACCCGGTGGCGTAGCGCGCCGCGAGCAGTCCGACGACCCCGAACAGCAGGTGCACGACGTTGTGGAGCACCGACACCTGGAACAGTCCGAGCAGCATCGCCATCGAGCCGTGCCCCGCCCCGCCGAGGTCGCCCGTCGTCAGCCCGGGGACGAACCCGGCGATCCCGACGAGCAGGAAGACGACCCCGACGACGAGTGCGATCGCCTGGATGCTCGAGCCCGCGTAGCGGTTGGTGGACGTGGTGACGTCGGACATGGTGGAACCTCCTCGTTCGGCTGCTGGCGACGGTACCCGTGGGAGACTCGGACGGTGACGACGGGGGAACGCACGAACGACCGCACGAACGACCGCCCGGGGGCCCGCACGCTCCCGCTCGCCAGCTGGCGTTACCAGGGCACGCTGCGCACGTACCAACGCGACGTCCTCGACCGGGTGCCGGTCGAACCCGGCGACCCCGTCCACGTCGTCGCGCCGCCGGGTGCCGGCAAGACCCTGCTCGGGCTGCTCCTCGCCGGACGCCACGGTGCGCGCGCCCTCGTGCTCGCGCCGACCGCGACCATCCGCTCGCAGTGGGCCCGATCGGCGTCGGCCCTGCACGGCGACGCGACGGTGTCCGAGGACCCGGACCGTCCCGGCGACCTCACCGCGCTGACCTACCAGATGCTCTCCGTCCTCGACACCGGCAGTCCGCTCACCGACCTCGCCACCGTGGACTGGCGTCGCGAACTCGTCGACGGGGGACGGGACGACGCGGCCGCGGCACGGTGGATCGACGACCTCCGCACCAGCAACCCGGCAGCGTTCCGGAAGGGCGTCCGTCGCCGTTCCCGCGCGATCCGGAAGCGGCTCGCGCGCGAGGACCCCGAGCGCCTCGCCGAGGCCCTGCACCCGAACGCCCGCGCACTCGTCGACCGGCTCGTGGCACACGGCGTCGAGACCGTCGTCCTCGACGAGTGCCACCACCTCCTCGACCACTGGGCGCTGGTGGTCGCCTACCTGCTCGGCCGCATCCGCGCGTCCGGCCGCGAACCGGTCGTCATCGGCCTGACCGCGACCCTGCCGTCCACCGACGACCGCGACGCCCACGACACCTACACCGCACTGCTCGGCGACGTCGACCACGAAGTGCCGACACCCGCCGTCGTGAAGGAGGGCAACCTCGCGCCCTACCGCGACCACGTCTGGTTCGTCGAGCCGACGCCGGACGAGCTCGCCTTCCTGCGCGACCACGAACGCCGACTCGCCGCGCTGATCCGCGGCGCGCTCGCCGAACCCGACGGGATCGACTGGCTCGAGACGACGCTGCAACCGGAGACAAGCACCGGCCCGGTCCCCGAACCGGACCCCGGCACACGGCCCGCCACCGCCGAGGAACGACTCGCCGCAGCCTTCGCCGCCGACTTCCCCGTCGCCGAGGCCGCCGCACGCACCCTCGCCGAGTTCCGCCCCGACCACCCACTGCTCGCGCTCCTGCCCGACGACGTCCGACGCGCCCCCGACGCGGAGGGGCGGATCCGGGTCCTCGCCCGCTACGCCCTCGACCGACTGCTGCCCGACCCCGACCGTGCGGAGCAGTGGCAGCGCATCAAGCGCTCGATCGTGGACTTCGGCTTCACCCTGACCGACCGCGGCGTCCGACGGAGCCGAGACCCGATCGACACCGTGCTCGCATCGTCCGCCGCGAAGGACCGCGCCGTCGTCGACCTGCTCCACCTCGAACTCTCCCAGGACGCCGCCGACCGGGTCCGGGCCGTCGTCGTGACCGACCACGCCACCCACGGCAACACCCGGGGGAGCGCCGTCCCCGCCGCGGGCGCACTCCGGACCTTCGGCACGGTCGCGACGGAGGACCACCCCGTGCCGCTGCGCCCCGTGCTCGTCACCGCACGCCACCTCCGGATCGCCACCCGGGACGCCGACATCCTGCTCCCCGCACTCGAGCAGCGCCTCGGCACGACCTGCAGCACGGAGCCGGCGCCCGACGACCCGCACGTGCTCAGCGTCGAGACCCCCGGTGCCGGATCGGCCGCCGTGCTGGCCGCCGTCTCCGCCCTGCTCACGGACGGCACCACCCGACTCGTCGTCGGTACCCGTGGCCTCCTCGGCGAGGGCTGGGACTGCCCCGCCGCGAACACCCTCATCGACCTCACCGCCGTCGCGACCTCGTCGGCGACCCAGCAGCTCCGCGGTCGCACGCTCCGCCTCGACCCGGCGTGGCCCCGCAAGGTCGCCCACAACTGGACCGTCACCGCCGTCGTCCCGGCCGACGTCCCGCTCGACGCCGCCCCGGACGTCTCCCGGATGCGCCGGAAGCACGAACAGATCTGGGGACTGCTCCGCTCGGACGCTGCGCAGGTGGTCCGCGGCACGTCGATCGCGCTCACCGACGGACAGGCCCGCCGGCTCGCCGGACTCGTCGCCAAGGACGTGCGGCAGACCGTCCGGGCCATCGACGAGACCATCGCCGCCGAACTCCCCACCCGGGCCGACAGCTGGGCCGCCTGGCGTGTCGGCGAGCCCTACGCCGACCGCGACAGCACGGCGACCGTCGTCGAGGAACCACGCACGCAGCCGTTCCGCACCGGACCGACCGCGGAGTTCGTGCTCGCCGTCGTCCTCGGCGCGGTCCTCTGGCTGCTCGCCGAGTCCGCCCGGGGCATCGTCGCCCTCTGGCGGCTCGGGTCGGTGCCCGGCGTGCTCGGGCTCCTCGTCGTCATCGGTCTCGCCGTCCTGCTCGTCTGGCCCGTCGCCCGACAGCTCGGCCTCGCCCTCCGCCAGCGGTTCAGCACCGTCGGCGCCTACCGCAGAGCCGTCCGGGTCGTCGTCGACGCACTGCACCGGGCCGGTCGGGTCCCGGCGTTCGGCGAGGGGGACGTCCGCGTCACCGCGCAGATGGCGGGGAAGGTGCCGCAGAGCTTCACGATGGAGGTGCTCGGCGCACGCCCCGAGGACCGCCGCGTCGTCACCGGCGCGCTCGCCGAGTTCTTCGGCCCGGTGCGGACCCCGCGCTTCCTGCTGCAGGTCAGCCGCACCGAGCGCGCGACCGTGCGGCGGGCGCCGTTGCTCGTCGTGGCCCTGGCCGTGGCCCGTGCGGTCACCCCGGGCGACCGGTACTTCGCCGTGCCGGCGGCCGTGGGACGTCGCCGTGCCGATGCCGAGGCGTTCGCCGCCGACTGGAGCCGCCGAGTCGGTCCGTGCCGCCTGCACGAGATCGACTCGCCGGAGTCGCTCGTGCTGCTGGTCCGTGCCCGCCGGACGTCGGGTGCCGCCACGGCCGCGCCGGTGCTCCGCGACCAGTGGTCCTGACACGATCGGAGCTGCCGTCGGACACGGAGCACGTGGGGAGCATGGGAGGATCGAACCCATGCGTCTCGTCGTCGCCGGCAGCCCCGCTGCGGCCGTCCCCACCCTCCGCCGCCTCGCGGCGTCCGAGCACGAGATCGCCGCGGTGCTCACCCGTCCGGCGACCCCACAGGGCCGGAAGCGCGTCCTCACCCCGACCCCCGTCGCCCAGGTCGCACAGGAGCTCGGCCTCCCGGTGATCGAGGCGTCCCGGGTCGACGACGAGGTCACCGCCCGCATCGCCGACCTCGGGGTCGACCTCGGCGTCATCGTCGCGTACGGCGCCCTGCTCCGACGCCCGGCGCTCGACGCCCCGCGGCTCGGCTGGGTGAACCTGCACTTCTCGGACCTGCCGCAGTACCGCGGCGCCGCCCCCGTCCAGCGCGCGGTGATGGCCGGCGACACCCGCACCGCCGCGACGGTGTTCCAGCTCGTCGAGGCGCTCGACGCCGGTCCGGTGTACGCGAGCGACCCGTTCGACATCGACCCCGAGGCGACCTCCGGCGAGGTCCTCGCCGCGATGGCCGAGACCGGCGCCGAGACCGTCGTCCGCGTCGTCGACGACATCGCCGCGGGCACCGCGGTCGCCGTGGAGCAGACCGGCGAGCCCACCCTCGCCCCGAAGCTGACCATCGACGACGGTCGCATCGACTTCGCTGCGCCGGCCGCCGTCGTGCACGCACGCCTGCGCGGCGTCACGCCCGAGCCCGGCGCGTACGCCCACCTCGGCGAGACCCGCGTCAAGCTGCTCCGCAGCACCCGACTGCCAGGAGGCGCGGCAGACCCCGCCCCGTCGCTCGCCCCCGGTGCGCTCAGCGTCCAGGGCGGTCGGCTGCTCGTCGGGACCGCCGACGACCCGCTCGTGCTCACCGAGGTGCAACCCGCCGGCAAGAAGGCGATGGACGCCGCCGCCTGGGCCCGGGGCCTCGGCTCCCTCGACGGGAAGGTCCTGGCGTGAGCGCCGCGAGCACCGGGCAGCGCCGGCACCACGGACCGCGGCAGACGAGCGCCCGCCGTGTCGCCTTCGACGTGCTGCGGGCGGTCCAGGTCGACGACGCCTACGCCAACCTCCTGCTCCCGACCCGGATACGCCGCGCCGGGCTCTCCGCGCGCGATGCCGGGTTCGCCACCGAGCTGACCTACGGGTCGATCCGGATGCTCGGCCGGTACGACGCGATCATCGCCCTCGCCTCCGGTCGTCGCATCGACAACGTCGAGTCCGACGTGCTCGACGTCCTCCGGCTCGGCGCCCACCAGCTGCTCGGGATGCGCACCCCGACGCACGCCGCCGTCGACGCCACGGTCGAGCTCGCCCGCGAGGTCGGTGCCCGCCGTGCCACCGGCTTCGTCAACGCCGTGCTGCGCAAGGTGGCCGCACGGACCGACGACGAGTGGGACGCGCTCATCACCGAGGGCCGCGGTGGGGACGCACTGCTCGCCACCCGGTGGTCGCACCCCACGTGGGTGGTGTCCGCGCTGCGGGACGCCCTCGCTGCCGAACGCTCGCGGGACGAGCTCGCCGCGCTCCTGGCGGCCGACAACGCCGCACCCCGGGTGCAGCTCGCCGCGCTGCCCGGGCTGGCCACCGACGAGGACGTCGCCGCTGCCCGGGCCCACGCCGCGACCGCGACCGAACACGAGACGGACGCCGACGACGAGACGCAGGTCGCGCCTCCCGAGCCGCTCACGGACCCCGAGGCGGACCTGCCGGTCTCGCCCGTCGGCATCCGCGGGATCTCCGGCGACCCCGCCCGCGTGCCGGGCGTCACCGCCGGACGGCTCCGCGTGCAGGACGAGGGCTCCCAGCTCGCGGCACTGGCGCTCAGCCGGTCGTCGGCGATCCGGCCGGGGGAGCGGTGGCTCGACCTCTGCGCCGGGCCCGGTGGCAAGGCGGCGCTCCTCGCGGCCGAGGCCGCACAGGGCGGGGCGACCCTCGTGGCCAACGAACTCGTGCCGGCGCGTGCCGGACTCGTGCGGAAGGCCCTCGCGGGCTCCGGCGACGGCGTGACCGTGGTCGATGGCGACGGTCGGCGCTTCGGTCGCGACGGCGCCGGGGTGACGTTCGACCGGATCCTGCTCGACGCGCCGTGCACCGGACTCGGAGCGCTCCGGCGTCGTCCGGAGGCCCGGTGGCGCAAGCAGCCCGAGGACGTCCCCGAGCTCGCCGCGCTGCAGGCCGAACTGCTCGACGCCGCCGTGCGGGTGCTCGCACCGGGCGGGACCCTCGCGTACGTGACGTGCTCGCCGCACCTGGCGGAGACCCGCGGCCAGGTCGACGCCCTGATGGCGCGGCACGGTGGCGAGCTCGAGCAGCTCGACACCGCGTCCGTCGTGCGGTCCGTGGCCGCGCGGGACCCTCGGGTGGCCGACGGGGACGCGGTGCAGCTCTGGCCGCACCGGATCGGGACGGACGCGATGTTCATCGCGCTGTTCCGGCGCGTCGCTTAGCACGAGAGCCCAGCAGCAGGCCGCCGGCTCAGCGTGACCGGCGGTACGCGCTCCCGTCGCAGGTGTGCACGGCGTCCTCGTCGAACAGCGCCCGCAGGTTGTACGCGGCGCAGTCGCGGAAGGTCGCGATGCTGATCCACCGCGCCGAGCGGCGGAGCTCGCCCTTCGCGGGGCCGTCCGAGCCGATGCCGGCCCGGTGCACCGTCCAGGCGATGTCCCGCGCCTCGGCGTCGAGGTAGCGCATCACCGCCTCGTTGTCGGCGTGCTGACCGCGGTACGCGCGGGCGAGCGTCGCCCGCACGAGCCGCAGCACCGGTGCGAGCCGCCGGCCGGGAAGCGCGCTCAACCCGCCCGCCTGGTAGAGCAGGCGGGCGGCACCGCTCCGACGCATCGCCGGTACGAGCGCCCGGACGAAGGGCGTGTTGACCAGACGGTCACGCTGCGCGTCGACGTCCCCGAGCATCACGACGACGGCGGTCACACCGTCCAGCAGTGCGTCGAGGTCGAGGTCGTCGGGGACGGAGCCCGGTACGACCTCGAGGTCGTCGTGCTGGATCGTGAGCTTGGCCGGCGTGCGGGCGACGGCGCGCACCCGGTGTCCGGCGTCGAGGGCGAACTGTGTGAAGTGCTGGCCGGTCTGGCCCGTCGCGCCGAAGACGAGCAGGTGCTGTTGCGATGTCATGGTCCCAATCTAGGCACTGACTAGAAAATAGGCAATGCCTAGTCACGCGGTAAGGTGGAGCCATGCCGGATCGTCCCTTCCACCACGGGAACCTCCGCGCCGTCCTGCTCGACGAGGCCGTGACGGTCCTGCGCGAGGACGGTGTCGACGGGCTGTCCCTGCGTGACCTCGCGCGCCGTGCCGGTGTGAGCCACGGAGCGCCACGGAGCCACTTCGTCGATCGCCAGGCGCTCCTCGACGCCGTGGCCGAGCTCGGCTTCGACCGGCTGGCCACCGCGGTGCGCCGAGCGCTGGCCGGGGCCGGTGACCTGGACGACCGCTTCCGCCGGGTCGCCCTCGCGTACGTCGACTTCGCGATCGACGACGCCGCGCTGATGGACCTGATGTTCCAGGCGAAGACGACCACCCGGGCCGAGGCGGTGCAGGCCGCCGCCTCGTCGCTGTTCGCCGTGCTCGACGGCGCGATGGGGAGCGCGCTGGCGGACGGCGGCGACGGCGACGCCCGGCACCTGTTCAAGCTCCTGTTCGCCGCCACCATGCAGGGGATCGCAGCGCTCGTGGTCTCGCGTCGGATCGACCGCGCCGAGGGGGAGCGGCTGGTGGACGCCGCGCTGGAGACGATGCTCCGCTCGGACCTCGGCTCCCGCGCGGTCGGCGCGAGCTGAGGCCGGTGCGGAGCGGGCTGACGGACGCACCCCGGTAGGCTCGACGGGTGACGATCCGCATCTCGCCGAGCATCCTGTCCGCCGACTTCGCGAACCTCGAACGCGAGCTCCACCGCATCGAGACCGCCGACCTGGTGCACGTCGACGTGATGGACAACCACTTCGTGCCGAACCTCACGCTGGGCCTGCCGATCGTGCAGCGCCTGCAGGAGGTCTCCCCGGTGCCGCTCGACGTCCACCTCATGATCACGAACGCCGACACCGAGGCGCCGAAGTACGCCGAGACGGGTGCGTCGAGCGTGACCTTCCACTTCGAGGCCGCCGACGACCCGGTGGCGACCGCCGCGGCGATCCGCTCGAACGGCGCCCGGGCAGCCGTCGCGGTGAAGCCCGGCACCCCGATCACCCAGGTGCTCCACCACCTCGACGCCTACGACATGATCCTGCTCATGACGGTCGAGCCCGGGTTCGGCGGCCAGGCGTTCATGCACTCGGTGATGCCGAAGCTCGCCGACGCCCGTGCGGCGGTCGACGCCTCGGGGCTCGACGTCTGGCTCGAGGTCGACGGCGGGATCGCGGTCGACACGGTGCCCGAGGCGGTCCGCAGCGGTGCCGACACCCTCGTGGCGGGCTCCGCGGTCTACGGCGGCGAGCCGGCCGCGCGCATCGCGGACCTGCGCGAGGCGGCCGCGGCAGCACGCTCGTGACCGGACCGGCGCCCGAGGTGACGGGCGTGACGGACACGAGCCGCGCCTCCCGTCCGGACGGTACGTCGGCCGTGTCGGCGGGGGACGGTAGCCTGGTGCGCGTGAAGACGTTCGACGACCTGTTCCAGGAGCTCACCGAGAAGGCGCGCACGCGCCCCGAGGGCTCCGGCACCGTCGCCGAACTGGACGCCGGCGTGCACCAGATCGGCAAGAAGATCGTGGAAGAAGCGGCCGAGGTCTGGATGGCGGCCGAGTACGAGGGCGACGAGCGCACCTCGGAGGAGATCTCGCAGCTCGTGTACCACCTGCAGGTGCTCATGGTGGCGAAGGGGCTCACCCCGGCGGACGTCTGGCGACATCTCTGATCCGCTGATCAGCCGCCGACCCTCCACCAGAAAGCAGACCCCCTGATGCTCCGCATCGCCGTGCCCAACAAGGGCTCCCTGTCCGAGACCGCGTCCGACATGCTGCGCGAGGCCGGGTACGCCGGCCGCCGCGACCCGAAGGCCCTCCACCTGCTCGACGAGCGCAACGGCGTCGAGTTCTTCTTCCTCCGCCCGCGCGACATCGCCACGTACGTGGGTTCCGGCGCGCTCGACGTCGGCATCACCGGCCGTGACCTGCTGCTCGACTCCGGCTCCGCTGCGCACGAGGTCGACGCGCTCGGGTTCGCCGACTCGACGTTCCGGTTCGCCGGTACGCCCGGCCGGTTCAGCACGCTGCAGGACCTCGACGGTGTGCGGGTGGCGACGAGCTACCCCGGACTCGTGGGGGAGTTCCTCGCGAAGCACGGCGTCACCGCGACGCTCGTCAAGCTCGACGGCGCGGTCGAGAGCGCCGTGCGCCTCGGTGTCGCCGACGCCGTGGCCGACGTGGTCTCGACGGGCAGCACGCTCCGGGCCGCCGGGCTCGAGATCTTCGGGCCGGTCATCCTCGAGTCGACCGCGCTCCTCATCTCCACCGACGAGACGATCCCCGGCATCGACGTCCTGCGGCGCCGACTGCAGGGCGTGCTCGTCGCGCGCGGCTACGTGATGCTCGACTACGACATCCCCACCGGGCTCCTCGAGCAGGCGACCGCCGTCGCGTCGGGCATCGAGTCGCCGACGGTCTCGCCGCTGCACGGTCGCGACTGGTCGGCCGTCCGCGTGATGATCCCGCGCGACGACGCGAACCTCATCATGGACGCGCTGTACGACCTCGGCGCGCGCGCCATCCTCGTCAGCCCGATCCACGCCGCACGACTGTGACCGGGGTCTCCGTCCGGGTCGTCCCCTGCCTGGACGTCAAGGGCGGCCGGGTCGTCAAGGGCGTCAACTTCCTGGACCTGCAGGACGCCGGTGACCCGGTCGAGCTCGCCGCGCGCTACTACGAGCAGGGCGCGGACGAGCTGACCTTCCTCGACGTGGGTGCCACGGTCGAGAACCGCGCGACGATGTACGACACGGTGACGCGCACGGCCGAGCAGGTGTTCATCCCGCTCACCGTCGGTGGCGGCGTCCGGAGCGTCGACGACGTGTCGCGGCTGCAGCAGTGCGGCGCGGACAAGATCGGCGTGAACAGTGCGGCGATCGCGCGGCCGGACCTCGTCGGCGAGATCGCGGACCGGTTCGGCGCGCAGGCCGTCGTGCTCTCCCTGGACATCAAGCGGTCCGACCGGATGCCGTCGGGCTTCGTCGTGACGACCCACGGCGGTCGGACCGAGTCCGACCTCGACGCGCTCGCCTGGGCGCGCGAGGCCGTCGAGCGCGGCGCGGGGGAGCTCCTCGTCAACTCGATCGACGCGGACGGCACGAAGAACGGATTCGACGTCGAGCTCGTGGCAGCGGTGCGCGCGGTCGCGTCGGTCCCGGTCATCGCTTCGGGAGGCGCGGGTCGGCTCGAGCACTTCGCCCCCGCGATCGAGGCGGGCGCGGATGCCGTCCTCGCCGCCAGCGTGTTCCACCGCGGCGAGATGACCATCGGTGACGTGAAGGCCGCGCTGCGCGCGACCGGGCACGCCGTCCGCTGACCCGCCGCCGTAGGCTAGGAGTCTCATGACCGACAGCACCAGCACCAGCACGGACGCGGTCCTCGACCGCGCGCGGTTCGGTGCGGACGGGCTGCTCCCCGCCATCGTGCAAGAGGAGTCGTCGAAGGACGTCCTCATGCTCGGCTACATGGACCGAGAAGCCCTGCGCCGCACCCTGACCGAGGGACGGGTGACCTTCTGGTCGCGGTCCCGGAACGAGTACTGGCGCAAGGGCGACACCTCGGGGCACGCGCAGTACGTGCGCGGGGCGGCGTTCGACTGCGACGCGGACACGCTCCTCGTGACCGTCGAACAGGTCGGCGCCGCGTGCCACACCGGTGCGCACCGCTGCTTCGACGTCGACCCCCTCGAGCCCGTGTTGGCGTCCGCGCCCGACGGCGCGGCGTCCGCTCACGCCGGTGCGCCGTCCGCTCTCGCCGGTGCGCCGTCCGCTCTCGCCGGTGCGCCGTCCGCTTTCGCCGGCGGGGCCGTGGAGGAGACCCGATGAGCACCGCGACGCTCTCCGACACGCCGCACACGACCTCCCGTCCGGAGTTCGACGCCCTGCTCGACGCCCACCGCGTCGTCCCCGTCGTGCGCGCGCTCTACGCCGACAGTGAGACGCCGGTCGGTGTCTACCGGAAGCTCGCCGACGGCCGGCCCGGTACCTTCCTGCTCGAGTCCGCCGGGCAGGGCGGCCTCTGGTCGCGCTGGTCCTTCGTCGGGGTGCGCAGCTTCGGCGTCCTCACCCAGGACGGCGACCGTGCCGCGTGGATCGACACCGGCATCCCGGCGTCCCGCGCCGTGGACTCGCTCGACGGCGAGCCGCTCGAGGTCCTGGCGCGGCTGCACGAGCGCTGGGCGACCCCGCGGATCCCCGGCACCCCGCCGCTCGTCGGTGGCACCGTCGGGTTCATCGGCTGGGAGGCCGTCCGTCAGCTCGAGCACCTGCCGAACGTGCCGCCGGCCGACTTCGACGTGCCGGGGCAGGCCCTCGCGTTCGTGTCCGAGCTCGCCGCGCTCGACCACCGCACCGGGCTCGTCCTGCTCGTCGCCAGCGTGCTGAACGACGGTGTCGACGACGCCGAGGCGCTGTGGGCGGACGCCCAGGCGCGACTCGACCGGATGCAGGCCGACCTCGTGCAGCCCTCCGCCGCGACCGTCGCCGAGGCGTTCGACATCGCCGAGCCGACCCCGACCCACCGGTCCACCCCCGCGGACTACATGGCGGCCGTCGAGCGGTCGAAGGACTTCATCCGCGACGGGGACGTCTTCCAGGTCGTCATCTCGCAGCGGTTCGACCACGAGGTCACCGCGGATCCCCTCGACGTCTACCGCGTGCTGCGGACGCTCAACCCGAGCCCGTACATGTACTTCCTCTCGCTGGCGGACACCGCGGACGAGCGCTTTTGGATCGTCGGTGCCTCGCCCGAGGCCCTGGTCAAGGTGCAGGACGGCCGAGCGATCACCCACCCGATCGCCGGGTCGCGTCCGCGCGGCGCCACACCCGAGGCGGACGTCCGTCTCGGCGAGGACCTGCTCGAGGACCCGAAGGAGCGCGCCGAGCACCTCATGCTCGTCGACCTGGCGCGCAACGACCTGCAGAAGGTCTGCGAGCCGGGCACGGTCGCCGTGACCGAGTTCATGACGGTCGAGCGGTTCAGCCACATCATGCACCTGGTGTCGAGCGTCGAGGGCGCCGTGCGGCCCGGGGCCTCGGCGATCGACGTGTTCCGTGCGACCTTCCCGGCCGGCACCCTCTCCGGGGCGCCGAAGCCGCGGGCGCTCGAGATCATCGACGAGCTCGAACCCGCGAAGCGCGGTGCCTACGCGGGCGTGGTCGGGTACTTCGACTTCGCCGGCGACGCCGATCTCGCGATCGCGATCCGCAGCGCCCTCATCAAGGACGGTGTGGCACGCGTGCAGGCCGGGGCAGGGCTCGTGGCCGACTCCGACCCCGAGACCGAGCACATCGAGGCCGTGAACAAGGCCGCGGCACCGCTGCGTGCCATCGCGACCGCCAACCGGATGCGCGGGGTGCACTCGTGACGGCCCGCCGCTCCCGGCCGCTCGTCGTCGTCGCCGGCCTCGCCGTCGCGGGCATCATCATGCTCTCGTGGACGCAGACCTGGTTCACGGTCCACCTCCACGCGGGCGCTGCCGTCGCCGCGAAGGTGGACGCCGACGGTGCGGCCGCGGTCCCGCAGTACACCGCCCTGGCGATCGCGAGCCTCGCGCTCTTCCTGGCGATGACCATCGCCGGTCGGGTCGTCCGGATCGTGCTCGCCGCCGTCGAGATCCTGCTCGGCGTCGGCGTGGTGGTGTCCGGCATCACCGCCCTGGCCGACCCGGTCGCCGCAGCGAAGGGCGCCGTGGGCGAGGTCGCGGGCGTCGCGGACCTGTCCGCCGTCCGCCGGGCCGTGTCGAGCGTGGACGTGTCGGCGTGGCCGGTCGTCGGCATCGTCGGCGGCGTGCTCGCAGTGGCCCTCGGGGTCGTCGTGCTCGTCGTGCAGCGGTCCTGGCCGGGGCCGAGCCGGAAGTACGGCGCGGCCACCGCGGGTGCGGCGGCGGATGCCCGTGCGGTGGCGCCGGTCGAGCGTGACGCCGTCGTCGACTGGGACGACCTGAGCGCCGGCGTCGACCCGACCTCGGACGCGGTCGCAGGCCCCGACAGCGCAGCCGCGGGCCCCGACAGCGCAGCCGCGGGCCCCGACGACGCGAGCGCGGACGCTGCCGGAGCGGCCCCGGACGACACGGTAGGATCGAACGGACGCCGGTCGAACGACGGCGTCGAAGCAGAACGAGGAGCACCGTGAGCAACACTGAGCCCGCAGAACTCGGCGAAGGCCACTCGCCGGCAGCCTGGACCGCCGTCGTGATCATGCTGATCGGATTCGCGGCCGGCACGCTGTTCTTCTGGTTCGACCAGCCGTGGGGCGTCTGGGCCTCCGCCGGCGTGGTGCTCATCGGCCTCATCGTCGGTGGCGTCATGAAGAAGGCGGGCTACGGCGTCGACGGCCCGAAGTTCGTCCCCAAGCACCACTCCGAGTAGGTCCGGCATGCCGAACGTGCTCGAGACCCTCGTCGCGGGCGCGCTCGGGGACGCCGCGGCCCGTCGCGTCGACCGTCCCTACGCGGACGTCGAACGCGACCTGGACCGCGTCGCGTCCCCGCTCGACGCCCTCACGTTCCTGGCCCCCGGCGACCGGGTGAAGATCCTCGCCGAGGTCAAGCGTGCCAGCCCGTCCCGCGGGTCCATGGCCCCGATCGAGGACCCCGCGTCCCTCGCCGCCGACTACGAGCGCGGCGGTGCCTCGACGATCAGCGTCCTGACCGAGGGGCGCAAGTTCCTCGGCAGCCTCGCCGACCTCGAAGCGGTCAAGGCGCGGGTGGGCGTCCCCGTCCTCCGCAAGGACTTCATCGCCGACCCGTACCAGGTGATCGAGGCCCGGGCGTCCGGTGCCGACGTCGTCCTGCTCATCGTGGCGGCGCTCGAGCAGCAGCAGCTGGTCGAGCTCCACACCCTGGCGGAAGAACTCGGCATGCGCGTCCTGGTCGAGGCGCACTCGGCGGACGAGGTCTCGCGCGGCCTCGACGCCGGCGCCCGGATCCTCGGGGTGAACGCCCGCGACCTGACCGACTTCTCGCTCGACCGCGACCTGTTCGGATCGCTCGCCGACCGCATCCCCGACGGGGTCGTGCGCGTCGCCGAGTCCGCGGTCGCCGGTCCGGCCGACGTCGCGCACTACCGTGCCGCCGGCGCCGACGTCGTCCTGGTGGGAGAGGCGCTCGTGACGGGCGACGACCCCGCTGCCACACTCGCGTCGTTCATCGCGGCCGCCGACCGCGACTGACCGACGACAGCATCCATCCCAGCCCGGTTCGCCGGGCGTGTCCCGGGAGACCCATCGTGACCTCACTCCGCGACCTGCACGGACCGTACTTCGGCGACTTCGGCGGGCGGTTCGTCCCCGAGTCGCTCGTCCTCGCGCTCGACGAACTCGAAGCGGCGTTCCGCGAGGCCTGGGCGGACCCGGCCTTCCGCGACGAGCTCGACACGCTCCAGCGCGACTACACCGGGCGACCCTCGATCATCACCGAGGTGCCCCGGTTCGCCAAGCACGCCGGCGGTGCCCGGATCATCCTCAAGCGCGAGGACCTCAACCACACCGGCTCGCACAAGATCAACAACGTGCTCGGTCAGGCCCTCGTGGCGAAGCGCCTCGGCAAGACGCGCCTCATCGCCGAGACCGGCGCCGGCCAGCACGGCGTCGCGACGGCCACCGCGGCGGCGCTGTTCGGCATGGACTGCGTCGTCTACATGGGCGCCGTCGACACCGAGCGCCAGGCGTTGAACGTCGCCCGGATGCGCCTGCTCGGGGCCGAGGTGATCCCGGTCGAGACCGGCTCCCGCACGTTGAAGGACGCCATCAACGACGCCCTGCGCGACTGGGTCGCCAACGTCGACTCCACGCACTACCTGCTCGGCACCGTCGCCGGCCCGCACCCGTTCCCCGAGATGGTGCGCGAGTTCCACAAGGTCATCGGCGAAGAGGCCCGCCAACAGGTCCTCGACCGGGTCGGACGCCTGCCCGACGCGGTCGCCGCGTGCGTCGGCGGCGGCTCGAACGCCATGGGCATCTTCGAGGCGTTCCTCGACGACGAATCCGTCGCGCTGCACGGCTTCGAGGCCGGTGGCGACGGCGTCGAGACCGGTCGGCACGCCGCGAGCATCACGCTCGGTCGCGAGGGCGTCCTCCAGGGCACGAAGTCCTACCTCATGCAGGACGAGGACGGCCAGACGATCGAGAGCCACAGCATCTCCGCCGGGCTCGACTACCCGAGCGTCGGGCCGGAGCACGCCTACCTCGCCTCGATCGGGCGTGCGAAGTACGAGCCGATCACCGACGACGAGGCGATGGAGGCCTTCCGCCTGCTGAGCCGCACCGAGGGCATCCTGCCGGCGATCGAGTCGTCGCACGCCCTCGCCGGGGCGATCAAGCTCGGCACGGAGCTCGGTCCAGAGGGCGTCATCCTCGTCAACCTGTCCGGCCGGGGTGACAAGGACGTCGCGTCCGCCAGTCGCTACTTCGGCATCCTCGACGAGAACGCGGTGCAGCTGTGACCACGAACCAGACGGTCGCGACGACGATCGACACCGCCAACGCCGAGCGCGCGGGCGCCGTCGTCGGCTACCTGCCCGCCGGCTACCCCGACGTGCAGACGAGCGTCGACGCCGCCGTGGCCCTGGCCGAGAACGGCGTCGACGTCATCGAGCTCGGCCTGCCGTACTCCGACCCGGTGATGGACGGCCCGGTCATCCAGCGGGCGGCAGAGGAGAGCCTGGCGAACGGCTTCCGCGTCGCGCAGGTCTTCGACGCCGTGCACCAGATCACCGAGCGGGCGAACGTGCCCGTGCTCGTGATGACCTACTGGAACCCGGTGCTCCGGTACGGCGTCGAGCGGTTCGCCGACGACCTCGTCGCCGCGGGTGCCGCCGGGCTCATCACGCCGGACCTCATCCCCGACGAGGGCGCCGAGTGGATCCGCGAGTCGGAGCGCACCGGCCTGGACCGGGTGTTCCTCGCGGCCCCGTCCTCGTCGGACACGCGCATGCAGCAGGCGGTCCGGTCGAGTCGCGGGTTCGTCTACGCCGTCTCCACGATGGGCGTCACCGGCGCGCGCGAGGGCGTCGACGTCGCAGCCCGCACCGTCGTGTCGCGGCTCCGTGACGCCGGGGTCGAGCGCACGTGCGTCGGTCTCGGCATCTCGACGGCGGAGCAGGTCGGCGAGGTCCTCGAGTACGCCGACGGCGCCATCATCGGCTCCGCCTTCGTCCGGGCCCTCGCGGACCTCGGCGTGCAGGGCGTGGCCGACCGGGCAGCCGACCTCACCTCGGGCGCGCAGCGCCGCTGACGTCCAGGAGGCGCGGTGCCGGCGACTCCGTCGGCCCACCTGCACCGCGGTGCGGGTGAGCGACGCGTCCGCCCCGCACCGCGCCTCCCGTCGGTCACAGTTTCCACAGGACCGGGCCCTCGGTTCCTGCCGCACGCACCTCCCGCGCTACAGTGAGCGGGGCCGACGGCACGTCGGCACCGCGCCCAGCCAGCACCGAAAGGCGACAGCACCTCCATGCCCCTCCTGAGCATCCCGAGCCCGAGCACCGCGTGGCAGTACTTCGACCTGACCGCCTGGCTGCGCGACGCGTTCGGTTGGTCGCTGCCGCTCGACTTCCGCATCCACGCCTACGCGATCTGCATCCTGCTCGGGATCGTCGCCGCCGTCATCCTCGCGAACCGCCGGCTCAACGCGCGCGGCGTCGAGCGCTGGATCATCATCGACATCGCGATCTGGGCCGTCCCCGCCGGGATCATCGGCGGTCGCCTGTTCCACGTGTTCACCCACGTCAGCGACTACTTCGGTCCCGGGCGCGACCCGCTGTCCTTCCTCTACATCTGGGAGGGCGGCCTCGCCATCTTCGGCGCGCTCATCCTCGGTTCGGTCGGCGCCTACATCGGCTGCCGCCAGGTCGGCCTGCGGTTCACCGCGTTCATCGACGCCGTCGTCCCGGGCGTGCTGCTCGCCCAGGCGTTCGGTCGCCTCGGCAACTACTTCAACCACGAGCTCTTCGGCATGCCGACCAGCCTGCCGTGGGGCCTGCAGATCGAGTCGTCGAACGCGGCGTTCCCGAAGGGTCTGCCCGAGGGCACGCTGTTCCACCCGACGTTCCTCTACGAGATCATCTGGAACGTCGTCGGCGTCGTCGTGATCCTGCTGCTCGACAAGAAGTTCCGCCTGCAGTGGGGCAAGGTCCTGTCGCTCTACCTGATCTGGTACGGCATCGGTCGCTCGGTCCTCGAGTCCATCCGCGTCGACACGAGCGAGACGTTCTTCGGCATCCGGACGAACGTGTGGATGTCCTTCGCGGCGATCCTGCTGGGCATCATCATCTTCCTCGTCCAGTCCAAGCGGCACCTCGGCAAGGAGCCGAGTCCGTACCTGCCCGGTCGCGAGCCCCGCTCGAAGTCCGGGGTAGACTCGGACGACACCTGGTCAGAGTCCGACGACGACGCTCCGGCGGCCGTCAGCGACTCCGATCCGGTCACCAGCAGCACCGCTGGCCGCGCGTAGGAAGCACCCCTCCTGCGTGACCGATCCCGATCGGTCACGAGTGTCAGCAGCACCTCCCGGACCCACCACAAGCGGGTCCGACACCTCGCACGCCGCCAGGGCAACTCACTGACGGCGGGCACGGGCACCAGTCCCGCCCATCTGGGCGGAACGCACCACCGGGCCACCGCTGTCCCTGTTCCACTTCCTCGTGAGGACGGTTCCCCATGGCGCTCCAGCCACCCCAGTCCCCGGCGGCACTCGTGCCGCCGCACCGTCGGTTCTCCGCGATCCCGGACGCCACGGGCATGTACGACCCGGCGAACGAGAAGGACGCGTGCGGCCTGGCGATGGTCGCGACGCTCCGCGGCACGGCCGGGCACGACATCGTCGACGCAGCCCTCGGTGCGCTGCGCAACCTCGAACACCGGGGCGCGGTCGGTTCGGACGCCGGGACCGGCGACGGTGCGGGCATCCTCTGCCAGGTGCCCGACGAGTTCTTCCGCGCCGAGGTGTCCTTCGACCTCCCAGCAGCGGGGGAGTACGCGGTCGGTACCGCGTACCTGCCCGTCGACGAGGACGACCGGCACGCGGTGAAGGGCGCCGTCGAGCGACTGGCGCGTGAAGAGGGCCTGCGCGTCCTCGGCTGGCGCGAGGTCCCCGTCCGACCCGAGGTCCTCGGCACCCTGGCCCGAGCGGCGATGCCCGCGTTCGAGCAGCTGTTCGTCGCCTCGATCCGGCACGACGTGCACGGCGCGTCGTGGAGCGGCGTCGCGCTCGACCGCCAGGCCTTCCGCCTCCGGAAGCGTGCCGAGCACGACACCGAGGTCTACTTCATGTCGCTGTCGAGCCGGACCATGGTCTACAAGGGCATGGTCACGACGCTCCAGCTCGAGCCGTTCTACCCGGACCTCAGCGACGAGCGCTTCGCGTCGAAGCTCGCGATCGTGCACTCCCGCTACTCCACGAACACGTTCCCCTCGTGGCCGCTCGCGCAGCCGTTCCGCACGCTCGCGCACAACGGTGAGATCAACACCGTCCGTGGCAACCGCAACTGGATGCGGGCCCGGCAGTCGCAGCTGCAGAGCGAACTGCTCGGCGACATGGCGCCCCTGCTGCCGATCGTCAGCCCGGGCGCCAGCGACTCGGCGTCCTTCGACGAGGTGCTCGAGCTCCTGACGCTCACCGGCCGGTCGCTGCCGCACGCGGTGTCGATGATGGTCCCCGAAGCGTGGGAGAACCAGGTCGGGATGGACCCCGAGCTCCGGGCGTTCTACGAGTACCACTCGATGCTCATGGAGCCGTGGGACGGCCCGGCAGCCATCACGTTCACCGACGGCACGCTCGTCGGCGCCACCCTCGACCGCAACGGCCTGCGCCCCGGTCGCTTCCTGGTGACCGACGACGGCCTGATCGTCATGGGCTCCGAGACGGGCGTCATCGACGTGCCGGCCGACAAGGTCGTGCGCAAGGGCCGGCTCCGTCCCGGCCGGATGTTCCTCGTCGACACCGAGGCCGGTCGCATCATCGAGGACGACGAGGTCAAGCGCGAGCTGGCCACGTCCGGCCCGTGGGGCGAGTGGCTCGACGGCGGCCGGATCAACCTCGGTGACCTGCCGGACCGCGAGCACATCGTGCACACGCCCGCGTCGGTGACCCGTCGCCAGCGCGCCTTCGGCTACACCGAGGAAGAGGTCCGCATCCTGCTGCGTCCGATGGCGCAGACCGGAGCGGAGCCGCTCGGTGCGATGGGCTCGGACACGCCGATCGCGGTGCTGTCCCAGCGTCCCCGGTTGCTCTTCGACTACTTCACCCAGCAGTTCGCCCAGGTGACGAACCCGCCGCTCGACTCGATCCGCGAGCAGGTCATCACCTCGATGGGCATGGGTCTCGGGCCGGAGCGCAACCTCCTGAGCGCCGGTCCCGAGCACGCGAAGCAGATCACGCTCGACTTCCCCGTGATCGACAACGACGAGCTCGCCAAGATCCAGCACTTCGAGACCGAGTCCGGTCGCCACCTGACCGTGACGATCAAGGGCCTGTACCGCGTCGACGCCGGCAAGAAGGCCATGCAGAAGCGCATCGCCGCGGTCTGCGACGAGGTCGACGCGGCGATCGAGGCCGGCAAGCAGTTCATCGTGCTGTCCGACCGCGACGGCAACGCCGAACAGGCACCGGTGCCCAGCCTGTTGCTGGTCGCCGCCGTGCACCACCACCTCATCCGCACCGAGCAGCGCATGAAGGTCGGGCTCATCGTCGAGGCCGGTGACGTGCGCGAGGTCCACCACGTCGCGACCCTCATCGGCTACGGCGCCTCGGCGATCAACCCGTACCTCGCGATGGAGACCTGCGAGATCCTCGTCCGCCAGGGCATGATCAGCGGCATCACGCCGGAGCAGGCCGTCAAGAACGTGATCAAGGCGCTCGGCAAGGGCGTGCTGAAGATCATGTCGAAGATGGGCATCTCGACGGTGTCGAGCTACGCCGGCGCGCAGGCGTTCGAGGCCGTCGGGCTCAGCCAGGAGTTCGTCGACCGGTACTTCACCGGGACCTCGTCGATCCTCGGCGGCGTCGGCATCGAGGTCATCGCGAAGGAGAACGCCGAGCGGCACGCCCAGGCGTACCCGCAGGACGGCGCGGTCCTCTCGCACGAGCGCCTGCAGACGGGCGGCGAGTACCAGTGGCGTCGCGAAGGCCCGCCGCACCTCTTCAACCCGGACACCGTGTTCCGGCTGCAGCACGCGACGCGCTCCCGTCGCTACGACATCTTCCGCGAGTACTCGCAGGCGGTCGACGACCAGTCCGAGCAGCTGATGACGCTCCGCGGCCTCTTCCGCTTCGCGCAGGGTGCCCGCAAGCCGGTCCCGCTGGACGAGGTCGAGCCGATCGAGTCGATCGTCAAGCGGTTCAACACCGGTGCGATGTCCTACGGTTCCATCTCGAAGGAAGCCCACGAGACGCTCGCGATCGCGATGAACCGTCTCGGCGGCCGGTCGAACACGGGCGAGGGCGGGGAGGACGTCGACCGCCTGCTCGACCCCGAGCGTCGGAGCGCGATCAAGCAGGTCGCGTCCGGGCGGTTCGGCGTCACGAGCATGTACCTGACGCACGCGACCGACATCCAGCTGAAGATGGCGCAGGGTGCGAAGCCGGGCGAGGGCGGGCAGCTGCCCCCGACCAAGGTGTACCCGTGGGTGGCCCGCACCCGGCACGCGACCGCGGGTGTCGGCCTGATCTCGCCGCCGCCGCACCACGACATCTACTCGATCGAGGACCTCAAGCAGCTGATCTTCGACGTCAAGCGGGCGAACCCGTCCGCACGCGTCCACGTGAAGCTCGTGAGCCAGTCGGGCATCGGGGCCGTGGCCGCCGGTGTGACGAAGGCCCTCGCCGACGTCGTCCTGGTCTCCGGGCACGACGGCGGCACCGGTGCGTCGCCGCTGAACTCGCTCAAGCACGCGGGCACCCCGTGGGAGATCGGCCTCGCCGAGACGCAGCAGACGCTCATGCTCAACGGCATGCGCGACCGCGTCGTCGTGCAGGTCGACGGGCAGATGAAGACCGGCCGTGACGTCGTCGTGGCCGCGCTGCTCGGCGCCGAGGAGTACGGCTTCGCGACCGCGCCGCTCGTGGTCGAGGGCTGCATCCTCATGCGGGTGTGCCACCTCGACACGTGCCCGGTCGGCGTCGCGACCCAGAACCCCGAGCTCCGCAAGCGATTCAGCGGCAAGCCGGAGTTCGTCGTGAACTTCTTCGAGTTCATCGCGCAAGAGGTCCGCGAGCTCCTCGCCGAGCTCGGCTTCCGGTCCCTCGAAGAGGCGATCGGCCACGCCGACGCCCTCGACGTCGACCGCGCGGTCGAGCACTGGAAGGCGTCCGGCCTCGACCTCGAGCCCGTGCTCAAGGGACCGCGGTTCGACGCCGACGAACCCCGCCGGCACCAGCGCGACCAGGACCACGAGCTGGAGCAGCACTTCGACGTGCAGCTCATCCAGCAGACGGCCGACGTCCTCGAGCACGGCGGGACGATCGCGCTCGACCTGCCGATCCGGAACACGGAGCGCGCGGTCGGCACGATGCTCGGCCACGAGGTCACGCTCCGCCACGGCGAGAACGGCCTGCCGTCGGGGTCGATCGACGTGACGTTGCGCGGTTCCGCCGGGCAGTCGCTCGGCGCGTTCCTGCCGGCGGGCATCACGCTCCGCCTGGTCGGGGACAGCAACGACTACGTCGGCAAGGGGCTGTCCGGCGGCGAGATCGTCGTGCGTCCCGACGCGGGCAGTGGCTTCGACCCCGCGCAGAACGTCATCGCCGGCAACGTCATCGGCTACGGCGCGACCCAGGGCAGCATGTTCATCCGCGGCATCGTGGGCGAACGCTTCCTGGTGCGCAACTCCGGTGCGACCGCCGTCGTCGAGGGCGTGGGGGACCACGCGCTCGAGTACATGACCGGTGGGCTCGCCCTGATCCTCGGCGAGACGGGTCGGAACCTCGGTGCCGGCATGTCCGGCGGGACCGCGTACGTCCGCGGCCTGCGGGAAGAGCACGTGAACACCGACTCGCTCGCGTCCGGTGAACTCCGGCTCGAGCCGCTCGACAGCGCCGACGTCGAGATCGTGAACGACCTGCTCGCGCGGCACGCTGCCGAGACCGGGTCGACCCTCGCGAGCGAACTGCTCGAGTCCGGTGACCTGAGCGACTTCGTCAAGGTGCTGCCGCGGGACTACGCGGCCGTGCTCGAGACCCGACAGCAGGCCGTCGACGAGGGCCTCGACCCGGACGGCGACGTCGTCTGGAACCGCATTCTGGAGGTGACCGGTGGCTGACCCCAAGGGATTCCTGAAGGTCCAGGAGCGCGAGCTCCCGGCCCGACGACCCGTACCCGTGCGGCTCATGGACTGGAAAGAGGTCTACGAGCAGCAGGAGTCCGGCGCGCTCAAGCGACAGGCCGGACGCTGCATGGACTGCGGCGTCCCGTTCTGCCACCAGGGGTGCCCGCTCGGCAACCTCATCCCCGAGTGGAACGACCTCACCTGGCGCGGCGAGGGCCGGCAGGCGATCGAGCGACTCCACGCGACGAACAACTTCCCGGAGTTCACGGGTCGGCTCTGCCCGGCTCCGTGCGAGGCGTCCTGCGTGCTCGGCATCAACCAGCCGCCGGTGACGATCAAGCAGGTCGAGGTCTCGATCATCGACGAGGCGTTCCAGAACGGCTGGGTCACGCCCCACCCGCCGGAGCGCCTGACCGGCAAGACCGTCGCGGTCGTCGGGTCCGGTCCTGCCGGGCTCGCCGCCGCACAGCAGCTGACCCGCGCCGGCCACACCGTCGCGGTGTACGAGCGCGACGACCGCATCGGTGGTCTGCTCCGCTACGGCATCCCGGACTTCAAGATGGAGAAGCGTCAGATCGACGCGCGGCTCGCCCAGATGCAGGCCGAGGGCACCCGCTTCCGTGCGGGCGTCGAGATCGGGCGCGACATCACCTGGGACGACCTGAAGTCCCGGTACGACGCGGTCGTCGTCGCCACCGGCGCCACGGTCCCGCGCGACCTGCCGATCCCGGGGCGCGACCTCGCCGGCGTGCACTTCGCGATGGACTACCTCGTGCAGCAGAACAAGGCGAACGCCGGCACGACCGTCGACAACCAGGTCACGGCCGAGGGCAAGCACGTCGTCGTCATCGGCGGCGGCGACACCGGTGCGGACTGCATCGGGACCGCCCACCGGCAGGGTGCGCTCAGCGTGACGAACCTCGCGATCGGCAAGCAGCCGCCGCTGGAGCGTCCGTCCGAGCAGCCGTGGCCGATGTTCCCGACCGTGTTCGAGGTCACCAGCGCCCATGAAGAGGGCGGCGAACGCCACTACCTCGCGTCCACCGTCGAGTTCCTCGCGAACGAGGCCGGCGAGGTCCGGGCGCTCCGCGTCGCCGAGACCGAGTACCTCGACGGCCGCCGGGTCCCGAAGGCCGGCAGCGAGCGCGAGATCCCCGCGGACCTCGTTCTCGTCGCCATGGGCTTCACCGGTCCCGAGACCGACACGCTGGCGCCGCAGCTCGGGCTGCCCGTGACGGTCTCCGGTGCCGTCGCCCGCCAGGCCGACTACACGACCAACGAGCCGGGCGTCTTCGTCGCGGGCGACGCCGGTCGTGGGCAGTCGCTCATCGTGTGGGCGATCGCCGAGGGCCGGGCCGCCGCCGCGAAGGTCGACGAGTACCTCGAGGGCTCGACGATCCTCCCGGCTCCGGTCAAGGCGACCGACCGGGCGATCTCGGTCTGACGATGGACGTCCACCCGATGCCCACCCAGCAGTGAGCGACAGGCCACCGGCACTCGATAGGGTGCTGGTGGCCTCGCTTCGTTCCGCGCGGCCCCACAGCGCGGAAACCCAAGCACCATCCACCACCACGAAGGAATCCATTGAGACGCGCAAAGATCGTTTCGACGCTCGGACCGGCAACGTCGGAGTACGAGACCGTCAAGGAGATCATCGAGGCAGGCGTCGACGTCGCCCGCCTCAACCTCAGCCACGGTGACTACAGCGTCCACGAGGCCAACTACGAGAACGTCCGTCGCGCCGCCGAGGAGCTCGGCAAGCCCGTCGCGATCCTCGTCGACCTGCAGGGTCCGAAGATCCGCCTCGCGAAGTTCGCCGACGGCCCGCACGACCTCGCGGTCGGCGACGTGTTCACCATCACCACCGAGGACGTCCCCGGCTCGAAGGAGATCTGCGGCACGACCTTCAAGGGCCTCCCGCAGGACGTCAAGCCCGGTGATCCGCTGCTCATCGACGACGGCCGGGTCCGCCTCCGCGTGCTCGACACCGACGGTGTGCGCGTCCGCACCGAGGTCGTCGTCGGTGGCACCGTTTCGAACAACAAGGGCATCAACCTGCCCGGCGTCGCCGTGAACGTCCCCGCGCTCAGCGAGAAGGACGAGGCGGACCTCCGCTGGGGCATCCGCCAGGGCGCCGACCTCATCGCGCTGTCGTTCGTGCGCAACGCCGCCGACGTCGAGCGTGCGCACGAGATCATGGACGAAGAGGGCAAGCGCCTCCCGGTGATCGCGAAGATCGAGAAGCCGCAGGCCGTCGACGCGCTCGAGGAGATCATCGACGCGTTCGACAGCATCATGGTCGCCCGCGGTGACCTCGGTGTGGAGCTCCCGCTCGAGGCCGTCCCGATCGTGCAGAAGCGCGCCGTCGAGCTCGCCCGCCGCATGGCGAAGCCGGTCATCGTCGCGACCCAGATGCTCGAGTCGATGATCTCGTCGCCGATCCCGACCCGCGCCGAGACCTCCGACGTCGCGAACGCCGTGCTCGACGGCGCGGACGCGGTCATGCTCTCGGGCGAGACCAGCGTCGGCGAGTACCCGGTGCAGACGGTCCGCACGATGGCCCGCATCGTCGAGTCCACCGAGGACCACGGCCTCGAGCGCATCGCGCCGCTCGGCACCAAGCCGCGTACCCTCGGCGGGGCGATCACGCTCGCCGCGGTCGAGATCGCGGAGTTCACCGAGGCCTCGTACCTCTGCGTGTTCACCGAGTCCGGCGACTCGGCCCGCCGCATGTCGCGTCTGCGCCACGGTCTGCCGATCATCGCGTTCACCCCGAACGAGGCGACGCGTCGCCGCATGGCCCTCACGTGGGGTGTCCGCTCGTTCCTCGTCGAGCGCAAGACCCACACCGACGAGCTCTTCTCGCAGGTGGACGACGTCCTCCTCGAGAACGGCCTCGCCGCCCCCGGGGACCGCGTCATCGTGACGGCCGGTTCCCCTCCCGGCATCGAGGGGTCGACGAACGACCTGCGCGTGCACCGCGTGGGCGACGCCCACGCCGAGGCCGCTCCGGCCTACGTGCGCGACTGACGTCGCGTCGCGTCCCGACAGGGCGCGGACGGGAGGCACGGTGCGGCGACGCACGCAGCCTCCGGTCCGCGCCCTGTCGCGTTCCGCCCCGCGGCCGCGTGACCACGCGGTCGCGCGAGCGGGCAGGATGGCCGGTGTGAGCCTCCAGTCCCGACCCACCGCCCAGCGCACCGACGTCCGACGCTGGCGCCGCTACCTGGCGGACGAACGGGCGGAAGCCGCCGTCTACCGGAACCTCGCCGCCCGGCGACACGGTGAGGAACGCGAGATCCTGTCCGCCCTGGCCGAGGCCGAGGGGCGGCACGAGCAGCACTGGCTCGACCTGCTCGGCGACGACGTCGGGCGGCCGCAGCGCGGGAGCTTCCGCACCCGGGTGCTCGCGTCGCTGGCGAAGCGGTTCGGGTCGGTGTTCGTCCTCGCGCTCATGCAGCGCGCCGAGGACCGCTCGCCGTACGCCGACGACGCCGACGCGACCGCGAGCATGGCGGCCGACGAACGGATCCACGGCGAGGTCGTCCGCGGGCTCGCCAACCGCGGGCGGATGCGTCTGTCCGGCACCTTCCGAGCCGCGGTGTTCGGCGCGAACGACGGCCTCGTGTCGAACCTGGCGCTCATCATCGGCGTCAGCGCGTCCGGGGCGGACCGGCACTTCGTCCTCCTGAGCGGCATCGCGGGACTCCTCGCCGGCGCGCTGTCGATGGGGGCGGGGGAGTACGTCTCGGTGCGGTCGCAGCGCGAGCTCCTCACGGCATCGGCGCCGCACCCCGAAGCCGGCCGGGCCGTCGCGGACCTCGACGTCGACGCGAACGAGCTCGCCCTCGTGTACCGCGCTCGGGGCATGTCCGAGGCCCAGGCCCAGCAGCACGCCGACGACGTCCTCGGCGGAGCCGCGGTGACGGGCACGGCGCCGGTGGACGACCACGAGGCCATCGGCAACGGCATGAGCGCGGCGGTCTCGAGCTTCTGCTTCTTCGCGTCGGGGGCGATCATCCCGGTGCTCCCGTACCTGTTCGGCCTCGAGGGATGGGCGGCGATCGCGGTCGCGGCGCTCCTCGTCGGGATCGCCCTGCTCGGCACGGGCGCGGTGGTCGGCGTGCTGAGCGGTGCGTCGCCCCTGCGTCGGGCGCTCCGGCAGCTCGCGATCGGGTTCGGTGCGGCAGCGGTCACCTACGGGCTCGGGCTGCTGTTCGGGACGGGCAGCGCCTAGCCCGAGGACCGTAGAGGCCCCGCTAGCGACGGACGGCCGCCCGGGGCGGGAGCAGCAGCAGGGCCGCGGCGCCGACGACGATGAGCGCGATGCCCGAGAAGACCATGAACACGGTCAGCGCGAGCCCCGGCGCGACGAGCACGACCACGCCGCCCAGGATCGAGAGCACCCCGCTCACGATCGACGGGACCCGCGACGACCCCGGGTGTCCCACGAAGCCGCCGATCAACGACGCGATCCCCTCGACGATGAAGCCGACGCCGGCGAGCACCGCGTAGACGACGAGCGGGACGGCGGGGTCCAGCAGCGTCACGAGTCCGGCGACCCCGACCAGGCCACCGACGACGCCGGAGGTCCAGCGCCACACCGGCGGCGTGCCGTGGCCCCGCACCGCGGCGAACACCCGCAGTGCGCCGGCCACGACGAGGTACACGCCGAACAGCAGTGCGACGACGACGAGCGACGGCCGTGGCCAGACGATCGCGACGATGCCGAGCGCGATGGCGACGACCGCGGTGACGATGACGAACACGCGGAACGTGCGGACGGCACGAGAGTCCACGAGCACTCCTCCCTGTCAGGTCTGCTCGCTCCGACGCTACCTCGGCCGGCAGCGGTCGGTTCGTCGCGCGGAGGGCGAAGCGCCGCGGAGCGGTGCAACCGGATGCAACCCGCGCCGCCGTAGCGTTCGGGCAGGCGCGGACCCAGCGCCCCGACAGAGTCGTCGAAAGGTGTCCACCATGACCATCGCACCGTCACCATCCACCTACGCCGCACCCGGCGAGGAGGGGTCCCTCGTCTCGTACCGTTCCCGGTACGACCACTACATCGGCGGCGCGTACGTCCCGCCGGCCGGGGGACAGTACTTCGAGAACCCCACCCCCGTCACCGGCAAGGTCTTCACCGAGATCGCCCGCGGCGACTCCACCGACGTCGACCGTGCGGTCGAGGCCGCGTGGAAGGCGTTCCCGGCCTGGGGTCGGACGAGCGTCGCCGAACGCGCCGGCATCCTCAACAGGATCGCGGACCGGATGGAGCAGAACCTCGAGGCCCTGGCGGTCGCGGAGACGTGGGAGAACGGCAAGCCCATCCGCGAGACCATCGGCGCGGACATCCCGCTGGCGATCGACCACTTCCGCTACTTCGCCGGGGCGATCCGCGCGCAGGAGGGCTCGACGGGGGAGATCGACCACGACACCGTGGCCTACCACTTCCACGAACCGCTCGGCGTCGTCGGGCAGATCATCCCGTGGAACTTCCCCATCCTGATGGCGGTGTGGAA
This sequence comes from Curtobacterium sp. USHLN213, assembly GCF_037144815.1. Lineage (NCBI taxonomy): Bacteria > Bacillati > Actinomycetota > Actinomycetes > Micrococcales > Microbacteriaceae > Curtobacterium > Curtobacterium sp. USHLN213. The sequence goes on along the minus strand of NZ_JBBCYQ010000001.1, from coordinate 196,579 downwards.
GCTCGCTCCGGCACTGGCGGCGGGCAACTGCGTCGTCCTGAAGCCGGCCGAGCAGACGCCGGCGTCCATCCACGTGCTCATCGACCTGATCGGGGACCTGCTCCCGGCCGGTGTCCTCAACGTCGTGAACGGCTTCGGCATCGAGGTCGGTGCACCGCTCGCGCAGCACCCGGACATCCGCAAGGTCGCCTTCACGGGGGAGACGACCACGGGCCGGCTCATCATGCAGTACGCGTCGCAGAACCTCATCCCCGTGACGCTCGAACTCGGCGGCAAGAGCCCGAACGTCTTCTTCGCCGACGTCGCCCAGCAGCAGGACGCCTTCTACGACAAGGCACTCGAGGGCTTCGCGTTCTTCAACCTCAACCAGGGCGAGGTCTGCACCTGCCCGTCGCGGGCGCTCGTGGCGCGGGAGATCTACGACGGCTTCGTCGCGGACGGCCTCGACCGGGTGCGCGCCGTCAAGCAGGGGCACCCGCTCGACCTGTCGACGATGATCGGCGCGCAGGCGTCGAACGACCAGCTCGAGAAGATCCTGAGCTACATCGACATCGGGAAGCAGGAGGGCGCGAAGCTCCTCACCGGTGGCGAGCGGGCGGACCTCGGCGGGGAGCTGTCCGGCGGGTACTACGTCACGCCGACGGTGTTCGAGGGGGACAACTCGATGCGGATCTTCCAGGAGGAGATCTTCGGCCCGGTCCTCGCGCTGACGAGCTTCAGCGGCTACGACGACGCGATCTCGATCGCCAACGACACGCTGTACGGCCTCGGCGCCGGGGTGTGGAGCCGTGAGGCCACCACGCTCTACCGCGCCGGCCGTGACATCCAGGCCGGGCGCGTGTGGGAGAACACCTACCACCAGTACCCCGCCGGAGCGGCGTTCGGCGGCTACAAGCAGTCCGGTATCGGACGGGAGAACCACAAGATGATGCTGGAGCACTACCAGCAGACGAAGAACCTGCTGGTGTCCTACGCCGAGGGCCCGATGGGCTTCTTCTGATGCCCGACACCGACGACCGGCCCGCCACCGCCCGCGTGGCGGTGACGCCGGCGGCGGGGGAGCTCCTGCGCTCCCTCGCCGCCCGGCACGGCCCGCTCATGTTCCACCAGTCGGGCGGGTGCTGCGACGGCTCCAGCCCGATGTGCTACCCCGTCGGCATGTTCATGACCGGCTCGGGCGACGTGCTCCTCGGCGCGCTCGAGGTCGACGGCATCGCGCCCGTCGAGGTGTACATGTCGCGGTCGCAGTTCGAGTACTGGAAGTACACCCACCTCACGATCGACGTCGTGGACGGTCGTGGCGCGGGCTTCTCCCTCGAGGTCCCGGAGGGCAAGCGGTTCCTCACCCGCTCCCGGATGCTGGACGATGCCGAGCTCGCGGATCTCGGCCTGGTCAGCGCCGGCCCTGGCCCGAGCGGGGTGCCGGACGTAGGCTGACCGCACCGCTCGCGACGACGCGACGGGGACCGGACAGGAGGGCGCATGCGCGAACCGTCCGGTCTCCGCCCGCTCGTCGCCGCGTCCTGGCGCCGCTCCGCCCGCGTCGACCCCGAGACCGTGCCGACGCCCTCGATCGGCGAGGACGAACTCGACTCCCTGCGCCGCGCCGGTCCGCTCGGCACCGCGCTGCCGGTCGTCCGACGGCTCCTGCTCGACGACGTCCGGTCGGCGGGGTGCGTCGTCGCCCTCGCGGACGCATCGGGTCGGCTCGTCTGGGTGGACGGCGCACGATCCGCCCGGCGCGCCGCGGAGGGCATGGGGTTCGTCCCCGGTGCCGACTGGGCCGAGGAACGCGCCGGGACAAGTGCTCCGGGGACCGCGCTCCGGCTCGGACGCGCCGTGCAGATCCACGCCGAGGAGCACTACGCGACGGCCGTGAAGGGGTTCTCCTGCACGGCGGTCCCGCTCCGCGACGCCGCGGGCACGGTGGTCGGCGCGCTCGACATCACGGGCGACGACCGCGCCGTCGAACGCCACACGCTGCCGCTCCTGACGGCGACGGCCGCGGCGGCCGAGGCCGAACTCGCACTGGCGGCGCTCTCGGCCCGGACCGCACACCGTCCGGCTGCGGCCCCGTCCGCCGAGCTCACCCTGCTCGGGTCCGACACCGCGACGCTGCACGTCGGGTCGCGGTCGGTCGCGTTGTCGGAGCGGCACTCGGAGATCCTCGCGGTGCTCGCCGCGAACCCGCAGGGACTGGCCGCCGCGGACCTCGCGGTCGCCGTCTACGGCGACCCGCGGGCCGTCCAGACGCTGCGGGCCGAGGTGGTGCGGCTCCGCCGTGTCCTCGCCCACCACGCGCTCGACGCGCGCCTGACGTCCAGGCCGTACCGCCTGGAGGGGATCCGGACCGACGTCGAGACGGTCCTGTCCGCGCTCGACCGCGGGGCGCGCCTCCAGGCCGTCGACCGGTACACCGGACCGGTCCTGCCGGGGTCCGCGTCGCCCGGGGTCGACGACCTGCGTGACCGCGTCCGGTCCCGGTTCCGTGAGTCGCTCCTCCAGGACGGCGGGGTGGACGCGCTGCAGGCGTGGGCACGCACCGCGGACGGCGCGGCGGACGAGCAGGTGCTGCGGGCGCTGCTCGCGGCGTTGCCGCGTCGGTCGCCGCGGCGGGCGGGCGTGGTGGCGGCGATCGAGGCGATCGAGCGTCCCTGAGCGGACGGCTCCGCCGGCTCGGGAGGCGCGGCACACGTCGGTCCGTCGGCCGACGGCGCGCGCCTCCCGCGGCGGGTGCGGGGTGGTCAGGACCCGGTCGTCGGCTCCGGTGTCGAGGTGGCGCCCGCGTCGGGTGCGGCCGGCGGGGTGGGTGCCTCGCCGTCCTTCGGCGGGGTGGGTGCCGTGCCGTCCTTCGGGGGCTTGGGTGCCTTCCCGTCCTTCGGCGGGGTCGGAGCCGTGCCGTCCTTCGGCGGGGTCGGCGCCTTCCCGTCGGCGAGCGGGCCGGCGACGCAGCCGGGGGCGGTGCCCGTCGAGTCGCCCTTCCCGGCGGGCCCGGCGGCGGGTCCGTCCGTGGGCGCGCCGGTCGGTGCGCCGCTCGGTGCTCCGGACGGGGCTCCGGTCGCCGATGCGCTCGGCGTGGCGGGGGCGGCCACTGCTGCGCTCACCCCGATCCCGCCGAGGACCAGCACGGCCGCCGCTGCGGATCCGATCCCGACCGCGCGGAGGGTCCGGCGACGCTTCGTGCCCTGTTCGTTCTCCATGGTGTTCTCCTGTTCGTCCGTCGGTCGACCGGGTCGGTCCGCCGACGAGGACGACGCTCGGGTTCGAATCTGAAGCAGGACTGAAGCATTCGTGGAGCACAGGGTTTCTCCAGACCGTTCCATGCTCCGTGCTGGCGGAGCCGACCTACGGTGTCCGCCGTGACCGCACCCGCCCGCATCCTGGTCGTCGAGGACGACGACTCCCTCCGCACCGCCGTCGTGACGACCCTCCGCGCCGAGGGGTTCTCCGTCGCCGAGGTCGCGGACGGCCGTTCCATCGCCGCCGACCTCGACCGCACCGCCCCGGACCTCGTCCTGCTCGACTGGATGCTCCCCGGGCCGAGCGGCATCCTGCTCGCCGCCCGCATCCGGGCCAGGTCGGACGCCGCCGTCGTGATGACCACCGCGCGGGACGAGCTCGACGACCGACTGCGCGGGTTCGCCGAGGGGGCGGACGACTACGTCGTGAAGCCCTTCGCGATGGCCGAACTCGTCGCCCGGGTGACGGCGGTGCTCCGGCGCCGAGGACGGGTGCCGTCCGTGATCGAGGTGGGCGACCTCGTGCTCGACCCCGACGGCTCCACGGTCCGTCGTGCCGGCGTGCTGCTCGACCTGACCGCGACCGAGTTCCGACTCCTCCGGTTCCTCGCCGAGAGCCGCGGACGGACGGTGTCGAAGGGGCAGATCACGACCCAGGTCTGGGGCTACGAGGACATCGCACCCAACCTGGTCGAGGTGCACCTCAGCGCACTGCGGCGGAAGATGGAGGCGCACGGGCCGCGGCTCGTGCACACCGTCCGGGGCCTCGGGTACCGGCTCGCGGTGGACCGGGGCGCGGCGTGATGCGCGACGGACGCCTACGGACCACCTCGCTCCGGCTGCGGACCGTGGTCGCGATCCTGGTGCTCCTCGCGGTCCTGCTGACGGCCCTCGTCGTCGCGGTCGAGGCCGTCCTCGGCGCCCGACTGACCGCCCAGGTCGAGGACCGCCTGCGTGACCGGGCGTCCGCTGCGGCCGCGCTCGTCGGGGTGCTCGACGCGAGCGACCTCGCCGACCGGTTGTCGGCGCAGGGGCTCTCCGTGCGGATCGTCGAACCCGACGGCGCCGCGATCGAGGCCGGCCCCAGCCCCGAGCAGTTGCGGAAGGGGCCACCCGACCCGACAGGCCTGCCCGGACCGGCGGCCCGGTCCTCGGCGGCTCCGTCGACCACCGGCTCGTCCGACAGTGCCGGCGCCACCATCACGTCGTCGTCGGTGCACGAGGACGACGGTGTGCTGACCCTCCGCTCGGACCTCGAGGACGGCACCCGCATCACGCTGACCGCCGGCACGCGCGACGTGCAGGAGACCCTGGCGCAGCTCGGCTGGGTGATGGGCGGTGCGTCCGCCGCCTTCCTCGGCGTCGCCGTCGTGGGTGTCGTGCTCGTCGTCCGACGCTCGCTGCGCCCGCTCGACGAGATGACCGCCGCCGCCCGGTCCATCACCGCGGGGGACCGCGGACGCCGACTCCGGCCGTCCCGCACGGACACGGAGATCGGCCGGGTGGCGCTCGCCCTCGACGAGATGCTCGACGCGGTCGAGGGCGCGGAGGCGCAGGCCGTCGCCGCCGAGGAACGGGTGCGCGCGTTCCTGTCGGACGCCGCCCACGAGCTGCGGACGCCGGTCGCCGGTGTCCGGGCCGCGGCGGACACCCTCGTGCGCAACGGCCCGGACGACCCGGAGACGAACGAGCTGCTCGCGGTGCACGTCGTGCGGCAGGCCGACCGGGCGGCTCGGCTCGTCGACGACATGCTGACGATGGCGCGGCTGGACCGTGGGATCGCCCTCGACCGGCGCCGGACGGACCTCGTCGGCTGGCTCGACACCGAGGCCGAGCGGCTCCGCATCCGGTTGCCCGGCGTGGAGCTGGGCGTCGAGGTCCCCGAGCACCCGGTCGACGCCGACGTGGACCCGGACCGGCTCGCCCAGGTGCTCGGCAACCTGGTCGACAACGCCGCGAGGGCCACCGGGGGCACCGGCACGGTCCGGCTCGCGCTCAGCACTGGACCGGGTGGCATGTTGCTCCGTGTCGAGGACGACGGCCCCGGGATCCCGGCAGCCGACCGCGAGCGCGTGTTCGACCGACTCGTCCGGCTCGAGGACGCTCGGGACACCCGCTCCGGCGGCGCCGGCCTCGGGCTGCCGATCGCGCGCGGGATCGCCGTCGCGCACGGCGGTTCGCTCGCGCACGGGGGTGACGGCGAGCTCGGCGGCGCGGTGTTCGACGTGCGCCTGCCCGCGAGCGCGACGGAGCCGGCCGGTGCACGTCCGCGAGCGGGCGTCCTGCTAGCCTGATGCCCTACGCGAGTGTGGTGGAATGGTAGACACGGGGCACTCAAAATGCTCTGCTTCACGGCGTGCGGGTTCGAGTCCCGCCACTCGTACAACGCAGGACTCTCCGCCTGACGAACGCGACTTCCGACGTCTAGTAGGCTTCTGGGTGTGAGTGACACAGAAGCAACTGCAACAGCACCCCGTCGCGTCGTCGTCGCCGAGGACGAGTCGCTCATCCGCCTCGACATCGTCGAGATCCTCCGCGACAACGGGTTCGACGTCGTGGGCGAAGCGGGTGACGGCGAGACCGCCGTGCAGCTCGCGACCGACCTCCGTCCCGACCTCGTCGTGATGGACGTCAAGATGCCGCAGCTCGACGGCATCTCCGCCGCCGAGAAGCTCTCGAAGAACCACATCGCCCCCGTGGTCCTCCTCACGGCGTTCAGCCAGAAGGACCTCGTCGAGCGTGCGACCGAGGCCGGCGCCCTCGCCTACGTCGTCAAGCCGTTCACGCCGAACGACCTCCTGCCCGCGATCGAGATCGCCCTCTCGCGGCACCAGCAGATCATCACGCTCGAGGCCGAGGTCGCCGACCTCGTCGAGCGCTTCGAGACCCGCAAGCTCGTCGACCGCGCCAAGGGCCTGCTCAACGAGAAGATGGGCCTCACCGAGCCCGAGGCGTTCCGCTGGATCCAGAAGGCTTCGATGGACCGCCGCCTGACCATGCACGACGTCGCCAAGGCGATCATCGAGCAGCTCAGCGCCAAGAAGTAGCGACCCGAGCGCGCGCCAGGCCGACCACCTGGCAGGGTGGAGCCATGGACGACGTGGTGATCCGTGCCTCCAGGCCCGACGACATGCCGGCGGTGGCCGACCTGCGATGGCGGTGGAGCGTCGACGAAGGCGGTGCGACGCCGGCCGTGACCCCGGACGAGTACCGCGAGGCGATGTCGGCGTTCGCCGCCGCCCACACCGACACGCACCGCTGCGTCGTGGCTGAACGCGACGGCCGGGTGCTCGGCATGGCGTGGCTCGGGCTCGTCGCACGGCCCCCGACGCCGGACCGGCCCGGGCGACGGCTGACCGCGGACGTGCAGACCGTCTACGTCCACCCCGACCTGCGGGGCGCCGGCGTCGCGAAGCGCCTCGTGACCGCGTTGCTCGACGCCGCCGACGAGCTCGGTGCGGAGCGGACGTCGGTGCACTCGAGCGTCGAGGGCGAGACGCTCTACCGCCGCCTCGGGTTCGGCGACGCCCGACTGCTGCTGCAGCGCCCGCCCGAGGACTGACCGGTCATCCGCGCGCCGGGAGCTGCTGCAGCGTCCACGCGTTCTGGTCGGGATCGGTGAAGAAGACGAACCGTCCCCACGCCATCTCGTCCACGCCGATCGCATCGACGCCGAGCCCCTGCAGGTGCGCGAGTGCCTCGTCGGCGTCCGGGACGACGACCTGGATCGACTTGAGCGAACCGGGGGCGACGTCCGGGGACATGATGCCCTCGCCGAACGCGATGGAGCAGGCGGACCCGGGCGGGGTGGCCTGCACGAAGCGGAGCTCGTCGGAGACGCGCTGGTCGTGGTCGATCGAGAAGCCGATCCGTTCGTAGAACTCGCGGGATCGGTCGACGTCGCTGACGGGGACGAGGATCAGTTCGATCCTCCAGTCGGTGGCGGGCACGGGTCACTCCTTCGTGACGCCCGCCGGGGTCAGCGGGCTTCGCGGATCATGTTGGTGATGCGCACGGTGGAGCAGCGCCGCCCCTGGTCGTCGGTGAGGACGATCTCGTGCGTGGTGAGCGTGTTGCCCAGGTGCAGTGCCGTGCAGGTACCGGTGACCAGGCCGCTCGTGGCGCTCCGGGAGTGCGAGGCGTTCAGCTCGATGCCGACCGCGTACCGGCCGGGACCGGCGTGCACGTTCGCGGCCATCGACCCGAGACTCTCGGCCAGGACGACGTAGGCGCCGCCGTGCAGGAGTCCGACGGGCTGACGGTTGCCCTCGACCGGGATCGTGCCCACCGCGCGCTCGGCCGTGAGCTCCGTGATGACCATGCCCATCTTCTCGGCGAGCTCGCCCATCCCACGGTCGGCGAGGCGCTCGTCGACGGTCCCGGTGGTGGCAGCTCGGTCGGTCACGCTGGCGGACTCCCGTGTCGGATGGCGTCGGTAGGCTGTCCGGGTGTCGGACTCCGCAAAGCCTACCCTCATGGTCATCGACGGCCACTCGCTCGCCTTCCGGGCCTTCTACGCGCTGCCGGTCGACAGTTTCGTGAACCGTGACGGGCAGCACACGAACGCCATCCACGGCTTCATCTCGATGCTGCTCATGCTCCTCCAGCGCGAGAAGCCGACCCACCTCGCGGTCGCGTTCGACATCTCGCGCTTCTCGTTCCGCACGCGTGAGTACGAGGACTACAAGGGCACCCGCTCCGAGACCCCGGCCGAGTTCAAGGGCCAGATCCCGCTCCTCCAGCAGGCGCTCGAGGCGATGGGCATCACCACCGTCACGAAGGAGGACTACGAGGCCGACGACATCCTCGCCACCTTCGCCCGCCAGGGTTCCGAACAGGGCTACCAGGTCTACGTGGTGTCCGGCGACCGTGACTCGATCCAGCTCGTGAACGACGACGTCACGCTGCTGTACCCGTCGGTCCGTGGCGTCTCCGAGCTCACCCGGTACGACCGCGACAAGGTGTACGAGCGGTACGGCATCGAGCCGCACCAGTACCCCGACATCGCGGCGCTCGTCGGCGAGACCAGCGACAACCTCATCGGCATCGACAAGGTCGGCGAGAAGACCGCGGTGAAGTGGATCACGGCGTACGGCTCCCTCGACGGTGTCCTCGAGCACGCCGACGAGATCAAGGGCGTCGTCGGCAACAACCTGCGCGAGCAGAAGGACCGGGCGATCCGCAACCGGAAGCTCAACCGGCTCGTGAACGACGTGGAACTGCCCGTCGGGCCGGCTGACGTCGCACTCCGTCCCCTCGACGAGGCCGCGGTGCGCGAGCTCTTCGCGAAGCTGCAGTTCCGCACGCTGCTCGACCGCGTGTTCAAGGTCGCGGGCTCCGGCGAGCCGTCGGAGTCCAGCGCGGTCGAGGGCTCGGTCGACAGCGGTGCGCCGACGCCGCCCGCGGTCAAGACCCTCATCGACGAGGAGCTCGGCTACTGGCTCGAGCGGCGCAACGCGGCCGAGGCGGCGAACGGCTACGGCGTCGCGGTCGAGGTCATCGACGGCCGCCTCAGCGCGATCGGCATCGCCACGCACGACGACGCCGTCCTCGTCCCGGGCGGCAGCGGCGCGAAGGACTACGAGCAGCTGTCGGCGTGGTTCGCCTCCGACGCCCCGAAGCACTTCCACGACGCCAAGACCGCGATCAAGGCACTCGCCACGGTCGGCTTCGAGGTGAACGGCATCGCCGGCGACGCCCGCCTGACCGGGTGGCTCGCGCAGCCGGGCAAGCAGGGGCAGCCCCTCGCCGACCTCGTCTACCAGGAACTCGGCGAAGAGCTCCCCACGGCCGACCCGAACCAGCTCGTCCCCGAGACCGACCCGGTGAACGTCGGCGTGCACGCGTGGTTCGTGCTCCGGGTCACCACCGCGCTGCGTGCGCGTCTCGACGAGTCCTCGCTCACCGTCCTCGACGACATCGAGCTCCCGCTCGTCCCGGTCCTCGCCGGCATGGAGACCACGGGTGTCGCGATCGACCGTCCGGTGCTCACCGGGCTGTCGCACGACCTAGGGGAGCGCGCGGCCGAACTCGCGCAGCAGGCCTTCGCCGAGATCGGGCACGAGGTGAACCTCGGGTCGCCGAAGCAGCTGCAAGAGGTCCTCTTCACCGAGCTCGCGATGCCGAAGACCCGCAAGACGAAGACCGGGTTCTCGACCGACGCCGCGAGCCTCGCCGACCTGCAGGAACAGCACCCGCACCCGTTCCTCGGGCTGCTGCTCCAGCACCGCGACGCCACGAAGCTCCGGCAGATCGTGGACACGCTCGACGCCGCGATCGTCGACGGACGCATCCACACCCGGTACGAGCAGACCGGCAGCAGCACCGGCCGCATCTCCTCGACCGACCCGAACCTGCAGAACATCCCGGTGAAGACCGCGGTGGGGCGCCGGGTCCGGTCGGCGTTCGCCGTCGCCGAGCCCTACACGACGCTCATCACGGCCGACTACTCGCAGATCGAGATGCGCATCATGGCGCACCTGTCCGGTGACCCGGGTCTGATCCAGGCCTTCAACGAGGGCGAGGACCTGCACCGGTTCGTCGGCGCCCGGGTGTTCTCGGTCGAGCCGGCCGACGTCACGCCCGAGATGCGCACGAAGGTCAAGGCGATGTCGTACGGCCTCGCCTACGGCCTCAGCCCGTTCGGCCTGTCGAAGCAGCTCCGCATCGAGCAGTCCGAGGCGCGCACCCTCATGAACGAGTACTTCGCCCGGTTCGGCGCGGTGCGCGACTACCTGCGCGGTGTCGTCGAGCAGGCGCGCGAGGACGGCTACACCGAGACCATCTTCGGCCGCCGTCGCCCGTTCCCCGACCTGAAGAGCCCGAACCGCGTCCTCCGCGAGAACGCCGAGCGCGCGGCGCTGAACGCGCCGATCCAGGGCTCGGCGGCCGACATCATGAAGATCGCGATGCTCGGCGTCGCCGCCGACCTCCGCGACGGCGGGCTCGCGTCGCACCTGCTGCTGCAGGTGCACGACGAGCTCATCCTCGAGGTCGCGCCCGGCGAGCAGGAGCGGGTCGAGGAGATCCTCCGCACCCGCATGGGCGGCGCGGCCGAGCTGACCGTCCCGCTGGACGTGTCCGTGGGCGTCGGCCCGAACTGGGAAGCCGCTGCGCACTGAGGCGCGACCGCTCGCGGGACTGGAGGCACGGTGCGGGCCCGCACCGCGCCTCCAGTCCCGCGGGTCCCACGTCGTGAGCGGTCGTGGATAGGGTCGTGAGCATGACCGATGACCGTCCTGTCCGCCAGCCCTCCGCCGTCGACCGCGTCGCCGAGGACTGGGTGTCCACCCTCGTCGACCTCGACCCGACCGTCGCCACGTACATCGGCGTCCCGGGGCGGACGGGGGAGTACGGCGACACGTCGCCCGCCGGTGCGGCGGCCATGGCGGACGCGGCGCGCGCCGCGAAGCGTGCGCTGGACGCCGTCGACGCGGTGGACGCCGTCGACGAGGTGACGAAGACCGACCTCGGTGCCGAGCTCGACCTCGTCCAGGAGTCCTTCGACCGCAAGCTCCACCTCCGCGACCTCAACGTCATCGCCAGCCCGGCGCAGTCCGTGCGCGACGTCCTCGACCTCATGCCGACCGCGACCGAGTCCGACTGGCAGGACATCGCGAGTCGGCTGCACGCGCTCCCCGACGCGATCGAGGGCATCCGCGAGACCCTGCTCGAGGGAACGCGCGAGGACGTCACGCCCGCTCGTCGCCAGGTCGCGCTCATCGCCGAGCAGGCCACCCGCACCGGTGCGGCGGACGGCGTCTTCCGGCAGCTGGTCGACGGCGCCGCGTTCGACGACGGTGGTCCGGTGCCCGAGCCGCTCCGGGCCGAGCTCGCCCGCGGGGCCGAGGTCGCCGCTGCTGCGTACCGGTCGTTCGGGCAGTTCCTCGAGCACGAGCTGATGCCGCTCGCGACGCCGGTCGACGCCGTCGGGCGCGATGCGTACGAGCTGCACTCCCGGCGGTTCCTCGGTGCGGTCGTCGACCTCGACGAGACGTACCAGTGGGGGATCGAGGAACTCGCGCGGATGCGTGACGAGCAGGAGCGCATCGCCGACCGCATCGAGTCCGGTGCGAGCGTCGCCCGGGCGATCGAGGTCCTCGACGCCGACCCGGCGCGGGTGCTGCACGGCACCGACGCCCTGCAGCGGTGGATGCAGGAGACGAGCGACGAGTCGATCCGGGCGATGGACGGCAAGTACTTCGACATCGCCGACCCGATCAAGCGCCTCGAGTGCCGGATCGCCCCCACACAAGAGGGCGGGATCTACTACACCGGCCCGTCCGACGACTTCTCGCGCGCCGGCCGCATGTGGTGGTCCGTGCCGCAGGGCGTCACCGAGTTCGGCACCTGGCGCGAGAAGACGACGGTCTACCACGAGGGTGTCCCCGGCCACCACCTCCAGATCAGCCAGGGCGTCTACAACCGCGGCGAGCTGAACACCTGGCGTCGGCAGCTGTCCGGGTCCTCGGGGCACGTCGAGGGCTGGGCGCTCTACGCCGAGCGCCTCATGGAGCAGCTCGGCTTCCTCGACGACGACGGGGACCGGCTCGGCATGCTCGACGGGCAGCGCATGCGTGCTGCCCGGGTGGTGCTCGACATCGGCGTCCACCTGCAGAAGACGAACCCCGACGGTGGCGCCTGGACGTGGGAGTACGCCCTCGACTTCATGCGCCAGAACGTGAACATGTCCGACGAGTTCGTCCAGTTCGAGGTGGCGCGCTACTTCGGCTGGCCCGGGCAGGCGCCGTCGTACAAGGTCGGTCAGCGCGTCTGGGAGTCCATCCGCGACGAGGTGGCCGCCCGCGAGGGTGCGTCGTTCGACCTCAAGGCGTTCCACCACCGGGCCCTCGCGCTCGGCAGCATCGGTCTGGACACGCTCCGCAGCGCCCTGCTCGGCTGATCGATCGGGGCCGACACGATCCGACACGCCCGGTTGTGGGCGCTCGCTCGCTGCGGTTAGACTTGTGCGGCGCAATCCGCGCTCACCAAACACATCGCCAGGACGGCTCGAACCGGCATCCGGTTCGGACCAGGGGGTCGCTCCCTCGCCGTCTCGGCCCGACTCATGTCCGTTCGGAGCAATCTCTACATGACAACCACCACGACCAAGGCTCCCAAGCAGGTCGCCATCAACGACATCGGCTCGGCTGATGACTTCCTGGCCGAGGTCGAGAAGACCCTGAAGTTCTTCAACGACGGAGACCTCATCTCCGGCACCGTCGTGAAGATCGACCGCGACGAGGTCCTCCTCGACGTCGGTTACAAGACCGAGGGTGTCATCCCCTCGCGCGAACTCTCCATCAAGCACGACGTCGACCCCAACGAGGTCGTCGAGGTCGGCGACGAGGTCGAGGCCCTGGTTCTCCAGAAGGAGGACAAGGAAGGTCGCCTCATCCTGTCGAAGAAGCGTGCGCAGTACGAGCGCGCCTGGGGCGACGTCGAGAAGATCAAGGAGTCCGACGGCGTCGTGACCGGTACGGTCATCGAGGTCGTCAAGGGCGGTCTGATCGTCGACATCGGCCTCCGCGGCTTCCTCCCGGCGTCGCTCATCGAGCTGCGTCGCGTCCGCGACCTCACGCCGTACCTCGGTCAGGAGCTCGAGGCGAAGATCCTCGAACTCGACAAGAACCGGAACAACGTCGTCCTCTCGCGCCGCGCGCTGCTCGAGCAGACGCAGTCCGAGTCCCGGACCACGTTCCTCAACAACCTCCACAAGGGCCAGGTCCGCAAGGGCATCGTGTCGTCGATCGTCAACTTCGGTGCGTTCGTCGACCTCGGCGGCGTCGACGGTCTCGTCCACGTCTCCGAGCTCAGCTGGAAGCACATCGAGCACGCCAGCGAGGTCGTCGAGGTCGGTCAGGAAGTCACCGTCGAGATCCTCGAGGTGGACCTGGACCGCGAGCGCGTGTCGCTCTCGCTCAAGGCCACGCAGGAAGACCCGTGGCAGGTCTTCGCCCGCACCCACGCGATCGGCCAGATCGCACCGGGCAAGGTCACGAAGCTCGTGCCGTTCGGTGCCTTCGTCCGCGTTGCCGACGGCATCGAGGGCCTCGTGCACATCTCGGAGCTCTCGAACAAGCACGTCGAGCTCGCCGAGCAGGTCGTCTCGGTCAACGACGAGGTCTTCGTCAAGATCATCGACATCGACCTCGACCGTCGTCGCATCTCGCTCAGCCTCAAGCAGGCGAACGAGGGCGTGGACCCGGAAGGCTCCGAGTTCGACCCGGCGCTCTACGGCATGCCGACCGAGTACGACGACAAGGGCGACTACAAGTACCCGGACGGCTTCGACCCGGAGACGAACGAGTGGCTCGAGGGCTTCGACACCCAGCGCGAGGAGTGGGAGCGTCAGTACGCTGCCGCCCAGTCGCGTTGGGAAGCCCACAAGGCGCAGGTCGCGAAGACCATCGCCGACGAGGCGCAGGGTGGCTTCGACCTCCCGGCGACCGCTTCGTCGTCGTCGTCCTCGACGTTCGCGACCGAGTCGAACGGTCAGGGCACCCTGGCCGACGACGCTTCGCTCGCAGCGCTCCGCGAGAAGCTCAGCTCGACCAACTGATCGAGCGGCGCAGCCGTACCGGAAGCCCGGCATCCCTGAGAAGGGGTGCCGGGCTTCCGGCCGTTCCGGACCATCGTCGTACCTTTGGTATATTGTATTCTGTACATTGACGGGTTGTGCCATGCGCACAGACGGTGACGGGGGCGCGACGTGCGTGCATCGACGAGCAGCAAGCCGCGCGTCCACTTCCTCTCGCCACTTCGCATCGTCATGTTCCTGACGGTGGTCTGGAACCACGCCGAGGCGTTCGCCCGAGTGCGCACGGCCGATGACCCGTTCGCCGAGGTCGTCCTCTCCCTCTCGCCGGAGGGGCGCTTCCTGTTCATCACCATCACCGCGTTCCTGATCGCGCGGTCGGCGTCATCGTCGTCGGCGGTCAAGCGTGTGATCGTCATCGCGTGGCCGTTCCTGGTCTGGTCTGTGCTGTACACCGGCGTCGAGGTCGTGGCGAACGGTCCCGGTGTGGGTGGGGTCGGTAGCGTCGTGCTGTCGATCCTGACCGGCTCGGCGGCGCCACACCTGTACTTCGTGATCGTCACGATCCAGTTGACGCTCCTGGCGCCACTCATCCAGTTCCTCGCACGCCTGGGGCGACGCGCGCAGGCCGTGCTCGTCGTGCTCGCCGCTGTGGCGCAGCTCGCTGTCGTCGCACTCGATCTGGTGATTGCGCCGACGGGTTTCCCGGTGGGCTGGCTCTGCGTCGCGTACCCGCTCTGGGTGATCGGCGGCGCGGTCCTCGCGGCCAACCTCGAGCTGGCGACGACGTGGTTCCGCGCGCACGTCGTGCACCTGATCGTGGGGCTCGCGGTGTTCGGTGCCGGGTACATCGGCATCGCGACCTCGACGGAGGATCCAGGGGCCTTCGGCACCGACCTCCTGCTCCGCGAGCTCCGGTCCGTGTGGAACGTGCTCTTCGGTCTCGCCGTCGTCGCGACGTGCATGCAGCTGGTCGCGTCGACCGGGCGATGGTCCGAGATGGCGAAGCGTGCTGGCGAACGCATGCAGGATCTCGGGTACGGTCTCTTCCTCGCACACGAGCTGTTCCTGCACGGGCTGGCCACCGCGCTCGCTCCGGTCTCCGGACCCGTGCCGTTCGCCCTGCTCACCCTCGTGCTCTCGGTCGGTGTGGTCGTCGCGACGCTCGGGTTCGTGGTCGCCGTCCGGCGGACGCCGTTGAGCTGGAGCCTGACCGGTCGGCCGATGCAACGGCGCGTGACCCGGGTGCCGGCGTTCGTCACCCGTGCATGAAGACTGCTCGCAGGAGCGCGCGCCGTCATGTATAACGGTGGAATGCCACGTGTGAAACAGCAGTCTGCTCGCCTCGCCTTCCTGAACGCAGCGCGAGCGATCATGTTCGCCTGCATCGTGTTCGACCACACGGGCGAAGCAGTCTCCGACGTCGTCCCGCCCGGCACGCTGCAGTCCGCCCTGCTCGCTCTGGCCCCGAACGGCCGCTACCTCTTCGTGACGATCGCCGTCGTCCTCATCGCTCGGTCGGTGTCGTCCTCCTCGCTCTCGCGCCGGTTGGTGGTGATCCTGACGCCGTTCGTCGCGTGGTCGGTCATCACGGTCGGTGTCGACGCGGTCGTCGGTGCGCTGCCGGACGAATCGGTCGGGGAGCTGCTCTGGCGCCTCGCCTCGGGCAGCGCCGCACCGCACCTCTACTTCGTCCTGGTCACGGTGCAGCTGACGATCGGTGCGCCGATCATCCGTGCGCTCGCCCGGACGCCGGGACGGTTCGTGTTGCCGCTCCTCCTCGCCGCGGTGCTCGCGCAGATCGCGACGGTCGTGCCCGAGCACCACGGCGGTCTCGGGCGGACGCTGCTCTACAAGACGGTCCTCGGGTACCCGCTCTACATCGTCGGCGCCGCCGTGCTCGCACCGAGGATCGCGCTGGCCCGTCGGTGGGCGGTGCGCGCCCTCCCACTCGTCGGCCTGGCTGCCGGGGTCGTCGGCATCGGCTTCGCCGTGGCCGCGTTCCAGTCGAGGTCCGGTGCGCTGTCGGGCGGCGCCGAGCTCGTCCCGCTGGTCCTCCGTCAGGTGTGGGTGATCACGGTGTCGCTGCTGTCGCTGTGCGTCTGCGTGGTGGCCACCCGCACGAACCCGACCTCCGGCGTCGTCGCCCGGATCGGGCGGTCGATGCAGGACCTCGGGTTCGGGTTGTACCTCGCGCACGCCCTCGTCCTCCGTGCGGTCGTCGAACTCACCGCGGGCGTGCTCCCGGCGGTGGGCCTCGAGCTCGGCATCGTCGTGGGGTGGACGGCCACGGTCGTCGTGACCGTCCTGCTCGTCAGTGCGCTCCGGTGGACGCCGCTCAGTTGGGTGCTGACCGGACGACCACGGAAGCGTCGGCGCCCGCAGCACCGTCTCGACCCGGTGCCGAGCACGGTCGTCGGGGGTCTCGCCGGTGCGGGTCGGTAGCCTGTCGGTGTGCGCATCATCGGTCTCACGGGCGGCATCTCCGCGGGCAAGTCCACCGTCTCCGGACGTTGGGCCGAGCACGGTGCGGTCGTGGTGGACGCCGACCGGCTGGCGCGCGACGCCGTCGCTCCCGGCAGCCCGGGCCTCGCGCAGGTCGCCGAGCGGTTCGGCCCCGGCGTCATCGCCCCCGACGGTTCGCTCGACCGGCCGGCACTCGGCGCGATCGTGTTCGCCGACGCCGCGGCGCGGAAGGACCTCGAGGGGATCACCCACCCCGAGGTCTGGCGTCTCGCCCAGGCGGCGTTCGACGCAGCCGAGGCAGCGGACCCGGACGCCGTCGTGGTCTACGACGTGCCGCTCCTCGCCGAAGCCCGGGGGAGCCGGCCGCTGCGGTTCGACGCGGTCGTGGTGGTCGATGCTCCCGCTGCCCAGCGGATCGAACGGCTCGTGGAGCACCGCGGCATGCCCCGCGACGAAGCCGAGCGCCGCGTCGCCGCCCAGGCGAGCGACGCCGACCGACTGGCGCTGGCCGACCACGTGGTCGACGCCACCGGCACCCTCGCCGACACGATCCGATCCGCCGACGAGGTCTGGGAGCGCATCGGCCGATGAAGCACCGGGTGCTCCTGGTCCTCGCGGCCGTCCTCCTCGTGGCGATCGGCGCCGCGTCGCTCGTCGCGGCGAACGTCCTCGGTGGCGATCGGGTGGCGGAGCACGGCCGGGTGTCCGCAGCCGACCGACCGCGCGGCGACGAGCACGGTCCGGTGGGGGAGTTCCACCGCTTCCGCCTCGGCACGATCAACGGGCAGCGCCTCGAGCCGAACCGTGACGACTTCGCGGCACGCACCGACTCCGGCGGCCCGCTGCTGCTGTTCCTGCCGGCGACCCGAGCCCGGCCCGCCGACTACCAGCTGTTCCTGTCCGCGGCGCTGCGCGACGGGTACCACGTGCTCGGGCTCGACTACTGGAACCTCGGCAAGACGCTGTCGGGGACGTGCGAGGCGGATCCGCACTGCTACGGGCAGGTGCAGCGGAACCGGTTCGACGGCACCCGGCCGTCACGGTTCAGCTCGGTGCAGCCGGCCGGCTCGATCGTCTCGCGGTTCCGCGACGCGATCGCCTACCTCGACGACCACGACCCGGACGGCGGGTGGGGACGGTTCGTCCAGGGCGACTCGGACATCGCCTGGCACGACATCGTGGTGGCCGGGCACTCGCAGGGCGGTGGAGAAGCTGCGTACATCGCGCACATCCGGCCGGTGCAGGGCGCGCTGATGTTCTCCTCGCCCGTCGAGTCGTTGGGCAGCGAGCACGCGGCCTGGATGGACCGCCCGGGGCGGACACCGGTCGCCCGGATGTACGCGATCGACGACGTGCGCGACGTCTTCGGCCCCCGGATCCGCGGCTCCTGGAAGGTGCTCGGGCTCGACGGTCCCGACGGGCCGTTCCGGACCGACACCGCGCCGCCCGGACCCGACGAGGACCCGCACGCGATCCTCACCGACATCGCGGTGGGGTCGCCGGCCGAGTCGCACTCGCGCACGATCAAGGACACGACCCCGATCGGCCGCGACGGGCTCCCGCGGATGGAGGCGCTCTGGCAGTGGCTGCTCCACCGCTTCCCCTCGGACCGGTCATAGGATCCCGCAATACTCTGAGTCCGTGCAGCAAGCAGGCGAACGACCCGACCTGCGCTCGACCATCCGTGCCCGCGCGGCGCAGGACGGGGAGCGCAGCTACCTCGAGGACGCGCGCAGTGACCGCGTCCTGACCTACCGTGCGCTCGAGGACGCGGTGTCGGCGTGGTCGTCGACCTTCGACGCGATCGGGGTCGCGCCGTCCGGGGCGGTCCTGGTCGACCTCGCCGACCCGCTCTCGTTCGCGGTCGTGCACCTCGCCGCCCTCGCGACCGGTCGGCGGGCGATCCCCGTCGACACCGGACAGCCGACCTCGGAACCCGGCCGTCTCGCCGACCTGATCGGCGGCGCCTCGCTCGTGGTGTCGGACCGCGCCGTGGACGCGACCGTCCCCGGGGCGCCGGCGAGCGGGATCGACGCGGCCACGTTCCTCCCGGCAGCCGTCCGCGACGGCGACCTGCCGTCGGAGAACCCGGACGCCCCCGGCGAGGGGTCCGTCGTGCTCTTCACCTCCGGCTCCACCGGCACCCCGAAGGGCGTCGAGCTGCCCGAGTCGCAGCTGCTGTTCGTGGCCCGGGCCGTGGCGCAGCACAACCGCCTCGCGCCGGAGGACCGCGGGTTCAACTCCCTCCCGCTCTTCCACGTGAACGCCGAGGTCGTCGGGTTGCTCGCGACCCTCGTGGCCGGCGGGACCCTCGTGCTCGACCGGCGGTTCCGTCGCACCGGCTTCTGGGAGCTGCTCGCCGAGCGCCGGATCACCTGGCTGAACGCGGTCCCGGCGATCCTCGCGGTCCTCGCGAAGACCGGTCCGCTCGACTTCCCCGAGGGGCTCCGGTTCGTCCGCAGCGCCTCCGCTCCGCTGCCCGATCCGGTGCGGCAGGCGCTCGGCGACATCCCGCTCGTCGTCAGCTGGGGGATGACCGAGGGGGCATCGCAGATCACCGCCACGCCGCTCGGTGCACCCGCACGCGTCGGGACCGTCGGCGTACCGGTCGGGTCCGAGGTGCAGGTCCGGGGCGAGGACGGCACGGTGCTGCCCACCGACGAGGTCGGTGCCCTCTGGATCCGCGGCGAGGGCATCGTCCACCGCTACCTCTTCGGTCGCGCAGCCGAGCGGTTCGACGCGGACGGCTGGTTGAGCACGGGCGACGTCGGATCGGTCTCGGCGGACGGCTGGGTGTCGCTCGCCGGTCGCTCGGACGACGTCATCAACCGGGGCGGCGAGAAGGTGTACCCCTCCGAGGTGGAGGACGTGCTGCTCGGCGACGACCGCGTGCTCGAGGCCGTGGTCGTCGGGCGGCCGCACGAGGTCCTCGGCGCGGTGCCGATCGCCTACGTGATCCCGCAGCCGGACGAGGCCGTGGACGCCGAGGCCCTGGTCGCCGACCTCACCGCGCGGGCCGAGGCGCACCTCACACGGTTCCGCCGTCCGGTCGAGATCGTCGTCGTGCCCGACCTGCCGCGCGCGCCGACCGGCAAGGTGCAGCGGGCGAAGGTGCGGACGATGGCCGAACACCCGTGACCGACGCCGCCACGCCCACCGCCGACGCCGCCACGCCCACCGCCGGCGCTGCCGACCGTCGGGTGCAGACGCCGACCCGCACCGCCGAGGGGAAGCCGCGGCACCTTTACGAGGTCGACGTCCTCCGCATCCTGACCTTCGCCTGCGTCATCGGCGTGCACACCACCAGCCACACGGTCGCCGCCGACGACGTCCCGCTGAACGCCCTGCTCGGCCTGCTCCACTTCACCCGCCTGGTCTTCTTCTCGCTGACGGCCTTCGTGCTCGTCTACAGCTACACGCTCCGACCGCGGCCGATGGCCCAGTTCTGGCCGAAGCGCTTCCTGCTCGTCGGCGTGCCCTACCTGGCGTGGTCCCTCGTCTACGTGGCGTCGTCCTGGCTCCTCAGCGCCACTCGCCGGGGCGACGTGCCCGACCTCGTGCGCACCTACGCCGAGGGCATCGTCACCGGCGTCTCCTGGTACCACCTCTACTTCCTGCTCGTGACGATGCAGGTGTACCTGCTCCTGCCGGTCATCGCGTGGCTAGTGCGGAGGACGCGCGGCCACCACGTCGCGGTCCTCGCCGTGACGCTCGTGTTCCAGCTCGTGGTCTTCGCCGGGTACAAGTACTTCCCCGCCAGCGACGCGTGGATGCACGGCTACCAGAAGCAGTTCTTCTTCTCGTACGTGTTCTTCATCGTCTCCGGTGCGATCGCCGCCGACCACGCGGATGCCTTCCTCCGGTTCATCCGGGTGCACCGCCGCGCCGTCCTCTGGGGCTTCGCGGGCGTCGGCGCGCTCACCCTCGGCGTGTGGTGGCTGCAGGTCGGTCTCGGGCAGTCGCTCTACGCCGCCGGCACGCCCCTGCAGCCCGTCCAGGTGCTCTGGAGCAGCGCCGTGTTCGTCGGGTTCCTGGCGATCGGCGCGCGCTGGGCGGATCGGCGCCGGCCCGGGAGCGCGCTCGCCCGCGTCGTCGATTACGGCTCGGACCGGTCGTTCGGCATCTTCCTCAGCCACCCGTTCGCGATCTGGATCCTGCTGTACGGCGACAGCTGGCTCGAACGGGTCGTGCCCCAGCCCTGGCTCACGCTGGTCACCTACGTGCTCGTGCTCGTGCTGTCGGTGGCCGTGACGGAGCTGTTCCGGTGGACGCCGTTGAGCGTGCCGCTCACGGGGCGGCCGTCGTTGTCGTCGCGTGGGCAGCGGGCGGCGCGGGCGCGGAAGCGGGAGGCGGCTGCTCGGGGTGCGGGTGCTGGTGCCCTGCCGGTGGTCGCCCCGGAACCGCGGGTCGAGCCGGTCGAGCCGGTCGAGCCGGACGATGCGCTCGTGGGGGAGACGGACGACGTCGGGCCGCGGTCGACGCGCTGAGCGCGTCCGTCGATGGGGCGTCGCCCGCACCGCGTGGGGACTGGAGGCACGGGTCGGGCTGGCACCGCGCCTCCCGTCGTGCGCAGTGTCGGACGGGAGGCGCGGGTCGGCCTGGCACCGCGCCTCCCGTCCGCAGCGTGCAGCGGTCGTCGCGACGCGGATCAGCCGGCGTGCTGCTCGGCCTTCGGGACGCCGATCTCGAGGACGCCGTCCGTCATCGTGAGCCGCTTCGGCTTCATGAACCACGCGACCACGGCCGCAGCGGCGAGCAGCACGCAGGAGAGGGCGAAGGGCAGCTGCCAGCCGGAGGCGTCGATCAGCGCGCCGAACACGATCGGCGAGATCACGCCGGCGATGCCGAAGCCGGTGTTCATGAACCCCGACGCGGTGCCGGACCACTGCGGGGCGACGTCCATCGGGATGGCCCAGAGGTTGGCGTTGCAGAGCTCCAGGAAGAAGAACGAGAGGGCGAGCGAGATCGTCGCGACGACCAGGCCCTGCCCGATCACGAGGGGGACGAGACAGACGAGGGAGCCACCGAGGCCGATGACGAGGACGATCCTCCGGGCGTTCCGGCTGTCGCCGCCGCGGTGGATGATCCGGTCGCTGAGCATCCCGCCGACGGTGTCGCCGACGACACCGGCGAGGAGCACGAGCGTGGTGAAGAGGGCGAACTGGCTGATCGGCAGGCCGTAGGTGTCGCTGAGGAACGTCGGGATCCAGGTGAGGAACACCCAGAGCACCCAGCCGTACCCGAAGTCGACGAAGGTCACCGGGGAGATCTGCCGGGCCAGCGTGCGCCACGGGACGGGCGGCCGGGTGGCGCGGGTCTCGACGGGCGGGAGCTCGTCGAGCTCGACCTGCTGGATGCCGGCGGTGTCCTCGGGCTTGTCGCGGAACCAGACGAACCAGACGATCGCCCACGCGATCGACAGGACGGCCGTCGCGAAGAAGGCCCACCGCCAGCTGCCGGTCGCACCGATGACCCAGGCGACGAGGAGCGGTGCGAGGGCGTTGCCGAGACGCGCCGCGGAGTGCACGACGCCCTGTGCGAAGCCGTTGCGGTCGCGGGGGATCCAGCGGCTCATGGCCTGGGTGGCGGCGGGGAACGCGGCGGCCTCGCTCAGGCCGAGGAGCGCGCGGGCGGCGAAGAGCGTCCAGAAGCCGACCGAGAACCCGGTCCACAGGGTGGCGACACCCCAGATCACGGTGATGACGAACAGGGCCTTCCGGGGACCGAACTTCTCGGCGATCGTGCCGCCGAAGACCTGCAGCAGGGCGTAGGGGAGTGCGAAGGCGGAGACGATGAGCCCGGCGGTCGTCTCGTTGAAGCCGAAGTCCTCGGTGATGTGGGGGAGCGCCGTGGAGATGTTGGTGCGGTCGATGTACGAGATCGCGTACATGCAGCACAGCAGGATGAGCACTCGTCCGCGGATGCGTCCGCGGAACGGGGTGCCCTTCGTCGGTGCGGCGGGGGTCGCCGTCGTCATGGGGGCCTCTTCGGGGAGTGAGAGCGAGTCGGGTTGCTGAACGGATCGGAGGCTATGCCGGGTCCCTATCAGCGGTCTCGGAGCGTGCTTGGCGTGGACGATACGCCGAGGGCGAGCAGACGGCTCCGGTGTCAGGGGTGCCGACTACCGTGGTGGGCATGGCAGTGTCAATCGAGCCCACGCGCGCGGTCCGCCCGTTCGAGGTCATCAGCGAGTACTCGCCGAGCGGCGACCAGCCCGCGGCGATCGCCGAACTGGCCGGTCGCATCAACGCCGGTGAGACCGACGTCGTGCTGCTCGGTGCGACCGGTACGGGCAAGTCGGCGACGACGGCGTGGCTCATCGAACAGGTGCAGCGGCCGACGCTCGTGCTCGCGCACAACAAGACCCTGGCGGCCCAGCTCGCGAACGAGTTCCGGAGCCTGCTGCCGAACAACGCCGTCGAGTACTTCGTCTCGTACTACGACTACTACCAGCCCGAGGCCTACGTCCCGCAGACGGACACCTTCATCGAGAAGGACTCCTCGGTCAACGCCGAGGTCGAGCGGCTCCGGCACTCGACGACGAACTCGCTGCTCAGCCGGCGCGACGTCGTGGTGGTCTCGACGGTGTCCTGCATCTACGGACTGGGGACGCCGGAGCAGTACATGAACGCCTCGGTCGCGCTGCACGTCGGCCAGACCATCTCCCGCGACCAGCTCGTCCGCAAGTTCGTCGCGATGCAGTACCAGCGGAACGACGTCGACTTCGCACGAGGGACCTTCCGGGTCCGCGGCGACACACTCGAGATCATCCCGATGTACGAAGAGCACGCGATCCGCATCGAGATGTTCGGCGACGAGGTCGAGGCGCTGTCGTACCTGCACCCGCTCACCGGCAACGTGATCGAGGACATGCCCGCCGTGTCGATCTTCCCGGCGTCGCACTACGTCGCCGACACCGAGGTCATGCACCGGGCGATCGCCACGATCAAGGACGAACTCGCCGAGCGCCTGGCCGAGCTCGAGGGGCAGGGCAAGCTGCTCGAGGCCCAGCGGCTCCGGATGCGCACCACGTTCGACATCGAGATGATGGAGCAGATCGGCTTCTGCTCCGGCATCGAGAACTACTCGCGCCACATGGACGGCCGTGCCGCGGGGGAACCGCCGCACTGCCTGCTCGACTTCTTCCCGGACGACCTCCTCATCGTGATCGACGAGTCGCACGTCACCGTGCCCCAGATCGGCGCGATGTACGAAGGGGACGCCTCCCGCAAGCGCACGCTGGTCGAGCACGGGTTCCGGCTGCCGAGCGCCCTCGACAACCGACCGCTCACCTGGGAAGAGTTCCTCGAGCGCTCCGGCCAGAAGGTCTACCTGTCGGCGACCCCGGGCCGGTACGAACTCGGCGTGACCGACAGCGTCGTCGAGCAGATCATCCGCCCGACGGGCCTGGTCGACCCCGAGATCGTCGTGAAGCCGAGTGACGGCCAGATCGACGACCTGCTCGAGGAGATCAACCAGCGCGTCGAGAAGGACGAGCGCGTCCTCGTCACGACGTTGACCAAGCGCATGGCCGAGGAACTCACCGACTTCCTCGGCAACGCCGGCGTCCGGGTCCGGTACCTGCACTCCGACGTCGACACCCTCAAGCGCGTCGAGCTGCTGACCGAACTGCGCCAGGGCGTCTACGACGTGCTCGTCGGCATCAACCTCCTGCGCGAGGGGCTCGACCTGCCCGAGGTCTCCCTCGTGGCGATCCTCGACGCCGACAAGGAAGGCTTCCTGCGCTCGTCGACGTCGCTCATCCAGACGATCGGTCGTGCTGCCCGCAACGTGTCGGGCCAGGTGCTGATGTACGCCGACAAGATGACCGACTCGATGAAGACCGCGATCGAGGAGACGGACCGGCGCCGCGAGAAGCAGGTGGCGTACAACACCGAGCGCGGCATCGACCCGCAGCCATTACGCAAGAAGATCGCCGACATCACCGAGATCCTGGCGCGTGAGAACGACGACACGAAGGCGCTGCTCGAGGGTCGCCCCGGAGCGGACGGCCGACGCTCGCCGACGCCGAACCTCAAGCGCGGCGGGATCGCCGGCGAGGGGGCGATGCAGCTCGAAGCGACCATCGGCGACCTCAACGAGCAGATGCTGCAGGCGGCGGCCGAGCTGAAGTTCGAACTCGCCGCACGACTCCGCGACGAGGTGCAGGACCTCAAGAAGGCGCTCCGCCAGATGGAGTCGGCCGGCCATGTCAGCTGACGCCGGCGCGCTCGACGGGTCTCGTCGCACGGTCGTCGTCACCGGTGCGAGTGCCGGCCTCGGGTACTTCGCCGCGGAGCAGCTCGCCGCCGCCGGTCACCGCGTCGTCCTCGCGACCCGCAGCCGCGAGCGCGCTGCGGCGGCCGAGCGGAGCATCCGTCGCCATGTGGACGGCGCCGACCTCGCGCACGTGCACCTCGACCTCGCTGACCTCGACAGCGTGCGGGCAGCCGCCGACGAGCTCGCGGCGCTGCAGCCGGAGGGTGTCGACGCGATCGTGAACAACGCCGGCGTGGTGGGCGCGAGCACGATGCAGCGGACGGCCCAGGGCACCGAGCTGCAGGTGGGTACGAACCACCTCGGGCACTTCGCCTGGACGGCGCTGACGCTCCCACTGCTCGACCGCCGCGCGGGGCGCGTGGTGCACCTCGGGTCGATCGCACACCGGTGGGCACGGCTCGACCCGGCGGACCCGCTCGGCGCGAGCCACTACTCGAGCTACCGCCAGTACGGGCGGAGCAAGCTCGCGGTCATGCTCTTCGGCTTCGAGCTCGCCGAACGCCTCGCCGATGCCGGGTCACCGGTCTCCAGCGTCGTCGCGCATCCCGGGTTCTCGCTCGACCTGCTGTCACCCGAGCGTCCCGACGTCGCATCGTCCCGATCGGAGCCGGCGTGGACCCGTCCGGCGCAGCGGCTGTACGCCCAGGGCAAGGACGCCGGCGCCGACCCGCTCGTGCACGCGGCGATCGCCGACGGCGTCCGATCCGGCGAGTACTGGGGGCCGTCGGGCTGGATGCAGCTCCGGGGGCCGGCAGCGGTCGTCCGGGCCGAACCGCGGGCCCACGACCGGGCCGAGGCCGCCCGGCTCTGGGTGGCGAGCGAGCGTGCCGCCGGGGTCGCGTTCGCTCTCGACGCACTCGTCTGACCGTCCATCGCGGCCGAATGTCGGTGCCGCTTCGTAGAATCGACGACGATGACCATCACCTCTGACCGCGGAACCTCGACGTCGGGCCGGAATGCCTTCGGCGAGCCCGTAGACCTCCACATCCCCGGCGGCACGGCACCGCACAGCACCTCCACGCTCAGCGTGCGCGGTGCCCGCGTGCACAACCTGCGCGACGTCGACCTCGAGATCCCACGCGACTCGCTCGTCGTGTTCACGGGTCTGTCCGGATCCGGCAAGTCCTCGCTGGCGTTCGACACGATCTTCGCCGAGGGACAGCGCCGCTACGTCGAGTCGCTGTCCGCGTACGCGCGCCAGTTCCTCGGGCAGGTCGACCGCCCGGACGTCGACTTCATCGAAGGGCTCTCGCCCGCGGTCTCGATCGACCAGAAGTCGACGAACCGCAACCCGCGATCGACGGTCGGCACCATCACCGAGGTCTACGACTACATGCGTCTGCTCTGGGCGCGCATCGGCATCCCGCACTGCCCCGTCTGCGGTGAGGTGATCAGCAAGCAGAGCGTGCAGCAGATCGCCGACCAGCTCATGGAGTTCGAGTCGGGCACGCGGTTCCAGGTGCTCGCGCCCGTCATCTCCAAGAAGAAGGGCGAGTTCGTCGACCTCTTCCAAGAACTGGCGGCGTCCGGCTACGCCCGCGCGATCGTCGACGGGGAACGCATCCAGCTCAGCGACCCGCCCAAGCTCAAGAAGCAGGTCAAGCACGACATCTCGGTCATCGTCGACCGTCTCGTCGCGAACGAGGACATCCTCGGGCGCCTGACCGACTCGCTCGAGACGGCACTTCGCCTGACCGACGGCACGGTCGCGATCGACCTCGTCGACGCCGAGGGACCCGGTGCGGTCCGGACCTACTCCGAGAACCTCTCCTGCCCGAACAACCACCCGCTGGCGCTCACCGAGATCGAGCCCCGCACGTTCTCGTTCAACGCGCCGTTCGGTGCGTGCCCCGAGTGCTCCGGCCTCGGTACCCGCATGTCGGTCGACCCGGACCTCGTCCTCGGCGACCCCGAGGCGTCCTTGCGCGACGGCGTCCTGCTGCCGTGGACGGGCACGAGCGGGCTCTACTCCTACTTCGAGAAGCTCCTCGCCGGCCTCGGCAAGGACCTCGGGTTCGACCTGGACACCCCGTGGAACCGTCTCGACGCCTCGGTGCAGGCAGCGATCCTCACCGGCAAGGACTTCCAGGTGTCGGTGTCCTGGCGCAACCGGTTCGGCCGCGAGATGCGGTACACGAGCGGGTTCGAGGGCGTCATGCCCTACATCGAGCGCAAGTTCGCCGAGGCCGAGTCGGACTCGCAGCGGCAGCGCTTCCAGGGCTACCTGCGCGAGGTCCCCTGCCCGGTCTGCGACGGCACGCGCCTCAAGCCCGAGGTGCTCGCCGTGACGGTGGACGGCCGCAGCATCGCCGACGTGACGGACATGTCGCTCGACAACGCGTACGGCTTCATGGAGAGCCTCACCCTCACCGAGCGCGAGGCGCACATCGCGGCCGCCGTCCTGCGCGAGATCCGGGCGCGGCTCGAGTTCCTGCTCGAGGTCGGTCTGAACTACCTGACGCTCTCCCGTGGCGCGGGCGGGCTGTCCGGCGGCGAGGCGCAGCGCATCCGTCTGGCCACCCAGATCGGGTCCGGTCTGACCGGCGTGCTCTACGTCCTCGACGAGCCGAGCATCGGGCTGCACCAGCGCGACAACCGGCGGTTGATCGACACCCTGGTGAAGCTCAAGGACCTCGGCAACAC
This sequence comes from Curtobacterium sp. USHLN213, assembly GCF_037144815.1. Lineage (NCBI taxonomy): Bacteria > Bacillati > Actinomycetota > Actinomycetes > Micrococcales > Microbacteriaceae > Curtobacterium > Curtobacterium sp. USHLN213. The sequence continues at coordinate 169,414 of NZ_JBBCYQ010000001.1, read as the reverse complement.
GCTCATCGTCGTCGAGCACGACGAGGACACGATCCGCACGGCTGACTGGGTCGTCGACATCGGCCCCGGCGCGGGTGTGAACGGCGGCAACGTCGTCCACTCCGGCTCGTACGAGGGGATCATCGAGAACCGCGAATCGATCACGGGCGACTACCTCGCGGGCCGACGTGCGATCGAGGTCCCGGCCGAGCGTCGCAAGGTCAACCTCAAGCGCACGATCAGCGTGCAGGGTGCGCGGGCGAACAACCTCAAGTCGATCGACGCGGACTTCCCGCTCGGGGTGTTCACCGCGGTCACCGGGGTGAGCGGGTCGGGCAAGTCGACGCTCGTCAACGACATCCTCTACAAGGTGCTCGCCAACCAGCTCAACGGCGCACGGCACATCGCGGGCAAGCACACCCGCGTGAAGGGGCTCGACCAGCTCGACAAGGTCGTGCACGTCGACCAGGCGCCGATCGGTCGGACCCCGCGGTCCAACCCGGCGACCTACACGGGTGTGTTCGACCGGATCCGGCAGCTCTTCGCCGAGACGCCCGAGGCGAAGGCGCGCGGCTACCAGCCCGGTCGCTTCAGCTTCAACGTCAAGGGCGGTCGCTGCGAGAACTGCTCCGGTGACGGCACGATCAAGATCGAGATGAACTTCCTCCCCGACGTCTACGTCGCGTGCGAGGTCTGCGGCGGTGCGCGGTACAACCGCGAGACGCTGCAGGTGCACTACAAGGGCAAGGACATCTCCGAGGTCCTCGACATGCCGATCAGCGAGGCAGCCGAGTTCTTCGAGCCGATCTCCGCGATCCACCGGTACATGGCGACGCTCGTCGACGTCGGGCTGGGCTACGTCCGGCTCGGGCAGAGCGCAACGACGCTCTCCGGGGGCGAGGCGCAGCGCGTCAAGCTCGCCACCGAGCTCCAGCGCCGGTCGAACGGCCGGACGGTCTACGTCCTCGACGAACCGACCACCGGTCTGCACTTCGAAGACGTCCGCAAGCTGCTCCTCGTGCTGCAGAGCCTGGTCGACAAGGGCAACACGGTCATCACGATCGAGCACAACCTCGACGTCATCAAGTCGGCGGACTGGTTGATCGACATGGGACCCGAGGGTGGATCCGGCGGCGGGACGGTCCTCGCGACGGGGACGCCCGAGCACGTGGCGAACGTGCCCGAGAGCCACACCGGGGTCTTCCTCAAGGAGATCTTCGACGCGCAGGACGCGCGGGTCGGCAAGGAACAGGCGGTCGGCGCACGCACGGCCAGCCAGAAGCGGCCGAAGGCGAAGCAGAAGGCGGGTGCTCGGTAGGTGGCGGACACCGTCCCGTGGCGTCCGAAGGCGGGGGAGATCCCCACTGATCCGGGCGTCTACCGCTGGCGTGACGAAGCCGGCCGGGTGCTCTACGTCGGCAAGGCGAAGAACCTCCGTGCCCGGCTGAGCAACTACTTCGCACCGCTGCCGACGCTGCACGAGCGCACCCGGCGCATGGTGCTCACGGCACGGAGCGTCGAGTGGACGACGGTCGGTTCCGAGATCGAGGCGCTGCAGCTCGAGTACACGTGGATCAAGGAGTTCGATCCGCCCTTCAACGTCAAGTTCCGGGACGACAAGTCCTACCCGTACATGGCGATCACCCTGGGCGAGGAGTCGCCCCGGGTGATGGTCACCCGGAACCGGAAGATCAAGGGCGCGAAGTACTTCGGGCCGTACCCGAAGATCTGGGCCGTGCACGACACGATCGACTTGATGATCAAGGTGTTCCCGATCCGCACCTGCTCGGACTCGTCGTACAAGAAGGCGATGCAGACCGGCAAGCCGTGCTTCCCGGGGCAGATCGGCAAGTGCGGCGGCCCGTGCTCCCAGAAGGTCACGATCGCCGAGCACCGCGCGCTGGTCGAGGAGTTCGTGCGCTTCATGGCGAGCTACGACCGCCGGGTGATCACGCAGCTGCGGCAGCGCATGGCCGCTTCGGCCGACGCGATGCAGTACGAGCAGGCCGCGAAGTTCCGCGACCAGGTCGGCGCGCTCGAGGCCGTGCTCGAGAAGTCCGCGGTCGTGCTCCGCGACTCGGTCGACCTCGACCTGTTCGGCATCTCCGAGGACGAGCTCGCCGCGGCCGTGCAGCTGTTCTCGGTGCGCGGCGGGCGCATCCGCGGTGTGCGCGGGTGGGTCGTCGACAAGGAACTCGACATCTCGACGGGCGACCTCATCGAGCAGATCGTGCAGGGACAGTACGCGACGGGCGAGGAGCCCCCGCGCGAGGTCGTCGTGCCGGAACTGCCGGAGGACGCCGAGGCGCTGCAGCAGTGGCTCAGCGAACGCCGTGGCGGTCGGGGCACCAAGCTCAGCACCGCGCAGCGGGGTGACCGGGCGGGGCTCGCCCGGACCGCGGCGCAGAACGCTGCCCAGGCGCTCATGCTCTACAAGACGAAGCGCTCCGCCGACTACACGACGCGGTCCGCGGCGCTGGCGGACATCCAGGACGCCCTCGGCATGACCGAGGCGCCGCTCCGCATGGAGTGCTACGACATCTCGCACCTGCAGGGGACGAACGTCGTCGCGTCGATGGTCGTGTTCGAGGACGGGTTGCCCCGCAAGGACCAGTACCGGCGGTACTCGATCGCCGAGACCACCGACGACACCGACAGCATGTACCAGGTGCTGTCCCGCCGGCTCGCGCGCCTCGACGAGGACGCCGAGCTGCCGGACGTCCCCGACGTCACCAGCGACGAGGTCGTCGAGGGCTCGAAGCCCACCAAGCGGTTCGCGTACCGGCCGCAGCTCCTCATCGTCGACGGCGGGCAGCCACAGGTGCAGGCGGCGAAGCGCGCGATGGACGAGGCCGGGGTGCACGACATCGCGCTCGTGGGGATCGCGAAGCGGCTCGAGGAACTCTGGTTGCCGGACGACGACTTCCCGGTGATCCTGCCGCGCAACTCCGAGGCGCTGTTCCTCATCCAGCGCATCCGTGACGAGGCACACCGGTTCGCGATCACGCACCAGCGGACCCGGCGCAAGCGGGACGTCCGGTCGCGGCTGTCCGAGATCCCGGGTCTCGGCCCCACCCGGGTGAACGCGCTGCTGAAGCACTTCGGGTCGGTGGCGCGGCTGCGGGAGGCGACGGCGGAGGAGATCGCCGAGGTGAACGGCGTCGGGCCGGCGACTGCGGCGGCCGTGGTCACGAAGCTCGCGCAGACGCCGACGAGCGCGCCGGAGGCCGCGGGCGCCCCGACGCCGACGAGCGCTCCCGACGGGGCCGGTGCGCCGGACACGGCGATCGAACCCGGCACCGCCAGCGCGGCCGACGCAGCCGGCGAACCGGGTACCGCCAGCGCGCCCGACCCAGCCAGCGCGTCCGACCCAGCCAGCGCGTCCGACCTGGCCGCCGCCCCGCAGGCGGCCGCCGCCCGCTCCGGAGGACCGGCCCGGCTCCCCGAGGTGACCGACGACGGCCCGCACCTGCCCGCATGACCCACACCGCGCCTCCCGTGCGGCCGACGGGCGGACAGGACCCGACCGGCGGACGGCACCCGACCGACGGACCGCGCCCGACCGGCGGACGGCACCCGACCGACGGACCGCGCCCGACCGACGGACCGCACCCGACCGACGGACCGCACCCGACCGACGGGCCACACCCGACCGACGGGCCACACCCGACCGGATGACGCACCCCGAGCCCGGCGTCCGGGCGATACCCTTGTCCCGCAGCCGAGACCTCCCCGGGCGACGCGCCCGGGCCGCCACGACGGAGCCCACTCCCAGATGACCGACAGCGTCCCAGCGCCGACACGATCGCCGCAGCAGCACGACATCCTCATCGTCACCGGCATGTCCGGAGCCGGTCGTTCGACGGTGGGGAAGGCGCTCGAGGACCTCGGCTGGTACGTCGTCGACAACCTCCCGACACAGATGCTCGCGCCGCTCACCGAGCTCGCGGACCGTGCCGGTGAGAAGATCCCCAAGATCGCCACGGTGGTCGACGTCCGCGGCGGCCGGTTCTTCACCGACCCCGAGCAGGCGGTCGAGCAGGTGCGCAAGAGTGCCTCGGCCCGCGTCCGGGTGCTGTTCCTCGAGGCGACGGACGCGGTCCTCGTGCGGCGCTTCGAGCAGGTGCGGCGGCCCCACCCGCTCCAGGGCGAGGACACGCTGCTCGACGGCATCGGCCGCGAACGCAGTCGGCTCGCTGCCCTGCGCGAGGCGTCGGACCTCGTCATCGACACCTCCGACCTGAACATCCACCAACTCGCGAACGCCGTGACCGAGCAGTTCGCCGACGACCACTTCACGGGTGTCCAGGTGACCCTGATGAGCTTCGGGTTCAAGTACGGACTGCCCGCCGACGCCGACATGGTGGCCGACGTGCGGTTCCTGCCGAACCCCTACTGGGTCCCGGAACTCCGCCCGCACACGGGCCTCGACCGACCCGTCTCGGACTACGTCCTGGCCCAGCCCGGAGCCCGCACGTTCGTCGAGCGCTACGCCGACGTCCTCGAGCCGGTGTTCGAGGGGTACCAGCGCGAGAACAAAAGACACGCTACGATCGCCATCGGCTGTACCGGCGGCAAGCACCGTTCGGTCGCCATCGTCGCCGAGCTGGCGAACCTCCTCCGCGGGATGCCCGACGTCGCCGTGCGTGTGAAGAACCGAGACCTCGGCCGAGAGTGACCGTCCCTCCGGCCGCTCCACACGACGTGCGCCGGGCACGCGGACCCCACCAGAAGAAACGTTAGGAATGATGCTGTGCCGTTGACTGCCGAGGTCAAGGACGAACTGGCCCGGGTCGTCGTGAACCGCAACACGGTCCGCGCTGCCGAGCTCGCGACCATCCTGCGGTTCGCGGGTGGCCTGCACGTCATCTCGGGCCGGATCGCCGTCGAGGTCGAACTCGACACCCGGATCATCGTGCACCGTGTGCGCAAGGACCTCGCCGAGCTGTACGGCGTGCGGAGCGAGGCGTCGGTGGGGTCGTCCGCGTCCGCCCGTCGTGGCACCCGGTACCTCGTGCGCGTGCTCGAGGCGGGGGAGACCCTCGCCCGGCAGACGGGCCTCATGGACGCCCGCCGCCGCCCGGTGCGCGGTCTGCCGAACCGGCTCACCACCGGCAACCGCGAGGACCTCGCCGCGATCTGGCGTGGAGCGTTCCTCGCCGCCGGCACCCTGACCGACCCCGGTCGTGCCGCTGCGCTCGAGGTCACGTGCCCCGGCAACGAGGCCGCGATGGCCCTGGTCGGCGCTGCGTCGCGGCTCGGCATCGCGGCGAAGGGCCGTGAGGTCCGCGGTGTGCACCGCGTGGTCATCCGCGACGGCGAGGCCATCGGCCAGATGCTGACCGTGATGGGCGCCGCCCGCACCACCGCCGACTGGGAGGAGATGCGCCAGCGCCGCGAGGTCCGTGCCACCGCCAACCGTCTGGTCAACTTCGACGACGCGAACCTCCGTCGCTCCGCGCAGGCCGCCGTCGCCGCGTGCGCGCGGGTCGAGCGTGCGCTCGAGATCCTCGGCGACGAGGTCCCCGACCACCTCCAGTACGCCGGCTCGCTGCGGCTGCAGCACCGCGACGCGTCGCTCGACGAGCTCGGCCAGCACGCGGACCCGCCGATGACGAAGGACGCCATCGCCGGGCGCATCCGCCGCCTCCTCGCGATGGCCGACAAGCGCGCGTCCGACCTCGGGATCCCGGGGACCGAAGCGAGCGTTCCCGAGGAGCTCGAAGGGGCCTGATCGACGGGCGTGACGACGTTCCGGACGGGAGGCGCGGTGCCAGCTGGTACCGCGCCTCCCGTCCGTCGTCAGGGTGGTCCAGGGCGGCGCTCGCGACCGTCCGGACGGACCGTCATCCCGCGCGGTCTGGCAGAGTCCGACTGCTAGGGTCGTTACGGCGACGTTACGGGGCGTATCGTCCACCACACGTGGGCCCGAAGGGCCACACGACTCCGAAAGCAGCGCCCCCCGGGCGCTCCACACCCACCAGGAGATCCATTGACCGTCAAGATCGGTATCAACGGCTTCGGCCGCATCGGCCGTAACTTCTTCCGGGCCGCACTGGCCAAGGGCAGCGACCTCGAGATCGTGGCGGTGAACGACCTCACCGACAACGCGTCCCTCGCGAACCTGCTGAAGTTCGACTCCATCACCGGCAAGCTCCCGGCGACGGTCGAGCTCGACGGCGACAACATCGTGGTCGACGGCAAGGCGATCAAGGTCCTCGCGGAGCGCGACCCCGCCAACCTCCCCTGGGGCGAGCTGGGTGTCGACATCGTCATCGAGTCGACCGGTTTCTTCACCAAGGCCGCCGATGCGCAGAAGCACATCGACGCCGGTGCCAAGAAGGTCATCATCTCCGCCCCGGCCACGGGTGACGACGTCACCATCGTGCTCGGCGTGAACGAGGACCAGTACGACCCCGCGAACCACAACATCATCTCGAACGCGTCCTGCACCACGAACAGCCTCGCGCCGCTCGCCAAGGTGTTCCACGACAAGTTCGGCATCGAGCGCGGTCTCATGACCACGGTCCACGCCTACACCGCCGACCAGAACCTCCAGGACGGCCCGCACAAGGACCCGCGTCGTGCGCGTGCCGCAGCCCTGAACATCGTCCCGACCTCCACGGGTGCGGCGAAGGCCATCGGCCTCGTCCTGCCGGAGCTCGCCGGCAAGCTCGACGGCTTCGCGCTCCGCGTCCCGGTGCCGACCGGCTCGATCACCGACCTCACCCTCGAGACCAAGTCCGAGGTCACCGTCGACGAGATCAACGCCGCCTACAAGGAGGCAGCCGAGGGTCCGCTCAAGGGCATCCTGCTCTACAGCGAGGACCCGCTGGTGTCGACCGACATCACCACGGACCCGCACTCCTCGATCTACGACTCCGGCCTGACCAAGGTCATCGGCGGCCTCGTGAAGATCACCTCGTGGTACGACAACGAGTGGGGCTACTCGAACCGCCTCGTCGACCTCACCGAGTACGTGGGCGAGCGCCTCTAACCCATGGCACTCCGCACCCTCGAGGACCTCGGCGACCTCGCCGGCAAGCGTGTCGTCGTCCGTTGTGACCTCAACGTCCCGCTCAAGGACGGCGTGATCACGGACGACGGCCGCGTGCGCGCGTCGCTGACCACCCTGAACACCCTCATCAACGCCGGCGCCCGCGTCATCGTGATCTCCCACCTGGGCCGCCCCGACGGCGAGCCCAAGCCGGAGTTCTCGCTCGCGCCGGTGGCCCAGCGGCTCTCCGAGCTGCTCGGCAAAGAGGTCACGTTCGTCGGCGAGACCGTCGGTGACGAAGCGACCGCGGCCGCCGGGGAACTCGGGGACGGCGACGTCCTGCTGCTCGAGAACCTCCGGTTCAACCCGGAGGAGACCTCGAAGGACGCTGCCGTGCGCAGTGGCTTCGCGGACCGCATCGCCGCCCTCGGGGACGCCTTCGTGTCCGACGGCTTCGGTGTGGTGCACCGCAAGCAGGCCTCGGTGTACGAGCTCGCGTCCGCGCTGCCCAGCGCAGCGGGGTCGCTCATCGAGACCGAGCTCGGCGTGCTCGAACGCCTCACGACGACGCCGGAGCGGCCGTACACGGTCGTGCTCGGCGGGTCGAAGGTCAGCGACAAGCTCGGTGTCATCGACCACCTCCTGCCGCAGGTGGACACGCTCTGCATCGGCGGCGGCATGCTCTTCACGTTCCTCGCGGCCCAGGGCCACGGGGTGGCGAAGTCGCTGCTCGAGGCCGACCAGCTCGACGTCGTCCGCGAGTACCTCTCGCGGGCGAAGGAACTCGGCGTGACGATCGACCTGCCGACGGACGTCGTCGTGGCGTCCGGGTTCGCGGCCGACGCGTCGCACGAGACCGTCGCCGCGGACGCGATCGAGTCGTCGTCCTTCGGGGCGGACGGCATCGGCCTCGACATCGGCCCGGAGACGGCGGCGCGGTTCGCGTCCGCGGTCTCCTCGTCGAAGACCGTGTTCTGGAACGGCCCGATGGGCGTGTTCGAGTTCCCGGCCTTCGCCGCCGGCACGAAGACCGTCGCGCAGGCCCTGACCGAGGTCGACGGCCTCGGTGTGGTCGGCGGTGGCGACTCCGCCGCGGCCGTCCGGTCGCTCGGCTTCTCGGACGACCAGTTCGGGCACATCTCGACCGGTGGCGGTGCGAGCCTCGAGTTCCTCGAGGGCAAGTCGCTCCCCGGTCTCGAAGCACTGGGGTGGTCGCGATGACCCGGACGCCGTTGATCGCGGGCAATTGGAAGATGAACCTGGACCACCTCCAGGCCATCGCCACCGTGCAGAAGCTCGCGTGGACGCTGAAGGACGCACGCCACGACTTCGACGACGTCGAGGTCGCGGTCTTCCCGCCCTTCACCGACCTCCGGAGCGTGCAGACGCTCATCTCGGCCGACAAGCTCCCGATCCGCTTCGGCGCGCAGGACCTGTCCCAGTACGACTCGGGCGCCTACACGGGCGACGTGTCCGGGGCGTTCCTCGCCGCGCTCGACGCGCAGTACGTCATCGTCGGACACTCCGAGCGGCGCACGCTGCACGCGGAGACCGACGAGGTCGTCGCCGCGAAGACCGCCGCGGCCGTCAAGCACGGTCTCGTGCCGGTGGTCTGCGTCGGCGAGACCGGTGAGCAGCGCGAAGAGCGCGGCGCCGGTGTCGTGCCGGTCGAGCAGCTGCAGGTCGTCCTCGACGCTGTACAGCCCTCCGAGATCGTCGTGGCGTACGAGCCGGTCTGGGCGATCGGCTCCGGCCAGGCCGCGACCGCCGAGCAGGCGCAGGACGAATGTGCTGCGATCCGTCGCGGGATCGCTGCAGCCTGGGGCGACGAGGCAGCCGCGGCGACGCGGGTGCTCTACGGCGGCTCGGTGAAGTCGGGCAACATCGCCGGCTTCCTGCGCGAGCCCGACATCGACGGCGCGCTCGTCGGTGGCGCCTCCCTCGACGTGCAGGAGTTCGCGGCCATCGCGCGCTTCCGGCAGCACGTCGGGCTCTGATCCACCGGACACAGGCCGGTCGCCATCGTGCGGCCGGCCTGTGCCACGCCCAGCCCGGGGACCTCGACCGACCACCTGGCCGGTATACTCGGATGGCTGACTGACACGAAAGGTACGTCGTGGCGATTCTCTCCGTCGTGCTGCAGGTCCTGCTCGCGATAACGAGCCTCCTGCTCACGCTCCTCATCCTGCTGCACAAGGGCCGCGGTGGCGGCCTCTCCGACATGTTCGGCGGCGGCGTGACGAGCAACCTCGGGGCGTCCGGCGTCGCCGAGCGCAACCTCAACCGCATCACGGTGATCCTCGGTCTCCTCTGGATCGTGTCGATCATCGTGCTCGGTCTCATCAACAAGTTCACGGCGGGGAGCTGATCCATGGCATCCGGAGGCAGTGCAATCCGGGGTTCGCGCGTCGGCGCGGGCCCGATGGGGGAGCAGGACCGCGGGGTCCAGGCCGAGCGTGTGGCGATCTCGTACTGGGACGCCCTCGGCAACGAGGTCGTGCGGTACTTCGCCGCCGGCCTCCCCGATGACGAGATCCCCGAGACGGTGGACTCGCCGTCGACCGGGCTCCCGGCTGGTCGCGACAAGGAGAACCCTCCCGTGGTCTCCAAGACCGAGCCGTACAAGACGCACCTCGCGTACGTGAAGGAGCGCCGCACCGAAGAAGAGGCGGCGCAGCTCCTCGAGGACGCGTTGCAGCAGCTCCGTCAGCGTCGCGGCACCGCGAAGTAGTCGCACGAGACGTCCGAAGGCCCCTGTACCGATCCGGTGCGGGGGCCTTCGTGCGTGTGGTGGGTGAGCGGGGGCGGCGTCGAGTGGGCAGGACACGCCGGAGGTGTCCCGTCGAGCGGGCGGAACGCGCCGCTCCGGCGCGCCGAGCGTGACGTATTCTGCCCGCTCGCGGGCGGGCGGGCGGGCGGGCAGGCGGGCGGGCGCCGGGCGGGCAGGCGGGCAGGCGGGCGCGCGGCGGTCGCACCCACGAACGGACGGGAGGGGGGGGGGGCGCCCCCCCCCCCCCCCCCCCCCCCCCAGGGGCCCCCCCCCGGGGGGGGGGGGGCGGGGGGGGGGGCCCCCGCCCCCCCGGGCGGGGGGGGGGGGCCGCCCCCCCCCCCCCCCCCCCCCCCCCGTCCGTCAGGGACCCGCGTCTAGTACGTCGACGCGATGAGGTTCTCGGGGACGTCGCGAGCGGCGTCCTGGTCCACGAAGAACACGGTGCGCTTGCGCCCCTGCACGCCACCGACGGGGACCTCGTCGACCGAGGCACCCGCGAGCGCGAGCCCGAGGACCGAGGCCTTCTCGGCACCCGACAGGATGACCCAGACACGCTGCGACGCGTTGATCGCCGGGTAGGTGAGGGTCAGGCGCTGCGGCGGCGGCTTGGGGGAGTCGTCCACCGGCAGCACGATGCGGTCCGTCACGGTGAGCTGCGGGAACTCCGGGAAGAGCGACGCGGTGTGACCGTCGGGTCCGACCCCGAGGAGCGTGATGTCGAACCGCGGCGCGATGGCGTCGTCCGGCGCGGCAGCGTGGAGCTCCTGCTCGTAGCGGGTCGCAGCGTCCTCGATCGAGATGCCAGCGTCCGACGCCGCGATCGGGTGGATGTTCGACTCCGGGATGTCGACGTGGTCGAAGAAGTCCGTCTGCGTGCCGGTGATGTTGCGATCGGCATCGCCCGCGGGCACCCAGCGCTCGTCGACCCACCACACGTGCACCTTCGACCAGTCGACGCTCTCACGCGCCGGCGACTGGCCGATCGCGGCGAGGACGAGGGACGACACGGAGCCACCGCTGATGGCGATGTCCGCGCGCTCCTGCTCGTCGAGCACGTCGATGATCTTCGTGATGAAGCGTGCGGCAACCGAAGCGCCGAGGGCCTGCTTGTCCGGGTGCACCAGCACCCGCCGTTCGTTGGTCACGTGACTCCCGTGTTCGTGGTGGTCGACCGGTCGTACGACCACCGTCGGTCCGACCGTCCGGGCCGGCCGCCGCTCGCGCTGGACGAACGACGGTCGGCCCGACCGGTCGTGTGGGGCTTGCTCAGCCGGCGATGGACTCGCGCAGCTGGGGGACCCCGTGCTTGACGACGTCTCCGAAGAGGACGTCCGGGTCGAGTCTACGGAGTTCCTCGGCCAGGCAGTCGCGCAGGTTGCGGCGCGGCAGCGACAGGTCGTGCGTCGGCTGCCCGGGCATCGAGAGCGTCGCGACGTCCACCAGGGACCGCTCGAGCTCGATGGTGCCGGACTCGCGCACGAGCTTCACGCCGTGGATGCCGCTCGACCCGGTCGCGCGCGGCGACGTGACGACGGCCACCGGCACCTCGAGCTGCAGCTGCAGCCAGGCGGCGAGCAGGATCGTCGACGGGCTGTCGTACGCCCCCGAGACCTCGACGGCGGTGATCGGCTCGTACGGCGGCTGGTCGAGCGCCGCAGCGAGCTGGTTCCGCCACAGGGTCAGTCGGGTCCACGCGAAGTCGGTGTCGCCCGGCACGTACGAGGCCCCGAGGGCCTCGATCGCACCGTTCGGGTCCTTCTGCGCGGCCGCGTCGGTGATCCGTCGCTGGGCGATGCGACCCAGGGCCGAGGCCGAGGGCTGCTCCGGGGCGGTCTGCGGCCACCAGGCCACGACGGGTGCGTCCGGCAGCAGGAGGCCGGTGACCAGGCTCTCCTCGTCGGTCGCGGTCTCGCCGTAGGCACGGAGGACGATGACCTCGCTCGCACCCGCGTCGCTGCCGACGCGGATCTGCGCGTCGAGGCGACCCGGCGACTTCGTGTCGCCGTCGTTCTTCGACACGATGATGACGCGCATCGGGTGCTCGCGGGACGCCTCGTTCGCGGCCTCGATCGCCTCTTCCTCGTGCCCGAGGGCCGTCGAGATGATGAGGGTCAGGACGCGACCGAGGGCCACGGCGCCGCCCTCTTCGCGGATGTGGACGAGCTTCTTCTGGATCTTCGAGACCGTGGTGTTCGGCAGGTCGATCTTCATGGACGCCTCCAGGTCCGGCCGTCGCGGGCGAGCAGGGCGTCGGCGGATGCCGGGCCCCACGTGCCGGGACGGTACTGCTCGGGCTGGCCCTGCGTGGCCCAGAACTCCTCGATCGGGTCGAGGATCTTCCACGACAGTTCCACCTCTTGGTGACGGGGGAACAGGGGCGGGTCACCGAGGAGCACGTCGAGGATGAGTCGTTCGTACGCTTCGGGCGAGGCCTCGGTGAACGCGTGGCCGTAGCCGAAGTCCATCGTCACGTCGCGCACCTGCGTGCCGACGCCGGGGACCTTCGAGCCGAAGCGGAGCGTGACGCCCTCGTCCGGCTGCACACGGATGACGAGCGCGTTCTGGCCGAGGGGCGACTGCGAGTTGCCGTAGACGTCCTCGGGGACACGCTTGAACACGATCGCGATCTCGGTCACGCGGCGACCGAGACGCTTGCCGGCGCGGAGGTAGAACGGGACGCCCTGCCAGCGACGGGTCGCGATGTCGAGCTTGATCGCCGCGTAGGTCTCGGTGCCGGACTCGGGGTCCATGCCGGCTTCCTCGAGGAAGCCGAGCACCTTCTCGCCGCCCTGCCAACCGCCGGCGTACTGCCCGCGGGCCGTGGCGGTCGAGAGGTCCTCGGGCAGGCGCACCGCGGAGAGGACCTTCTCCTTCTCGGCGCGGAGGTCCGCCGCCTTGAACGAGACCGGCTCCTCCATCGCGGTGAGCGCGAGGAGCTGCAGGAGGTGGTTCTGGATGACGTCGCGCGCCGCACCGATGCCGTCGTAGTACGCGGCACGTCCGGCGACGCCGATGTCCTCGGCCATCGTGATCTGCACGTGGTCCACGTAGTTCGAGTTCCAGATGGGTTCGTACATCTGGTTCGCGAACCGCAGCGTCAGGAGGTTCTGGACGGTCTCCTTGCCGAGGTAGTGGTCGATGCGGAACACGTCGTCCGGAGCGAAGACGCTCTCGACGATCGCGTTCAGCTCGCGCGCCGTGCGGAGGTCGGAGCCGAAGGGCTTCTCGACGACCACGCGGCTCCACGAGTCCTCGCGCTTCTCGGTCAGCCCGGACAGCTTGAGCTGCTCGGTGACCACGGGGAACATCTTCGGCGGGATGGACAGGTAGAACGCGTGGTTGCCGAGCGTCCCGCGCTCAGCGTCCAGCGTGTCGACGGTCCGCTTGAGCTCGCGGAACGCCTCGGGGTCGTCGAACGATCCCTGGACGAACCGGATGCCCTGTTCGAGCTGACGCCAGACGTCCTCGTCGAACGGGGTGCGAGAGTGCTCCTGGACCGCGTCGTGGACGAGCTGGGAGAAGTCTTGGTCCTCCCAGTCACGTCGAGCGAACCCGACGAGGGCGAACCCCGGGGGCAGGAGCCCTCGGTTCGCCAGGTCGTAGACCGCGGGCATCAGCTTCTTGCGGGACAGGTCGCCCGTCACGCCGAAGATGATGAGGGTGCTGGGTCCCGCGATCCGGTTCAGTCGACGATCCGTCGGCAGCCGGAGCGGGTTGTGCTCCGGGGTGATTGCCACCGGTGACATGAGTCGGTGAACTCCTTCGAGAGTCAGAGGGTGACGGCGGCCGTCAGTGCTGCGGTGGCAGCTGCGACGTCCGTCGTCGTGAGGGTCAGGACCGGGCGGCCGTGCTGCGCGAGGACACTCGCGTCGCCGGAGGCCTGGGCCTGGATGAGTTGGCCGAACGTGAACGGACGACCGGGGATGGCCAGGTCGTCGGGCTCGTCGGCCACGATCTGCAGGAACACGCCGTTCGCCGGGCCGCCCTTGTGGTACTGGCCGGTCGAGTGCAGGAAGCGCGGTCCCCAGCCGAACGTGACGGGTCGGCCGGTGCGCGCCGCGAAGGCGTCGCGCAGCGACTCGAGGTCCGGGTTCGCGGTGCGGTCCACGTACGCCTGCACGGCCAGGTAGTCGGTGGGGCCGACCTGGTCCAGGAGGCGCGACACGGCTTCCGCGATCGTCGTCCCGACCGCCAGGCCCTCGGTCGCGTGGACGGCGGTGCCGTCCTCGGTGAAGGCCGGTTCGGTCGGTGCCGGGCGGTCGTCCAGGAGTGCGCGCGCCGCGGACTTGGCGGCCTCGACGTCGGGCTGGTCGAACGGGTCGATGCCGAGCAGGCGACCGGCGACGGCCACGGCGTACTCCCACACGAGGAGCTGGCCGCCGAGCGTGCCGGTGATCTCGACCTCGCCCTCGGCGACGTGGCGCTCGTCGTCGCGGGAGCCGACGAGTCGGATCACCTGCAGGTCGGGCAGTCCAGCGGTCACCTCGGGGGAGTCGACGTCGAGCACGACCGGCAGCAAGCCGCGGCCGTCCTTGCCGGTGGACTCCGCGATCAGCTGTTCCGCCCAGTCGCCGAACCCGACGATGTGGGTGCCGTCCGCGACGATGCCGATCGTGGAGCGGAGGGGCGCGGTGCCCCCGAGGACGGCGCCGAGCACGAGGCCCGGGTTCTCGTCGATGTCGACCGAGAGCAGCGCCGAGATGGCGTCGGCCTCGTCGAGGAGCTCCGCGATGTCGGCACCGGCGAGGCCGGACGGCACGAGGCCGAACGCGGTCAGTGCGGAGTAGCGGCCGCCGACGTTCGGGTCAGCGGTGAAGACGCGGTACCCGGCGTCCGTCGCGACGGCCTCGAGCGGGGAGCCCGGGTCGGTGACGACGACGATGCGCTTCGCCGGGTCGATGCCGGCGTCGCGGAAGGCCTGTTCGTAGACACGGCGCTGCGAGTCGGTCTCGAGGGTCGAACCCGACTTCGAGGACACGACGAGCACGGTGCGGTCCAGCTGGTGCTCCACTGCGGCGCGGACCTGCGCCGGGTCGGTGGAGTCGAGGACCGTGAGCGGCACGCCGGCGGTCCGGGTGATGACCTCGGGCGCGAGCGACGAGCCTCCCATGCCGGCGAGGACGACGTGGTCGACCCCCTCGGCGAGGAGCGACTCGCGCAGCGCCGCGACCTCGGCGACGAGCGGGCGGGAGACCGAGACGGCCTCCACCCAGCCGAGGCGCTTCGACGCCTCGGCCTCGGCGTCGGGACCCCAGAGCTCGGGGTCCTGGGCGGTGATGCCCGACGCCACCAGATCGGTGACGAGACGCGGGACCACCTGGTCGATGGCCCGCGCCGCGTCACCGCTGGCGGCGATGGAAACCGTCACTACTTGGCGCCCTCGAGTGCGTTCTTGACGGTGTCGACGAGCTCGCCCCACGAGACGTTGAACTTGTCGACGCCCTCCTTCTCGAGCAGCGCCACGACGTCGTCGTAGTCGATGCCCTGGGCGGCGAGCTGGTCGAGGACCTGCTGCGCGGCGTCGAACGACCCGGCGATGGCGTCGCCGTGGATCTCGCCGTGGTCGAACGTGGCGTCGAGCGTCTTGCCCGGCATGGTGTTGACCGTGCTCGGCGCGGCCAGCTCGGTCACGTAGAGCGTGTCGGGGAGCGACGGGTCCTTGACACCGGTCGAGGCCCAGAGCGGACGCTGGGTGTTCGCACCGGCCTCGAGCAGGCCGAGGGCGCGCTCGGAGGCGAACGCCTCGGTCCAGACCTGGTAGGCGAGCTGCGCGTTGGCGATGCCGGCCTTCGACTTGAGGGCCTTCGCCTCGTCCGTGCCGACGGCGTCGAGACGCTTGTCGATCTCGGAGTCGACGCGCGACACGAAGAAGGACGCGACCGAGTGGATCTTCGAGAGGTCGTGGCCGGCGGCCTTGGCCTTCTCGAGGCCACCGAGGTAGGCGTCGATGACGGCGCGGTAGCGCTCGAGCGAGAAGATCAGGGTGACGTTGACCGAGATGCCGGCGGCGATGACCTCGGTGATGGCCTCGAGGCCCTCGACCGTTGCCGGGATCTTGATGAGGACGTTCTCCTTGCCGACCTTGTCGAACAGGAACTTGGCCTGCTCGATGGTCTTCTGGGTCTCGTGCGCGAGGCCCGGCTCGACCTCGATCGACACGCGGCCGTCGAAGCCCTTGGTCGAGTCGTAGATCGGCTTGAAGACGTCGGACGCGTTGGCGACGTCCTGCGTGGTGATCTCGAAGATCGCGTCGGTGACCTCGGTGCCGGCGGCGGCCAGCTCCTTGACCTGTGCGTCGTAGCGCTCGCCCTTGGCGAGGGCCGAGGCGAAGATCGTCGGGTTCGTCGTGACGCCGACCACGTTCTTCTCGGCGATGAGGGACTCGAGCTTGCCGGTCTCGAGGAGCTCGCGGGACAGGTCGTCGAGCCAGATGCTCACGCCGACCGCGGAGAGCGCGGCGGTGGGGGTGTTCTCAGCCATGTGTTTCTCTTCTTTCCTTCATCGGCCTGGTGGCCGGGGTCTGGGGGACCGGGAGGCGCGTGGCGGGGCCGAGCCGCGCCTCCCGGAAGAAGGGCCGGATCCGGCGAACCGGACCCGGCCCTCGGGGGGTCAGGAAGCCGCGAGGGATTCCTTCGCGGCGGCCACGACGTGCTCCGTCGTGAAGCCGAACTCCTTGAACAGCGTCTGGTAGTCGGCCGAGGCACCGAAGTGCTCGATCGAGACGCTGCGGCCCTTGTCGCCGATGATGTCGCGCCAGCTCATGGCGATCCCGGCTTCGACCGAGACGCGCGCGGTGACGTTCTTCGGCAGCACCTGGTCCTGGTAGTTCTCGGACTGGGCGCGGAACCACTCGAGCGACGGGGCGCTCACGACGCGGGCGTTGATGCCCTCGCCCTTGAGCTGCTCGCGTGCCTCGACGGCGATCTGGACCTCGGAACCGGTCGCGATGAGGATCACGTCGGGGGTGCCGTTCGGCGCCTCGGCCAGGATGTACGCGCCCTTGGCGACGTTCTTCGCGGAGGCGAAGACCTCACCGGAGGCGTCGCCCTCGCCACGCTCGAAGACGGGGAGGTTCTGACGGCTCAGCGCGATGCCTGCCGGGCGGTCCTTGTGCTTGAGCATCTCGAGCCAGGCGTAGGCGACCTCGTTGGCGTCGGCCGGGCGGACGACGTCCAGACCCGGGATCGCGCGGAGGGCGCTGAGCTGCTCGATCGGCTGGTGCGTCGGGCCGTCCTCGCCGAGGGCGACGGAGTCGTGCGTCCAGACGTAGATCGCCGGTGCCTGCATGAGCGCGGCGAGACGGACCGCCGGACGCATGTAGTCGCTGAAGATGAGGAACGTGCCGCCGAAGGGGCGGGTGTTCCCGTGGAGGACGATGCCCGACAGGATCGAGCCCATCGCGTGCTCGCGGATGCCGAAGTGCAGCACGCGGCCGTACGGGTCGGTGCTCCACGCCTTGGTCGAGGCCTCGACCGGACCGAAGGACTTGGCGCCCTCGATCGTGGTCAGGTTCGACTCGGCGAGGTCGGCCGAGCCGCCCCAGAACTCGGGCATGAGCGGCGCGATGGCGTTGATGACCTTGCCGGACGCGGCACGGGTCGAGACGGCCTTCTCGGTCGGGAAGACCGGGAGGGCTTCTTCGAGGCCCTCGGGGAGCTCGCCGGCGTTGATGCGGTCGAGGAGCGTCTTCTTCTCGGGGTTGGCCGCGGCCCACGCGTCGAAGGTCTTCTGCCACTCGGCGTGCTGCGCCTGGCCCTTGGCGACGGCACCGCGGGTGTACTCGAGCACCTCGGGGTCGACGTGGAAGGTCTGCTCGGGGTCGAAGCCGAGGACCTCCTTGAGGCCCTTGAGCTCCTCGCCACCGAGGGCGGAGCCGTGGATCTTGCCGGAGTTCTGCTTGGTCGGCGACGGCCAGCCGATGATCGTCTTGAGGACGATGAGCGACGGCTTGTCGGTGACGGCCTTGGCGGCCTCGACCGCGGCGAAGAGGGACTCGACGTCTTCCGAGTACTCGCCCGTCTTCTTCCAGTCGACGGTCTGGACGTGCCAGCCGAGCGCCTCGTAGCGGTCCGGGACGCTCTCCGAGAAGGAGATGTCGGTGTCGTCCTCGATCGAGATCTGGTTCGAGTCGTAGAAGACGACCAGACGACCGAGCTGCTGGCGGCCGGCGAGGCTCGCGGCCTCGTTCGTGACGCCTTCCTGCATGTCGCCGTCACCGGCGATCACGTAGGTGAAGTGGTCGAACGGCGACTCGCCGTCGGCGGTCTCCGGGTCGAAGAGGCCGCGCTCGAAGCGCTGCGCGTAGCCGAAGCCCACGGCCGAGGCGAGGCCCTGGCCGAGCGGGCCGGTGGTGATCTCGACGCCGTCGGTGTGGCCGTACTCCGGGTGACCCGGGGTCTTCGAGCCCCACTTGCGGAGGTGCTGGAGGTCCTCGAGCTCGAGGCCGTAGCCGTGCAGGTAGAACTGCACGTACTGGAGGATCGAGGCGTGACCGGCGGAGAGGATGAAGCGGTCGCGGCCGATCCAGGTGGAGTCGCTGGGGTCGCGACGCATCACCTTCTGGAAGAGCAGGTGGGCGACCGGCGCGAGGCTCATCGCGGTGCCGGGGTGACCGTTGCCGGCGGCCTCGACCGAGTCGGCGGCGAGTACGCGGGCCGTGTCGACGGCCTTCCTGTCGATGGCGTCCCAGGTGAATTCAGCCACTTGGATGTTGACCCTTCTTGATGCGACATGTGCGAGGGCTCGTGCCATCGCACGGACATGATCGCCATCCCGGGGCCTTCGTCGGGTCGCCGTCTCGCGGCGGCCGACCGGCTCTTCGCGGCCGACGTCATCGGGGCACGCACTGCGGGAGGGCGACTCCAGCATAGTGACCATGCACTCAGAAGGGGTTCAGGTGACGCCGGTTGTTCACTCGTCGTCGCGGGGACCCGCCGTCGGCCGGGCGTGTCGGTGGGTGACTTCGGTCCGGATGGCGGGGCGGGGCATCATCGCGGCGCCTCCATCACGTAAACTGTCGGGGACCCGTGCGCATTCCGGGTCGACGCACGCCCCGACGACGACGGAGCCGTCCACCGAGCGTGTGAGCTGACGCGAACAGACTGAGGTTCCCTTGCCGACTGCCACCGTGACCCGGCCCGACACCGATCGACCCCGCTCGACGCTGTCGCGCAAGGTGCGTGCCTACGTCTCACTGACGAAGCCGCGGGTCATGGAGCTGCTGCTCGTCACGACGGCGCCGACGATGTTCCTCGCCGAGCGCGGGGTGCCGGACCTGTGGCTCGTCTTCTGGACGATGCTCGGTGGCGCGATGTCGGCCGGGTCCGCCTCGGCCTTCAACTGCT
Organism: Curtobacterium sp. USHLN213; assembly: GCF_037144815.1. Lineage (NCBI taxonomy): Bacteria > Bacillati > Actinomycetota > Actinomycetes > Micrococcales > Microbacteriaceae > Curtobacterium > Curtobacterium sp. USHLN213. The sequence continues at coordinate 150,324 of NZ_JBBCYQ010000001.1, read as the reverse complement.
ACATCGACCGTGACATCGACCGGCTCATGAAGCGCACGAGCACCCGGCCGCTGGTGACCGGTGAGCTCTCCGACCGCGAGGCACTCGTCTTCTCGTGGGTGCTCGGCGTCGCGTCGACCGCGGTCCTCGGGTTCCTGGTGAACTGGCTCGCGGCCGCCCTGAGCGTCATCGCGATCCTCATCTACGTCTTCGTCTACACGCTGTGGCTCAAGCGCCGCACCCCGCAGAACATCGTCTGGGGCGGTTCGGCCGGCTGCATGCCCGTGCTGATCGGCTGGGCGGGCGTCACCGGGTCGCTGACCTGGGCGCCGGTCATCCTCTTCATGGTGATCTTCCTCTGGACGCCGCCGCACTACTGGCCGCTGTCGATGAAGTACCGCGACGACTACGACGCCGCCGACGTGCCGATGCTCGCGGTCGTCCGCGGTCGCACGGTGGTCGGTCTGCAGGTCGTCCTGTACGCGTGGGCGACGCTCGTCTGCTCGCTGCTGCTCATCCCGGTCGCGCACATGGGGCCGCTCTACACGGTGGTCGCGCTGGCCGGCGGCATCTGGTTCGTCGTCGAGTCGCACCGGCTGTACTCGCGGGCGATCCAGCACGTGGAGCACGTGCAGCCGATGCGCGTCTTCCACAGCTCGATCACGTACCTGACGCTGCTGTTCATCGCCGTGGGCATCGACCCGCTGCTACCGCAGGTCTTCACCTTCTAGCGCGGGGCGCGCACGGCCGTCTCGGCTGTCTCGGCTGCGGACCCCGTGCGACATCGTCGCTGTCGTACGACAGCGACGATGTCGTTCGTCGCGGACGCGGGTTGTTGAACGCGCTGGCGTGCGACGACCCCGTCGTCGTACGACGTCGGGGTTGTCGTTCCGGGTCCGCAGGAGCGCCGGTCGCGACCACCCACCGGCCTGGAGGCGCGTGGCGGGCCCGCACCGCGCCTCCTGTCCGTCAGCCGGTTGCCTTCCGCACGACGAACGACACCCCACGAGTCGATCGACTCGCGGGGTGTCGGGGAGCGCGTGCGGTGCGCCGTGCGTCAGCCCGCGATCGGCTCGCGGACGGCCTGGCGACCGGCGGTGCCGCGCGTGGAGAGCGTCACGACCGTGGTGGCGCCGACGAGCAGGCCCGCGAGGACCATGTGCGTCCCCACGAGACCGACCGGCAGCCCCGTGCGCGCCTGTGTGAGCCCGACGGCGATCTGGACGAACTCGACCACCAGGAGCAGCAGCGCCCACTTGCTCGACAGGCGCAGGCGGACCGCGCCGACCACGAGGACGAGGGTCAGGGCGAACAGCACGTAGGCGGGGATCGCGTGCAGGTGCTCCATCACGGCGGGGTCGAAGCCCGTGCGGTGCAGTCGTCCGCCGTCGACCGCCTCGTCGGCGCCGGCGTGCGGGCCGCTGCCCGTGGTGAGGATGCCGACGAGCACGGTGACGACGACCGCGGCGATGGTGCCGCGCACGACGCCCGTGTACCAGCCGGGGACGAGCCGCTCGGCGGTGCGCGGACCACGCATGGCGCGGTAGACGAGTGCGGCGGTGACCGCCGTGAGCGCGGCGGAGACGACGAAGTGCAGCCCGACGACGAACGGGTTGAGGTTGGTCCAGACGCTCATGCCGCCGATCACGGCCTGCACCGGGATCGCTGCGCCCTGGGCGAACGCGAGCCAGAACAGTTCGGGGCGCGTGCGGCGCATCCGGACGACGAGCAGGAACATGGCGATCGCCACGACGACGAGCACGAAGGTGAGCAGTCGGTTGCCGAACTCGATGACGCCGTGGATGCCCATCTCCGGCGTCGAGACGAGGGAGTCCGCCGTGCACTTCGGCCAGGTCGGGCACCCGAGACCCGATGCGGTGAGGCGGACGAGCCCGCCCGTGCCGATCAGGATCACCTCGACGACGAACGACGCCCAGGCGAGGACGACGACACGCTGGTCGACGACACGGGGGAGCGACCACCACCGCGCACGGCGGACGTCCTGGTCGACGGGGGATGCGACGCGAGTCACGAGCGTGGTGCCTTCCTGTTGTTCCGTGCAGCGAACCTGTAGGATTCGAGGGTTCAGCAGCAGTCAAGTCTAGGCAGGCGCCGGCTCCGAATGGTCCGAGATCGCCGTTCACACCCAGGACGTCGACACTCAGGGCTGTGTGGAACCATCGACGTTGCGAGGGAGCAACACCGTGTCCACCGTGCGCGCGACGAGCGTGTCGGGGGTCTGCGGTGGAATGGCGTCCAGACGCCACGGGTTGACACCCGAAGACGCTGCCGCGAGAAGGAAACGAGGAGACCATGTCCGACGTGCTCATCGACCGTCCCGAGCTCGAAGGGCTCGGCCAATACGAGTTCGGCTGGTCCGACTCCGACTCGGCCGGCGCCTCTGCTCGCCGCGGCATCTCGGAAGAGGTCGTGACCGACATCTCGAACCTCAAGTCCGAGCCCGAGTGGATGCTCAAGAACCGGCTCAAGGGCCTGCAGCTCTTCGGCCGCAAGCCGATGCCGACGTGGGGTGCCGACCTGACGGGCATCGACTTCGACAACATCAAGTACTTCGTGCGCTCCACCGAGAAGCAGGCGCAGTCGTGGGAGGACCTCCCCGAGGACATCCGCGCGACCTACGAGAAGCTCGGCATCCCCGAGGCCGAGCGCCAGCGCCTCGTCGCCGGCGTCGCCGCGCAGTACGAGTCCGAGGTCGTGTACCACCAGATCCGCGAGGACCTGGAGCAGCAGGGTGTCATCTTCATGGACACCGACACGGCGCTGCGCGAGCACCCCGAGATCTTCGAGGAGTACTTCGGCACCGTGATCCCGGCCGGCGACAACAAGTTCGCCGCGCTGAACACGGCCGTGTGGTCCGGCGGCTCGTTCGTCTACGTCCCGAAGGGCGTCCACGTCGAGATCCCGCTGCAGGCCTACTTCCGGATCAACACCGAGAACATGGGCCAGTTCGAGCGGACGCTGATCATCGCGGACGAGGACTCCTACGTCCACTACATCGAGGGCTGCACCGCCCCGATCTACAAGTCGGACTCGCTGCACTCGGCCGTCGTCGAGATCATCGTGAAGAAGAACGCCCGCGTGCGGTACACGACGATCCAGAACTGGTCGAACAACGTCTACAACCTCGTCACCAAGCGTGCGATCGCGCACGAGGGCGCCACGATGGAGTGGATCGACGGCAACATCGGCTCCAAGGTGACGATGAAGTACCCCTCGATCTACCTCGCGGGTGAGCACGCCAAGGGCGAGACGCTCTCCGTCGCCTTCGCCGGCCCCGGCCAGCACCAGGACGCCGGCGCGAAGATGATCCACATGGCGCCGTACACGACGTCCTCGATCGTCTCGAAGTCGATCGCCCGTGGCGGCGGTCGCGCGGGGTACCGCGGTGAGGTCCGGGTCGACCCGGCAGCCCACCACGCGGCGAACACCGTGCGGTGCGACGCGCTGCTGGTGGACACCATCAGCCGGTCGGACACCTACCCGGCGATCGACATCCGCGTCGACGATGTCCAGCTCGGGCACGAGGCCACGGTCTCCCGTGTGAGCGAGGAGCAGCTGTTCTACCTCATGTCGCGCGGCATGCCCGAGGACGAGGCGATGGCGATGATCGTCCGCGGCTTCATCGAGCCGATCGCCCGCGAGCTCCCGATGGAGTACGCACTCGAACTCAACAAGCTCATCGAGATGAGCATGGAAGGATCCGTCGGCTAGATGTCCAGCACCACCCCTCCCCACATCGACCAGCCGATCGAGCCCGCGGCGACCACGCAGCACGGCGCCGGAGCACACTCCGACGGCGGCTGGGACGCGCCCGACAAGACGATCCCGGTGCAGACCCGCTCCGAGCGGTTCCAGTCCGGTGACGTCGACGCGTTCCCGACCGTCACCGGGCGAGAGGTGAACTGGAAGTTCGCGCCCCTCGCGAAGCTCCAGCCCCTGCTCGACGGTGGCCTCGACGGATCCGCCTACCCGTTCCTCGCCCGCCAGTCCGACGGCGCCGACGTCGAGTGGGGTCGCAGCGACGACCCCCGCGTCGGCACCGCCGGCCTGCCCGAGGACCGCGCCGCCGCAGCCGCCTGGACCGCTCGGGACGCGGTCCTGGCCGTCACGGTCAAGTCCACCGAGGCGCACGAGTTCATCACGATCACGCGCTCCGACTTCGGCACGCAGCCCCGCGCCGCGCACACGGTCATCACGGCCGAGGCGCACGCGCAGGGGATCGTCGTGCTCGACAACCGCGGCTCGGCGCTCCTCAGCGAGAACGTCGAGATCGTCGTCCGCGACGGCGCCCGCCTGACGGTCGTCAGCCTGCAGGACTGGGACGACGACGCGGTGCACGTGTCGACCCACTTCGCCGAGGTCGGCCGCGACGCCTTCCTCAAGCACGTCGTGGTCTCGCTCGGCGGCGACGTCATCCGGGTCAACCCCTCGACGCACCTCGGTGCGCAGGGTGCCGACACCGAGATGTACGGCGTGTACTTCGCCGACGCCGGTCAGTACATCGAGCAGCAGGTCTACGTGAACCACGACGCGCCCAACACGCGCGGCCGGGTCAACTACAAGGGCGCGCTGCAGGGTCAGGGCGCGCACACGGTCTGGATCGGCGACGTGCTCATCGGGCGTGCCGGCGACGGCACGGACTCGTACGAGCAGAACCGCAACCTCGTCCTCACCGACGGCACGCGTGCGGACAGCATCCCGAACCTCGAGATCGAGACGGGCAACATCGAGGGCGCCGGCCACGCGAGTGCGACCGGCCGCTTCGACGACGAGCAGCTGTTCTACCTGCAGTCCCGCGGCATCCCCGAGGAAGAGGCACGTCGTCTCGTCGTGCTCGGCTTCCTCGTCGAGGTCATCCAGAAGATCGGTGCGCCCGAGCTCGAGGAACGCCTCATCGCCGCGGTCGAGCAGGAGCTCGCCGAGGGGCGCTCGGTCATCGCCGAGGCCGCACCGGAGGCCTCCGCCTGATGTCGACGAAGGTCTGTGCCGAGGCGGACATCCAGGTGGACAGCCCGATGCGCGCCGTGGTCGACGGCACCGCGGTCGCCATCGTCAAGGACTCCGCCGGCACCGTGCACGCGATCGGCGACACCTGCACCCACGGGGACATCTCCCTGGCGGAGGGGTTCGTCGAGGGCGACACGCTCGAGTGCTGGGCCCACGGGTCCCGCTTCTCGCTGGCCACCGGCAAGCCGCAGAACTTCCCGGCGTACGAACCCGTCCCGGTCTTCCGGGTCGAGGTCCGTGACGGCGAGGTCTACGTCGACGTGCACGACCCCGTCCCGGTCGACTGAGACCGCTCCGACCCGGCCGTCCCCGGCCTCCACTCACTTCCCGCGGCTGACGCCGCACACCAGCTGCAACCGAAGGAACGCAATGTCCACTCTCGAAATCCGCGACCTGCAGGTCTCGATCGACACCGACCAGGGTGTCAAGGAGATCCTCAAGGGCGTCGACCTCACCATCAACGAGGGCGAGATCCACGCGATCATGGGGCCGAACGGCTCGGGCAAGTCCACCCTCGCCTACACGATCGCCGGCCACCCCCGGTACAACGTCGTCGGTGGCTCGATCACGCTCGACGGCGAGGACGTCCTCGCGATGAGCGTCGACGAGCGTGCCCGTGCCGGCATGTTCCTCGCGATGCAGTACCCGGTGGAGATCCCCGGCGTGACGGTGTCGAACTTCCTCCGCACCGCCAAGACCGCGATCGACGGCGAGGCCCCGGCGCTCCGCAGTTGGGTCAAGGACCTCCGCCAGTCGATGGCCGACCTCAAGATGGACTCGGCCTTCGCCGAGCGCAACGTCAACGAAGGCTTCTCCGGTGGCGAGAAGAAGCGCCACGAGATCATGCAGCTGGAGCTCCTCAAGCCGAAGTTCGCCGTGCTCGACGAGACCGACTCCGGTCTCGACGTGGACGCGCTGAAGATCGTGTCCGAGGGCGTCAACCGTGCCAAGGCCGCGACCGGGCTCGGCGTGCTGCTCATCACCCACTACACGCGCATCCTCCGCTACATCAAGCCGGACTTCGTGCACGTGTTCGTCGCGGGCAAGGTCGCCGAGCAGGGTGGCCCCGAGCTCGCCGAGCGCCTCGAGAACGAGGGCTACGACCGATACGTGCAGGCCGCAGCCGCCGCGGCGGGGAACTGATGATCACCGCACTCGTACCGGAGAAGTTCGACGAGGTCGTCGAGGGCCTCAAGGAGGTCCAGGACCCGGAACTCGGCGTGAACATCGTCGATCTCGGGCTCATCTACGACCTCGCCTGGGACGACGAGGCGACCGCGCTCGTGATCAGCATGACCCTGACGAGCGCAGGCTGCCCCCTGACCGACGTCATCGAGGGCGACACGGCGAACGCGCTGGACGGCATCGTCGACGCGTTCCGGATCAACTGGGTCTGGATGCCGCCGTGGGGCCCGGAGCGGATCACCGACGACGGGCGCGAGATGATGCGCGCGCTCGGCTTCTCGATCTAGGCGCGAGCCCCTGACGGACGGGAGGCGGGGGGGGCGGGGGGCCCCCGCCCCCCCGCCCGCGGGGGGGGGGGCGGCCCGCCCCCCCCCCCCCCTCCCGTCCGTCTGTGCGTCGGGTCTCGTGCGCGCCCCGAGTGGGCCAAAAAAGTCACGCTCGCCGCTCTGGAGCGGCCGGTTTCGCCCGCTCGGCGGGCGGCCCGCGGCGTGTCCTGCCCGCTCGCACGCCCCGCGCGCCCCGCGCGCCCCGCGCGCCCCGCGCGCCCCGCGCGCCCCGCGCGCCCCGCGCGCCCCGCGCGCCCGCGCACGCAGAAGGGCCCCGTACCGGACGGTGCGGGGCCCTTCTGCGACGGGACTCAGCGGCGGCCGAGGACCTTCCACGCCAGCGGCACGATGCCCGCGGCGATGAGGGCCTTCGCGATGCCACCCACGATGAACGGGTACAGCCCGGCCGCGAGGACCGACTGCAGGTCGTTCGGCGCGCCGAGCTGTCCGAGCACGACGGCCAGGTAGGGGAGACCGGTGACGAACGGGATCGCGCTGGCGACGAGCATCGCCACCGCGGCACGGCCCACGTGGCGGTCCCAGTCACGACGGGCGAGCCAGCCGATGACACCGGCGGCGGGGATGAAGCCGATGACGTAGCCGAAGCTCGGCACGGCGAGGGCGCCGAGGCCACCCGTGAAGTCGGCGAAGAACGGCGCACCGGCGAGTCCGGCGACCGCGTAGACGAGCAGCGACAGCATGCCGCGGCGGGCACCGAGAGTGGCACCGACGAGCACGACCGCCAGGGTCTGGCCCGTGATCGGCACCGGCCACATCGGCACCTCGACCTGCGCCATGGCGGCGGTGAAGAGTGCTCCGCCGGCGACCAGGGTGGCATTCGTGGCCAGGCCGTGGGTGCGCAGACGGTCGGCGAGGACTGCGCGGCGAGCGAACCCGGTGGCGTTCGTCATGGATTCTCCTAGAATGGACTGCTGGTCCCGTTCGGGACCATCGGTCCCGTCAGCGTAGCGGTGCACCTCCCGCACACACCGTTGTGCACATCCACCAACTGATTGGACGTCTGCTGTGCTTGCCGTGCACGACCTCGAGATCCGCGTCGGGGCTCGCCTCCTGATGGAGAACGTGTCCTTCCGCGTCGAGAAGGGCGACAAGATCGGCCTCGTCGGCCGGAACGGCGCGGGGAAGACCACGATGACCAAGGCCCTGGCGGGTGAGACCCAGCCGACCGGGGGCAAGATCGACCGCTCCGGCGAGATCGGGTACCTGCCGCAGGACCCCCGCTCCGGCAACCCGGAGGACACTGCCCGCAAGCGCATCCTCGACGCCCGTGGGCTCGGCGAGCTCGTCGAGGGCATCCGCCAGGCCACGCTCGACATGGCCAGCACGGACACCGCCGTCGCCGAGAAGGCCATGCGGCGGTACAGCCGGCTCGACGACCAGTTCAACGCGCTCGGCGGCTACGCGGCCGAGGCCGAGGCGGCGTCGATCGCGTCGAACCTCAAGCTGCCGGACCGCATCCTCGACCAGCAGCTCAAGACGCTGTCGGGTGGTCAGCGCCGTCGCATCGAGCTCGCCCGGATCCTGTTCTCGGACGCCGAGACGATGATCCTCGACGAGCCGACGAACCACCTCGACGCCGACTCGATCATCTGGCTGCGCGAACACCTCAAGACGTACCCGGGCGGTGTGATCGTCATCTCGCACGACGTCGAGCTCGTGGACGAGGTCGTCAACCGCGTCTTCTACCTCGACGCCAACCGCCAGTCGATCGACGTCTACAACATGGGGTGGAAGCTCTACCAGCGGCAGCGTGCCGCCGACGAGGAGCGCCGCCGCAAGGAGCGCGCGAACGCCGAGAAGAAGGCCGCCACGCTCAAGGACCAGGCCGCCCGCTTCGGTGCGAAGGCCACGAAGGCCGCAGCGGCGCACCAGATGGTCGCGCGTGCCGAGAAGCTCCTCGCCGGGCTCGAGGACGAGCGCGCCGTCGACCGCGTCGCGAAGCTGCGCTTCCCGACCCCGACGCCCTGTGGCCGCACCCCGCTGATGGCCGAGGGGCTGTCGAAGTCCTACGGGTCGCTCGAGATCTTCGCCGGCGTGGACCTCGCCATCGACCGGGGCTCGCGCGTCGTGATCCTCGGGTTCAACGGTGCCGGCAAGACGACGTTGCTGCGCATCCTCGCGGGCGCCGACCAGCCGGACACGGGGGAGATCCTGCCCGGTCACGGCCTGCGGATCGGGTACTACGCGCAGGAGCACGAGAACATCGACGTGAACCGCACGGTGATCGAGAACATGGTGTCCGCGTCGAACGACCTCAACGAGACCGAGGCGCGACGGGTCCTCGGCTCGTTCCTGTTCACCGGTGACGACGGCTACAAGAAGGCCGGTGTCCTCTCCGGCGGTGAGAAGACGCGGCTCTCGCTCGCGATGATCGTCGTGTCGGGCGCGAACGTGCTGCTGCTCGACGAGCCGACGAACAACCTCGACCCGGCCTCGCGCGAGGAGATCCTCGGCGCGCTGGCCGGCTACGAGGGTGCCGTGGTGCTGGTGTCACACGACGCCGGTGCGGTCGAGGCGCTCAACCCCGAGCGGGTGCTGCTCCTGCCGGACGGCACCGAGGACCACTGGAACAAGGACTACGCGGAGCTCATCGAGCTCGCGTGACCCGCACCGTCGACGGGCGCGACCCGTCGACGGGCGCGACCCGGCGACGGACTGGAGGCGTCAGCCCTGTGCTGGCGTCAGCGACCCGCGTTCAGCAGCTCGTCCTCGATCTGCGCGTCCGTCTTCGGCTTCGCGTCCTTGCGGCGCTGCCGCTCGAGGGCGCGCTCGCGCTCCTCGGGGTCGTCCTGGTTCAGGTTCCGGAACTCCTGCACCATCAGGTAGGCGAGGAATCCGAACCCGCCGACCGCGAACATGAACCACTGGATGAAGTAGCTGAGGTGCAGCCCCGTGTCGGCCGTCGGGCGCTCCCAGCCGAGCGGGCGAGCCTCGGTCGGGGCGGGGGACTCGGACGCGAGCTGCCCGTACGCCCCGGTGTAGATGGGCGTGTCGACCTTCTTGCCGACGTCGGACAGCGTCACGGACTGCACCTGGTCGGTGTGGGCCGGGTCGGTCCGGCCGGGGATGCGCGGTTCGCTCGGCTGCAGGCGGACGATCGCCGTGACCTCGCCGGACGGGGGAGCGGGCACGTGGTCGGGGGCGTCCTGTGCGTTGCCGGTGGGGACCCAGCCGCGGTCGACGACGAACGCACGACCGTCGGCCGTGACGAGCGGCGTGAGGACCTCGAAGCCGGGCTGGCCGTTGTGCACGCGGTTCCGGACGAGCAGCTGGTCGTCGGTGTCGTAGCGGCCGGTGACGCTCACGCGGAGCCAGGTCTTGCCGTCGTTCCAGCTCGACGCCGTCGGGAGCGCCTCGTCGAGGGGGACCGGGGTGTGCTCGTAGTTCTGCGCGACCTGCTCGTTCTGGCGGACGGCCTCGTTCCGGCGGTCCCACTGCCACATGCCGAACAGCGCGCACACGATCGCGAACGCCACCGCGATGGCGAAGTAGCCGAGCCACCGCCGACTGCGGACGAAGCGCCAGCCGACGAAGGGCTCGTCCGGATCACGCTCGGCGGTCCGGGTGGTGCCGTCGGCAGCGGAGGCGGCTGCGGCGCGCTCGAGCTTCTGCGCGTGCCGTCGGCCGTACCGGGAGCTCGGGTCGAACTGCTGGTTCACCGACGGTCACCGGCTGCGCGTGCACCGACGTCGTTCTTCGGGGCGTCGGCCGGGTCGCGTTCGTCGTCGAGGCGGTCCACGTCCTCGTGCATGCCCGTGACCCGGACGGGGAACGACCGGGACCGGAGGTAGTCGGCGAGGAAGTCACGGTGCTCGTCGCACGCGGCCCAGATCTTCACCCGGTCGGTCGCGTGGATCCGCGGGTTGCGCCAGTTGACGCGCCACGAGGCGGTCGACACGCAGCCGGCACGCGAGCACACGGGGGTCGAGCCGGGTTCGGTGAAGAGGTCGAACGTGGCCCCCATCAGCGACGTCCCCAGACGCGCGAGCGGTCACCGTTGCGCTGCCACTCGGCCTGCGCGTCCTGCGCCTGCTCGCGCAGCCGGTCCTGCTCGGCGCGGTACGCCTCGGCCCGGGCGTCCTCCTGCTGTTCGCGGAGTCGCGGGTCCACGGCGTCGTAGAGCTGGATCGCACCGGCAGGCGTCACGATGTCGCTCTCGGCACGGCTGCCCGCGTTGGCGATGATGACGGCGACCCACGGGATCACGCCGGCGAGGACGATCGGGATGACGGCGATCCACGTGTGCCAGATCGACCACACGACGACCGCACCGATGAAGAACACGACGCGGAGGGCCATCTGCCAGACGTACCGGGACAGGCGGTGCGCACGATCCTGCTCCGGAGAGTCCGGGAGGGTGGTGATGCTGTGCGTCGTCTTCATCCGATGTTCTTTCCTCTGCCCGAGGGAAAGCCTAACTCCGCGCGGGCCCGGATGGTTCCGCCGCGCGCGGACACGGTGCGCGTATCGGCTCCGGTACGCTCTTCCGGGCGTGTCCGACCCGGTCCGGGCCCGGCGCGCCGTGCAACCCACCCCGAACGGAGCGACCATGAGCACCCCCCGTACCGTCCTCGTCACCGGCGGCAACCGCGGCATCGGCCACGCCCTCGCGGAGCGCTTCGTCGCCGCCGGCCACCGCGTCGCGGTCACGTCCCGCAGCGGCCAGGGCGGCCCCGAGGGCGCGCTCACGGTGCAGGCCGACATCACCGACACGGCCTCGGTCGACGCTGCCTTCTCGCAGGTCGAGGCCGAGCTCGGACCGATCGAGGTCCTCGTCGCGAACGCCGGGATCACGAACGACCAGCTGCTGCTCCGCATGTCGGAAGAGGACTTCACGAGCGTGATCGACACGAACCTCACGGGGACGTTCCGGGTCGTCAAGCGCGCCACGAAGGGCATGATGAAGGCGAAGTTCGGCCGCATCGTGCTCATGTCGAGCGTCGTCGGCGCCTACGGCCAGGTCGGCCAGGTCAACTACGCGTCGTCGAAGGCGGCCCTCGTCGGTATGGCCCGGTCGATCACGCGCGAGCTCGGCTCCCGCGGCATCACCGCCAACGTCGTCGCGCCCGGGTTCATCCAGACGGACATGACGGCGGCTCTGCCCGAAGAACTGCAGGCCGAGTTCAAGAAGCAGATCCCGGCGGCGCGGTACGGCACCGTCGACGACGTCGCGGACGCCACGCTCTTCCTCGCCGGCGACGGGGCCGGGTACATCTCCGGCGCGGTGATCCCGGTCGACGGCGGCCTCGGGATGGGGCACTAGGCCGGGGCGCGTCCGCCGAGTCTCGCCTCGGCGGACACCTTCGTGGCGAAGCGGCCGCGAAACTGTCCGCTGGGCCGAGTCTCGGCCGGCCGGCGCGGCGCGGCAGGCGGCGCGTCAGCCGCGCAGGCCGAGCGTCGCGAGCACGCTCGACAGGTCACGGTCGACGACCGCGACGTCGGCCTGCTCGCGGACGAGCGGCTTCGCGTCGAACGCGACCGACAGTCCGGCCACACGCATCATCTCGAGGTCGTTGGCGCCGTCGCCGATCGCGACGGTGCGGACGATCGGCACGTCGTCGGCCGCGGCCCACTCGCGCAGTGCGACGGCCTTGGCGTGCGCGTCCACGACGTCGCCGAGGACCCGCCCGGTGAGGACGCCGTCCACCACCTCGAGCCGGTTCGCCCGGCAGTGGTCGAGTGCGAGCTGCTCGGCGAACGGGTCGAGGACTTCGTGGAAGCCGCCCGACACGACGCCGACGGTCCCGCCGGCGGCGTGCACCCCGCGGACGAGCTGGTCGGCACCCCGCGTCACGCGGACCGCCTGCTGTGCACCCCGGAAGACGTCGTCCTGGAGGCCCGCCAGGGTCGCGACACGCTCCCGGAGGCTCTCGGCGAAGTCGATCTCGCCGCGCATGGCGCGCTCCGTGATCGCCTGGACCTGTGGCCGGGTCCCCGCCGTGTCGGCCAGGAGTTCGATGACCTCGTCCTCGAGGAGCGTGGAATCGGCATCGAGGACGACGAGGAAGCGTGGCACGCACCAACGGTACCGACTCAGGAGGCGCGGCCTGCGTTCATGACGCCAGCCGCGCCTCCTGGGCCGTCCGTTCCTGCCCGCGCGACGCTACGCGTCGACGCGCACGCCCTTGCCGACGACCGTGATGCCGGACTCGGTGACGGTGAAGCCGCGCGCTTCGTCCGCTTCGCGGTCGATGCCGACCTGGGCGCCGGGGGCGATCACCACGTCCTTGTCGAGGATCGCGCGGTTCACGACGGAGCCGGCGCCGATCGAAGCGCGTTCGAAGACGATCGAGTCGAGGACCTTCGCGCCGGAGTCGATGCCGCACCAGGGGCCGATCATGCTGCGCTCGACCTGGGCGCCGGACACGAGGCAGCCGAGCGACACGAGGGAGTCGACCGTCGAGCCGGTGTTGCCGTTCGCGTCGCGGACGAACTTCGCCGGGGGCAGGTTCGTCTGCTGGTTGAAGATCGGCCAGTCCTGGTTGTACAGGTTGAAGACCGGGACGGGAGCGATGAGGTCCATGTGCGCGTCGTAGAACGAGTCGATCGTCCCGACGTCGCGCCAGTAGTACCGGTCGCGCTCGTTCGACCCGGGCACGTCGTTGCGCTTGAGGTCGTAGACGCCCGCGTCGCCACGCGCGACGAAGTCGGGGACGATGTCGCCGCCCATGTCGTGGTCCGACGCCTCGATCTGGCCGTCACGGAGGACGGCGTCGACCAGCGCGTCGGCGTCGAAGACGTAGTTGCCCATCGACGCGAGGATCTCGCCGGGGGAGTCCGCGAGCCCGACGGCGTCCTTCGGCTTCTCGAGGAACGCCTCGATCTTCGTCGGGTCGTCGTCGGCGACCTGGATCACGCCGAACTGGTCGGCGAGGCCGATCGGCTGGCGGATCGCGGCGACCGTGGCACTGCGGCCCGACGCGATGTGCGCCTCGACCATCTGGTGGAAGTCCATCCGGTACACGTGGTCGGCGCCGACCACGACGACGATGTCGGGGCGCTCGTCACGGAGCAGGTTGAGCGACTGCAGGATCGCGTCGGCCGACCCGGCGAACCACCGCTTGCCGAGCCGCTGCTGCGCCGGCACCGACGCGACGTAGGACCCGAGCAGGCCCTCCATGCGCCAGGTCTCGGCGACGTGGCGGTCGAGACTGTGCGACTTGTACTGCGTCAGGACGACGATCTTCTGCAGTCCGGAGTTGACGAGGTTGGAGAGCGCGAAGTCGATGAGACGGAAGTTCCCGCCGAACGGGACAGCGGGTTTCGCACGGTCGGCCGTGAGCGGCATGAGCCGTTTCCCCTCGCCGCCGGCGAGCACGATGCCGAAGACCTTCTTTGGTGCCATGCCGCTCACAGTAGGCGTCAGCACTGGGAACCCGTTACGTTGAACGCGTGCGAGTCGATCTGCTGACCAGGGAGTATCCGCCGGAGGTCTACGGCGGTGCGGGTGTCCACGTGGCCGAACTGACCGAGGCGCTGCGGTCCGACACCGACACCGAGGTGCGCGTCCGCGCCTTCGGGGCGTTCCGCGACGAGGCCGACGTGTGGGCCTACCGCACGCCCGGCGGCCTCGAGCAGGCGAACGGCGCGCTGCAGGCACTCGGCACCGACGTCGCGATCGCCGCGGACGTCGAGGGTGCCGATCTCGTGCACTCGCACACCTGGTACGCGAACTCGGCGGGACGCATCGCGCAGCTCACCTACGGCATCCCGCACGTCGTCACGGCGCACAGCCTCGAGCCGCTCCGCCCGTGGAAGGCCGAGCAGCTCGGCGGCGGGTACCGGCTGTCGAGCTGGATGGAGCGCGAGGCGTTCGAGCACGCCGACGGTGTCATCGCCGTGTCGAAGGCGATGCGGGCGGACATCCTCCGCTCGTACCCGTCGATCGACCCCGCGAAGGTGCACGTCGTCTACAACGGCATCGACATCGACGAGTGGAAGCCCACCGTCGACGAGGACGCCGTCCGCGCGCTCGGGATCGACCCGTCGCGTCGCTCGGTCGTGTTCGTCGGACGCATCACCCGGCAGAAGGGCCTGCCGTACCTGCTGCGGGCGGTGGCCTCGCTGCCGGCGGACGTGCAGATCGTGCTCTGCGCCGGTGCGCCGGACACGCCGGAGATCATGGCCGAGGTCACGGGTCTGGTCGACTCGCTGCGTTCCGCTCGTGACGGGGTGGTCTGGATCGACCGGATGCTCGCGCACGAGGAGATCGTCAACGTGCTGTCGTCGGGCACCGTGTTCGTCTGCCCGTCGATCTACGAGCCGCTCGGGATCGTCAACCTCGAGGCGATGGCGTGCGGGATCCCCGTCGTCGGCACCGGCACCGGGGGCATCCCCGAGGTCGTGGCGGACGGACTGACCGGTCGCATCGTGCCGATCGACCAGGCACAGGACGGCACCGGGACCCCGACGGACCCGGACCGCTACGTGGCCGACCTCGCCGCGACCCTCACCGAGGTGCTCGCCGACGAGGGGCTCGCGAAGCTCATGGGCCGCGCCGGACGCCTCCGCGTCGAGACCGAGTTCACCTGGGACGCGATCGCCCGGCGGACACGCCAGGTCTACGACGAGGTGCTCGGGCAGAACCCCTAGGCTGGTCGCATGCCCTCGGTCGTGCGCTTGTCAGACGTCTCCGTGGTCCGCAACGGGGCCACCATCCTCGACGGGATCTCGTGGGAGGTGCAGGACGACGAACGCTGGGTCGTCCTCGGTGCCAACGGTGCCGGCAAGACGACGCTGCTGCAGGTCGCCGGCGCCCAGACCTTCCCGACCTCGGGTGAGGTCGAGGTCCTCGGCACCGAGCTCGGCGGCGCCGACCTGTTCGAACTGCGTCCGCGCATCGGCTTCGCGTCGACGGCCCTCGCGCGCCGCATCCCGGTCACCGAGAAGGTCATCGACGTCGTGCTCACCGCGGCGTACTCGGTGACGGGCCGCTGGAACGAGGAGTACGAGGAGCTCGACGTCCGCCGCGCCCAGCGCGTGCTCGACGAGTGGGGCCTCGGTGCCTTCACCGACCGGACCTTCGGCGAGCTCAGCGACGGCGAGCAGAAGCGTGTGCAGATCGCCCGGGCCGTGATGACCGACCCCGAGATCCTGTTCCTCGACGAGCCGGCCGCATCGCTCGACCTCGGCGCGCGCGAGAGCCTCGTACGGACCCTCGGCGGCTACGCGCAGAGCGAGGACTCGCCGGCCATCGTCATCGTGACCCACCACGTCGAGGAGATCCCCGCCGGGTTCACCCACGCCCTGGTGCTCGCGGACGGGCACGTGCAGGCTGCCGGGCCGATCGACGAGGTCCTGACCGCCCCGACCCTGACCGAGGCGTTCGGCATCGAGCTCACCGTGTCGAAGGACGCCGGCCGGTACACGGCGCGCGCATCGTGACACTGCTCCCGATCCGGCCGGTCGTCTGGTAACGTAGACGGCTGGTGCAAGCCGCAGACTTCCCGCGTCGTGCTCGTACGAGTGCCGCGCACGTCCCCATCATCGCAACCGAGGAATCTCCATGAAGACCGACATCCACCCCGAGTACCGCGCCATCGTCTTCCGTGACCTGGCTTCCGGTGAGACGTTCCTGACGCGTTCGACCGCGAACAGCGACAAGACCATCGAGCTCGACGGTGCGACCTACCCGGTCATCGACGTCGAGATCTCGTCGGCGTCGCACCCGTTCTACACGGGCAAGCAGCGCATCCTCGACTCGGCCGGTCGCGTCGAGAAGTTCAACCAGCGCTTCAAGAGCTTCGGCAAGTAAGCAGTCCTCCGGACGCTCGAACGGGCGGCTCTCCTGCGGGAGGGCCGCCCGTTCCGTCGTTGGCGGGGGTGTGGTGGCAGGTCGGGCCGGCGGTGCGCGGGGCGGCCGGGGCGGCACGTTGGGCGGGCGGTGGGGGTCGCGGCCGGGCGGTGCTGCACGTTGGGCGGCCGGTGCGGCTGGGGCGTGGCACGTTGGGTGGGCGGTGCGCGTTGCGGCCGGGCGGTGCGGGCGTGGCCGCGGCGACGGTTCGAACCACGGAACCGACGTCGAACCAGGCGAGCGGCGTGGTTCGACGTCGGAAGCGTGGTTCGACGCCGCGCCGCGCTCGGCCGGGCGGCGCGGGCGGTGGTGCTGCGCGGTGTGCTCCGGGCGGTGCGGCCGACGTAGCGCTGGTGCGGCCGGAGGGTCGGGCGGTGCGGATTGCCGGCGCACAACGCAAGTGCGTTCGCGCCGTGCGATGGCGCGGTTCGGGCGGACTTTGGTTGTGCGGGAGCGGAGTGGGACGCCCTGCGAGCGGCGCGGGCGTCGGTGCGGGGCGCGGGCGGGCCGGCCGGTGCGCGCGCCGAACCACGGATCCGACGTGGAACCAGGCGAGCGGCGTGGTTCGGTGTCGGATTCGTGGTTCGAAGGCAGGCGAGCGGCGTGGTTCGACGTCGGGCGAGCCGTGCCCGCCGACAGGAGCCTCAGCCGGCGTTGCGGTGGGGCCAGCGGCCGTCGGCGGTGAAGGCCGGGTCGCGCTTCTTCCGCATGTAGTCCTGGAACGAGGACGCCTGCTCGGCGCACCAGCCGACCTGCTTGCGATGGAGCTCCTCGGCGGAGACGCCGAGCTCCTCGGGGTACTTCGCCGCGATGGCCTGCGCGACACGCCCGGCCGCGATGGCATCGGCTCCGGCGTCGTGCGCATCGGAAAGGGTGACGCCGTAGAGCTCCGACGCGGCCTCGAGCGTGCGCTTGCCCTTGCGGTAGGTGTCGAGCGCCTTGTCGATCACGAGCGGGTCGACGACGTTCCCGATGACCGGGGAGGCGATGCCGTGGCGCTTGGCCTCGCGGTCGAGGACGGTGAGGTCGTACGGGGCGTTGTAGATGACGAGCGGGATGCCCCGGGCGAAGACGGCCTCGACCGCGGCGATGATCTCGGCGACGACCTCGGCGGCGGGGCGGCCGTCGGCGCGGGCGCGCTCGGTCGTGATGCCGTGGACGGCGGCGGCGCCCTCGGGGATCTCGACCCCGGGGTCGGCGAGCCAGGCGCCCTCGACGATGGAACGTCCGGTCATGTCGATCAGGCCGACGTGGGCGGTGACGATCCGGGCGGTCTCGACGTCGACGCCGGTGGTCTCGAGGTCGAACACGCCGAGTGCGTGCCACCAGGGGCGACCCGAGAGGTCCTGGGCCGGAGCGGGGGAGTCGAGCTGCGCTGTGGGGAACGTCACGCGGTCAGGCTAACCGGACGCACCGACACGCCGAGACGCGACCCGCCCACCGGGCGCGACGCGACCGGACGGGGGACGCGACCCGCCCACCGGGCGCGACGCGACCAGATGAGGACGCGACCCGCCCACCGGGGCCGAGCCGCGCCTCCAGGACGCCGCTACCCGACCGGCGCACCCACGTGCAGCCAGTAGAACGACTGCGTCCCCATCGTCAGCGTGACCTGGCCCTCCGCGTCGAACGACGGGAACGAGCCGCCGCCGAAGAGGTCGTACAACGGCCTCCCGGCGTACTCCGGCGCAGAGATGGTGACCGACGTCGGGTTGGTGGCGAAGGAGAAGACGCAGAGGACGTCCTCGGCGGAGGGGCCGAACTGGTGGCCGGAGCCGGAGCCCTCCCACGACCGGACGAACGCGAGCACGGAGTCGTTCGAGGTGTCCTGCACGTCCAACGTCCCGAGCCCGAACACGGGGTGCGCTTTCCGCACGTGGATGACGTTGCGGACCCAGTGCAGCAGCGACCGGGACTGGGCGAGCTGCGCCTCGACATTGACCTGCGCGTAGTTGTACACGAGGGACTGGACGACGGGCAGGTACAGCTTGCCCGGGTCCGCGGTGGAGAAGCCGGCGTTGCGGTCCGGCGTCCACTGCATCGGCGTGCGCGAGGAGTCGCGGTCCGGCAGCCAGATGTTGTCGCCCATCCCGATCTCGTCGCCGTAGTAGAGGAACGGCGACCCCGGGAGCGAGAACAGCAGGGCGTGGATGAGCTCGAGCTCCGCGCGGGAGTTGTCGAGCAGGGGAGCGAGGCGTCGCCGGATGCCGATGTTCGAGCGCATCCGCGGGTCGTAGCCGTACCAGCCGTACATGGCCTGCCGGTACTCCTCGCTGACCATCTCCAGCGTGAGCTCGTCGTGGTTGCGGAGGAAGACACCCCACGCAGCGGAGGCCGGCACGTCGAGCGTCTCGGACAGGATCGCCTTGAGCTCGGCGGCGTGCTGCGCGCGGAGCGAGTAGAAGATGCGCGGCATCACCGGGAAGTCGAACGCCATGTGGCACTCGGGCTCCTCGTCGGTGCCGAAGAAGGCGGCGGTCTCGCGCGGCCACTGGTTCGCCTCGGCGAGCAGGACGCGCCCGGGGTACTCGTCGTCCACCATCGCGCGGAGCTTCTTGATGAACTCGTGCGTCTCGGGTTCGCCCTCGCCGTTGCCGTCCTCCGACTCGAAGAGGTACGGGATCGCGTCGAGCCGGAGCCCGTCCACGCCGAGGTCGAGCCAGTGCCGCACGACGTCGTACACGGCCTCGACGACGGCCGGGTTCTCGAAGTTGAGGTCCGGCTGGTGCGAGAAGAACCGGTGGAAGAAGAACTGGCGGCGGACCGGGTCGAAAGTCCAGTTCGACTCCTCGGTGTCCACGAAGATGATGCGGATGTTCTCGTAGTCGGTGTCCGTGTCGCGCCAGACGTAGAAGTCGCCGTAGGGGCCGTCCGGGTCCTCGCGGGACTGCTGGAACCACTCGTGCTGGTCGCTGGTGTGGTTGATCACCATGTCGATGACGATGCGCATGTTGCGTTCGTGCGACTTGGTGACGAGTTCGCGGAAGTCGTCGAGGGTGCCGAACTCGGGGAGGATCGCCTTGTAGTCGGCGATGTCGTACCCGCCGTCGCGCATCGGCGACTGGAAGAACGGCGGCAGCCAGAGGGCGTCGACCCCGAGCCACTGCAGGTAGTCGAGCTTGCCGATGACGCCCTGGATGTCCCCGATGCCGTCGCCGTTCGAGTCGACGAACGAGCGGATCATGCACTCGTAGAAGACCGAGCGCTTGTACCACTGCGGGTCCAGTGTCAGGCCGGGGAGCTGGATCGGGGCGGTGAACGTCACCATGGACACGCTAGGCCGCGGTGCATGGAGTTGTCCGGAGAATGCACGGCCTGGAGGCGCGGGTCGTCCTCCACAGGCACGTCGCGGCCGCGAGTCGTCCACCATCCAGCGTGGGTGACGTCGGCGCACCGGCACGCGTTCGTAGACTGACGGGGATGCAACCGCCCGTGCTCTCCCCGTACCAGTCGCTGATGGCCGCCACCCCGGTCGTCCACCGCTCCGTGCAGGTCGACGGCCGCACCACCCACTTCTGGGAGTACGGCCCGTCCGACGCGACCCAGACGGTCCTCGCCGTGCACGGGTTCCGTGGCGACCACCACGGCCTCGAGACGATCGCGGCGCACCTCGACGGGGTCCGGGTGATCGTGCCGGACCTGCCCGGCTTCGGCATCTCCGATCCGCTGCCCGTGTCCGACATCGACTCCTACGTCGCGTGGCTGCGCGGCTTCCACGCGGAGCTCGGCCTCGGTGCGGACACCGTGGTGCTCGGGCACTCGTTCGGGTCGATCGTCGTGGCCGCCACGGTCGCCTCCGGCCTCGCGACGCGGTTGCTCGTGCTCGTGAACCCGATCGCCGCCCCGGCACTGCAGGGTCCGCGTGCGGTCGGCACGGCGATCGCGATCGGGTACTACCGTGCCGGCGCCGTGCTGCCGAAGCCGCTCGGGCTCGGACTGCTCCGCAACCCGGCGATCGTGCGCGTGATGAGCCTGGCGATGCTCAAGTCGCACGACCGTGACCTCCGGCGCTGGGTGCACGACCAGCACGACCGGTACTTCTCGGCGTTCGCGAACCGCACGAGCGTGCTCGAGGCGTTCCGCACCTCGGTCACGCACGACGTCGCCGAGTACGCCGATCGCATCACCGTGCCGGTGCTGATGATCGCGGCCGAGCGCGACGACATCACGGCGGTGCCCGAGCAGCGTGCCCTGGCCGCACGCCTCGCGGACGCCGAGCTCGTCGTCGTGCCGCACGTCGGGCACCTCGTGCACTACGAGACGCCCGGCGCCGCTGCGTCCGCGGTGCTCCGACGGATGGCGGACGCCCCGAAGCGGGGCCGCAAGGGAGCGCAGCAGGGGTCCAAGCGTGCCCCGAAGGAGACACCGAAGCCGAAGGCGCCGCCGACCCCGCCGGCCGACGGTGCCGCGTCGTGACCCGCCTGCGCATCGGGATCGACTGCCGCTACGTCCGCATCGGCCGCCACGACGGCATCAGCCGCTTCACGGCCGGCGTCGTCGCCCACCTGCCCGAGCGACACGACTACACCCTGCTCGTGCACGACGAGCGGCAGCTCGAGTCGCTGCCGTCCGACCTGCCGTGGGAACTCCTGCCCGCGCCGACCGAGCCGGGGGAGCCCCTCGTCGCGCGGAAGGTCAACCGCCTCGGTCTCGACGCCGTCTTCTCGCCCATGCAGACCATGGGGTCCCGCGGTCGGCAGTA
Organism: Curtobacterium sp. USHLN213; assembly: GCF_037144815.1. Classification (NCBI taxonomy): domain Bacteria; kingdom Bacillati; phylum Actinomycetota; class Actinomycetes; order Micrococcales; family Microbacteriaceae; genus Curtobacterium; species Curtobacterium sp. USHLN213. The sequence goes on along the minus strand of NZ_JBBCYQ010000001.1, from coordinate 129,290 downwards.
CGCCCTCGTGCTGACCCTCCACGACCTGATCTACTACCGGAACCGGACGCCCCCGCGGGAGTTCTCGTGGCCCCTCCGCCTCGGCTGGCGTGCCTTCCACCTCAGCTGGGTGCCGCAGCGCCTGCTCCTGAACGGCGCCGACGGGGTCGTGACCGTGTCCGAGACGACCGCCGGCCTCATCGCCGAGCACCGGCTGACGAAGCGGCCGGTCACCGTCGCGTACAACGCCGCCGACCCCGCGACCCCTCGGCCCGAGGGCGGTCCGCGCGAGAAGTCCCTCGTGTACATGGGCTCGTTCATGCCGTACAAGAACGTCGAGACCCTGGCCGCCGCGATGCCGCTGCTCGGCGCGGACTGGGTGCTGCACTGCATGTCCCGGGTGTCCGCCGCCGATCGAGCGCGGCTCGAACGGCTCGCGCCGGCCGGATCGATCGTGTTCCACGACGGCGCCTCCGACGACGAGTACCTGTCGGTGCTGCGGTCGGCGACGGCCCTCGCGACGGCGTCGTACGACGAGGGCTTCGGCATCCCGCTCGTCGAGGCGATGGGCGTCGGGACGCCGGTGGTCGTCAGTGACATCCCGATCTTCCGCGAGATCGGCGGGGACGTCGCGGAGTACTTCGACCCGTCGTCGCCGTCGGCCGTCGCGGCTGCGGTGCGCCGGCTCGAGGCACGGTGGGACGATGCCTCGCGGGCATCGGTCGTGCAGGCCGGGCGGTTCCGGTGGGAGACCTCGGCGGAGCAGGTCGTCCGCGCGGTGGAGCAGGCGGTCGCGGCCCGCGGGGCCACCCCCGGGCAGTAGGCCGGCCCGAGCCAGCAGACGTCGGCTACCGGTCGCGCACACCGACCCGCCTCAGGACGACGGCCGCTCCGCCGACACCGTGGCCCCCGGGAACACCGCCTGCGCCTCCTGCGTCGCCTTCGCCACCACGGCGTCGAGGGCAGCCCCGCGCCCGATCGTCTCGACCGTGATCGCCTGGTCGGCCGGTTCGTCCGACGGGCCGCCGTCGCTCCAGGAGCACCGCACGCCCGAGACACCGCCGATCGCGTCGAGCTGCCGGGCGAGCGTCAGACGCTGTTCCGTGGTCCGCTCGTCCGGAGAGACCCCGATCTCGAGCGCACCGAGGTCCGCCACGGCGAACACCCGGACGCCGTTGCCGCTCGCCGCCTTGGCTGCAGCGCGCAGGTCGTCGACGACCGCGGTCCGCTCCTCGTCGGAGAGCGTCGGCGACACCGAGACGGTCGACTCGACGTCGTAGCTCGCGAACGAGGTCTTCTTCGGTTCGGCGTCGCGCACGCCCTCGACGCCGTCGAGGTCCCGCACGGCGCTGCCGAACCGGTCGAGCGCGGCATCGGGGCGGGGGAACACCCCGCCGACGCCGTTCTGCACGCTGCCGATGATGGTGACGAGCACGACGGCGAGCACACCGGCCGCGACGATCACGCCCACTCCGACGAGGGCGCTGCGTCGGACACGCTGCCGCGGGGTCCGCACCGGGACGGATGCCGTGCCCGGGCCGAAGGCACGATCGAGGTCGTCCGGATCGGGCGACTGCGGCCAGCCGGGCCGAGCGCCCCCACCACCGGGTCCGTCGACGGTCATGTCAGCCCCCTCACACGCTCGGGTCTGCGAGTGCATCGGAGCCTAGTACGACACCACCGACAGCGCGCAGCGGCTCGCCCCGACGGCTCCCCGCGGCGGCTACCCGCGACGCTCGAGTGGGTTCTGGTACTCGAAGGCGTACCGGCCGGGCCCGTCCGAGACCCCGTCGATCGGGTCGTCGAACCGCACGAGCTCGGCGTGGAAGCGCTCGGGGTCCCACCGGAACGAGTGCACGGACCCGTTCCGGATCGGGGTGCTGTGCCGGTCGGCGGTGCCGGGGGCGGCGGCGTTGACGATGCTGCGGATCACGGCGCCGTGGGTCGCGACGACGACGCTGCCGGCGTCGTACCGGATCGCGATCTCGGCGAGTGTCTCGGTGACGCGGTCGAGCAACGCGCTGCGGGGCTCGCGGCCGGGGATGTCGTCGTGCGGGTAGCGCTCGCGGACCTCGTCGTCGGTCAGCCCCTCGGCCTCGCCGTAGGAGCGTTCCGCCAACCCTGGGTACGTGGCGGGCGCTGCGAGACCGAGGTGGTCCGCGATGATCGAGCCGGTCTCGAACGCCCGGGACAGCGGCGACGCGACGACGGCGTCGAACCGCCGGCGGTCGAGCAGGGTCGCGGTGGAGCGGGCCTGTCGGCGTCCGGTGTCGTTCAGGGGGATGTCCGTCGAGCCCTGGATGCGCCGTTCGGCGTTCCAGTCGGTCTCGCCGTGCCGGACCAGGTACAGGAGCGTCGTCACCGCACGATCATCCCAGACGCGGCGCGGCACCTCGTCCCAGACGCGGCGCAGCACCTCGTCCCGGACGCGGCGCGGCACCTCATCGCAGCCGTGCCGCCAGGGCTTCGAGCGTCTCGGTCGTGCCGGCGTCGATCTTGACCGCTGCCCGGGGGTCGCTGCGGGTCGTGCCGCGGTTCACGATGACCACGGGGTGCTTGCGTCGTGCGGCGTGGTCGACGAGCCGGACGCCGGAGTTCACGGTGAGGGACGAGCCGACGACGAGGAGCGCGTCGGCCTCGGCGACGATGGAGACGGCCTCGCGGAACTTCTCGGCCGGGACGAACTCGCCGAAGAACACCACGTCGGGCTTCAGCACCCCGCCGCACACCGAGCAGTCCGGCACCCGGAAGCGCTCGACGTCGGTGATCTCGACGTCGCCGTCGGGCTGGAGCTGCACCGACCCGGGCTCGTCGATCCACGGGTTGTCCCGGTCGAGCACGGTCGCGAGGTCGGCGCGCGAGAACACCTGCCCGCAGGTGAGGCAGACGGCACGGTCCATCGACCCGTGGATCTCGACGACCCGACGGGATCCGGAGCGGAGGTGCAGTCCGTCGACGTTCTGCGTGACGACCCCCGTGACGATTCCGTCGCGTTCGAGTGCCGCGAGGGCCTGGTGCCCGGCGTTCGGACGGGCCGAGGCGAAGGTGCGCCAGCCGAGGTGCGAGCCGGCCCAGTAGCGCTGCCGCTTGGCGGGGTCGGCGCGGAACTCCTGGAAGGTCATCGGCTTCCGGACGACGCGGCCGGCACCCCGGTAGTCGGGGATGCCGGAGTCCGTGCTGAGCCCGGCGCCGGAGAGCACGGCGATGCGCTTGCCGGCGAGGAGCTCGACGGCGCGGTCGAGGGACTGCCCGGACGCGGTCGCGCTCGCGGGGCTGGTCGGTTCGCTCGTCGCCATCGTGTTCACGGTACCCTCAACAGCCGACCGCCCCGGTCACTTCCCGTGGACGACGCCAGGCCGTGCCCCGCCGCCACCGAGTTCCACACCGACCCCGAAACGAGCCCCGTGCACGCCGTCCGCATCGACTCCCTCGACGACCCCCGCCTCGACGACTTCGCCCGACTCACCGACGTCGCCCTGCGGCGCGTGTCCGAGCCGGAGGGCGGCCTGTACATCGCCGAGTCGAACACGGTCATCGAGCGGGCGGTCCGCGCCGGGCACGTCCCGCGGAGCGTGCTGGTCCAGGAGAAGTGGCTCGACAGCGTGCTCCCGGTCGTCGCGGACCACGACGGCCCCGTGTTCGTCGGCCCCGACGACCTGCTCGAGGACCTCACCGGCTTCCGGATGCACCGCGGCGCCATCGCCGCGATGCACCGCCCGGAGCTGCCGAGCGTCGCGGACGTGGTGCGCGACGCGAGGGTCGTGGTGGTGCTCGAGGACATCGTCGACCACACCAACGTCGGCGCCGTGTTCCGGAGCGTCGCCGGCCTCGGAGCCGACGCCGTGCTGGTCAGCCCCCGCTGCGCCGACCCGCTCTACCGGCGCAGCGTCCGCGTCAGCATGGGCACGGTGCTGCAGGTGCCGTGGACCCGCATCGGCGACTGGCCGGCCGCCGGCGAGGAGCTCCGGGCGCAGGGCTTCCACCTCGCCGCGATGGCTCTGACGGACCGCTCGGTGGACCTCGACGCGTTCGTCGCGGACGTCCCGGACCGCGTGGCGCTCGTGATGGGCACCGAGGGACAGGGCCTCACGCCGGCGGCGATCGCGTCCGCCGACACCACCGTGCGCATCCCGATGGCGCACGGCGTCGACTCGTTGAACGTCGCCGCGGCGAGCGCCGTCGGGCTCTGGGCGGTCACACACGCGCAGCGGCTCGCTTGCGCGCGGGCCTGAGGGGCCGGGAGGCGCGGGTCGCCTCCGTCGTCCGGCGCACCTCAGCGGGTCGTCAGGTCTCGTGCACGGCGCACCAGGTCCCGGTCGGTGCCGACCGCGCCGACCAGGCACACGCCGACCGGGGCGTCGTCGACGGTGAGGGCGGGGGCGCTCACCGCGGGGAGGCCGCCCACGCTCGCGAGGCTCGTCATCCCCGTCGTCGCGGTCCTCGTGCGCTCGAGTGCGGCGGCGTCGGCGGACACGAGCGGCGCGGGGCCCGGCACGGTCGGGAACACGAGGGTCCGGCCGACCAGCGCCCGGCGGATGGCGTGCCGGACGACGTCGAGGCGCTGGACCGCGTCGGCGGTGGCGGCGGGGTCGTTCGCCGCGGCTGCTGCGAACCGGTCCCCGACGACGGTGCTCAGCGCGCCGGGGTGCCCGGCGATCCAGGCTCCGTGGGCGGCGACGGCCTCGGCGGCCTGCACGAGGCGGAGCAGTTCGCGGAGCTCGTCGGGGGCGGGGACGCCGAGGTCCGCGAGCCGGACCCGGCCGGGTTCGTCGTCGAGGGACCGGGTGAACGTGGAGAACACTGCGGCGGTGTCGGGGTCGACCAGGGCGAGCAGGTCCTCCGGGACGACGAGGGGCGTCGGTGCCGGGGCCGTCCCGGGGTCGGGCACGGTGGCGTCGAGCGCGGCGAGGAGCGTCCCGGCGTCGCGCGTGAGCCACCCCACGGTGTCGAAGGACGGTGCGAGGGGGAGCAGACCGTCGCGGGGGACCGTGCCGTGGGTCGTCCGAAGGCCCCAGAGCCCCTGGTACGAGGCGGGGACCCGGACGGATCCGGCGGTGTCCGTGCCGATCCCGATGTCGGCCGTCCCGAGACCGACGGCCGACGCGGAGCCGCTGGACGAGCCTCCTGGCAGCCGCGTCGGGTCCGCGGCGTTCGGCGGTGTGCCGTGGTGCTCGTTCCGTCCGGTGAGGTTGTACGCGAACTCGTCGGTGCGTGCGATCCCGCGGATCGCGGCACCGGCGGCGAGGAGGGCCTCGACCGCCGGTGCCGCGGCCGTCTCGAAGGGCGCCTCGCGCAGGAAGGTGGGGTTGCCGGCACCGACGGGTTGGCCGGGCACGGCGTAGAGGTCCTTGACCGCGACGGTGCGCCCGTCGAGCGGCCCGGAGGCGCTGGGGGCGACGAGCGGGTCGCCGACGGCTCGCCAGACGGTCGGGTCGAAGGCGCGGGGGCGGCCGGTCACGTGTGCCGCCTCGATGCGCCAGCGCGCGACGGGGTCGGTGTCGTCGTGTGCGGTCGTGCGGCGCCACAGCTGGGTCTGGAGGCCGTGGCCGCCGGCGGCGAACCGGGACACCGACACGACGAGGGCGAGGTCCTCGGCGAGGGGCCGGACCTCGACCCGCGTCAGCGTCCGGGTCGCGACCCCGCCGCGGGCTCCGCGGAAGGCGCTGATCGCGTCGTGGCCGACGAGCAGCCCGCGGTCGTCGCCGCGCATCGTGCCGGGTGCGTCGACGAACGCGTCGTCGAGGGCGTCGAGGTCGTTCGTCAGCAGGGCGGCCTCGTACGCGTCGAGTGCCTCGAGGAGACCCTCGGGAGCGTCGGGGTGCGTGGTCATCGGGCGGGCTCCTCGAAGTCGGCCTTGCGGATGCGGGCGTGGACACCGGTGACGAAGTCGACCACCTGCGAGATGTCGAAGTCCGTCGCGGCGGAGAGGTAGGCGTACGCCAGGTGCGGCTCCATCCCCCAGCGCGCACCGAGGATCGCGACGGCGTGCCGGACGCACTCCCGGACGGCCTCGTCGAGGTCGGGGTCCATCCCGGTGGGGACGAGGTACTCCTGGGTCTCGGCGACCGGCCACACGAGGTCGCCGAACCGGCTCGCGGCCTCGTCGGCCGGTGTCAGGTCGAACCGGACCGTCGCGCGGAGGGAGGCCTCCATCGCGGTGAGCGCCACCTCGCCGTCGCCCTGCGCGAAGTGCGGGTCGCCGACGTACGCGAGCGCACCGGGTACGAGGACGGGCAGGTGCAGCTGCGTGCCCGCCTGCAGGAGGTTCACGTCGATGTTCCCGCCGTGGCGGCCCGGCGGGACCGAGTGCCGGCGCTCCCCGGGGGTCGCGACGCCCATGATCCCGAGGAACGGGGCGAGCGGGAACCGGGCGAACCGTTCGCGCGCGGGTGTCAGGGGGATGCGGCCGCGGAGTCCGGCGGGGGAGTCGACGACGTCGGCGAAGACGCTCACGGTCGTGCCGTCGACGGGGTACTCGCCGTGCAGCGCGCCCCGGCCGTGGCGGTTCGACACGACGCCGTAGTGCACGCGGGGGAGCGTCTCGACCACGGTCATGGTGAGGACGTCCCCCGGTCGTGCGCCCGCGACCCCGACGGGCCCGGACACGACGTGCGGTCCGTCCGTGTCGGGGTCGCGGCGTCCGGTCCGGGCGATCGCGACGGCGTCGTCGAGCACGTGCTCCGGTGCGACGCCGTGCGTGGCGAAGAAGGCACGTGGGTCACTTCCCTGGTCGGGGAGGATCCCCTCGTGGCTGACGGTGTCGATCGTCACCGACTCGCCCGGCACGACGGTGATCGCCGGTCGGTCGTCGGCGTTCGGCAGCCGCCCCCAGAGGACGGTGTCCGGGTCGACCGGCAGGTACCGGTCGGCGCGGACCGGTCCCGTTCCGGGCTGGAGGGTCGGGATCGCGGGGGTCGTCATCGGTCGGCCTTCCGTTCGACGAGGTGGGCGACGTCGGCGAGGTGGGCGACGTCGGCGAGGTGGTCGGTCATCGCCGTGCGGGCGGCCCCCTCGTCGTGTCGGCGGATGCAGTCGAGGATCTGCTCGTGCCACACGAACGACGACCGGCGGCCCTCGCTCGTGCTGTGGGACCGGGCGCGGACGTCCTGCACCCAGCCGCTGCTGAGCTCGCACAGGGAGACCAGGAGCGGGTTGCCGGAGGCCCGGGCGACCTGCACGTGGAACGCGACGTCCTGCGCGAGGGACTCCTCGGGGCTGAGGCCGGCGTGCGTGGCCTGCAGGATCCGTTCGAGCGCGAGCAGGTCGGCCTCGCCGGCACGGGCTGCGGCGAGCGCGGCGACCTGGGGCTCGACGACGGCCCGGAACTCGGCGACGTTCTCGGCCCGGTGCGCGAGGTCCTCGGCGTGCCCGACACCGGTCTGGCGTTCGAGGAGCGCGGTGGCCTCCTCGGACCGGGGGAGCACGACCGTCCCGCGACCGGGCGTCCGGGACACGAGGCGTCGGCGTTCGAGTTCCTGCATGGCCTCGCGGACGGTCGTGCGCGACACGGCGAGGTCCTCGGCCAGGGTCCGTTCCGGGGGCAGCTTGTCGCCCGGAGCGAGGTCCTCGAGCACCAGGCGCGCGAGGTGCGCGGCGGTGGCGGCGCTCAGGGTGCGTCCTCGTTGCATGGGTCAGGAGCCTAGGGTCCATTGGTCTGCTTGGCTCATTGGTACGACCAACTTTTACACGCCCGTCACACGCTGCGACGGAGCCGGAAACACGACGGGCGAATGGTGGGTGGCGTCAACCGACCACCGATGAAGAAGAGGGGTCCGTCGTGGACCTGGTCCTCCGCAACGCCCGCCTGGTCGACGAGCCGGGCCTCGTCGACGTCGTCGTCGAACACGGCACGATCACCGCGGTCACCGCCGCCGTCGGCACCGTCCCCGGCGACCCGGCCACCCGGGTCGTCGACTGCGCCGGCCGCGTGGTCGTGCCCGGGTTCGTCGAGTCGCACCTGCACGTCGACAAGGCCCTGCTCGACCGGGAACGTGCGAACCCGGACGGGACGCTCGCCGGGGCGATCGCCGTCACCGGGGAGCTCAAGCGCGGGTTCACGCACGGCTCGGTCCGGGACCGCGCGCGCACCCTGCTCGACCAGGCGATCACGAACGGCACGACGCTGGTCCGCGCACATCCCGACGTCGACCCGATCGTCGGGTTGACCGGCGTCGAGGTCCTGCTGGGGCTCCGCGACGAGTACCGCGACGCCCTCGACCTGCTGATCGTCGCGTTCCCGCAGGAGGGCATCGCGAAGGCGCCGGGGACCCTCGCACTGCTGCGCGAGGCGCTCGGTGCGGGCGCGGACGTGATCGGCGGCTGCACGTACAACGAGTGGACCCTCGCCGAGTGCCACGAGCACGTCGAGACCGTCCTCGACCTCGCCGAGGAGTTCGACGTGCCGGCGGACCTGCACGCCGACTTCGCCGACGACACGAGCGACCCGCGGTTCGCCCTCGCGCGGGTCATCGCCGACGCCGTCGTCCGCCGCGGGATGCAGGGCCGGGTCGCGCTCGGGCACATGACCTCGTCCGCGAGCCTGCCCTGGACCGAGCGGGCCGACCTGTTCGCGCGGCTCGCCGAGGCGGGGGTCGCGGTCGTCCCGCTGCCGGCGACCGACCTGCACCTCGGCGGTCGCGCCGACGACCACGACGTCCGCCGCGGTGTCGTCCCGGTCCGCGACCTCTGGGCCGCGGGCGTCACGAGCGCGTACTCGTCGAACAACGTGCGGAACGCCTTCACCCCGTTCGGCAACGCCGACCTGCTCGACATCGGGCTGCTGCTCGCGCAGGTCGGGCACCTGTCCGGGCAGGAGGACCTCGCCCGCGTCCTCGACATGGCGACGACCTCGGCTGCACGGGTCGTCGGGATCGCCGAGACCTACGGCATCCGTCCCGGCGCCGACGCCGACCTCGTGCTGCTCTCGACCACCGACCCGGCGGGCGTGCTGCTCGACCGCCCGGACCGCGCCCTCGTCGTGAAGCGCGGCCGCGTCGTCGCCGAGACCACCCGCACCACCGTCCTCACCACCGGCACCACCCGATCGAAGGAGCTCAGCAATGCGTGAACGGATCCCGCACGAGATCGTCGCCTCCGTCCTGGCCGGCGCCACCGCGTTCATCGGGGGCACGGCGCTGAACCTGCCCACCTGGGCGATCTTCATCAGCTGGGCGGGGATGTTCCTGCTCGGGCCGAAGCCCACGCTCCGGAACGCCACCCGGCTCTGGGCGACGATGCCGGTGGGGTCGACGTTCGCCCTCGTCATCGTGCTCGTCGACCAGCGGATCGGCACGCTCCTCGGCGACGGGCAGTTCGCCCGGAACGTCGTGCTCGGCGTCGTGATCCTCGTGTGCAACACCGCGCTGATGTGCACCGGCCGGGTCCGTGCGTTCGCGCTGGTCCCCGGGATGTTCCTCGGGTTCGCGTCCTTCTTCGCGACGTACTTCGGCGGCTTCGGCTTCGCACCGGGCAACGTGTGGGCAGCGTGGGTGTCCGTCGTGGTGATGAACGCCGCCGGCCCCGTCTTCGCGTACCTGTCGCGGAGGTGGACCTTCGCGCGCCCGACGGGACCCGACGGCGGTGGGGCCGGCGTCCCGTCGGACGCGACGGCTGCCGTCGGGGGCGAGCCGCGCCTCCAGTCCGACCCCGCACCGACGCGCGCCTAGCGCGTCCTCGCAGCCACGGGGTACCCGCCCCCGGTACGCTCGGTTCCCGTGTCACGAGTCGTCCGCCGCCCCCGTTCCGCCGTCCGGAGGCCGGTGACCATCTCGGTCGTCGCCGTGCTCGTGCTGGCGGTCGGCTACCTCGTGGCCGCAGCGGTCGTGCCGTTCGCCCCGGCGAGCGCCTCGACCACGACGTACTCCGCGCCCACGTCGTCGGTGCCGGACCTGACGTTCCCCGGCTACGGCGCCACCGCGGTCGAGGCGACCGACTTCCCCGAGAGCCTGCGCACGAGCGGCGACACGAAGCCCCGGTCGATCGCGAGCATCTCGAAGGTCGTCACCGCGCTCGTCGTGCTCGACGAGAAGCCGCTGCAGCCGGGGGAGTCCGGCCCGACGATCACCTTCAGCCCCGGGATGCAGGCGCTGTACGCGAAGTACCTCGCCGTGAACGGCGAGGTCGCGCCGATGCCCGCCGGCCTCCAGCTGTCGGAGTACCAGACGCTCCAGGTCATGCTCATGAAGTCGGCGAACAACTACGCCGGGTCGCTGGCGCTCTGGGCCTTCGGGTCGATGGACGCCTACCGCCAGGCAGCGGACGAGTGGCTCGACGAGCACGGACTCGACCACACCACGATCGAGGAGCCGACCGGCCTCGACGCGCACAACACCTCGACGGCCACCGACCTCGTCGAACTCGGGCAGCTCGCCCTCGCGAACCCGGTGGTGAAGGAGGTCGTCGGCACGAAGCAGGTCACGGTGCCCGGCGCCGGCGCGATCGAGAACTCGAACAAGCTCCTCGGGCTCGACGGTGTCGAGGGCATCAAGACCGGCACGCTCGACGAGGCCGGCGCCTGCCTGCTCTTCGCGGCGACGTACGAGCGCGGCGGCAAGGAGGTCACGGTCGTCGGCGCGATGCTCGGCGGCGTCGACCACGACTCGCTCGACGTCGACGTCCAGCGGCTGCTCCGGTCGGTCGCCGACAACTTCCAGGTCGTCACGCTCGCCCACGCCGGGCAGACCTTCGGCACGTTCTCGACGCCGTGGCAGGACGAGGCGGACGCGGTGTCGCGGTCCGCGGCCGAGGTGCTCGTGTGGGGCCGGACGAAGGTGTCCGCGAGGACGAAGCTCGAACAGATCACCCTCGGCACGAAGGGGGAGCGCGTCGGCACGGTGCGGTTCACCATCACGGACCACGACCCGGTGACGGTGCCGCTCGTGCTCGAGCGGCCGATCGACGACCCGGGCGTCTGGTGGCGGTGGACGAACCCGTTCCAGGGCGCGTGACGGTGCCGGCCTCCGTGCGGCCGTGGCGGTCGTCCGACGCGCCGGTGCTGCTGGCGGCGTCGGCGGACCCGGAGCTCGCGCGCCAGTTCGGTGGTGTGCGGTTCGACGACGTCGCGGCGGCGGAGGCGTTCATCGGGGCGACGTACCGGTTCGACGGGCACGCCCGGTACTGGGCGATCGTCGCGGACGTCGCGGACGTCGCGGACGTCGCGGACGTCGCTGACGCGGCGGACGTCGCTGACGCGGCGGACGGGCGGCCCGGGTCGGACGGCGCCGGGTCGGGCGGCGCCGGGGCCCGCGTCGTCGGCTGCGTCGGGGTGACGGCCATCGAGCACACCCACGGCACCGCCTGGGTCTCGTACTGGCTCACACCGGAGGCCCGCGGCCGGGGCCTGGCGACCCGTGCACTCGCCGCCGCCGCGGAGGACGCCTTCGCCCTCGGCGTGCACCGCCTCGAACTCGGGCACCGCACGAACAACCCGGCGTCGTGCGCGGTCGCGACCCGGGCGGGGTTCCGCGCCGAGGGAGTGGAACGCGAGAAGCTCCGCTACGGCGACGACCGCTTCGACGTCGAGACCCACGCCCGCCTGGCGACCGACCCGACCCCCGACACCGTGCCACTGCCCCGCGACCCGGCCAGCCCGCCGCCCCGCGACCCGGCCAGCCCAGTGCCCCGCGACCCGGCCAGCCCGCCGCCCCGCGACCCGGCCAGCCCGCCGCCCCGCGACCCGGCCGACGCGCGCCGCGGCGCCTGAGCCCTCACCGGCCGACGGCGCGCTCGACCATCGCACACGGGACGGTCGCGTCCCACCCCGCGATCCTGGGCATCGCGCCGACCCGGACGGTGTCGCCCGGGTGCGCCGCGCAGTACGAGGCTCGGTGCTCGATCTCGGCGGACCACTGCGGCCCGTGCTCCCGGAGCGGCACCGCCCCGGCCCCGGCCACGAACGCGACGAGCGAGGCGGCGACGAGCACCCCGCCCGCTGCCCGCCACGACCACCGTGCGCGGGCGAGGAACACGTCGGCGACGAGGACCACCGCCGCGGTCAGGAACATCGACGACGCGGCCGCGTACCGCAGGGGCGCCGTGCCCGCCCACGCCGCCGGGGTGAACGAGGACCACGTCGTGCCGGGCGTCCGGTTCACGATGAGCGCCGCGTACCAGACGACGCCGGCGCCGACGCTCACGGCGAGGAGCATCCACCGGGTCCGCCAGTCCGCCAGGACGAGGGCGGCCACGACCGCCCCCACGAGGAGCACGGCCGGCACGGTGACGACCCACCAGCCGTGCGCGGAGACGGACGCTCCGACCGCACGGACGTCGGCGTTCCCGCTGCCGCCGACGACCTGGGCGACGAACCCGGCGGTCATGTCCCGGAACGAGGTGATGCCACCCCGGTGCGTGGCGGAACGGGGGTGTGTCAGCGCTGCCGTGACCTGTGCCGCGACACCGAGCAGGGCGACTGCTGCGACGGGGATGACCCGACGCTGCCGACGGCCCAGCAGCAGGAGCGGCAGGAACACGGCGGCCTGGATCTCGCTCGTCGTCACGACCGCCACCGCGACGGCGGTCCACGCGGACGACCACCAGCTCCGCGGACGGTGGGCGAACAGCCACGGCGCCGCGAACAGCAGGTACCAGTGCAGGTTCGCCGCGGTCCCGGCGATCTCGACGGGCGCCAGCGGGACGAGGGCGGGGACGGCCGCGAGGAGCACCCGGAGCGGCCAGGCCCGCACCACGCCGCGCGCCAGGACGAAGACGGTGCCGCACACCGCGCCGAGCACCGCGCACGACATCGCCGAGACGGACAGCGCGTACAGGTCGATCCGCCCGAGCGCGACGGCGGCGTCGACCACCAGTCGCGGCAGGACGTGCAGGTAGCCGTCGTACGGGTGCCACACCGACCGCACCGGGCCGAGGGTGAGCCGGTCGGTGAGGAAGCGCCCGGAGTCCTCCGCCCAGGCGACGCCGCGGGCAGGGCTCCCGATGCGGACCCACGCGAGCAGGCCGGTGGCGACGGCGACGAGGAGCGCCCAGACCGCCGTGGTCGGGCGTCTCCGCGGGTGGTCCGCCGTCGTCATCGGACCCCCTCGTGCCGTCGTGCCGTCTGTGCTGCGCTGCTGCCGATCGATCCTGGCGTGCGCCGGTGGACGGCACCCGTGACGCAGATGCCGTGACTCTCAGACAGGCCGACGAGGACACGGACCGAACCGCTGCGCGCGACGACCCCCGGCGACGTAGTGTCGGACGGGTGACGACGACGTTCCCCCGGTCCACCCCGTCCGCCCTCGGCATCGACGCCCGTGGCCTCGCCCGGTTCCTCGACGCCCTCGAGTCGACGCCCGACGTCGAACCGCACAGCATCGTGCTGCTCCGCCACGGTCAGGTGGCGGCCCAGGGCTGGTGGCAGCCCTACGCCGAGGACCGCGTCCACCTGCTCTACTCCCTCAGCAAGAGCTTCACCGCCGCCGCCGTCGGGATCGCCGTCCGCGAGGGGCTCATCGACCTCGACGCCACCGCGCTCTCGTACTTCCCGGAGCTCGACGCCGAGATCACCGACGAACGCAGCCGCCGCATCCGCGTCCGGCACCTGCTCGCGATGGCGAGCGGCCACCGCGAGGACACCATCGACCGCGTCCGGGAACTCGACCGCATGAACGTCGTGCGCGGCTTCCTGCTCCTGCCGCCGGAAGAGGAACCCGGCGCGCTCTTCACCTACAACCAGCCGTGCACCTACACGCTCGCCGCCATCGTCCGCCGCGTCAGCGGTGGGTCGCTGGTCGACTACCTGCGTCCGCGGCTGCTCGACCCGCTCGGCATCGACGACCTGGCGTGGCGCCGGGACGAGTCCGACGCAGAGCTGGGCTTCAGCGGGTGCTACGCCCCGACCTCGGCGATCGCCGCGCTCGGCCAGCTGTACCTGCAGCGCGGTGTGTGGGAGGGCGAGCGGATCCTCGACGAGGACTGGGTCGACGCCGCCACGAGCAAGCAGATCGACAACCTCGACGAGGAGAACCCGGACTGGTCGCAGGGCTACGGCTTCCAGTTCTGGATGGCCCGCCACGGCTTCCGCGGCGACGGCGCCTACGGTCAGTTCTGCGTCGTCCTGCCGGAGCAGGACGTCGTCCTCGCACTCACCGGCCAGAGCCTCGACATGCAGGCCGTCCTCGACGCGGCCTGGCAGCACCTCCTGCCCGCCGTCGACGCTACGGACCTCGACGCGGCCGCGGATGCGGACCTGGAGGCGCGGCTCGCCTCCCTGGGACTGCCCCCGGTGGAGGGCGGTCGCCTCCCCGACCTCGGCGCCGGTCCGTTCCGCGGTGACGGCATCGACCAGATCGGCTTCACGCGCGACGGCGACCGATGGCGCGCGGCCCTCGAGGTCGACGGCGGGACGCTCTCGGTGCCGGTCGGCGAGGGGGAGTGGGCGGTCGACGGTCCCCTCGCCGCGAGCGGTGCGGTCGCACCGGACGGCACCGTGCTCGTCGGCGTCCGGTTCGTGGAGACGCCGCACCTCGCGCACGTGCGCATCGACCTCGCGGCCGGCACCGCCACCGCGTCGTGGGCGACCGAGCCGCTGCACGACGGTCCGCTGACCCTGCGCCGCCCCGCCGACTGATCGAGCGCTACGGGGTGTCGGACTTGTGCTCGACGACGTCTTGCAGCTCGGGTCGCTTCGGGGTCACGCCGTCGCCCGAGGACGTGTGCTTGATCCGCCGGACCACCCACGGCACGAGGTACTCGCGCGCCCAGCCGAGGTCCTCGGCGCGGGCCTCCCGCCACGGACGGGCCTCGAGCGGCTCGGGGTTGAACGGTTCGAGCCCGTGCTCGACGCCGAGCGCGTCCAGCACCGCGGCGGCGACGGTCGCGTGGCCCATCGGGGAGTGGTGCAGCCGGTCCGGAGCCCACATCCTCGGGTCGCGGAGGACCCGGAGCGCCCACATGTTCGCGACGAGGGCGCCGTGCTTCAGCGCGATGGCGTGCAGGTTCTCGTTGTAGATCGCCGTCTTGCCGCGGACCATCCCGAGCACCGGGGTCATGCCGACGTCCGGACCGGTGAAGAGCACCACGGTGGCGCCGTCGCTCCGCAGCCGGGACACCATCGCGTCCACACGCTCGGCGAGCTCGTCGGGGTCGGAGCCCGGCCGGATGATGTCGTTGCCACCGGCCGACACCGTGACGAGGTCGGGACGGAGGGCGAGTGCCGGTTCGACCTGCTCGTCGATGATCTGCTGCAGGAGTCGCCCGCGGATCGCCAGGTTGGCGTAGGCGAAGTCGTCGGTCTGGTTCGCCAGGACCTCGGCCACCCGGTCCGCCCAGCCACGGTTCCCGCCGGGGACGGTCGGGTCGGGGTCGCCGATCCCCTCGGTGAACGAGTCACCGATCGCGACGTACCTGGACCACGGATGACGATCTGACACCCCTCGGACCATAGTCTCGTGGCATGACGAAGGCCAACCCCGCGGCGGTGCTGGGCGACGAGCTGCTGGAGCGCATCGCCACCCGCGCCCCCGGCTACGACGCTGCGAACGCGTTCTGCACCGAGGACCTCGACGAACTCCGGGCGGCCGGCTACCTGCGGCTCGGGGTGCCCGTCGAACGCGGCGGTGCCGGACTCGGGCTCGCCGCGACGACCGCGGTGCAGCGGCGGCTCGCGGAAGCCGCACCGGCGACGGCGCTGGGGCTCGGGATGCACCAGGTCTGGGTGCAGGCGGCGCGCGCCGTCACTGCGCGGGGTGGGTCGTTCCTCCAGGCCGTCACCGACCACGCGGCGGACGACCACCTGCTCGCGTTCGGTGTGAGCGAGCCGGGCAACGACGCCGTGCTCTTCGACTCGCTGACGACGGCGGAGCCGGACGGCGACGGCGGCTACCGCTTCACGGGGACGAAGGTCTTCACCTCGCTGGCCCCGGCGTGGGACGTGCTGAGCGTGTTCGGCAAGGACGGGTCCGGGCCGGAGCCGCGGCTCGTGCACGGTTTCGTGCTGCGGTCCGACGGCGACGTCGAGCACCTCGACGACTGGGACACCCTCGGGATGCGGGCGACGCAGAGTCGCACGACGAAGCTGCACGGCGTGCACGTGCCGGCGGACCGGATCGTGCGGACCCTGCCGGTCGGGCCGAACCAGGACCCGCTCGTGTTCGGCGTCTTCGCGGCGTTCGAGCTGCTCGTGGCGTCGGTGTACGTCGGGATCGCCGCGCGTGCGGTGGCACTCGCGGTGTCGGCGGTGCGGTCGCGCACGGCATTCGACGGGACACCGCGGTCCGCGGACCCGGACGTGCGCCGGGCGATCGCGGACATGCGCGGGACGGTCGACGCGATCGAGCTGCAGGTGACCTCGCTCGCCCGGTCGGTCGACGAGCTCGACGACCTCGGGCCGCGGTGGTTCCCGTTGCTCGTCGGGGCGAAGGCCCGGGCGGTCGACGCGGCGCAGCACGTCGTGGACGAGGCGATGCGGGTCGTGGGCGGTGGCGCCTACCGGGCCGGTGGCGAGCTCGCGCGCCTGGCCCGGGACGTCCGGGCGGGCCAGTACCACCCGTCGTCGCGGGACTCGGCGGCGCGGACGATCGCGGCGTCGGTGCTGGGGCCGCTCGCACCGTAGCACCGCCGCGCGCCCCAACTAGTTCGCTTGCGGTACCATTGGCCTCCCCAGTGAACAGGAGGCGGCCGGAGCGTGCCGAGGACCGAGACCACGAACCGGATCGCCCCGCGGCGACGGACCCGCACCCAGCGACTGACGGACCGTGCCCTCGCACTCGACCCCGGGCTCGTGAAGACCGAGGGTGCCCTCCGCACGCTCGTCGCCGTCCCGGCCGGCATGGCCGTCGGGTACGGGATCGCGACGGCGTTCGGCCTGCCGGCGATCCTCGGCGTGATGATCGGCGCGATGCCGGCCTTCATCACCTGCCTGGTCATCGTCGACCCGAGCACGGGCCGGACCGCCGCGCGCACCGGGGCGGTCCTCGTGCCGTTCGTCGTCGCACTCGCCGGGAGCATCGCCCTGCAGCCGTTCCGGCTCCTCGAACTCGTCCTCATCGTGGTGCTGCTGTTCGTGCAGTTCGCGGCGGCCTCGTGGGGCGTGTGGGCGGCGGACGCGGCGATCGTCGGGTTCGCCGGGTACCTCTGCGGACTCCTGCTGCCCCTGCCCGAGACGAGCGTCGTCCCGCTCGGGCTCGTCGTCGCGGGCTCCCTCGCCGTGACGATCGTCGTCCGCCTGCTGTTCCGGCCGGATCCGCACCGGGCGCTGCTCCGGACCCGTCGCGGGTTCGTCGCCCGGGGGTCCGACGTGCTCGAGGCCGCCGCCGCGGTCCTGGCCGCCGGAGCCGTCGGCGCTGCCGCGGACGACCAGCGCGCCCGCCGCCGAGCCCTCCGCCGGCTCGGACGCGCTCGTGACCGGTACCACGAGATCGCCCTGACGGTCGACGGCATGCTCGCCGCGAGCGGGGTCGACGCCGACACCACCGCCGAGGAACTGCACCGCCTGGTGTTCGACACGCACTTCGCGATCGACGAGCTCGGCCGCGCGGCCGGGGCGCTGGTCGAGCAGGGCGCGCCGTCGGACGTCCGGCACGCCGCGCTCCGGGCCGTCACGCTCGTCCTCCGACACGGCGGCAGCCACGGCCAGGAGGCAGCGCACACCCTCCTCGCCCGCTACGGGATCACGGCCTCGGCGGCCGACGACGGATCCCGGACGACCGCGATCGTCCGCCGCATGGCCGCCGAGTTCGCCGACCTGCGGTCCGCCGGACTCCGGTGGCGCGAGCTCCGCGACGAGCTGCCCCGCCGCGGTGCCGGCGTGCCCTTCGCCACGCCGGTGATCCTCGCCGGCGGGCGCCCGGCCGGAGCCGTGCCGGTCGTCGCGGACGCCGTCGCCGAGGGGCCGTGGCGCCGCTGGCACCTCACGGCGTCGCTCCGAACCGCCGTCCACGCCGCCATCGCCGTCGCGATCGTCGAACCGCTCGCCCTCCTGCTCGACGGGAGCCGCTTCTACTGGGGCGTCATCGGCGTGATGATCGTCCTCGCCGGCACGAACACCACGCACGAGCGGATCCGGAAGGGCCTCCACCGCGGCGTCGGGACGGTCGTCGGGGGAGCGGTCGGGATCGTCCTCGTGCACCTGCTCGGCACGACGCACCCGTGGGTGACGATCGTGCTCGTGTGCGTCCTGCTCGCCGTCGGCACGTACGGCTTCGGCGGCGTGTACTCGGTCTGGGCCGCGTGCCTCGTCGTCGTCCTCTGCCAGGTGTACGCGTTCTCCGGCACCTTCACGGACTCCCTCATCCCGATGCGGCTCGCCGAGAACCTGCTCGGTGCCGCGGTCGCGGTGCTCGTCAGCGCGGTCGTCTTCCCGATCGCCACCCGTGCCGTCATCCGGCGCGCGGTGCGGCGGCAGCTGGTCGCCGTCCGCGCGTTCGTGCTCGCGCTGGTGGGGGTCGAGGACGACGACGAGGCGGACGCGGCCGACACGACGGAGGCGGACCGCGCCCGGCGTGACCTGCGCGCCCGGTCGCGCGCGGTCGACGCCGCCACCTACCAACTGGACGCCGTCCTGCGTCCGATGGTCCGCTTCCCGACCGGCGGGCCGGCGCGCGCAGACGCCAGGACGCGCACCTCCCTGCAGGCGGCCGCGACCTTCGCGCGCGAGGCGGCCGGGAGGCTCGGCTCGGCCCCGCAGGACCCGCCAGCGGCCCTGCGCGGTGCGGCCGACCGCCTCGCCGCCTCGATCGCGCAGCTCGCCGACGGCATCGTGGCCGGGCCTCGGTCCGCCACGCCGACGGCGGTCTGGGTCCGGGTCGGCGACCAGCTCGACGAGGCGGTGGCCGCCGCCTCCGGGCGGCCGGACGAGCGGGCGATCGCGACGGCCGCGCACGCGCTCGGCCGGATCGACGAGGCGCTCGCGCTGCTCGCCGACCGCCATCGCGCGACGGTCGTCGGGGCGATGTCGGTGGGTCCTGGCATCATCGCCGTGTGAGCAAGCAGGACGGACGCAACCGACTGGTGTCCGACGCGCCCGTCGGCGACGTGACGGCGAGCGTGCTGCACGTCGACATGGACGCCTTCTTCGCCTCGGTGGAGCTGCTCGACCGGCCGGACCTCCGCGGCCTGCCGGTGATCGTCGGGCACGACTCCGACCGCTCGGTCGTCACGGCCGCCACGTACGAGGCCCGCAAGTACGGCGTGAACTCCGCGATGCCGATGGCCGTCGCCAAGCGCCGGTGCCCCGCGGCGATCATCGTCGAGCCGCACTTCGAGAAGTACCGCGCGAAGTCCGACGCCGTGATGGCCGTCTTCGACCGCTTCACGCCCCGCGTCGAGAAGCTCGGCATCGACGAGGCCTTCCTCGACGTCGCCGGGGCGATCCGGCTGTACGGCACCCCGTGGGAGATCGGTCGGGCGATCCGTGCGGCGGTGTACGCCGAGACGGGCCTGCACTGCTCCGTCGGCGCCGCGTCGACGAAGTTCGTGGCGAAGCTCGCGTCGAGTCGGTCGAAGCCGGACGGCCTGCTCGTCGTGCCGGCTGCCGACACCGTGGCGTTCCTGCACCCGCAGCCCGTGTCGGCGCTGTGGGGGGTCGGCGGCAAGACGCAGGAGACCCTCGAACGACGCGGCATCCGCACCGTGGGGGACCTCGCGACCACGCCGCTGGGCTCGCTCGTCTCGGCGCTCGGTCCGGCCGGCGGTCAGCGCCTGCACGACCTCGCGTGGGGCCGCGATCCGCGCGTGGTCGAGAGCGGCGTCGGCGAGAAGTCGATCGGGCACGAGGTCACCTTCGGCCACGACCTCACCGAGCGCGACGACGTCGCCCGGGAACTCCTGCGCCTCGCCGACAAGGTGGCCGTGCGACTCCGACGGGCCGACGTCCAGGCGCGGACCGTCGCGCTCAAGGTCCGCTACACCGACTTCACCACGCTGACCCGGTCCCGCACCCTCGCGGAGCCGACCGACGTCGCCAAGCGTCTGCACCGCGTAGCCGTCGAGCTGTACGACGTGCTGCACCGGCCGGGCAACCGGATCCGGCTCATCGGGGTCCGTGGCGAGAACCTCGTGCCGGCGGCGGCAAGCAACGCGCTCTGGGACGACGACGCGCCGTGGCGCGAGACCGAGACGACGATCGACGCGGTCGCCGCACGCTTCGGCGCGGGCGTGCTCCGACCGGCATCCCTGGTGCGCGGCACGCCCGAGGGGCACGTCCCGCACGCTCGGCAGGACGAAGGGTGACGGTAGAATCTCGTGCAGTGAGCGCAGCCGAGTACACCGATCAGCCAGGGGCGGGGGACCAGCCCGCGGCCCTGTGGGACGACGGCACCGCAGCGCCTGCGCACGCGGTCGTCGCCCACGACGAGGCCGTCGCCGCTGCCGAGGCGGCGGGCAACTCGGCCGTGCAGAACCTGTCGCCGGCCTTCCCGGACCGTGCCGCGTGGGGCACCGCGTCGAAGCTCCGTGCCTGGCAGGTCGAAGCGCTCACCAAGTACTTCGAGACCGAGCCGCGGGACTTCCTCACGGCCGCGACGCCCGGCGCCGGCAAGACCACGTTCGCGCTCCGGCTCGCCACCGAGCTCCTCGCCCGCGGCACCGTCGACCGCATCGTCGTCGTGGCCCCGACGGAGCACCTCAAGCGGCAGTGGGCGGACTCGGCGGACCGCGTCGGCATCCGGATCGACCCGATGTTCAAGAACGGCGACGGCATGTTCGGCCGGCACTACCAGGGCGTGGCGATCACGTACGCCCAGGTCGGCATGAACCCCGAGGTCCACAAGAAGATCACCGCCGGCGGCAAGACGCTCGTGATCCTCGACGAGGTCCACCACGGCGGCGACGCCCTGACCTGGGGCGACGGCATCAGAGAGGCGTTCTCCAAGGCCACCCGTCGCCTGTCGCTCTCCGGCACCCCGTTCCGCTCGGACACCGCGCCGATCCCGTTCGTGCAGTACGCCCCCGACGAGCAGGGCATCCGCACCTCGATCTCCGACTACAACTACGGCTACGGGCGTGCCCTCAAGGACGGCGTCGTCCGCCCGGT
This sequence comes from Curtobacterium sp. USHLN213, assembly GCF_037144815.1. Classification (NCBI taxonomy): domain Bacteria; kingdom Bacillati; phylum Actinomycetota; class Actinomycetes; order Micrococcales; family Microbacteriaceae; genus Curtobacterium; species Curtobacterium sp. USHLN213. The sequence goes on along the minus strand of NZ_JBBCYQ010000001.1, from coordinate 108,343 downwards.
GCTCTTCATGGCGTACGCCGGGCAGATGCGCTGGAAGACCCGCATGGGCGACGAGATGTCGGCGTCGCTCGGCGAGCAGGTCACGAAGGACATCACCGCCCAGGCCTGGCGCACGGCGCTCTCACCCGAGGGCGAGTGGATGCCGGCCGTCCTCTCCGCCGCCGACAAGCGCCTGACCGAGGTCCGCCGTGGTGTGCCGGACGCCGGCGGCCTCGTCATCGCCACGGACACCACCACGGCCCGCGCGTACGCCCGGATCCTGCAGCAGATCACGGGGGAGCGGCCGACGGTCGTCCTCTCCGACGAAGCGGCGGGGTCCAGCCGGATCAGTGCCTTCGCCGAGGACACCTCCCGATGGATGGTCGCCGTCCGCATGGTGTCCGAGGGCGTGGACGTGCCGCGGCTGTGCGTCGGCGTGTACGCCACGAGCGCGAGCACCCCGCTCTTCTTCGCCCAGGTCATCGGCCGCTTCGTCCGGGCCCGTCGCCGCGGTGAGACGGCGAGCGTGTTCCTGCCGAGCGTGCCCGGGCTGATGGCGCTGGCGGCCTCCCTCGAACTCGAGCGCGACCACGCCCTCGACCGCCCGAAGGACGCCGACGACGGGATGTACAACCCCGAGGACGCGATGGTCGCCGAGGCCAACAAGGAGGACCGCGCGTCGGAGAGCCTGCTCGAGGTCCAGCCGTTCGAGGCGCTCGACTCGCAGGCGTCCTTCGACCGTGTCCTCTACGACGGCGGCGAGTTCGGCAGCGGCGGCGAGGTGGGCTCGCTCGAGGAACTCGACTTCATCGGCATCCCGGGGCTGCTCGAACCCGACCAGGTGCGCGACCTGCTCCGAGCACGCCAGGCGACGCAGGCGAAGCGAGCGAAGGGCCGTACCCCGAAGGACGGCATGCCCAAGGCAGCCGCCCCCGCGCCCGAGGACCGCCCGATGTACCAGACGATCAAGGAGCAGCGGTCCGAGCTGCACCGGCTCGTCTCGATCTGGTCCCGACACGCGAACGAACCGCACGGGGCCATCCACGCCGAACTCCGCCGCATCAGCGGTGGCCCGGCCGTGGCGCAGGCGAGCATCGAGCAGATCCAGAAGCGCATCGACGTGCTGCGCTCCCGCATCGGCGGCCGCCGGTGAGCACCGCGTGATCGAGGCCGTCGACGACCGCACCTGGTACGTCAAGCGCGACGCGGAGTCCTCGCCCGAGGCGATCATCGACCGCTTCGGCGGAGGCTACCGGCTCCGTCGGTTCTCGCTCACCGAGTCCCGCCGGACGCCCCACGGGGTGTACACGGGCGTCGAACTCGCCGAGACCGCGTGGTGGCGGCTCCGCGACAGGCCGCGGACCTCATGACATCGCAAGCCGAAGTCGGGTAGACCGGGGGAATGGCAGACTCGATCCCTCACGTCCTCGTCCTCGGCGGCGGCTCCGCTGGCTACACCACCGTCAAGCAGCTCCAGAAGCACGCAGCGACCGTGCCGATGCGCATCACGCTGGTGGACCAGAACACGTACTACACGTACCTGCCGTTCCTGCCCGAGGTCGCCGGTGGCCACATCGCCCCGAAGGACGTGACCTTCGAGCTGCGCCGTGCGCTCCGCAAGACCCGGGTCATCCAGGGCAAGGTCACCGGGATCTCCTCGGCCGACAAGACCGTCTCGATCGCCACGGCCGGCGGTGACGACCGCACGCTCGGTTACGACCAGCTCGTCGTCGCGCTCGGCTCCGTCACGCGCACGTTCCCGACGCCCGGGCTCGAGGAGTACGGCGTCGGCTTCAAGAGCGTCGAAGAGGCCGCCTACGTCCGCGCGAAGCTCCTCGACAACATCGCCAAGGCCGCTGCCACCCGTGACGAGGACGAGCGCCGCAAGCTGCTCACGAGCATCTTCGTCGGCGGCGGGTACACCGGCGTCGAGGCGATCGGCGAACTGTTCGACGTCTCGCAGGCCGCCATCAAGACCTACCCGTCGCTCGCCGGCGAGCACCCCCGCTGGGTCCTCATCGACGCGCTCGACCGCGTCGCGCCCGAGGTCGGTCCGGAGCTGTCCAAGTGGACCCTCGAGTCGCTGCGAGCCCGCGGCATCGACGTCCGCCTGAAGACGACCATGCCGAGCTGCGAGGGCGGCGTCGTGAAGCTCTCCGACGGCGACGAGTTCGCCACCGGCCTCCTCGTCTGGACGGCCGGCGTGAAGCCGAACCCGCTCCTCGACGCGTCCGACCTGCCGCGCGGCCCGAAGGGTCACCTCGCCGCGAACGCGAAGCTGCAGGTCGAGAGCGAGGACACCCACGAGGTCGTCCCCGGCGTCTGGGGCCTCGGCGACGTGGCGCAGGTGCCCGACCTGACGGCCGAGAAGCAGCCGGCGTACTACCCGCCGAACGCGCAGAACGCCGTCCGCCAGGCCGTCGTGGCCGCGGACAACGTGGTCGCGACGATCACGGGCAAGCCGCTCGAGGAGTACCGCCACCCGTCCATCGGCACCGTCGCGTCGTACGGTGTCGCGAAGGGTGCGGCGAACATCAAGGGCATCAAGATGACGAACCTCCTCGCGTGGCTCGCGCACCGCGCCTACCACGTGTACGCGATGCCGACGCTGAACCGCAAGGTGCGCATCGTGATCGGGTGGGTCACCGGCGCCGTGTCGGGTCGCGACGCGACGTCCCTCATCAAGGAGACCGACCCGCGCCGCACGTTCGTCGAAGCGTCGAAGTCCTAGACGCGCGTTCTTGACGGACGGGAGGCGCGGTGCCGGCTGGCACCGCGCCTCCCGTTCGTCGTCCGGTCGCGCCGACACGCGTGGTGCGGCAGACTGACTCCCTCGGTGCCGCCGCACGGAGGTCCTGGAAGACACCGCACGTGACCACCACCATCTCCTGCCCCCGCTGCCGAGCCGTTCGCCGCCCCACCGGGGTGCACCGCTGCCCCGGACCGGACGACCCCGCCCGAGCGCTGGGCGTGGGCACCAGCGTCGCCGTGGTCCTGGACGTGCTCGCCGGTGTCGGCCGACCGTTCCTCGTCGGCGGCGTGGTCCGCGACGCGCTGTTCCGCGCGTCCGGGCGCGCGGTCCCCGTCGCCGACGACCACGACGTCGACGTCGAGGTGCACGGCACGGACACCGCGTCGGTCGTCGACGCGCTGCGCGCGGTGGGAGCCGTCGTCGTCACCACGGGGGCGCGCTTCGAGGTCCTCAAGGTCGTGGTCGAGGGCGTGCACGTCGACGTCGCGGTCGCGCCGGGGAACGCCGACGACGACGGGCTCGCCGCGGCCGCCGTCCGTCGCGACTTCACGGTCAACGCGGTCGCGTGGGACCCGGCGACGAACGAGTACGTCGACGCGGTCGGTGGGATCGACGACGCTGCCCGGGGTGTGCTCCGACACACCTCGGACCGGTTCGGGGACGATCCGCTGCGGGTGCTGCGCGCCGTGCAGCTGGTGGCGCGCTTCGACCTCGTGCTCGACCCGTCGACGGTCGACGTCGCCCGGTCGCTGGTGGACGCGTTCCCGTCCGTGGCCGCGGAGCGGGTCTGGCCGGAGATCCGGAAGACGGCGCGGGGCGACCACCAGTCGCGGGCGCTCCAGGTGCTGCACGACACCGGGTGGGAGCGGCACCTCCCGGAGCTCGCCGCGGTGCGCGACGTGCCGCAGGACCCGCGGTGGCACCCCGAGGGGCCCGTGCACGTGCACCTGGGGCTCGCGGCGGACGCTGCTGCCGCTGCCTGCACCGCCGACGGCGTCACCGGTGAGGACCGCATCGTCGTGGTGCTCGGCGCGCTCCTGCACGACCTCGGCAAGGCGGGCGACGGGACGCAGCGGGAGTGTGACGACGACGGCACGGTCCGGGTCCGCAGCCTCGGGCACGAGGTCTCGGGCGCGCATGCGGCGCGGGACCTGCTGCGGCGGATCGGCGCGCCGCGCACCCTCACCGAGCGCATCGCCACGATCGTGCGAGAGCACATGGTGGTGCACTCGACCGACGGTGCGGCGCCGTCGGTGCCGGCAGCGCGCCGACTGCTCCGTCGCCTGGGCGGGTCGATGGCGACCGCCGAGTGCTGGGCCCGGGTGTGCGAGGCGGACTCGCAGGGGCGCGGCTCGGCGTCGGGGCCGTCACCGGCATGGGCATGGCTCGCGGTCATGCGTGCCGACGAGGCCGCGGGACCCCGGGTGCGCCTCGTGACCGGGCGGGACCTCGTCGCGGCGGGGCTCGCGCCGGGGCCGCGGTTCCGGGAGGTCCTGGACGCCGCGGCCGAGGCGCAGGACGAGGGGCGCTTCGAGGACGCGGCGGGCGCCCGCGACTGGCTGCGCCGTGCTCTGAAGCCGCGCTCCTGACGGCCGGTCGGTGCGGGCCGGGCCGGTGCCGCGCCTCCTGGCTCGTGGCGCCGGTGGCGGTCGACTCGGCGCGACGACGTCGATGTCGTGCGACACCGACGATGTCGTACGCCCGCGCCCGCAACCGTTGCTCGCGCGCCCCAGCGACACCCCCGATGTCGCACGACACCGACGATGTCGCACGCCTGCGCTCGCAACTGTTGCACGCGCGCCCCAGCGACATCCCCGACGTCGCACGACACCGACGATGTCGCACGCCTGCGCTCGCAACTGTTGCACGCGCGCCCCAGCGACATCCCCGATGTCGCACGCCCGCGCCCGCGCCCGCGCCCGCACCCACCTACCGGACGCACTCGCCGTGAGCGCAGCGAACTGGCGCCCGCACCCCGCACACGCCGTGAGCGCAGCGAACTGGCGCGTTCGAGGCGGTGACGCCCCGAGCGAAGCGACGGCGGCACTCGCCGGGAAGGCACGAACAGGAAATGCCCCCGGGCCGAAAGGCCAGGGGGCATCTCATTTCCTGTGTCCGAGGGGGGACTTGAACCCCCACGCCCTAATACGGGCACTAGCACCTCAAGCTAGCGCGTCTACCATTTCCGCCACCCGGACAGGTGTTTCTTCACTTGTCGGCCGTCGTTCCGGGCTGTTTCCCCGGCGTTCCTGCCGAGAGAAGACACTAGCACGGGTCTGAACGCCTGATGAACACAGCGGCGCATCCCGGGCGCGTCCTGCTGTGACGTCCGACGCCGGGGCCGTCGACGCGGACCGGTACCGTTGGGCCATGACGAACCCGGAGGCCACGCTGACCGACCTCGAGGCCACCGCGGCGATCGCCCGTGACCTCATCCGCATCGACACGACGAACTGGGGCGAGGGGAAGTCCCGCGGCGAGAGCGAGGCGGCGCACTACGTCGAGGCGAAGCTCCGTGCGCTCGGGCTCGAGCCGCAGCTGTTCGAGTCCGAACCCGATCGTGTGAGCGTCGTGGCACGGGTGCCCGGACGCAACCGCGACAAGTCCGCCCTGGTCGTGCACGGTCACCTCGACGTGGTGCCGGCGGACCCGGCGAACTGGTCGGTGGACCCGTTCGGCGGCGAGGTGCGGGACGGCATGCTCTGGGGTCGCGGCGCGGTCGACATGAAGAACATGGACGCGATGATGCTCACGTCGCTGTCGGACGTCATCGAGCAGCAGGGAGCGCCGGAGCGCGACCTCGTGATCGCGTACTTCGCCGACGAGGAGGCCGGGGGAGTCCTCGGCTCGCACCACGTCGTCGAGAACCACCCCGAGGTGTTCCGGGGTGCGAGCGCGGCGATCAGCGAGGTCGGCGGCTACTCGATCACCCTCGGCGACCGTCGTGCGTACCTGCTGCAGACGGGCGAGAAGGCCCTGATGTGGATCAAGCTCGTCGCGACCGGCACCGCGGCGCACGGGTCGCACGTCATCCACGACAGCGCGGTGACGAAGCTCGCCGCGGCGGTCGCCCGGATCGGCAGCGAGGAGTGGCCGGTGCGGCTGTCGGCGACGACCGACGCGATGGTGGCCGAGGTCGCACGGTTCCTCGGGGTGGACCCGACGGTGACCGGCCCGGACGAGGTGGCGCTGGCCACGGGGTCGGCGTCGCGGTTCATCCACGCGGCCCTGCACACGACGACGAACCCGACGGTGCTCACCGCCGGGTACAAGCACAACGTCATCCCCGACCACGCCGAGGCACTGGTGGACATCCGGTGCCTCCCCGGCGACGAGGAGACGGTGCTGGCGCGTGTCCGGGAGCTCGCGGGCGACGACGTCGAGGTCGTGATGTCCTTCCGTGACATCGGGCTCGAGCAGGACTTCGGCGGCCCCCTGGTCGACGCCGTGCGCGACGTCCTCGGCCGGCACGACCCGGGTGCTCCGGTGCTGCCGTACCTGCTCTCGGGCGGGACGGACAACAAGGCCCTGTCGACGCTGGGGATCGCGGGCTACGGGTTCGTGCCGCTGCAGCTGCCGGCGGGTGTGGACTTCCCGGCGATGTTCCACGGCGTGGACGAACGGGTGCCGCTCGACTCGCTGGCGTTCGGGCGGCGGGTCCTCGGAGACCTCCTCGCCACGTACTGATATTGTGCATGGTCGCCGGTCCGGCGGTGTCCTGAACCGACTCTCCCCGAAAGGCCCGAGCCGTGCACATCCTCGAGGCGATCTTCCTCGGCTTCGTCCAGGGGCTCACCGAGTTCCTCCCGGTGTCGTCCAGCGCCCACCTCCGCATCGTCGGGCTGTTCCTGCCGGACGCGCAGGACCCGGGCGCGGCGTTCACCGCGGTGACGCAACTCGGCACCGAGACCGCCGTGCTGATCTACTTCTGGCGCGACATCACCCGGATCGTCGGCCGGTGGTTCCGGTCGCTGTCGGGGAAGACCGTGCCCCGGAACGACCCGGACGCCCGACTCGGGTGGCTCGTGATCCTCGGGACCATCCCGATCGGCATCGCCGGCCTGCTGCTCAAGGACTCGATCGAGACGACGTTCCGGTCGCTGTGGATCGTCGCGATCGTCCTCATCGTGTTCGGCATCGTGCTCGGCGTGCTCGACGTCGTCGGCAAGAAGGTCCGGCGCATCGAGCACATGACGTTCGGCGGCGGGATCCTGATCGGCCTCGCGCAGATGCTCGCCCTCGTGCCCGGCGTCTCGCGTTCCGGCGCGACCGTGTCGATGGGGCTCGCGCTCGGCTACACCCGCCCGGCGGCCGCCCGGTTCGCGTTCCTGCTCGCCGTGCCCGCCGTGTTCCTCTCCGGCCTGTACGAGGCCGCCACGAGCCTCGGTGACACCGGCGCGCCGTTCGGCGTGGTCGACACGCTCATCGCCACGGTGGTCGCCTTCGTCGTCGGCTTCGTCGTGATCGCGGCGTTCATGAACTACATCAGCAAGCGCAGCTTCATGCCGTTCGTCGTCTACCGCATCGCACTCGGTATCGTTCTCATCGTGTTGTTGTCGCTCGGAGTGATCCAGCCGTGAGGGCCTGGCAGGTCCCGTCCGTCCCCGATGTCCCGGGCGCCGCGCCCCGCCCGGTCGTGCACGACACGGCGACCGGCAAGCCCGTCGACCCGACCGGTGGCGAGGAGCGTGCGGCGCTCTACGTGTGCGGCATCACCCCGTACGACGCCACCCACCTCGGCCACGCCGCGACCTACCTCTCGTTCGACACGCTCGGTCGTGTCTGGCGGGACGCCGGGTTCGAGGTCGAGTACGCGCAGAACACCACGGACGTCGACGACCCGCTCCTCGAACGGGCAGCGCGGGACGGCGTCGACTGGCGCGAGCTCGCGGCCTCGCAGATCGACCTGTTCCGGCGCGACATGGAGGCGCTGCGGGTCCTGCCGCCGGACGACTTCGTGGCGGTGACGGACGAGGTCGAACGCATCGCCGAGGCCGTGGCGTTCCTGCAGGAGACCGGCTACGCCTACGCCGTGCCGACGCCGGAGTCGGCCGGCGACGACCTCTACTTCGACGTGAACCGCCCGACCGAGGCCTGGTCGCTCGGGGACGAGAGCGGCCTCGACCGCGAGACCATGCTCGCGCTGTCGGCCGAGCGCGGCGGCGACCCCGACCGTGCGGGCAAGCGCGACCCGCTCGACCCGCTGCTGTGGCGCGCCGCACGAGCGGGCGAGCCGAGCTGGGACTCCGCCGTCGGTCCCGGGCGCCCCGGGTGGCACATCGAGTGCAGCGTCATCGCCGGCGACCGGCTCGGCCTGCCGATCAGCGTCCAGGGCGGCGGCAGCGACCTCGTCTTCCCGCACCACGAGATGAGCGCCGGGCACGCCGCAGCGCTCGCGCACCAGCCGCTCGCGCAGGCGTTCGTGCACACCGGGATGATCGCCTACCAGGGTGAGAAGATCTCGAAGTCGCTCGGCAACCTCGTCACGGTCCGTGGGCTGCTCGACGACGGCGCCGACCCGCGTGCGATCCGCCTCGCGCTGCTGTCGCACAAGTACTCCGACGACTGGGAGTGGTTCGACACCGAGCTCACCAGCGCCACCACGCGCCTGGCAACGTGGGACGCCTGGGCCTCCGGGAGCGACGCCGGACACGCCGACGACGCGGCCGAGGTCATCGCCCGGGTCCGCGCCCGTGTCGCGGACGACCTCGACACGCCGGGCGCCGTCGCCGCGGTCGACACGGCGATCGCGGGCGGGACGGCGGTCACGCCGGACCTCGTGGACCTGGTCGACGCCCTGCTCGGCATCCGCCTCGGCTGACCCGGTCGGCCGCCCCCGTTCGTCGAGCGGCAGGACATGCCGCTCAGGTTCGCCGAGAGGGCGGAATCGCCCGACTCCAGGCGCCGAGCGTGACCAAAAGTGCCCGCTCGCGCGGACGGGACGGGACGCGACCGTGTGACGGACGGGAGGCGGGGGGGGCCCAGGGCCCCCGCCCCCCCCCCCGGCGGGGGGGGGGGGGGGGAGGGGCGGGGGGGGGGGGGGGGGGCCCGCCCCCCCCCCCCGCCCGCGCCTCCCGTCCGTCCGTGTGGTCGCGTCTACTGCGACGGTGGCGGCGGGCGGAACCCCTCGCCCCCGGCGGTCCCGCCGTCCTTGCCGTCCTTGCGCTCGCGTCGGCGGAGGTACTGCTCGAACTCCTGCGCGATGGCGTCGCCCGACGCCTCGGGGGAGTCGACCGTGTCCCGCGCCTGCTCGAGCTGACCGATGTAGGACGCCATGTCCTCGTCGTCGGCGGCGAGGGCGTCGATGCCCTCCTCCCACTCGGTGGCGTCGTCGAGCAGCGATCCCCGCGGGACCGTGACGTCGGTGAGCTCCTCGATCTTGTCGAGCAGCGAGAGCGTCGCCTTGGGGGACGGCGAGTTGTGCACGTAGTGCGGCACCGAGGCCCAGAGCGACAGCGTGGTGAGGCCGGCGCTGTCCATCGCGTCGGCGAGCACCCCGAGGATCCCGGTCGGGCCCTCGTACGAGGAGCGGTCGACGTCGAACGCGGCACGCACGCCCGCGTTCTCGCTCGACACGAACACCGAGATGGGTCGGGTGTGCGGGACGTCGGCGAGCATCGCGCCGACGAAGACGACGGCGTCGATCGAGTAGACGTCCGCGAGGTCGATGATCTCCGCGCAGAAGCCGCGCCAGGTCCGCGAGGGCTCGGGGCCGACGAGCACGTAGACGTCGCGTTCGGACGGGGAGCCGGTGGCTCCGATCACGGGTCGGCCCTCGGCACCGGGACCGTGCAGGACGATCCGCGGCCACTGGATGCCCCGGCCGCCGTTCTCGTCCGTGCCGACGTTCGGGCGGTTGAACTGGTAGTCGACGTACCGCTCACCGTCGAGTTCGCGCAGCTCGTCGAGCTCGAGCGACTCGACGATGCGCCTGGCGAGACCGCTCGCCGCTTCTCCGGCGTCGTTCCAGCCCTCGAAGGCGACGACGAGCAGTCGACCGTCGCTGAAGGGGGAGTGCTGTGGCACGGACGGGACCTCCTGGTGGTGGAGCGGGGCGCGGGCGGCTCGCAGGTCGCGCGCGACCGGACATTCGCAGCAACAAGGATAGGGCCGCTCGACCGGAGTGCGTCCACGCGTCCGCGGTGAGCGGAACGCGGGCGGACCGCCCCGGTAGACTCGTCGCCCGTGACCGCGCAACCCTCCGCCCTCGTCCCGCCCGCAGCCGTGCTGTGGGACATGGACGGCACGATCATCGACACCGAGCCGATCTGGCAGCAGTCCCAGGTCGAACTCACCGACCGCTACGGCGTCGTCTGGACCCACGAGGACGGTCTCGCCCTGGTGGGCAGCGGCCTCGAGCGCTCGGGGGAGATCCTCCGCGACAAGGGCGTCGACATGGAGGTCGAGGAGATCATCCAGTGGATGACCGAGTACGTGATGGTGCGCCTGCGCGACGGTGAACTGCCGTGGCGTCCCGGTGCCCGCGAGCTCATCGAGGGCCTGCACGACCGCGGCATCCCGACCGCCCTCGTCACGATGTCCCGTCGGAAGATGGCGCTCGTCGCCGCCGATGCGCTCGGTGCCCGCGGGTTCCGGGTCGTCGTCGCGGGTGACGACGTCGAGCGGCCGAAGCCCTTCCCCGACGCCTACTTGTCCGCCGCCGCACAGCTCGGCGTCGACCCGACCGCGTGCGTCGCGATCGAGGACTCGGCGACCGGCGTGGCCTCGGCCGTGGCCTCCGGCGCGGTCACGGTGGCCGTCGAGCACATCGTCCCGCTGTCGGACATCACGGGCGGCGACGTCCACCTCACCACCCTCGCGGACGTCGACGTCGACCGGCTCGTCGAGCTGACCGGCCCGGCCCTCGCCGCCCGCACCCAGGAGGTCGCACGATGACCGACGCGCTCCCGAACCCCACCGAGTCGCTGCCGCACACCGCGGGCGGCGCACCGCACACCCCGCCGCGCGGACCCTTCCGCGCCGGTGACCGCGTGCAGCTGACCGGTCCGAAGGGCAAGCTGACGACCCTGTCGCTCGAGGTCGCGGGGGAGTACCACACGCACCGCGGCGTCCTGCGGCACGACGACGTCATCGGGCAGCCGGACGGGTCGGTGATCCGGGCGAGCACCGGTGACGAGTACCTCGCGCTGCGTCCGCTCCTCAACGACTACGTGATGTCGATGCCGCGCGGTGCCGCCATCGTGTACCCGAAGGACGCCGCTCAGATCGTGGCCTTCGCCGACGTCTTCCCGGGCGCCCGCGTGGTCGAGGCCGGTGTCGGTTCCGGCGCGCTCTCGCTGTTCCTCCTGCGGGCGATCGGACCGACCGGACAGCTGCAGTCGTTCGAGCGCCGCGAGGAGTTCGCCGCGATCGCCCGTGGCAACGTCGGCACCTTCCTCGGCGCCGTCCCGGACAACTGGTCGGTCACGGTCGGTGACCTCGTCGAGGAGCTGCCCGGCGCCGCCGAACCGCAGAGCGTCGACCGGGTCGTCCTCGACATGCTCGCGCCGTGGGAGTGCGTCGACGCCGCAGCGGACGCCCTCGTCCCCGGTGGTCTCATCGTCTGCTACGTCGCGACCGTCACGCAGCTGTCCCGCACGGCCGAGGCGCTCCGCGACACCGGGCGCTTCACGGACCCGCAGTCCAGCGAGACCCTGGTCCGCACCTGGCACGTCGAGGGCCTCGCCGTCCGCCCGGACCACCGAATGGTCGGGCACACCGGGTTCCTCGTCACGGCACGCCGGCTGGCCGACGGTGTCGTGCTGCCGAACCTGAAGCGTCGCGCAGGCAAGGCGGAGTTCTCCGACGAGGACGTCGAGGCCTGGACGCCCGGCGCCGTCGGCGAGCGGTCGGCCAGCGACAAGAAGCTCCGCAAGGTCGCGCGACAGGCGGCGGCACAGGCCCGCAAGGTCGCCGCAGCCGAGGCCGGACCCGCCGCGTCCGACGCGGACGGCGCTGCTGAGGACGACCGGTAGGCTACGCGACGTGCCCGTCCTGCATCGAACGGAAAGAGGGTCCGTGCGCACCATCCCCGCACTCCTGGTCACCATCGGCCTCGCCGCAGCACTCACCGGGTGCGCGGCGAGCGGGGCCGGTTCCACGCCGTCGAGCTGCGCCGCTCCCGGTGCCGCGTCCGAGGCGGTCACCGCCACGGGTGCGTTCGGCAAGGAGCCGAAGGTCAACATCCCGAGCGGCCTCACCACGAAGGGCACCCAGGTCTCGGTCCTCCGCCAGGGCGAGGGTCGCGAGATCGAGGACGGCACGCCCGTCGTGATCGAGTACACCCTCGTCGACGGTGCGACCGGCGAGGTCGCACAGACGAGCGGGTACTCCGGCCAGACCGCCCCGATCACCGCGGGTGCCGACAACTACGGGGCGCTCGGCGCCTCCCTCGAGTGCGCGCACGTCGGTGACCGCCTCGCCGTCGCACTGCCGAAGAGCGCCCTGAGCTCCTCGACCACCGGCGACACGGAGACCTCGTCGACCAAGACCGAGGACGCCGTCATCGCCGTCATCGACGTCAAGAAGGCCTTCGACGCCCGCGCGACCGGCACGCCGCAGCTCGCCGGGGACGGGATGCCCGCCGTCGTCCTCGCGCCGTCGGGTGCGCCCGGCATCACGATCCCCTCGTGGTCCGCGCCGAAGTCGGACGAGACGCACCTGCTCCGCAAGGGGCACGGCGCCGAGCTCACCGACAAGGACACCGCCGTCATCAAGTACACCGCCGTGTCGTGGCCCGCTGACGGCACCGACGCCTCGGTGGCCGGCTCCAGCTGGACCGACGGCTCGGGCGCGCAGACCGTGCCGCTCACCAAGGGCCAGGTGCAGGAAGGCGTCCGGAACGCCATCGTCGGGCACCGTGTCGGCGACCAGGTGCTCACGATCGTGCACCAGCAGGGCGCGGCGTACGCGTACGTGATCGACGTCCTCGGGAAGATCTCCGCCTGACCCTCCCGGACCGTCCACGGACCGCGGCGCGGGTGCACTCCGGTGCACCCGCGCTGCCGTAGGATCGGCTCGTGCCAGCGACCCGTGTGCCCCGTGTGCCTGCCGAGGAACGGCTGTTCAGCCTGGTGCTCGCGCTGCTCTCGACGGAGTCCGGGCTGACGAAGTCCGAGATCCTGGCCAACGTGCAGGGCTACCGGCAGCGGTTCACGACAGGCGGCGACAACGCCTCGCTGGAGCGCCAGTTCGAGCGCGACAAGGACGACGTCCGCGAGCTGGGCATCCCGCTCGAGACCATCGAGACCCCGGGTGCCGCCGGCAACAACCAGACGCTCCGCTACCGGATCCCGAAGGGCGAGTACGACCTGCCCGTCGACGTCCGCTTCACGCCGGACGAGTCCGCGCTCCTGTCCCTCGCCGCGATGGCCTGGCGCGAGGGCGCGCTCTCCGCCGACTCCCGTCGCGGCCTGCTCAAGGTGCGGTCCGCCGGATCCGAGGACGACGGCGCCGGGGCCCTCGGCGTCGACGCGTACGCCCCGCGGCTCCGCGCCCGTGACGTCGCCTTCGAGCCGCTGCGCTCGGCGCTCGACCGGTCCGCCGCGGTCCGCTTCGACTACATCACGCCGGGGCAGCACGAGCCGCGTCGGCGTCAGGTGGCCCCGGTCGCACTCGTCCAGCACGGCGGCCGCTGGATGCTCGCCGCGCACGAGTTCGCGACGGACAGCGAGAAGAACTACCTGCTCTCCCGGATCGTCGGGCCCGTCGCCCAGTACGAGGTCGGGCAGCACCCGGCCCCGGCCGGTGGGGGCGAACGCGCGCTGGCGGAGCTCGAGCGCATCTGGGCGGCACGCACCGCCCGGATCCGGGTCGCACCGGGGTCGGACGCCGAACGTCGGCTCGCCCGCCGGCGGGACACCGAGACCGATGACGACGGCGTCCTCGTCCTGCACCACGTCGACCCCCAGATCCTCGCCGAGGAGCTCGCCGCCTTCGGGCCCGAGGTTCGCGTGCTCGAGCCGGACGACCTGCGCGACCGGGTGACCGAGCGCCTGCGGGCCCTCGTCGCCGACCACGCCGACGCACCGGCACCCGCCGACCACGCCGACGCACCGGCACCCGCCGACCACGCCGACGCACCGGCACCCGCCGACGCACCGGCACCCGCGGACCACGCCGAGCCCGCCGCCGACCAGGACGGGAGCCCCCGTGGCTGAGCAGCAACCACTCCAGGCGCAGGACAAGCTCGCGTTCCTGCTCGCCCTCGTGCCGTACCTGATCGACCGCGAGCGCGTCTCGGTCGCCGAGGCCGCTCGGCACTTCGGCGTCCCCGAGACCCGGATCCGCCGTGCCGTCGAGCTCATCGCGGTGTCCGGCGTCCCCGGCGAGACGATGCAGTACCAGCACGGCGACCTTTTCGACATCGCGTGGGACGACTTCGACCAGAACGACATGATCGTGCTGACGAACCTCGTCGCGATCGACGACTCCCCGCGGCTCTCGGCGCGCGAGGCGTCCGCGCTCATCGCCGGGCTGCAGTACCTGTCCGCCCTCCCCGAGGCCGCCGACCGCGACGCGATCCGCGCGCTCATGGCGAAGCTGTCCCGCGGTGCCGGTGGCGCGGCCGCGAACGTCGCCGTCGGGCAGGACCTGCACGACGTCGCCCTCGCGGTCATCCGCCGCGCGATGGCCGACGGCCGCGGGCTCGCGTTCGAGTACGCCGGTCCGCGCACGCAGGGGAGCACCCGCCGCGTCGACGCGCTGCGTGTGGAGTCGATCGACACCGACTGGTACCTGCGGGCGTGGGACCTCGACCGACAGGCCCTCCGGACGTTCCGGCTCGACCGGATGTCCGGCGTACGGGTCGACGACCGCCCGGCGGAGAAGTCGATCGACGACGTGGTGATCCCGGACACGCTGTTCCAGCAGGCGGCCGAGGACGTGATCGTCACCGTCGAGCTCGACTCCTCGTCGCTGCCGCTCGTGGCCGACTTCCTCGCCGACACGGCCGACGCGCCCGACACCGACGGCCGGGTGCGCATCCGGCTGGCAGCGTCGAACGGCTTTGACGGTGTGGTGCGGCTTGTCGCGGGGCTGCCCGGTCGCGCGGTCGTGCTCGACCCGCCGGCTGCACGGGCCGCGGTGCGCGACTTCGCCGCGGCCGCCCTCGCCGCCGACTGAGCCGCGCGCAACCGCCGGACCGGCGCTGCGTGTCGCGCACGTCGAACCACGAAACCGACGTCGAACCGGTACCGCGACGTGGTTCGACGTCGGTTCCGTGGTTCGAACCGAGTGCGGACGCCGGACCGCGCGCGACCGCCGGACCGGACACGCGTCGGCCCCGCCGCCGACGTGCTGACCGACGGACGGGAGGCGCGGTGCGGGCCCGCCCCGCGCCTCCAGGCCCGTGACCCTCCTGTGCGAACGCACGTCGCGGCCGACTGTCGGTCCCGACCCCGTAGGATCGACCCATGGCTTCGACGACCGCGCGCGGGCGAGCGAGGCGGACCGGGCGTCCGACGAAGGACGCCGAAGGCCGCATGTCGCTCGGGCAGCACCTCATCGAGCTGCGCAACCGCCTGTTCCGCGCAGTGATCGCGATCGTCGTCGCCGCGGTCGGTGGGTGGTTCCTCACCCCGTTCGTGCTCGACGCGCTCCGGTCGCCGGTCTCCCAGCTCGCGAAGGTCGGCGGGCACACGGCCGAACTGAACTTCCCGATGATCACGGGCGCGTTCGACCTGAAGCTGCAGATCGCCATCACGATCGGCATCGTCATCGCGAGCCCGGTGTGGCTCTACCAGATCTGGGCGTTCATCGTCCCGGCGCTGGTGCGGCGTGAGAAGCAGTACGTGTGGGGCTTCCTCGGCACCGCGATCCCGCTGTTCTTCGCGGGCTGCTGGTTCGGGTGGTACATCCTGCCGCACGTGGTCGGCATCCTCGGCAGCTTCGTGTCGAGCCAGGACACCTCGATCGTCGACGCCAAGGCCTACTACGACTTCGTCATCAAGCTCATCGTCGCCGTCGGCATCGCGTTCGTCCTACCGGTGTTCCTCGTGCTGCTGAACTTCGTCGGCGTGCTGTCCGCGTCCTCGATCATCAAGTCCTGGCGCGTGGCGATCCTCTGCATCCTGGTCTTCTGCGCCATCGTGACGCCCAGCGCCGACGTCATCTCGATGTTCCTGCTCGCCGTGCCGATGATCGTGCTGTACGTCGCCGCGTGCGCGGTGGCCTGGCTCCACGACCGCCGGGTGGCGAAGCGCCAGGCGAAGCTCGACGAAGAGTACGGCCTGTGAGCACGACGGAGCCGAGCGCTGCCGAACGGTTCCGGGCGGCGAAGGTCCGGAACCGGTCCCGCAACCTCGAACTCTTCCGCGCCGACCTGCGGTTCGACCTCGACCCGTTCCAGTTCGCCGCGTGCGACGCGCTCGACCAGGGGCGCAGCGTCCTCGTGGCCGCGCCGACCGGGGCCGGCAAGACGATCGTGGCCGAGTTCGCGATCTGGCTGGCGATGCGGCAGCCGACGGCGAAGGTGTTCTACACGACACCGATGAAGGCCCTGAGCAACCAGAAGTACGCCGAGCTCGTCGACGTCTACGGCGAGTCCGAGGTCGGGCTGCTGACCGGCGACACGAACGTGAACCCGCGGGCCCGCGTCGTCGTGATGACGACCGAGGTCCTGCGGAACATGATCTACGCGGACTCCGACCTGCTCGACGACCTCGCGTGGGTCGTCCTCGACGAGGTCCACTACCTCGCCGACCGGTTCCGCGGTGCCGTCTGGGAAGAGGTGATCCTGCACCTCCCGACCGAGGTCCGGCTCGTCTCCCTCAGCGCCACGGTCTCCAACGCGGAAGAGTTCGGCGACTGGCTGCAGACCGTCCGCGGCGACACCGACGTCATCGTCTCCGAGGACCGCCCCGTGCCGCTCGAGCAGCACGTGCTCGTCGGCTCGAAGATGGTCGACCTGTTCGACTCCAGCGGTGCCGCGGCGACGAACCGCGTCAACCCGGAGCTGCTCCGGCTCGTCGGCGGTGCCTCGCGCAGCGAACGGCACGGCGGCGGACACCGCGGCGGACGGGGGCGCGGGGGCTACCACGACCGTCGTGGTCCGCGCACCGAGAAGCTGCACCGCGAGCGCATCGCCCACATGCTCGACGAGCGGATGCTCCTGCCCGCGATCTTCTTCGTGTTCAGCCGGAACGGGTGCGACCAGGGCGTCCGGAACGTGCTCCGGTCGGGGCTGTCGCTGACGACGGCGCAGGAGCGCAACGAGATCCGCGAGACGGCGGAGTACCACTGCCGCACCCTCCTCGACGAGGACCTCGCCGTGCTCGGCTTCTGGGAGTGGCTCGAGGGCCTCGAACGCGGCGTCGCGGCGCACCACGCCGGGCTCCTGCCGGCCTTCAAGGAGGTGGTGGAGGACCTCTTCCAGCGCAAGCTCCTCAAGGTCGTGTTCGCGACGGAGACCCTGGCGCTCGGCGTGAACATGCCGGCCCGCACGGTCGTCCTCGAGAAGCTCGAGAAGTTCAACGGCGAGGCCCGCGTCCCGATCACGCCGGGGGAGTACACGCAGCTCACCGGTCGCGCCGGGCGTCGTGGCATCGACGTCGAGGGGCATTCGGTCATCCAGTGGTCGGACGGCCTCGATCCCCAGGGCGTCGCGTCGCTCGCGAGCCGCCGCACCTACCCGCTGAACTCGTCGTTCAAGCCGACCTACAACATGGCCGTGAACCTCATCGACCAGTTCGGTCGGCAGCGCACGCGCGAGGTCCTCGAGACGTCGTTCGCGCAGTTCCAGGCCGACCGTTCGGTCGTCGACCTCGCGCGGAAGGTGCGGTCGCAGCAGGAGTCCCTCGACGGCTACCAGCAGGCGATGCAGTGCCACCTCGGCGACTTCACCGAGTACGCGGCCCTGCGCCGTGAACTCTCCGACCTCGAGCGGACGAACGTCCCCGGCGGGCGCGAGGCCTCGCACGGCGCCCGGGCCGAGCGACAGGCCGCCATCACGGACGTCCGACGGCGCATGCAGCGGCACCCCTGCCACGCCTGCCCCGACCGCGAGGCCCATGCGCGCTGGTCCGAGCGCTGGTACAAGCTGAAGCGCGCCAACGACAAGCTCCTGCAGCAGATCCGTTCCCGCACGGGTGCGGTCGCGACCACGTTCGACCGGGTCACGAACGTGCTCCTGCAGCTCGGCTACCTGGTCGACACCGGCAACGGCGAGGCCACGGTCGCCGCCGGCGGGCGTCGGCTGCAGCGGATCTACGGTGAGCGCGACCTGCTCGTCGCCGAGTGCCTCGAGGCGGGCGTCTGGAAGGACCTCACCCCGGCGCAGCTCGCCGCGATGGCCGCCACGATCGTCTACCAGCCCCGCCGAGAAGACGCGCCCGGCACCGAGCACGCCCTGCCCCGCGGGGCGTTCCGTCCGGCACTCGACGAGACCCTGACCATCTGGTCCCGACTCGACGACATCGAGCGCGACGCCCGACTCGCCGGGTCGCAGCCGCCGACCCCGGCCGCCGCGGTCGGCATGTTCCGCTGGGCGTCCGGTTCCGCGCTCGACGACGTGCTGCGCACGCTCGACCTGCCGGCCGGTGACTTCGTGCGCTGGTCGAAGCAGGTCATCGACCTGCTCGACCAGATCCGGAACGCCGGCGACGACGACCTCGCCCAGACCGCACGGCGGGCGACGGACGCGGTGCGCCGCGGCATCGTCGCCTACGCGGCGGTCTGACAGGAGGCACGGTGCCGGTTCCCGAGTCCGACGTGCGCCCGCAGGGCGCCGTCTCCACCGCGCCCATCGCCTCGGCTGCGCGCGCGTCCGGGGCCGCCGCGCGCGCGTCCGCGGCGGGGGGTCGCGGCTCCGCCGTGCGCCCTCCGGCCGGCCGCCGGTCCGACTTCGCCGCCCTGCCGCTCGCGCAGGCGTTCCCGCTCGCCGTCATCGGGGGCGTGCTGTTCGCACTCGCCTTCCCGTCGCCGGGCTGGTGGTTCCTCGCCTACCCCGCACTCGCGTGCATGCTGCTCGCCGCGATGGGCCAGCGTGCCCGGCGCGCCGCCTGGCTCGGGTACGTCTCCGGCGCGGCCTTCTGGATCCCCGCGATCTCGTGGGCCGGCCGCTACCTCGGCCCGGTCCCGTGGTTCGCGCTCGCGCTGTTCGAAGCCGCGTTCTTCGCCCTCGGCAGCGTCGCGATCGCCCTCGCGTACCGCTGGGTGGCGCGTGTCGTGCCGTCCACCGCCGGACGCGTGTGGGGCCTCCCGGCCGTCGTCGCCGCGCTCTGGACCGGACGCGAGTGGTTCTCGGGGAGCTGGCCCTACGGCGGCTTCGCGTGGGGGCGGGTCGGACTCTCGCAGTCGCAGGGCCCGTTCACGCACCTGGCTGCCTACGTGGGTGTGCTCGGGGTGACGTTCGTCGTCGTGTACTGCGTCGCGGTCGTCGTGTCGCTCGCCCTGGTCGTGCCCCGCGGTCCCGGCCGGGCCGTCCGGGTGCCCGTCCGCGTCGCGACGGCGGGACTGCTCGTCGCCGCCGTGCTCGCCGTGCCCGCGTGGCCGACCGCCACCGACGGCACGATCCGGATCGAGTCGGTGCAGGGCGACGGCCCCGCGGGGTACTTCGACCGGGCGGCGCCGGGCGCGGTGCTGAGCGCGCAGGTCGCGGCGACCGACGTCGAGGCGAAGGGGGTCGACCTCGTGGTCTGGCCCGAGGGCTCCGCCGAGTTCGATCCGCGCCAGCAGCCGGTGATCGCGTCGGCCCTCGACCAGGTCGTCGACTCCGTCGGGGCGCCGATCGTCGCCGGCGCCATCACGCAGACGTCCTCGGGGGTCCTGCACAACACCTCGTTCGTGTGGACGAAGGACGGCTGGCAGTCGTCCTACGACAAGAAGCGGCCGGTGCCCTTCGGCGAGTACGTCCCGGACCGCTGGTTCTTCTCCAAGCTCGCTCCGTCGCTCATCGGGCTGCTGCAGCGCGACTACACCCCGGGGACGAAGCCGAACGTGCTGTCGGTCGCCGGCGTCCGGGCGGGCATCGCGATCTGCTTCGACATCGTCGACGACGGACTCGCCACCGACATGGCGCGCGGGGGAGCGCAGGTCATCCTGGCGCAGACGAACAACGCGGACTTCGACGGCACCGACGAGAACCTGCAGCAGCTCGAGATCGCTCGGATGCGGGCGATCGAGACCGGTCGGTCGCTCGTGAACATCTCCACCGTCGGGGCGTCGCAGGTCATCGACCCGACCGGACGGACGATCGACCGGGTGCCGGCGTACACCGCCACCTCGATGATCACGGACGTGCCGCTCGGGACGACCACCACCCCGGCGACCCTGGCGTCCGGATCGATCGCGCTCCTGCTCTCGCTCGGCGGGCTCCTCACCCTGCTCGCCTGCGCGCCCTGGGCCCGCCGCAGCACTGCTCGCCGCGCCTGAGCAAGCAGGCCGCGGCCCCGCACTGGGAGAGGACTGTGAATGCGCCGGTCCGGGAGTGCAGGCGCGTGGGACAGTGTTGTGGAGGGCAGACGAGCGAGAGGAGCACACACATGGCTGATCGGAGTCTCCGCGGCATGCGGCTCGGGAGTCAGAGTCTCCAGAGCGAAGAGGGCGTCGAGCTCTCGGACCGCAAGCGTGCGGTCTACCAGACGGAATCGGGGGAGACGTTCGACATCGTCTTCTCGGCGGATGCGGACGTCCCCCAGACGTGGTCGGAGCCTCGCTCCGGTCGCGAAGGACGACTCCTCGGTGACGACGGCATCCCCGTCGAGGTCGCCGCAGAGGACGTCAAGGCCCCCAGGACCCACTGGGACATGCTGCTCGAGCGACGCTCGCGTGAAGAGCTCGAGGAGCTCCTGCAGGAGCGACTGCAGTTCCTGCGCGCACGACGCGGCGCCTGACCCGCACACGACGACGAAGACGCCCGCCCCGGTCTCCCGGGGCGGGCGTCGTCGTCGTGGTGGCGGTCAGCGGCGGCCGGAGCCGTCGCTCGTGCGGTGCCCGGAGGCGTCGGGGCCGGCGTCGGTCGCGCTCCCGTGGTGCTCGTCCTTCGCTGCGTCGCGGAGCTCGTCGGCCGCGGCCTCGTCCGACGCCGCGAGGTGCGCGTCGACGCTCTTGTTCGACTCGGCGAGACGCTGGTCGAGCTCGGACTCGGGGACGATGTCCGCCGCCGTGGCGTCCGGGCGGGGGACCGAACCGGCCGCGGCATCGGCGGCCGCGCTGTTCGCCAGGCTCTCGTTCGCGAGCTTGGAGATCCGCGACAGGAAGTCGCCCCCGGCACCACCGCCGGCGATCGGTCCGCTGCCGGTGCGCCCGGCGGTGAAGCCCTTCGCGATGCCGGACAGTGCCTCGGTGAACTCGCTCGGGATCATCCAGAGCTTGTTCGCGGTGCCCTCGGCGATCTTCGGCAGGGTCTGCAGGTACTGGTAGGACAGGAGCTTGTCGTCCGGGTCGCCGGTGTGGATGGCGTCGAACACCGTGGCGATCGCCTGCGCTTCACCCTCGGCGCGGAGGACTTGGGCCTTCGCGTCACCCTCGGCCGCGAGGATGGCGGCCTGCCGCTGCCCCTCGGCCTCGAGGATCTGGGACTGCTTCGTCCCCTCGGCCTGCAGGATGGCGGCACGACGGCTGCGCTCGGCACGCAGCTGCTGCTCCATGGCGTCCTGGATCGACACGGGCGGCTCGATCGCCTTGAGCTCGACGCGGCCGACGCGGATGCCCCACTTGCCGGTCGCCTCGTCGAGCACGACGCGGAGTTGGCCGTTGATGTTGTCGCGGCTGGTCAGGGCCTCTTCGAGGTTGAGGCCACCGACGACGTTGCGGAGCGTGGTGGTCGTGAGCTGCTCGACCGCGCCGAGGTAGTTCGCGATCTCGTAGGTGGCGGCGCGGGCATCCGTGACCTGGAAGTAGACGACCGTGTCGATCGAGACCACCAGGTTGTCCTCGGTGATGACGGGCTGCGGCGGGAACGACACGACCTGCTCGCGCATGTCGAGCAGCGGCCGGAGCCGGTCGATGAACGGCACCAGCAGGTTCAACCCGGGGTTGAGGGTCTTGTGGTACTTCCCGAGGCGTTCGACGATCCCCGCGGTCGCCTGCGGCACGATGCGGATCGCGCGGGACAGGACGACGATCACGAAGATGACGACGACGAGGATGAGGACGAGCAGTGCGATCGTCCCGGCTGAGATGGTCACGAGGTGGCCCTTTCTCCGAGGCGGACGACAGCCGTCGACCCCTCGATGGACTCGACGACCACGGGGGTCCCGAGCGGCGGTGTTCGGTCTGTGGCGTCGGCGGAGATTCGGGCGCTCCAGGTCTCGCCGTTGGCCAGGCGGACCTGGCCGGGGGCGGACGCGGTGAAGGCGACGGCGACCGTGCCCGGCAGCCCGATGAGTCCCTCGACGTTGGTGCGGTGCGGGTCGGCGTTCCGACCGAGTGCCGTCAGGAGCCGCGGCCGGACGACGGACAGCAACAGCAGGGCGACGCCCGCGGCGATGATGGCCGACAGCCACCACGGTGCGCCGAGGAGTGCGGCGACCAGCCCGCCGGCAGCACCGGCCGCGAGCATGATGAAGATGAAGTCGAGCGTGAATATCTCGACCACACCCAGCAGGAGCACCAGTCCGATCCAGATGACGGTCTGGATCCAATCGATCCCGTTCACGCGATCTCCCTCCCTCGGTCGCGCGCGGCTGCTCGCTGCGTCGCGACGGCCGGTCCAACTCCGTTCAACATATCAAGTCCGTGCTGTGCCCGCGCGGTGGTTGGTAGGCTCGTCGGCGGCCGACCCGCCGAACCAGACCTGGAGAACACGACTGTGAGCAACCCCCTCGCCCCCGGATCCCTCGCCGACAAGCGCGCCCTCGTCACGGGGTCGTCCCGCGGCATCGGCGCCGACACCGTCGGGTACCTGGCCGAGGCCGGCGCCAAGGTCGTCGTGAACTACCGCAACAAGGCCAAGCGTGCCGAGCAGATCGCCGAGAAGATCGTCGCCGCGGGCGGCTCGGCACTCGCTGTCGGCGCGGACCTGACCGACCACGACTCCCTCCAGGCGATGGTCGACACCGTCGTGCAGGAGTGGGGCGGCATCGACCTGCTCGTGCTCAACGCCTCCGGTGGCATGGAGTCCGGCCTGGGCGAGGACTACGCGCTGCGCCTGAACCGCGACGCACAGGTGGACATGCTGCAGACCGCCGTGCCGCACATGCCCGCTGGATCGCGCGTCGTGTTCGTGACGAGCCACCAGGCCCACTTCGTCGAGACCGCCGAGACGATGGACGAGTACGTCCCGGTCGCCAAGAGCAAGCGGGCCGGCGAGCTCGCCCTCCGCGAACTCGTCCCGCAGCTCGACGCGGCGGGCATCGAGTTCGTGGTCGTCTCCGGCGACATGATCGAGGGCACGATCACCGCCACGCTCCTCAACCGCCTCAACCCGGGCGCGATCGAGGGCCGCCGTGCCGAGGTCGGCAAGCTCTACAGCGTCTCCGAGTTCGCCGCCGAGATCGCCGCGGCCGCGATCGAGCCGATCCCCGCCGACCACACCAAGCTCGTCGGCGACGTCAGCGGCTTCGTCGGCTAACGTCGGACGGGTGACTGCGAAGCCCGGCCTGCGCCGCACCTCCCGGATCATCCTGCTCGACCCCGACGGTCGGGTGTTCCTGATGGACACCAACTCCCCGTCGTCGGACGGAGCGCACCGCTGGATCACGCCCGGCGGCGGTGTCGACCCGGGCGAGGACCACCGCGACGCCGCGATCCGCGAGCTGCGCGAGGAGACCGGCATCGTCATCGAGGACCCGGGGGAGCCGGTGTGGTCGTGGGACTTCAGCGTCGAGTGGGACCTGGCCGACCACGACCGCGGCCACGCGGAGTTCTACGTCGTCCGGACTCCCGGCTTCACGCTGTCGGACGCCGAGTGGACCGACGACGAGCGCGTGGACATCCTGCAGTCGCGCTGGTGGACGGCCGACGAGCTCGACGCCACCGACGAGCCGTTCGAGCCCGCCGAGCTCCCGGGCCTCGTCCGCATGCACGCGCCGTCCTGACGCGCTGGCTCGTTCCGGGGCGGAACCGTCCTGTGGAACGTCACACGTCACCGCTACCCTGTGGGCATGGAACCGAGTGCCGAGCACGCCGCTGACACCCACGACCGCATCCGGGTGCGTGGTGCACGTGAGAACAACCTGCGCGACGTCGACGTCGAGCTCCCGAAGCGTCGCCTGACCGTCTTCACCGGCGTGTCCGGGTCGGGCAAGAGCTCACTGGTGTTCGCGACCATCGCGGCGGAGTCGCAGCGCATGATCAACGAGACGTACAGCGCGTTCCTGCAGGGGTTCATGCCGTCGCTCGCACGCCCCGACGTCGATGTGCTCGACGGCCTCACCACGGCGATCGTCGTCGACCAGGAACGCATCGGCGCCGATCCCCGCTCGACGGTGGGCACCGTGACGGACGCCAACGCCATGCTCCGCGTGCTGTTCAGCCGCCTCGGGACGCCCCACATCGGTGGCCCGAACGCGTTCTCCTTCAACCTCGCCACGGTCACGGCCGGTGGTGCCATCACCGTGCAGAAGGGCAAGGACGCCAAGGCGGAGAAGGTCTCGTTCTCACGGCTCGGCGGCATGTGCGCCGACTGCGAAGGCCGCGGCACGGTCACCGACATCGACCTCACACAGCTGTTCGACGACACGAAGTCCCTGTCGGACGGGGCGATCACGATCCCCGGGTACGGCACGGACGGCTGGAACGTCCGGATGTTCGCCGAGTCCGGGTACTTCGACAAGGACACGCCGATCCGTGACTTCACGGACGCCGAACGCCAGGACTTCCTGTACCGCGAACCGACGAAGCAGAAGATCGCCGGCATCAACATGACGTACGAGGGGCTCGTCCCGCGCGTGCGGCGCTCGTTCCTGCAGAAGGACCGCGAAGCGATGCAGCCCCACATCCGGGCCTTCATCGACCGCGCGGTCACCTTCACCACCTGTCCGGCCTGCGGTGGCACCCGGCTGAACGACGTCGCACGGTCGTCGACGATCGCCGGCAAGAGCATCGCGGACGTCTGCGCGATGCAGATCACCGACCTCGCCGCCTGGCTACGGGGGATCGACGAACCGACCGTCGGGCCGTTGCTCGACGGCCTGCGGGACGCGGTCGACTCCTTCGTCGAGATCGGCCTCGGGTACCTCTCGCTCGACCGCCCCACGGGGACCCTGTCCGGGGGAGAGGGGCAGCGCGTCAAGATGGTGAAGCACCTCGGGTCGTCCTTGAGCGACGTCACCTACGTCTTCGACGAACCGAGCACCGGGTTGCACCCCCACGACATCGAGCGGATGAACGGGCTCCTGCTCCGCCTCCGCGACAAGGGCAACACGGTGCTCGTCGTCGAGCACAAGCCCGAGGTCATCGCGATCGCGGACCACGTCGTCGACCTCGGGCCGGGGGCGGGGACGAACGGCGGGGCGCTCTGCTACGAGGGGCCGGTCGACGGGCTCCGCACGAGCGACACGGTCACCGGTCGCCACCTCGACGACCGGGTGTCGGTGAAGGACGTCGTGCGCGAACGCACCGGCGTCCTCGAGATCCGCGGCGCCGACGCGCACAACCTGCAGGGTGTGGACGTCGACGTGCCGACCGGGGTGCTCACGGTCGTGACGGGTGTCGCCGGCTCCGGCAAGAGCACGCTCATCCACGGGTCGCTGTCACCGCGCGACGGTGTCGTCGCGATCGACCAGGGCGCGATCCGCGGCTCCCGGCGGAGCAACCCGGCGACGTACACGGGGCTGCTGGAGCCGATCCGCAAGGCCTTCGCGAAGGCCAACGGTGTGAAGCCCGCCCTGTTCAGCGCCAACTCCGAGGGTGCGTGCCCGGCGTGCAACGGCGCGGGGGTCATCTACACGGACCTCGGCATGATGGCCGGCATCGCGACGCCGTGCGCCGAGTGCGGCGGGAAGCGATTCGACCAGTCGGTGCTCGAGTACCGGCTCGGGGGAAAGGACATCAGCGAGGTCCTCGCGATGCCCGTCGCCGACGCTGCGACGTTCTTCGCGACGGGGGAGTCGAGGATCCCCGCGGCGCACGCGATCCTCGCCCGGCTCGTCGACGTCGGACTCGGGTACCTGACGATCGGCCAGCCG
Source organism: Curtobacterium sp. USHLN213 (assembly GCF_037144815.1). NCBI lineage: Bacteria > Bacillati > Actinomycetota > Actinomycetes > Micrococcales > Microbacteriaceae > Curtobacterium > Curtobacterium sp. USHLN213. Next base: position 82,543 of record NZ_JBBCYQ010000001.1, on the reverse strand, counting down.
CTGACGACCCTGTCCGGCGGCGAGCGGCAGCGGCTCAAGCTCGCGACGCACCTCGGCGACCCCGGCGGGGTGATCGTCCTCGACGAGCCGACGACCGGGCTGCACCTGGCGGACGTCCAACAGCTGCTCGGCTTGCTGGACGGCATGGTCGAGGCCGGGCGGACGGTCGTCGTGATCGAGCACCACCAGGCCGTGATGGCACATGCCGACTGGCTCATCGACCTCGGGCCCGGCGCGGGCCACGACGGCGGCCGCGTCGTGTTCGAGGGCACGCCGGCCGAGCTCGTCGCGGCTCGGTCGACGATCACGGGGGAGCACCTGGCGGCCTACGTCGGAGCCTGAGGCGGGGGACAGGTCCGGGCGGAGTACCTGAACACCAGCTGGTCGAACGGTCTACCGTCCTGACTGACGCTCATGCTTGGGCCACCCCGCCCGCGGCTACCCGGTCGCATGACGAGCGTTCACGACGAAGGAGACCTCATGGCCGACCAGACCGGTGGACCGAACTACCCCGCAGCGAACACGCCCGGTGCAGCACCGGCCGGCACGGGTGGCGGACTCGCCATCGCGAGCCTCGTCCTCGGCATCGTCGGTGTCGTCGGTGGCATCTTCCTCGCGATCATCGGCGTGATCGCCGGCATCATCGGGCTCGTCCTCGGCATCCTGGCTCGCCGACGCGCGTCCGGTCGGGGGATCGTCCTCGGCGGCATCATCCTGTCGGCCATCGCGATCGTCATCGGCATCGTCGGCTACATCCTCACCGCGGTCGTGCTGTCCCAGGCCTGAGTCCACATCGCCGCTGACGTCTGACCGGGGATCACCGCCCCGAGTCGCCGCGCAGCGGTCCGCCAGCGAGGCGGGTCGGCAGCGATGCCGATCCGCCTCGCTGGCGTTCGGCGTCCGCGCGTCGCACCCCACGTCCCCACGTCCCGACGCCACGGCGGACGGGAGGCGCGGGTCGGGCCCGCACCGTTCCTCCTGGACCACGCAACGCGTGTTCCGGACCGCCGGACGCGCGCCCAGGTCGGCCCCTGTAGCTTCCGCCACATGAGCTACAGCCAGCCTGACCCTGCCGAGGAGACCACCCACAGCGAGGAGCCGGAGCAGCCGGACACGGACCAGGAGAACCTCGAGGAGCAGGGCGGCGAACACGCCTCGCTCGAGATCGACGCGGACGACGTCCCGACGAGTGGTGCTCCCGACGGAGACTCCCCGGCCTGACCCGACCGCTGGGCAGCGCGAGCCAGCCCGCGGAGGAGACGTCAGCGCGAGGCCCGTTGCACGTGCACGGTTCCGTCCGCGTCGATCGTCGGCGCGGTCCCGGGGAAGTCCCGCTGGCCGAAGTCGTCCACGAGCCTCGACGCCGTACCGTCCGGGTCGGGGCGGGGTCTGCCGTCGGACCGGTCGAACACCACCGATCGGACGGCCCCGCGAGCGAACGAACCGTCGCGCCGGAGTGACAGGTCCAGGTAGGCGCCGTACCGAGTCGCCTGCTCGGCACCGAACACGCCGCCGCCGCCGAAGTTGCCCAAGCTGTAGGCGATCAGTTGGCCCTGGTAGACCTCGATTCCCCGGAGGCTGTGGGGCCCGTGTCCGATCACGAGGTCTGCTCCAGCGTCGATCGCCGCTCGAGCGAAGGCGCGTGGGTCCCCACGGTCCTCGCCGAACATCGTCTCCGGACCGTCGCTGACGCGGTTCGCTTCCGGGCCCTCGGCGCCCATGTGTGCGTGGGCGACGACGATGTAGGCGGTCGCCGCCGCAGCCGTCACGACCTTGCGGACGTGGCGGAGGTCCGTGACCCGGTTGGTCCCGGCGTAGGGCGAGAAGCCGATCGCTGCGACGGTCGTCCCGCCGAAGTCGCCGCACGTGACCTGGTTCCTCGCGCCGACGGTGTCGATGCCGACCGCCGCGAGCGCCGACGCGGTGTTCGCGTAGCCCTCGGCTCCGAAGTCGCTCGTGTGGTTGTTCGCGAGGTTCAGCAGGTCGAACCCGTCGAAGTGTTCGGCCGTCTCCGGGTCGCTCCGGAAGGCGAGGCAGTCGCCCCAGTCGCCGCACTTGTCGTACCCGGTGTCCTCGGTGATGGGTTGCTCGAGGTTCCCCGTCACGATGTCCTGCGTGAACCAGGGGCGGACGGCGTCGAAGTGGCTCGCACCGCCGTCGTCCGGGACCGTGTGTCCGACGTCGTGCAGCAGTACGTCCCCGACGGCACCGATCGACACCTCGCCCGCGCGAACGACGTCCGTTCGCTCGAGGTCTGGTGCGCACCCTGCGATCGCGGTCGCCCGGGTGGCTCCGGTGCTGCACGCCACGAGGAGTGCGACCGCGGCGGTGATGCGCCACGGCACAGCGGTTCCGAGACTGCTGCCACGGACGGCCGCGGCCGGACGATCGCCCGGTCGTCGAGGGAGCTCGAAGAGCCATCGAGCGCCGTCTCGGTCCACCAGGCGCGCCAGCAGGAGGCACCCGGCGACGAGTCCGCTGGTGAGGACGACCGGCTCGAGGACGGCCGCGACGAGTTGCACGCCGACATGGGCCGAGGACAGCCAGCCCGTCACGACGGCGTCGACGACGGCCAACAGGGGCATGTGCAGGAGGTAGATCGGCAGGGTTCGTCGGCCCAGGGCGGCCAAGCCCGGTCCGAGGTGGGGCACCCTGGCGAGGAACGGGCCGGCGGCGAGCACCATCGCCACCCCGAGCACCGAGACGACCGGCCACACGCCGGGCGTCTCCCGTGATCCGGTGAGGAGCATGAGGGCGAACGCGACGGCGTAGGCGGCCGTCAGCCCGATCAGGACCGGTGGTGTCACCCGTTCGATCGCGCCACGGAGACGCGGCCCGAGGTGCGCTCCGAGGAGGAAGAACGTCGCGTTGTAGAGCAGCGAGCCGCGGTTGCTCACGACCTCGACGTACCCTGTCGCCACCAGGACGGAGAGGGTCGCTGCGGCCGCGATGACCACCCACGCGGGCACCCGCCGGAGAGCCTTCGCGACGAGGAAGTACAGCGCGAGCGCGTACAGGTACCAGGTGTTCGGCGGGCTGATCGTGAGCGCCTCGACGAGTTGCCCGAGACTGCGTGGCACGAGCGTGGGGAAGTCCGGGAACGCCCACATCGCGGCCGCGTGGATGAGGGTCCAGAGCAGGTACAGGTACAGGAACCGGACGACTCGCGGACGGACGACCGTGGTCCATGGTCGGTGCAGCGCGTTCGCGGCGTAGACGCCCGACACCAGGAGGAACGCCGGCATGAGGAACGGCCAGATGCCGTTGCCGAGCATGCCCCAAGCGCCCGGTACGGGGAGGCCGATGTGCCAGTCGACCTGCAGCGTGCTCTTCATCACGACGTGCCAGAAGACGACGAGGACGATCAGCAAGCCCTTGACCGCGTCGCCCCAGGTGTCGCGGTTCACGGGCCGACCCTGTGGCTGTGCGAGTCCGTCGCCTGCAGCAGGGCGCGAACGAGCTCGACGTAGTCCAACCCGACCGCCGCGAACATCCGGGGCACCTGCGACTGCTCGGTGAACCCCGGCGCGGTGTTCACCTCGTTCAGCACGACGCCGTCGTCGGTGAGGAAGAAGTCGAACCGCGCGACGCCCGCGCACCCGAGCGTGTCGTAGAGGGTCCGGGCTGCGTGGTCGATCGCTGCCTCGTCGGAGGCAGACAGCGCCGCCGGCACCGTGAACCGTGCGGTCCCGTCGTACTTCTCGGTGCGCCCGAACACGTCTCCGTCGGCGACGCCGATCTCCAGCGTCGCGCCGGTGCGGAGCGTCCCGGCGTCGTCGCGGAACACGGCGATGTCGATCTCGCGCCCGGTGACGAACGCCTCGGCGAGCACGTCGGTGCCTGCAGCCCGGGCATGTGCCACGGCAGCCGCGTACGCGTCGGGCGTCCGGACCGCCGTCACGCCGTTGCTCGACCCACCGGTCGTCGGCTTCACGACGAAGGGCGTCCGGAGGGGCTCCTGGCCGATCTCGTCTCCAGCGCGGATCAGCACACCCGGCGCCGTGCGGACGCCGACGGCTTCGGCGATGGTCTTCGTGACCCACTTGTCCATGCCGAGTGCGCCGGCGCGGACGGGGGAGCCGACCACCGGTACGCCGATCATCGTGAGGAAGCCGGCGACCGCGCCGTCCTCACCGTGGACACCGTGGAGCACCGGGAACGCCGCGCGGCACGACGTCAGCACGGCGACGGCGTCCGCGGGGGACAGCGCGGCACCGTCCGTGTGGCGCCAGCTGCCCGTCCGGTCGATCGTCAGGGGGACCGCGTCGAAGCCGAGGGCCCGGACGGCTCGCGTGACCGCAGCCGCGGATGCGAGCGAGACCTCGTGCTCGTCGTTCGCGCCGCCACCGACGACCGCGATCCGCGTCGGCGCCGTGGCGGTGTGGGAGTCGTGGCGATCAGGCAACGGTGGCCTCCGGGGTGGTGACGGTGCGGTGGACCCGGGCGGCGCGCGTGCCGATGCGGGTGACGATCTCGTGCTCGATGGTGTCGGCCCAGCCCGCCCAGTCGTGGACGGTCGGCTCGCCGTCGAGGCCGCGCCCGAAGAACGTGACGGTCTCGCCGAGCTCCAGCCGGTCGTCGCCGGTGTCCACGACGACCATGTCCATCGAGAACCGGCCGACGAGCGGTCGGCGGCGTCCGCGCACCTGGACCTCGGCCCGCTCGGACGCCGCACGGGGGAGTCCGTCGCCGTAGCCCAGGGGGAGCAGCGCCAGGGTGGTCCGACGGTCGACGACGTGGTCGAGGCCGTAGCCGACGCCGGCTCCGGGGCCGATCACCCGGGAACCGACGACCGGAGCCGTCAGTGAGAGCGTCGGCTGCAGGTCCGTCGAGGTCCGGGAGGGGTCGATCCCGAAGAGCCCCGCGCCGATGCGGTGCAGACCGTGGCGGCCGCCGACCCCGGTGACGGTCGCTGCGGTGGCGGCGAGGTGCGTGACGAAGCCGGACAGTCCGCGACGCCGGGCGGTGCGGACCGCGTTGTCGAAGAGCAGCCGTTCGCGTGTGTTCTGCGGGTCGTCTGGCTGGTCGGCGCAGGACATGTGGCCCATCACCCCGACGACCCGGACCGTGCCGAGCCGCTCGAGCTCGCGTGCGGCGGTGCACAGTGACGGCCAGGATCCGGGGTCGGCACCGTCGCGGGCCATCCCGACGTCGACGTGCAGGTGGACCCGGGCACGGCGTCCGGTCCGGACTGCTGCGCGGCTGACGGCACTGAGCAGCTCGGCGCTCGGGACGGCGATGTCGACGTCGGCGAGCAGCGCACCGTCGAAGTCCGCGTCGACCGGGTTGAGCCAGCTGAGCACCGGCGCGTCCGTCACGGTTGCCCGGACGGCGATCGCTTCGTCGATGGTGGTCACGCCGATCGACGTCGCCCCGGCGGCGAGGACCGACCGGGCGATCGCCCCGTGGCCGAACCCGTCGGCCTTGAGGACGGCCATGACGCCGCCGTCCGTCCGGTCGGCGAACACGGCGGTGTTCGCGCGGACGGCGTCGTCGTGGACGACGAGCTGTGGGCGCGACGGTGTCATGCCTGCCTCCTGGAGATCGCTACCGAACTGATATGCATGATATCGATGGTCACCGACATCACGGAGGAAGTCATCGGTCCTGGGGATGACGTCGCGCGCCGCGCGACCGAAGCGGTCGATGCCGCTTGGATGACGGCCGTCGCTGCTGCACGAGGGACGGGAGGCGCGGCTGGCGTGAGCGGACAAGCTGCGGTGATCCGCGCCTCCTGGCCCCACTCGCTTCGCGCCGATAATGCGTATTATGTCAACTCAGATCCACCCCGCCGTGCTGCGGCCGCGCTCTGGTGGTCGACGCCACTCCCCTCTAGCATCGCCGTCATGAGCGCCGAGCGGTGCTCGGAAGCGGCGGTGCCCGATGCGGAAGCTCGTCCTCAAGATGTCGATGTCCCTCGACGGTTTCGTCGCAGGTGCACGTGCGGAGTCCGACTGGATGTTCCGCGCCGCGAGTCCGGACTCGGCTGAATGGGTGCTCGAGACCGTGTCCGGCGCCGGTGTGCACGCGTTCGGTCGTCGGACGTTCGAGTCCATCGCCGGCTTCTGGGCGAACGCGACGACACCCGTCGCCGGTGCGATGAACACCGTCCCGAAGGTCGTCTTCACCCGCCAGCGTGCGTTCGATCCTGCCACGGTCGAAACGGGTGGGGCCGACTCCCCCGCGGCGGCGACCTGGACCGGTGCCCGGGTGGCGAACGGCGACCTCGTGGCCGAGGTCGACCGGCTGCGGGCCGAGGACGGCGCTGACGTCCTCGCACAGGGCGGAACGGACTTCTGCCGGAGCCTCGTGGCCGCGGGCCTCGTCGACGAGTACCGCCTGGTGGTCCTGCCGGTGGTGCTCGGGACGGGTGACGGGATCTTCTCGGGGCTGCAGGACGAACTCGACCTGACGCTGATCAGTTCGACGGTGTTCGACGGCGGCGCGAAGGCGGACGTGTACCGACCGAAGCGCTAGCGTTCCCGGCATGGGTGCGTACGACGAGCAGATCGGCCGGAACCTCCGACGGGTGCGCCGGGACCTCGTGCACCTGGACCGGTCGACGGTGGCGTTCCGGATGCGGCTCCGCGGTTGGTCATGGGACGAGGACGTCGTCGCGGCCGTCGAGGACGGCGGACGACCGATCCTCCGCGCCGAGGCGTCGGACCTCATGAGCGCGCTGGGCTACTCGACGGCGTTCATCACGATGCGGACCGACGCGGAGTCGGTGGCCGAGATCGCCGATCAGCGGCTCGTGGTCGCCGCTGCCGACCTGCGGGAGGCGGCCGACCACTGGTTCGAGACGGCCGCCAGGTTCGACGCGAACGGGCTCGCGATCCCGACGACCATCGAACGAGTGCTCGTCGAGGGTCGGGTAGCGTTCGCGGATCCGGACGCCGTCCTCGGGACGCCCGCTCCCGCGCCGGAGGACGGCGCGGCGTCGACGACCCTGGCCGAGTGGGAGGACCTGCCCGAGCGGCCCCCGCACCCGCTCGACACGATCGGCGTCGGGGTGCCGTGGACCGACGAGCAGCTCGGCATGCAGTACGGACACGACCTCCGCGAGGCGTCCGACGCCGTGCGGGTCGCCGTGGTCGAGTGGCTGCGTGCCGCGGCAGCACATGCGCCGCACTGGCCGGACGACACCCCGGGGTCGCCCGAGCAGATCGTCGAGGACGTCCGGTCGCTCCGGATCATCGGCTGAGCGCGGTCGCCGGCTGAGGGCGGTCGCCGGCGCTCAGAACACCGCGACCGTCATGCCCGCGGAGGTCGCCGGTCGATCCATCGCGAGGATCGCCTCGGGCAGCTCGTCGAACCCGATCGTCCGACCGATCGACTCGGACGGGCGGAGTCGCCCCGCGACGACGTCGTCGAGCATCGCGGCGTACTCCCCCACCGAGATCCCGTGACTGCCGAGCAGCTCGAGCTCGTCGCCGATGACGCGGCCCATCGGGATCGCCGGCACGGCCTCGACGTCGAGCAGCAGCCCGACCTGGACGTGCCGACCCCGAGGCCGCAGCGCGGCGACCGCGGCGACCGACGTGGCGCGGCTGCCGAAGGCGTCCACGGACACGTGGGCTCCGCCGCCCGTGACGGCTCGGACGGCCTCCCCGACCGCGTCGTCCATCGGCACCGCGACCGCACCGAGGGCTTCCGCACGTGCGAGCGCGGCGGGCGAGACGTCCACCGCGACGACCTTCGCTCCGGCGGCGACCGCGACGATGACGGTCGACAGTCCGACTCCCCCGCAGCCGAAGACGGCCACCCACTCGCCGGCGGCCACCCGTCCCCGGGCGTGCAGTGCGTGGTACGCGGTCCCGAAGCGGCAACCGAGTCCGGCGGCCTCGGCGAACCCGACGGCGTCCGGCAGCGCGACGAGGTTGACGTCCGCGTGCGGGACCACCACGGCCTCGGCGTACGAACCGGGCAGTGTGAAGCCGGGCTGCTGCTGCCGGGTGCACACCTGCGTCGCACCGTCCAGGCACTGCTCGCACTCGCCGCACGCGAAGACGAACGGCGCGGTCACCCGGTCCCCCACGGCGAACCCGCGGACGTCGGGCCCGACGGACGACACCACGCCGGCGAACTCGTGCCCGGGGACGTGCGGCAGGTGCACCGAGTCGTCGTGCCCCTTCCATGCGTGCCAGTCGCTCCGGCAGACCCCGGTCGCGGCGACCCGGACGACCACCCCGTCGATCGGGGCGACCGGGTCCGGGACCTCGACGACCGCGGGGACGGAACCGAACTCGTCGTACTGGACTGCGCGCATCCGGCCATCCTGACAGACGGTGCCCCGCGTGAGCGCCGTCCACAGATCGTGGATCGGCCGTTGCGGCCCGGACGCCGCCGCCGCTTCACTGGCTGTATGAACGGACTGCGCTTCTCCGCCGACCCCGCCGACCTCGACGTCCCCCTTGTCCACCGCTGGCTGAGCGAGGAGTCCTACTGGGCTCGGGGCCGTGACCGTGCCACGCAGGACGCGATCATCGCCGGCTCCCGGAACTTCGGCGTCTACGACGACACCAGCGGTCAGCAGCTCGGGTACGCCCGTGTGATCACCGACGGTGTGACGTTCGGCTGGCTCGCCGACGTCTTCGTCGACCCGGGGGCGCGAGGCCGCGGTGTCGGTGTCGCCCTCGTGCAGGGAGTCACCGAGGCCGTCGAGCCGCTCGGCCTGAAGCGGTTCGCACTCTTCACCGCCGACGCCCACGGCTTGTACGAGCGGTTCGGGTTCCGCCCGCTCCCTGATGCAGCGGGCTGGATGATGCGTCCAGGGCCGGGTTTCGGTGCCGACGTGCACGACTGAACCGGGCGCTCTGCGACCCGGTCACAAGACCGAGCGAGCTCGTCCGTCGGACGCGAGCCGTGCCTCCAGGCCGTCGCGCCCGCGGTGGGGACGCACTTGGTGAGCAGAAGGTGTCGGGTCCGACCGTCCGACCCGACATCTTCTGCTCACGAAGCGGCCGCGGGCGGGCCCCGCCCCGCCCCGCCCCCCTCAGTACGCGACGCGCCCGTCGCGGTCGTGGAACTCCCCCGTGGGGCCGTCCGCGCCGATCGTCGCCAGCGCCACCGTGGCGTCCGTCCCCTCGGTCACGGTCTGGTGCCCGCCGAACCCGTTGAACTCCGTCGCCGTGTACCCGGGGTCGCTCGCGTTCACCCGGAACCCGGGCAGGTTCTTCGCGTACTGCACGGTCAGGGCGATGAGTGCCGCCTTCGACGCCGCGTACGGCACCGCCGGCACCGGGTACTCGTCCCGCCCCGGAGTCGTCAGCCACCGCGGGAAGCCCACACCCGAGGCAACGTTCACGATGACCGGGTTCGCCGACTCCCGCAGCAGCGGCAGCGCCGCCTGCGTCACGCGCACGACGCCGGTCACGTTCGTGTCGAGCACGGCTCCGATCGCAGCGGCGTCGAGGTCGTCGACCCCGAACGACGTCCCGAGGATGCCCGCGTTGTTCACGAGCACGTCGAGTCCGGGCAGTCCGGCGACCGCGCGCTCGACCGAGGACTGGTCGGTGACGTCCAGCTGGACGACGTGCGCGCCGAGGGCACGCGCCTCGTCCCCCGTGGCCGGATCGCGCATGCCGGCGTACACGGTGTGCCCGGCCTCGACGAGGCGACGGACGGTCTCGAGCCCGAGACTGCGGTTGGCTCCGGTGATGAGTGTCGTTGTCATGCGCCAAGCCTCCGCCTCCGTGGCCGGGTCCCCCAGGCACCGCTCGACAGTGGGACCACCAGTACCAGGCAGGCCGGGAGGCGCGGGTCGAGGATGGTGGGCATGAGCGAGTTCGCGAGTGTGCTGCGTTCCTGGCGCGACCGGGTCCGTCCCGAAGCGGTCGGCCTGCCGGCCGGGCCCGGTCGACGGACGCCGGGTCTCCGTCGCGAGGAGCTCGCTGCGCTCGCCGGGGTGAGCGTCGACTACGTCGTCCGCCTCGAGCAGGGACGCGCGACGAACCCGTCGCCGCAGTTGCTCGGCGCACTCGCCACCGCGCTCCGTCTCACCGAGGAGGAACGCGACCACCTCTGCCGCGTCGCAGGGGCCGCGCCGCCGTCGCGCCGGGTCGTCCCCCGGCACGTCACCCCGGGCGTGCAGCGCATCGTCGACCGCCTCGGCGACGTCCCCCTCGCCGTGTTCACCGCCGCGCACGACATCGTCCTGTGGAACGACCTCTGGGCAGCGCTCACCGGTGACCCCTCCCGGTACACGGGCATCGACCGGAACCTCGTGTGGCGACACTTCATGCACGGCCACGACGAGGTCGAGTGGGACGACGAGCACCAGGAGGAGTTCTCCAGCGACCTCGCCGCCGACCTCCGCGCCGCCGTCGGACGGTACCCCGCCGACCGGGACCTCGCCGAGCTCGTGGCACGCCTCCGTCGCGAGTCCCCCGAGTTCGAGCGCCGCTGGGACACCGGACGCGTCGCCGAGCACCGGGCGAGCCGCAAGCGCGTGCACTCCCCCGTCGGCCCGATCGAGATCGACTGCGACGTCCTGAGCGTGCCGGGCGGGGACCTCCGCATCGTCGTCTACACGGCCGTCCCCGGCACCGAGGACGCCGCCAAGCTCGACCTCCTGCGCGTCACCGGCCTGCAGGAACTCACGCCGAGCTGAGCACGACCAGTCGTTGGGTCGCCCGGGTCATCGCCACGTACCGGTCGACCGGGCGCCACCGCTCCGGGTCCACGAGGACGACGAGGTCGAACTCGAGACCCTTCGTCGCCTCCGGGGAGAGGGAACGGATCCGGTCCGTCCCCGCGTACCCGGCGTCGCCGACCACGCACGCGATCCCGTCGGCGCTCGCCGCGGCCCACGCGTCCAGGACCACGTCCCGCTCGTCGGCGGACCCGTACTGCACCGGCACGCCGGAGTCGCGGATCGAGGTCGGCACGTTCGCCTCCGGCACGGCTGCGCGGATGACGGGTTCGGCGACCGCCATCACCTCGGACGGCGTGCGGTAGTTGATCCGGAGGCGCGCGGTCCGGACGTCCCGGAGCCCGATCCGGGCGAGCCGGTCCTCCCACGACTCGGCGAACGGCTCCCGTGCCTGGGTCCGGTCCCCCACGACCGTGAGGCTCCGGCCCGGGCACCGCCGCAGCAGCATCAGCCACTCCGCGTCCGTGAGCTCCTGGGCCTCGTCGACGACGACGTGCGCGAACGGTCCCGCCAGGGCATCGACGTCCGGCGCCGCCGTCACCGCGTCGTCGTCGAGGCTGTTCCGCGCGTCCGCACCGCGCAGCATGCTCATGAGCTGCAGCTCGGAGTCGTCGTTCGCGACGAGGTCCTCGATCACCCGGTCCATCCGCTCGCGTTCGGCGGCCCTGGCGGCCGCAGCACGACGCTCCCGGGCCGGAGCGGCCGGGTCACCGATCCGCCGACGGGCGGCGTCGAGCACGGGCAGGTCGGGCCGGGTCCACGCGCGGGCGTCCGGGCGGTGCAGGCGTGCGCGGTCGGCTGCGGTGAGGTCGGGCGCGCACCGCGCCAGGTGCTCGGGCACCGCGAGGAGGTCCGCGACGACACCGTCCGGGTCGAGCACGGGCCACGACCGGCGGAACGTGTCACGCAGGACGTCGCTGTCGTCCACGGAGGCGCGGATCGCCCTGGGTGGGGCCGCTCCCGCCAGACGGTTGGTCACGATCTCGAGCAGCGCCTCCCAGACGTCGGAGCGTGCGGCGTTGTGCGGGTCGCCCGGGTCCGCCGCGTCGAACGCGTCGGCCCAGTCGTCGGGCGTGATCGGCACGTCCGCCCAGTCCGTCTCGACGACGACCGTCCGCTCCGGCGGCTGCTCGTACCCGCGGACCGCACGCTCGACCGCCCGGGTCAGCGCCGTACCCGCCTTGATCGCCGCGACGTCCGCATCGGGCTCGTCGGGGACGTCGGCGCCCTCGGGCACCAGGTCCGTCACGGTCGCGAGCTGCACCCCGTCCTCGCCGAGTGCCGGCAGCACGTCCCCGACGTAGTCGAGGTGCCCGTGCGTCGGCCCGACGAACAGCACACCGCCGTGCCGCGGCGACACGCGAGGGTCGGCGTAGAGCAGGTACGCCGCCCGGTGCAGCGCGACGACGGTCTTGCCGGTCCCCGGGCCGCCGTCCACCACGAGTGCTCCGGCGGAGTCCGCGCGGATCACGGCGTCCTGGTCGGACTGGATCGTCCCGAGCACGTCCCGCATCCGCGGGCTGCGGCTGGTGCCGAGACTCGCGACGAACGCCGACTGGTCGTCCAGGGCCGCGGTGTGCAGCAGGCCCTCGTCGGTGAATGCCTCGTCCCAGTAGTCCACGATCCGACCGTGCTGCCAGCGGTAGCGTCGCCGGCTCACCAGGCCACGAGGATCGCCGTGCGACGCCGCGAAGAACGGTTCCGCGGTCGCGGAGCGCCAGTCGACCAGCAGCCGCTCGAGGTCCGCGTCGGTGAGCCCCGAGCGGCCGACGTAGACCGGCTCTGGGCGGTCGGCGAACACCATCCTCCCGATGCACAGGTCGAGGCCGTACCGCCGGAGAGCCGTGAGCTCGCGGGTGACCCGGCGCACCTCGGCATCCCGCTCCACCGTGTACTCCCCACCGCCCGCTCGGGTCCGGCGGAGCTCGTCGAGGCGTCGGGTGAGCGTCGTGGTCGAGGCGTCGAGGGTGGCGGCGATCGCGGCGAAGTGCCGCTCGTCGTCGGCGATCAGGGCCGGATCGGCCTTGTCGGCGAGGCGTTCGGGGAGGTCGAAGACGGGGTACGGCGTTGACACGAGGGTCGATTGTGGGGCACGACGGGGGTCTTGCGGCAAGCCCCCGGTCCGGCCGTATCCTGGTCATGGCGGGAGGGGTCCGCCGTCTCGCGGCCGCCTTCCGCTACCGCGACCTGATCGCGTCGACGACGGCAGCGACCGTCGACGCGTCTGCCGTACGAGCACCGTCGACGATCACCGGCTCTTCCGTCTCGGGCGGTTCGAAGCTCGCGGCGTGCTCGGCGAGCACGGCGTCGGTGACGTCGGGTCGTGTGGGCTCGGTCCGGTTCGCGAGGACGCGTCGCCGTTGCAGCTCCGGGGCGATCCGCACCCAGACGAGGGCGAACGGTGCCCCGGCGGCGGCCGCGGTGGCACGCCAGGCATCTCGGACGAATCGCGGAGAGCCCGTGTCGTCCACGATCACGTCGCGGCCGGACACGAGCGATTCGTTCGCCCGCTCGTGCGCGATGGCGTTCGTCGTGGCCCACTCCTCCGGGGGGATGCCCTGGCCGCCGTCGAGGCCGCGCTCCTCGTTGATCCGGTCGAGGCCCAGCAGAACTCCGTCCAGCGCGTCGGACAACCGGACCGCCAGCGTGCTCTTGCCCGAGAACGAGAGACCGCACATCAGCACCAGCGCCATGCGTGGACCCTACCGAGCCCGGGTGGAGCACTCCACCTCACCGCACGCCGTGGGGCGGTGGGTTCACCTCGTCCTCGGGACGGCCGCTCCTCCCCGCCGCCATCGGGAATGCGGTGATCACCACGCCGACGACGAGCGCGACCACCGTGCCGAGCGCGATCGCTCCCGTCGACCCGGCGCCGTAGTTCGACCACGGCAGCCCGAGCGCCCACTGCGCGGCGGGGCCGATCACCAGAAGCGCGCCAGCCGGTCCCTCGACGACGACCAGCGAGCGCGCACCCGCCCAGGCCGGGTGGAGCAGCACGAGGACCCCGGCCAACGCCGCGACCGCGAGTGCCCCGTAGATCCACGAGCTTCCGGACAACCGCCAGCCGTCGGGTGCCAGCCAGTCCTGCACCCCACGCACGGTCCGGTCCAAGGCATGCTGGTCGGAACCGCCACGGCTCGCGACGATCGGCAGCGGCCAACCGATCAGGGCGAGGACGCCGGTGATCGCGCTCACGATGCCGAGCACCACCATCCAGAACCGCGGGCCGACGGCGGGCTCGACGTCGAAGTCCGGGATGCTCACGCCCGCGACGCTACCGGGTGTGTAAACGGTGGGTAGCGTGGTGGCCATGGACTGCTTCGCGAGCTGGCGCACCCGCCACTGAAGGAGACGGCCTCGCCGTCACGTACCGCCACACCGAGCACGGTGTGGCGCCTTCAGACTGCTCAGAGAAGAGGCACACCATGCACATCCGCGCCTGCACGCCCGACGATCTGCCCGCGCTCACCGAGCTGACGATCGAGACGTTCCGCCCGCTCCTCGCCGGCGACCTGGTCCGACTGCGCCCGGAGGTCACGGCACACGACCACGCGCACTGGGAGGACGACTACCGGCACGAGGTACCCGCGCTGCTCGACCCTGCCCAAGACCGGTTCATCACGCTGGCGGAGGACGACGACGGGCCACTCGGGTACGTCGGGTGGCACGTCACGAACGGCGCGTCCGGCCGGCTGGAGATGGTCGCCGTCCACCCGCGTGCCCGACGACGAGGAGTCGCACGGGCACTGTGCACGACCGTCCTCCGCTCACTCGGCGACCGCGGGGTCGAGGTGGTGCACATCGGCACGGGCGGGGACGCCTTCCACGCCCCGGCGCGAGCACTCTACGAGTCACTCGGCTTCACGCCGTACCCCACGGTCGACTACGCCCGCACCCTGCCGACCGGGCGCCCGGTCACGCCGCGGTGAACACCAGCGACGCGTTCTGCCCACCGAAGCCGAACGAGTTGTTCAGCGCCGTCCGGATCGGCACCTCCCGCGCGGACCCGGCGACCACGTCGAGCTCGACCGCCGGGTCGAGGTGCTCCAGGTTCAGCGTCGCCGGCACGAGCCCGGTCTCGATCGCCCGCACGGCCAGGATCGACTCGACGGCCCCGGCTGCCCCGAACATGTGCCCGATGGCCCCCTTCGGCGCGGTCACGACGGCCCCGGTGCCGACGGCGCGAGCGATCGCAGCGGCTTCGCCGACGTCCCCGACGGGCGTGCTGGTCGCGTGCGCGTTGACGTGGTCGATGTCGTCGCCAGCCAACCCGGCCATCCGGATCGCCGCGGTCATCGCCCGCTCCTGCTCGGACCCGTCCGCCAGGGGCGCGGTGATGTGGAACGCGTCCGAGGTGATGCCCCATCCGGCGAGGGTCCCGTGCGAACGCTGGGTGCGGGCAGCGGCGTGGTCGGCCCGCTCGAGCACGACGAACCCGGCACCCTCGCCGAGCACGAACCCGCGGCGGGACGCGTCGAACGGGCGGGAGAGCGTCGTCGGGTCGTCGTCGCCGGGCTTCGCGAGGGCCTGCGACTGCGCGAAGGACGCCATGGTCACCGGCGTCACGGCCGCCTCGGTGCCACCGGCGATGACGACGTCGGCCTCCCCCGTGACGATCAACCGCGCGGCCGTCGCGATCGCCTCGGCCCCGGAGGCGCAGGCGGACACGGTCGTGTACGCCCCGGCCCGTGCACCGAACGCGATGCTGATCTGCGCCGCCGCGGCGTTCGCCATGAGCATCGGGACGGTGCGGGGTGACACGCGACGGGCGCCAGCGGTGCCGAGCACGTCGTGGGCGTCGAGGAGTGTCTCCACTCCCCCGATCCCGGTGCCGACGACGACGGCGAGCCGGTCCCCCTCGACCGTCGGGGCGCCGGCGTCCGCCCAGGCCTCCTCCGCCGCGACGAGCGCGAGCTGCTGGCTGCGGTCGAGCCGGTTCGCCCGGACCCGCCCGAGTGCTCCGTCCGCGTCGAGTGCGGCGGCGGCGCCGACACGGATCGGGACCTGGTCCCAGTGCGTGCCGGTCCGGTCGAGGTCGTGCACGCCGGAGCGGCCGGCGACCAGGGCGTCCCAGAGCGTGTCGACGCCGTGGCCGAACGGCGAGACCGCTCCGTAGCCGGTGATGGAGATGTGCACGGGAGGCTCCTTCTTGTACGTTGAACAAGTTGAGTTGTACCACGTACAATTCCGGCATGGCAACCACGAGCGACGCCCCGGGCACCCCGCGCGGGGCAGCGACCCGGGCGCGGATCCTCGCCGCGACCGCCGGCTTGCTCAGCGGGACCGGCGGCCCGGCCGAACACCGGACGGTGACCGTGAGCGAGATCGCCCGGGCCGCGGGCGTGTACCCGAACCAGATCACGCACCACTACGGATCGAAGGACCGGCTGGTGCTCGACGCCGCCTTCGCGCTGTTCCTGCGCGACACGACCCGGTTGCAGGCAGCCGGGCGTCGCGCCACGAGCGCGGAGGCGTTCCGGCAGGTCCTCGCCCGTACCGCCCTCGCGATGCCGTCGACGCCGCTCGTCGTGCGGGCCCTCGCGAGCGCGGGCGACGACGCCGCGCAACGCGACCGTGTGCGACTGCTCCTGCAGGTGCTGTTCCGGCAGTCGGAGCGCTACCTCGAGCGCGTCGTCACCGAACACGGCTGGACGAGCCGGAGCGGCGTCGGACGCGACGCGCGGACGTTCTGGAGCGCGGTGTTCGGCGCCACGCTGCTCGCCGACGCCGGGGTCACCGGCGGACCGTCCGACCTCGACCTCGCCGGCACCGTCTCGATCACCTGACCCGCAGGAGGAGCAGCGCCCTACTCGCCGAAGCCGGACCGCACGAGGGCCACGAGCGCGTCGACCGCGTCCTGCGCGTCGGCTCCGGTCCCCTCGATGGTCACCGACGCCCCCCTGGGCAGTGCGAGCGCCATGATCGCGAGCAGGCTCTTCGCGTCCACCCCGTTGACCCGGACCTCGGCGTCGAACCTGGCGGCCGTCTTCACGAACTCCGCGGCGGGCCGGGCGTGCAGGCCGCTCTCGTTCACGAGTTCCACCGTCTCGGACGCGGCCACGTCGTCGACGGTGCCGGTCCCGGAGACCGGCACCGCGCCTCCTGGGCCGTCGCCGGACGGACTGGAGGCGCCACTCGCGTCCGCCCCGGAGCCTGCGGCAGACGCGGCAGCGGCCAGGACCGCGTCGACGTCGCCACCGGTCTGTGCGGAGACGGCCGCGGCGACCGCGCCCTCGACCAGCGGGGCCTGCGAGACGTGCACGCGCGCCCGGACGTCGTCGTCGAGGAAGTCGAGCGCCGTGTCGGTGGTCAGGTAGGCGGAGCCGAGGTCGCACAGGACGACCACTGCCTCGGCGTCGCCGAGTTCCTCGATGCCGGCCGTGATGGCCTCGAACGAGGTGCCGATGCCGCCGTCGTCGGTACCACCGGCGGCCACGAGCGGGACGTCCGCCGCCATCTGCCGGGCGAGCTCGACGGTGCCGGTCGCGATCGCCGCGCTGTGCGAGACGATCAGGATCCCGACGGTCACGCGGCGTCCACGGCCGCGCGGAGGATGTACACGGTGGACTGCGCGCCCGGGTCGCGGTGCCCGACGGCACGTTCGCCGAGGTAGCTCGCGCGGCCCTTGTGGGCGACCAGCGGGTCGGTCGACTCCGCGCCGGTGACGGCCGCGTCGGCGGCGGCGGCGAGCACCTGCTCGGGGCTGTCCCCGGCGGCGGCCGCGGCGCCGGCGGCGTCGACCGCGGGCGACCAGGCGTCGACCATGGTCTTGTCGCCGACGGCCGCCTTGCCCCGGGACACGATGCCGTCACGGGCAGCGGTCAGCACCTGGACGAGCGTGTCGGCGTCGAGCTCCGCGGCGTCCCCGGCGGCCTGTGCAGCCTTGAGGTACGCGGTCCCGAACAGCGGACCCGCGGCACCGCCGACCGTCGAGATGAGCTTCGTCGCGACGACCTTGAGCACGGCTCCGGGGGTGTCGAACGAACCAGCGTCCACGGCCTCGAGCACGGCACGGAAGCCGCGGTCGAGGTTCTCACCGTGGTCGCCGTCGCCGATCTCCCGGTCGAGCGTGACGAGCTCGGCCCGGTGCTCGTCGATCGTCGCGGCGGTGCGTCGGACCCAGTCGATGGCCCATGCGGTGTCGAGCGCCAATTCGTGTTCCTTCCTGCGTCCGGCTCCGTTCACGGGCCGGGTCGTGGTGCGGTGGGTTCAGCGTCCCCAGCGCAGTGCCGGGGTCTCCACCGGTGCGTCCCAGAGGGCGGTGAGTTCGTCGTCGAGCACCGTGACGGTGAGCGAGAACCCCTGCATCTCGAGGGATGTCACGTAGTCGCCGACCAGGCTACGCGTGACGTCGAACCCGCGGTCGGTGAGGACCTCGGCGGCGCGTCGGTAGGCGATGTAGAGCTCGGAGAGGGGCGTGCCGCCCATGCCGTTCACGAGGAGCAGGAGCTTCGACCCGGCGGGAGCGGCGAGGTCGGTGAGGATCGGTTCGAGCACGCGGTCCACGAGCTCGTCGGCCGGGGCCATCGGGATGCGTTCGCGGCCGGGCTCGCCGTGGATGCCGATGCCGAGCTCGACCTCGTCGTCGGCGAGGGTGAACGACGGCTCGCCGGCGTGCGGGACGGTGCCGGAGGCGAGTGCGAGCCCCATCGAGCGCGTGACGTCGTTCACGTGCCGGGCGACGGCGGCGACGGCGTCGAGGTCGTCCCCTCGCTCGGCTGCGGCGCCCGCGCACTTCTCGACGACGACGGTGCCGGCGACCCCGCGTCGGCCGGCCGTGTAGAGCGAGTCCTGCACGGCGACGTCGTCGTCGACCACTACGGACTCGACCCGGACGTCGTCCATGCCGGCGAGTTCGGCGGCGGTCTCGAAGTTGAGGACGTCGCCGGTGTAGTTCTTGACGATGTGGAGCACGCCGGCTCCCCCGTCGACGGCCTTCGTCGCGGCGACGATCGGGTCCGGTGTGGGACTCGTGAACACCGGCCCCGGCACCGCGGCGTCGAGCATGCCGTACCCGACGAACCCGGCGTGCAGCGGCTCGTGTCCGCTGCCCCCGCCGCTGACGATCCCGACCTTGCCGGACACCGGGGCGTCCGCGCGGTGGATGTGGATCGGGTCCTCGACCAGCACGACGTGGCCGGCGTGGGCACGGGCGAACCCGCGCACGGTCTCGTCGACCACGGCCTGCGGATCGTTGATGAGCTTCTTCATGCTGACCTCCACGGAGTGCGGGCGATCGCGAGGCAGCACCGCCGTCGTCGACCGGAGTGCCCTCAATGTACATCGCCGCCCCGGGCGAGCGTTCCCCCGGTGTGCACGTTCGTGCACCGACCCGGGGGCGGCCCACCGGCCTCGGATGCGCGGGCGCACACCGTGCATGCACGTTCGTGCACAATCGCGCACTTCCCTCACGAATGCATCGCCATCCGCCGATGCCCGTCAGTATGCTCGGCCCCAATCACTCAACGGGGAGTGCCGGCGCTGTACCACCGGACCCCCACCCTCACGCACTGGAGGTCACCGATGGACGGCATCGGCGTCAATTTCCTCTCCGAGCTCGTCGGCACGGCGATGCTCATCATCCTGGGTGGCGGCGTCGTCGCCGCTGTCTCGCTGACGAAGTCCAAGGGCTTCGGAGCCGGCTTCCTCATGGTGACGATCGGCTGGGGCTTCGCGGTCTTCGCCGGTGTCACCGTGTCGTACAGCTCCGGAGGCCAGCTCAACCCGGCGGTGAGCCTCGCGCTCGCCATCCTCGGCAAGATCACCGTCGGTGAGATGTTCCTCTACTGGCTCGCCCAGCTGATCGGTGCGATCATCGGTGCGGTCATCGTCTGGCTGGCCTACAAGCAGCACTTCGACGAGGAACCCGACGCGGCTGCGAAGCTCGGCGTCTTCTCCACCGGTCCGGCGATCCGCTCGTACGGCTGGAACGTCGTCACCGAGATCATCGGCACCTTCGTGCTCGTCTTCGTCGTGCTCGCCTTCACCAACGGCAAGACCCCGGCGGAGCTCGGCGCCGTCCCGGTCGCCTTCCTCGTGATCGCGATCGGCGTCAGCCTCGGTGGCCCGACGGGCTACGCCATCAACCCGGCACGTGACCTCGGTCCGCGCATCGCGCACGCCTTCCTGCCGATCAAGGGCAAGGGCTCGAGCGACTGGGCCTACGCCTGGGTGCCCGTCGTCGGCCCCCTCGTCGGTGGCGCCCTCGCGGCCGGCCTCTCCACCTTCCTGCTGCCGATCGTTTCTTGATCGTCTGCACCACACCCACCCGAGCACCAGCGTAAGGAGCACCAATGGCCGACTACATCGTCGCCATCGACCAGGGCACGACCTCCACCCGAGCGATCGTCTTCGACCACTCCGGCTCGATCGTGTCCGTCGGACAGAAGGAGCACGAGCAGATCTTCCCGCGTGCCGGGTGGGTCGAGCACGACCCGTCGGAGATCTGGGACAACACCCGTGAGGTCATCGGCCAGGCCCTGTCCCGTGCCGACATCACCCGCCACGACGTCGCGGCGGTCGGCATCACCAACCAGCGCGAGACCGCGGTGGTCTGGGACAAGAACACCGGCAAGCCGGTCTACAACGCGATCGTCTGGCAGGACACCCGCACGCAGTCGATCGTCGACAAGCTCGCCGACGGCGACACCGACCGCTACAAGTCGGTCGTCGGTCTGCCGCTGGCGACGTACTTCGCCGGTACCAAGATCGTCTGGATCCTCGAGAACGTCGAGGGTGCGCGCGAGAAGGCCGAGGCGGGCGACCTGCTCTTCGGCACCACCGACACCTGGGTCCTCTGGAACCTGACCGGTGGCGTCGACGGCGGCGTCCACAAGACCGACGTCACGAACGCGTCCCGCACGCTCTTCATGGACCTCGAGACGCTCGAGTGGCGCGACGACATCCTCGCCGACTTCGGTGTGCCGAAGTCGATGCTCCCCGAGATCGTCAGCTCCTCCGAGGTCTACGGCCACGTCGAGTCCTCGAACCTCCTGCGCGAGGTCCCGATCGCCGGCATCCTCGGCGACCAGCAGGCCGCGACGTTCGGCCAGGCGGCGTTCGACCAGGGCGAGTCGAAGAACACCTACGGCACGGGCAACTTCCTCATCTTCAACACGGGCACGGAGATCGTCCGCTCGGAGAACGGGCTGCTCACGACCGTCGGCTACAAGCTCGGCGACCAGGAGACGCACTACGCGCTCGAGGGGTCGATCGCCGTCACGGGCTCGCTCATCCAGTGGCTCCGCGACAACCTCGGCCTGATCGGCAGCGCCCCGGAGGTCGAGGCCCTCGCCAAGACCGTCGAGGACAACGGCGGCGTCTACTTCGTCCCGGCGTTCTCGGGGCTCTTCGCGCCGTACTGGCGTCCGGATGCCCGCGGTGCGATCGTCGGCCTCACCCGCTACGTGAACAAGGGCCACATCGCTCGTGCCGCCCTCGAGGCGACGGCGCTGCAGACCCGCGAGGTCCTCGACGCCGTCAACGCGGACTCCGGTGTGGACCTCACCGAGCTCAAGGTCGACGGCGGCATGACCGCCAACGACGCGCTCATGCAGTTCCAGGCGGACATCCTGAACGTGCCGGTGGTCCGTCCGGTCGTCGCGGAGACGACGGCGCTCGGCGCGGCCTACGCGGCCGGGCTCGCGGTCGGGTTCTGGGCGAACCTCGACGAGCTCCGTGCCAACTGGCAGGAGGACAAGCGCTGGGAGCCGCAGCTCGACGAAGCCGAGCGCGAGCGCACCCTGCGCCTCTGGAAGAAGGCCGTCACGAAGACGTTCGACTGGGTCGACGAGGACGTCCAGTAGTCCTGTCCTGAGGTGACTGCCTGGAGGCGCGGGGGCGGGGCCCCCCCCCCGCCCCCCTCCGCTGTGTTGCGTCTGCGCTCACGCGACGGGGGTCGCGCCCACCCAGTCGGCCAGCTTGCGCGCGGCGGCGCCCGAGTCGATCGCGTCGGCCGCGACGACCAGCTGCTCGCGGAAGCGCTGCAGGATCGGGCGGTCGACCTCGGCCGGGTCCTCCGCCAGGCGGAAGGACACCAGGCCGGCGGCGGCGTTGAGCAGGACGATGTCGCGCACCGGACCGGTCTCCCCCGCGAGGACGCGGTGCACCACGGCGGCGTTGTGCTCCGGGTCGCCGCCGAGCAGGTCCTCGATCCGGGCCCGGGCGATCCCGAGGTCGCGCGGGTCGAGGTCGTGCTCGGTGACGCGGCCGCCGGTGACCTCCCAGATGTGGCTGTGCCCGGTCGTCGTGAGCTCGTCGAGGCCGTCGTCGCCGCGGAACACGAGTGCGGTCGCCCCGCGGGTCTGGAACACGCCCGTGATGATCGGGACGAGCTCGAGCTGCGCCACGCCCACGGCGTTCGCCTCGCACCGTGCGGGGTTGACGAGCGGACCGAGGAAGTTGAACACCGTCGGGACGCCGATCTCGCGGCGGACGGGTCCGGCGTGCGCGAACCCGGGGTGGAAGGCGCTCGCGAACGCGAAGGTCAGTCCGACACGCCGGAACGTGTCCGCGACACGCGCGGCGTCCATCGTCAGGTCGAGTCCGAGTGCGGCGAGGACGTCGCTCGACCCGGACTTCGAGGAGCTCGCCTTGTTGCCGTGCTTCACGACGGGGACACCCGCGGCGGCGATCACGATCGCGCTCATCGTCGAGACGTTCACCGTGCCGACGACGTCGCCGCCGGTGCCCACGATGTCGAGCGCCATCGGGTCGACGTCGAGCGGGACGGCCGCGTCGAGGATCGCGTCGCGGAAACCGACGACCTCGTCGACGGTCTCGCCCTTGGCGCGGAGGGCCACGACGAAGGCGGCGATCTGCGCCGGGGTGGCCCGACCTGCCACGATCTCCTGCATGGCCCATGTGGACTGGCTGATCGTCAGGTCTTCGCGCGCCATGAGCGCGCTGATCACGGCAGGCCAGGTGAGAGCGTCGAGCATGCTCTGATCGTAGTGAATTCGAGAGACCCGCCAGTTGGCTGCGAAAACACTGTCCGTGGTTTCGGCCATAATGGAGTCTGTGACTAGCACCCCTCTCTCCAGATCCGCCAGCGGTCCGGTCCTGAACAGGCCGAACGCCGTTGCCGTGGGGACGATCGTGTGGCTGGGCAGCGAGGTCATGTTCTTCGCCGGCCTGTTCGCGATCTACTTCACGTTGCGCAGCACCTCGCCCGAACTCTGGGCGACCGAGACCGCCAAGCTCGAGGTGCCCTTCGCCTCGGTGAACACGATCATCCTGGTGCTGTCCAGCTTCGCCTGCCAGTTCGCGGTCTTCGCGGCCGAGCGCTTCCAGGTGCACCGGACGAGCTGGAACCCCAAGGACTGGGGCATGACGGAGTGGTTCTTCGTCACGTACTGCATGGGCGCGATCTTCGTCTGCGGCCAGATCTTCGAGTACGCGAACCTCTGGCACGAGGGCGTGACGCTCTCCTCCAGCGCCTACGGTTCGGCCTTCTACATGACCACCGGGTTCCACGGTCTGCACGTCACGGGTGGCCTCATCGCCTTCCTGCTGACGCTCGGCCGCGGGTTCGCCGCCAAGAACTTCGGTCACAAGGAAGCGACCACCGCGATCGTCGTGTCGTACTACTGGCACTTCGTCGACGTCGTCTGGATCGGCCTCTTCGCCGTCATCTACCTTCTCAAGTAGGAACTGGATAGCCCCCACCGCATGTTCAACAGAACCAAGTCCAAGAAGGGCCGCCGTTCACCGATGGCGACCGTGTCGCTCATCGTCGTCGGTCTCATGACCACCGGCGGTGCGTACGCGCTGTTCAGCTCCACGGCGAACGCCGACGACAGCACGAGCACCGTGGCGGCCTCGAGTCAGTCGAAGGTGAACGAGGGCCAGAAGCTCTTCGCCTCGAACTGCGCCACCTGCCACGGCCTCTCCGCGCAGGGCACCAGTGAGGGTCCGTCCCTCATCGGTGTCGGTGCCGCGTCGGTCGACTTCCAGGTCGGCACCGGCCGCATGCCGATGGCCGCCCAGGGTCCCCAGGCCGAAGAGAAGCCCGCGCAGTTCACGGACGAGCAGATCGACGCACTCGCCGAGTACGTCGCGTCGCTCGGCCCCGGCCCGGCGGTCCCCTCCGAGAGCCTGACCAACGGCGAGGACGGCGACGCCGCCGAAGGTGCGGAGCTCTTCCGCATCAACTGCGCCATGTGCCACAACGTGGCCGGCGCCGGTGGTGCCCTGACCGAGGGCAAGTACGCGCCGAACCTGCAGTCGGTGTCCGGCAAGCACATCTACGAGGCCATGGTCACTGGCCCGCAGAACATGCCGGTGTTCAACGACCTGAACCTCACCCCCGAGCAGAAGGCCGACATCATCACGTACCTCAAGTACGTGCAGGACAACAAGTCGCCCGGCGGGTTCGCACTCGGCTCCCTCGGCCCGGTGGCAGAGGGTCTGTTCATCTGGATCTTCGGACTCGGCGCGGTCGTCGCGATGACCGTCTGGCTGACCGCGAAGTCCAACTGATCGTCCGTGTCGAACGACACTGAAGGGAACACCATGGCAGAGCACGACGACGAGGCACTGAACTCGTCCTCGGCTGTCGAGAAGCACGGCACGACCACCACCTCGGCCGGGATCGCGGTCCTGCCGACGGACCCGTTCGAGAACCCGGGCGAGCCGCCGCACCGCGCACGCCGCACCGACGTCGACCCGAAGAAGCAGCGCCTGGCCGAGCGTCAGGTCGCCACGTTCTTCTACCTGTCGATCGTGGGCAGTGTCCTCGCGATCGCGGCCTACGTCGCCTTCCCGATCGACTCCGACGACTTCGGGACCGTCCGGACCGCCAACCTCTGGCTCGGCCTCTCGATCGCCCTCGCCCTGCTCGCGCTGGGCCTCGGCGCCGTGTACTGGTCGAAGTCGCTCGTGGTGGACCGCGAGATCACCGAGCTCCGCCACGGCACCCGCGGCACCGACGCGACCCGTGCCAAGGCGGTCGAGGCGTTCCAGCTCGCCGACAAGGAGTCCGGCTTCAGCCGTCGCAAGCTGATCCGCAACTCGATGATCGGCGCCCTGGCGGCCTTCCCCCTCCCGGGCATCGTCCTCGTGCGCGACCTCGCGCCCGCGGCCGACCCGAACGAACTCCTCCGCCACACCATGTGGGCGAAGGGCACGCGCCTGACGAAGGACCCGACGGGTCTGCCGATCAAGGCGTCCGACGTGACCATCGGTTCGGTGTTCCACGTCATCCCGGACGGCATGCTCGACAAGGAGGACATGCTCGAGGAGAAGGCCAAGGCCTCCGTCCTCCTCATGCGCCTCGACCCCAAGGACCTCAACCCCTCCAAGGGCCACGAGAACTGGGGCTACGACGGCATCGTCGCGTACTCGAAGATCTGCACCCACGTCGGATGCCCGGTCGCCCTGTACGAACAGCAGACGCACCACCTGCTCTGCCCGTGCCACCAGTCGACCTTCGATGTCTCGAACAACTGCGAGGTCATCTTCGGGCCGGCGGCACGCCCCCTCCCCCAACTTCCGATCGCGATCGACGACGACGGCTACCTGGTTGCGCAGAGCGACTTCCACGAGCCCGTCGGCCCGTCCTTCTGGGAGCGTGAACGCTGATGAGCAGCACGACCACCAACGCACCTGCGTCGTCGACCACCAAGCCGGCACCGGAGCGCGGATCCCGCATCATCGGCGGGGTCGCCAACTACATCGACGAGCGCACGAGCATCTCGGGCCTCGTGAAGGAGGTCGGGCGCAAGATCTTCCCCGACCACTGGAGCTTCATGCTCGGCGAGGTGGCGCTCTACAGCTTCGTCGTCGTCCTGCTGTCCGGTACCTTCCTCACGTTCTTCTTCCAGGCGTCCATGGCCGAGGTGGTCTACCACGGCTCGTACGTCCCGCTGAAGGGCATCGAGATGTCGACCGCACTGCAGTCGACGCTCAACATCTCGTTCGACATCCGCGGCGGGCTCTTCGTCCGGCAGATCCACCACTGGGCGGCCCTGCTGTTCGTGGCCTCGATCATGCTGCACATGGCCCGCGTGTTCTTCACCGGTGCCTTCCGCAAGCCGCGTGAGCTCAACTGGGTGTTCGGCTTCATCCTGTGGGTCCTGGCCATGGCCGAGGGCTTCACGGGCTACTCGCTCCCCGACGACCTGCTCTCCGGCAACGGTCTGCGGATCATCGTCGGCATGATCGAGGGTGTGCCGGTCATCGGCGTCTGGA
Organism: Curtobacterium sp. USHLN213; assembly: GCF_037144815.1. Taxonomy (NCBI): domain Bacteria; kingdom Bacillati; phylum Actinomycetota; class Actinomycetes; order Micrococcales; family Microbacteriaceae; genus Curtobacterium; species Curtobacterium sp. USHLN213. The sequence goes on along the minus strand of NZ_JBBCYQ010000001.1, from coordinate 56,700 downwards.
TCGCCTACCTGCTCTTCGGTGGCGAGTTCCCGGGCACCGACATCGTCGGCCGCCTCTACACGCTGCACATCCTGCTGCTCCCGGCGATCCTCGTCGCGGTGCTCGGCGTCCACCTCGTGCTGGTCGTCATCAACAAGCACACGCAGTTCGCCGGCCCCGGCAAGACGAACGAGAACGTCGTCGGCGTGCCGATCCTCCCGGCGTTCGCGGCGAAGGCCGGTGGGTTCTTCTTCATCGTCGCGGGCATCCTCGCCCTCATCGCGTCGCTGTTCACGATCAACCCGATCTGGAACTACGGCCCGTACGACCCCTCCCCGGTGTCCGCCGGTACCCAGCCCGACTGGTACATCGGCTTCGCCGACGGCGCGCTCCGTCTGGTTCCGCCGCACTGGGAGGTCGTGTGGTTCGGCTACACGGTGTCGTTCAACATCCTCGTGCCGATCGCGGTGCTGGTGTTCCTCATCCTCGCCATCTTCATCTACCCCTTCATCGAGGGTTGGGTCACCGGCGACAAGCGTGAGCACCACATCCTCGACCGCCCGCGCAACGCCCCGACCCGCACGGCGTTCGGTGCCGCCGGCATCACGCTCTACGCGAGCCTCTGGGCCGCCGCGTCGTCGGACATCATCGCGACCCACTTCTACGTGTCGATCGACCACGTCATCCACGTGATCCAGGCCACGACGGTCCTCGGCCCGTTCGTCGCCTTCTGGATCACGAAGCGCGTGTGCCTCGCCCTGCAGAAGAAGGACCGCGAGATCGTCCTGCACGGGTACGAGTCCGGACGCATCGTGCGACTCCCCCACGGCGAGTACATCGAGGTGCACGAGCAGCTCGACGAGTACGAGCGTTGGAAGCTCCTGCAGTTCAACGAGTACAAGCCGCTCATGATCCGTCCGAACGCCCGAGGCAAGATCTCGAGCCTGCAGAAGGCCCGCGCCAGCATGTCGCGCTTCTTCTTCGAGGACCGGATCACCCCGGTGTCCAAGGCCGAGCTCGAGGCTGCGCACGCTGCGCACCACGGCCCGGACCTCGAAGCCGGACACGAAGCGCCCGCGGTCGAGTCGAAGCACTAGGCACCCCGCGCACCGGAACCCCCGTCACCTCGGTGGCGGGGGTTTCGTCGTGCGTGCGGGAACACGCCGTGCCGCGTTCACGTTCGATTCACCGACACGTGCTGGACTCGTCCAGGACGGTGTGGCACTGTGTTGCACCACGCACCCGACCAACGGAATGAGACCCCGATGGACAGCCGGACGGCCGAACACCCCAGGCCGAACCACTTCCTGCTCCACCTCAGCGACACCCATCTCGTGGCGGGCGACGGCGACCTCTACGGTGACGTCGACTCAGCTGCGCGGCTCGGCCAGATCATCGCCGACATCGAGTCGTCGGGGACGCGTCCCGAGGCCATCGTCGTCACGGGCGACGTCGCCGACAAGGGCGAACCCGGCGCGTACGCCCGCATCCGCGACATCGTCGAGCCGGCCGCGCGGCGGATCGGTGCACAGGTCATCTGGGCGATGGGCAACCACGACGAACGCGGTGCCTTCCGGCAGGAGCTGTTCGGGCTCCAGCCGACCGACCGTCCGGTCGACTTCGTCTACGACGTCAACGGCCTCCGGGTGATCACCCTCGACACGAGCGTGCCCGGCGCCCACCATGGCGAGGTCTCCCCCGAGCAGCTCGACTGGCTGGCCGAGGTCCTGTCGGAGCAGGCGCCGCACGGCACCATCCTGGCGATGCACCACCCGCCGGTGCCGAGCGTGCAGGACCTCGCCGTCCTCGTCGAGCTCCGCGACCAGGACGCCCTGGCCGAGGTCGTCGAAGGCAGCGACGTCATCGCCATCATCGCCGGCCACCTGCACTACTCGACGAGTGCCGTCTTCGCGGGCATCCCCGTGTCGGTGGCGAGTGCCACGTGCTACACGCAGGACCTCACCGAGTACCAGGGCGGCACCCGAGGGCAGGACGGCGCCCAGTCGTTCAACCTCGTGCACGTCTACGGCCACAACGTGGTGCACTCGGTCGTACCGATCGGGCACTACGCCACGGTCGGCGAGCCGGTGTCGTCCGCCCAGACCGAGGCTCGGCTCGCAGCGGCCGGCGTGACGATCCCGGCGGCTGCGGAGCCCGCGCCGGTGACGTCGAGCATCCCGGTGTTCACGCTCGACTCCGTGCCGGTCTCCCCCGTCCACCGGTAGGCCGCCGCACTTCGTGAGCAGGAATGGTCGGGTCGGCGCTGTGGACCCGACCATTTCTGCTCACCATGCGCCGGCGCGGGGCCCTCGCCCGCGCGCCCGGCCTCAGCCCGCGGGGCGCTCCCACGGCGCGGGGAACGGGAAGTACTTCTCGAGGAAGTCCGTCACCCGCTGCGTCCGCTCCTCGTCGCTGACCTCGGGGAAGCTCCCGTCGTTCAGGCAGAAGAAGTCCGCGTTCCGCTTCTTGAGCAGGTCGCCGAGCGCCCGCAGACCGGACTGCATCGTCGTGTCGATGTACCGCACCTCGGCGTTCTCCTGCACGATCGCCCGGCCGGTCAGCAGCGAGTAGTAGTGGTACAGCGAGTTCGTCACCGAGATGTTCTCGGCAGCACGGAACCGTGAGGCCGCGGTGGCCGCGAACTCGTCCGCAAACTCGTGCTCCATCTCGGTCATGATCGAGGCGCGCAGCGGGGTCGGCGCGTGCTCGAGGTGCCGGGTCGTCACCGCACCGAACCGCTGCTGAAGCAGTCGGCGGTTGACCCGGGCGGAGTTCTCGAACCCGCTGCGTGCCGGGTTGTTCGACCCGAGGCCGATCCGCGTCGTCGCGAGGATGAACTTCGTCACCGAGCCCGGGCTGAAGAACACCGAGGGGTCGACCAGGCGGCCGAAGAACATGTCGTCGTTCGAGTAGATGAAGTGCTCGCTGATGCCCGGGATGTGGTGCAGCTGCGACTCGACGGCCTGCGAGTTGTGCGTCGGCAGGACGGAGGGGTCGGCGAAGAACTCCTCGGAGCGGACGATGCGCACCTTGGGGTGGTCGGCGAGCCAGGCGGGCGCCGGGGAGTCCGTGGCGATGTAGATCTGCCGGATCCACGGCGCGAACGTGTGCACCGATCGGAGCGCGTACTTCAGCTCGTCGATCTGGCGGAAGCGGGCGGGGGCGTCGTCGCCCTCGCCCAGGACCGCACCGGACTGCGCTGCCTGTCGTGCCCGCTGGTACTCGATGGCGTTGCCGTCGACCCACGAGAACACGATGTCGATCGGGAACCGGATGTCGGACACGTGGTCGTCGAACATGTGCTCGACCGTGCGCCAGGTGCGGCCGTACCGCTCGATGTCGACGAGCACGAACTCGTCGACGGGCAGGCTGCGGCGCATCAGGGCGTTCTCGACGGGCGCGAGGACCTCGGTGTCGGTGACCCGCCAGAACTCGAGCTGCACACTCGTCTCGGCGCCGTAGCGCAGGCGTCCGAGCGGCTCGAGGCGCGGCCGGAACACGCGCAGGACGGGCTCGTCGACGGAGCCGAGGCCGTCGTCGATGACGAGCACCGCGGGCTTCCCCGGGGGCTTCGCGTAGAAGGGCTCGTTCGCGGCGGCGGCCATCACGGCGCTCTCCGCCCGCTGCCGGTCGCGCTCGTCGAGGGCGATCACCGGCCGCTGGTCGTTGCCGCGGATGAGCAGGTGGTCGACGTCACCGGCGGTGAGGGCGTCGTCGAGGAACAGGAGGTCCTCGATCATCGACTGCTGCGGCGTCAGGTGCCCGTTGACGAGCGTCAGGCGTCCCTTCCGCACGACGACGTCGGGACGTTCGAGACCGCCGGAGGACGGTCGAGGGTTCAGCAGAGGACTCTCGGTCACCGGCTCGGTCTCGTTGCTCATCCACACCCTTCGGATCAGTGCGCCGGACCCGTTTGCCCGGCGACTCATCCTACCGTCCGCGCGGACGCTCGGTCCGCTCGTCGGTCGCCCGGGCTAGGGCCTGGAGGCGCTGCTCGCCTCCGCCTCGCGCGGCACCTTCACGACGATGCCGACGACGATGAACAGGGCGGCCGCGACGAGCTGCAGTGCCGCCCACACCTCGCCGGGGATCGGCACGACCGCGAGCGGGTTCCAGCAGACGGCGATCGCGGCCATCAGGAGCGCCGCCCACCACGTCCGCCCCCGCACGGCGAAGACGAGGACGATGAGGCTGAGCACGGTGACACCCCAGCGGGCGAACACGAAGCCGGACGAGTCGACGATCGCGACGCAGGCGAGGAGCACGATCGCCGCGATCAGCGACGGGGCCAGGGCGGGCCGGGTGAACGGCGGCAGCTCGCGCCCTGCCCCCCGGCCAGTCGCCGAGCCAGACCGCGTCGGCTCCGCCCCGCCCACCGGCACGCCGTGCAGCGACGATCCGGCCGGTGGTCGGCCCTTCCGTCCTGCCATCAGGCGGTGGCCCCGTCGAGGTCGATCGCCTGGATGGACCGGGACATCGGCGGGAGCTCGCGCATCCGTTCGAGCGCGGGCACGAGCTCGGCGACGTAGGCCCGGTAGCCGTCCTCGGTGAGGTGCAGGCCGTCGTCGGTGAACCGGTCGTCGAGGTGGTCGCCGTCGGCGAGGGCCGGCCACGCGTCGAGGTACTGGGCGTGGCAGGTGGCGACGAACTGGCGGAGGTGCCGGTTCGCCTCCTCGATCTTCGCCGTGTACTCCGCCTGCCGCGGCAGGATGGAGACGAGGAGCAGGCGGACGCCCGGGAGCTCGCGGCGGAGGGTCACGAGCACGGACTCGACCCCGCGGACGACGTGCTCGACGCTCTTGCGGTGGTTGCCGAAGTCGTTCGTGCCGATGAGCAGGACGATGACCTCGGGCTGCTCGGCCACGACGGCGTCCAGGCGTGCGAGGACCCCGTCGGTCGTGTCACCGCCGATGCCCTGGTTGACGGTCCGCTCGTCGGGCAGCCAGGCGTCCCACGACCCCTGCTCGGTGATGCTGTCGCCCAGGAACAGGACGCTCGTGCGTTCCTCGGTCATGCTGCCTCCTCGTGTGCGGGTTCCGGGTTCCCATTCTGCTGGGTCCAGTTCCGCCCCGTCGACTCGGTGTGCTCGGACTCCCGCTCGGCGGCCGCCGTGATGCGCTCGACCATCCCGGGGAAGATCACGCCGTGGAACGGCAGGATCGAGTACCAGTACAGGCGGCCGGCGAGCCCCTGCGGGAAGTAGATCGCCCGCTGCCGGTAGTCGCTGCCGCCGTCGTCCGCGGGGGTCACGGTCATCTCGAGCCAGGCGCGGCCCGGGGACTTGAACTCGGCGCGCAGTCGCAGGTAGCGCCCGCGTTCGAGCCGCTCCACGCGCCACCAGTCGAGGGCGTCGCCCTGCTCGAGGCGCTTCTGGTCGCGGCGACCGCGGTTCAGGCCGACTCCCCCGGCGAGCTTGTCCATCCACCCGCGGGCCACCCAGGCGAGCGGGAACGAGTACCACCCGTTCTCGCCGCCGATCGACTCGACGACCCGCCAGACGTCGTCCGCCGATGCGGCCGAGTGGCGCTTGCGGTCGTCGACGTAGACGGTGTGGCCGGCCCAGTCCGGGTCGCTCGGCAGCGGGTCCGCGGGCGTGGCGGCGAGGGTCGCGTTCCGCCAGCTGGTCTCGACCTCGCCGGTGCGCATGCGACTCAGGGCGAGACGGACCGCGCGGCGGTACCCGGTCAGCCCGCCCTCCGGCCGCGGCACCACGTCGTCGATGTCGTGCTCGCGCTGGACGCACTCGAACTGGAGCGACTCGATGATCGGCTTGGCGAGCTTCCGCGGGATCGGCGTCACGATGTTGAACCAGTGCGCCGCGAGCCCCGGGGTGAGGACGGGCAGGGGCGAGATCGGGCGCTGCGGGAGCTTCGCCTCCACGGCGTACCCGTTGAGCATCTGCCCGTAGCGGAGGACGTCCGGGCCGCCGATGTCGAACGTGCGGTTGACGTCGGCGGGGATGTCGAGCGCCTTGACGAGGTAGTAGAGGACGTCACGGACGGCGATCGGCTGGATGCGGTTCCGGACCCACCGCGGCGCCGGCATCCACGGCAGGACGTCGGTGACGTGGCGGATCATCTCGAACGAGGTGCTCCCGGACCCGATCACCACGCCGGCCTGGTACGCGATCGTCGGGACGCCGGAGTGGAGCAGGACGTCCCCGACCTCCTTGCGGCTGCGGAGGTGCTTCGAGAGTTCGCCGTCGGGGTGCAGGCCGCCGAGGTACACGAACCGCCGCACGCCGGCGGCCGAGGCCTCGCGCGCCATGGTCTCGGCGGCGTCCCGCTCGGCCCGCTCGAAGTCGCCGTCCGCACCCATCGCGTGGGCGAGGTAGTAGACGGCCTCGATGTCGGCGACGGCCCGGCGCACGGCGTCGGCGTCCTGCAGGTCGCCGGCGGTGATCTCGACGTCGTCGTGCCAGGGGACGTCCTGCAGCTTCCGGGGCGTGCGGACGAAGACGCGGACGGTGTGACCGGCTTCGAGGAGACGTGGGACGAGACGACCGCCGATGTAGCCGGTGGCCCCGGTGACGAGGACGCGCATGCGGGGCACGGTACGCGGCTCGGCTCCGGGTAGGCTTGCCGGGTGGACAAAGCAGCGTTCTCCGTCACCGCCGATGCCGTCCGTGGTCTCATCGACCACGCGATCCTCAAGCCCGAACTCACGCGTTCGGACGTCGACGCCCAGCTCGACGAGGCCGCCGCGTACCGCGTGTTCAGCGTGTGCGTCCGCCCGAGCGACGTCGCGCACGCCGTCGAGCGCCTGACCGGCACCGGGGTCGGCGTCGGCACGGTCATCGGGTTCCCGCACGGCACCACGTCCACCGCGGCCAAGGTCGCCGAGTCGCTGCAGGCCCTCGCCGACGGTGCGTTCGAGCTCGACATGGTGCAGAACATCGGCGCCGCGAAGTCCGGCGACTGGGAGCGCGTCGAGGCCGACGTCCGCGCCGTGGTCGACGCCGCGGGCAGCACCGTCGTCAAGGTCATCCTCGAGACCGCCTTCCTCACCGACGACGAGATCGTCGCCGCATCGCGTGCCGCACGGTCCGCCGGTGCCGCCTTCGTGAAGACCTCCACCGGGTTCGCCGGCGGCGGCGCCACCGCGGAGCACATCGCCCTCATGCGCGCCACGGTCGGCCCTGACACCGGCGTGAAGGCCTCCGGCGGCGTCCGCGGGCTCGACACGCTGCTCGAGATGGTAGAGGCCGGCGCGGACCGCATCGGCACGAGCGCCTCGGCACGCATCCTCGACGAGGTCGCGCACCGCGCCGAGACCGGCACCGCGTCGGCCGTCGGCGACGACACCACGTCCTACTGACGGTCCGGGGCGCGAGCCCCCGCGACCTCCAGCACCACCCGACCCACCACCAGGGGCCGGCGCCCACCGGACGCGACGACGCGTGCGGGACCGGCACCGCGCCTCCAGACCGCCGCATCGGAGCGCGCATGTCCACGACCCAGTCCACCCCCCTCGCCCTCGCCGTCGACCTCGGCGGCACGAAGGTCGAGGCGGCCCTCGTCACCGACGCCGGCGTCGTCCTCCCCGCCACGCGGTTCCGCAGCCCGACCGGCCCCGGCCGGACGTCCGACGAGCTGCAGGCCGCGGTCGACGAGGTCGTGACGGCCGCCCTCGCCGCGCTGCCGACGGACGCCACGCTCGTCGGTGTCGGCATCGGCTCGGCCGGTCCGGTCGACGAGGAGCACGGACTCGTCTCCCCGCTCAACATGCCGGTCTGGCGCGGGTACCCGCTCCGGGACCGCGTCGCCGCGCACGTCCCCGCCGGCGTCCCGGTCACGCTCCGCATGGACGGCCTGGCGATCACGCTCGCCGAGCACTGGGTCGGCGCGGCGCAGGGCTCCGACCACGTGATGGGCATGATCGTGTCCACCGGCGTCGGCGGCGGCCTGATCCTGCACGGCCGGACCGTCAGCGGCCCGACGGGCAACGCCGGGCACATCGGCCACGTCGAGTGCGGCGGCTTCGACGACCACTGCGCGTGCGGCGGCACCGGCTGCCTCGAGGCGATCGCCAGCGGCCCGAAGACCGTCGCGTGGGCGCAGCGGCAGGGGTTCACGGGCAGCACCGGCGAGGAGCTCTCGGCGGCCTACGCGGCGGGCGACGAGATCGCGGTCGCGGCCGTCAAGCGCAGCGGTCGCGCCCTCGGGCAGGCCATCGCGGCGGCCACGAGCCTCGTCGACCTCGAGGTCGTGGCCATCGGCGGCGGGTTCTCGCACGTCACGCCCGACCTCTTCGAGTACGCGCGCGAGGCGGTGGCGGAGCGGGTCGAGTTCGGCTTCGTGACCAAGGTGCGGATCGTCCCGACGGGGCTGTCGCAGGACGGTCCCCTCATCGGCGCCGCAGCGCTCGTGCACCGGGCCGACGTGCTGCGCTGACGACGTCGGCGCTCGACGGCACGTGCTGACGGACGGGAGGCGCGGTGCGGGGCCGACCCGCGCCTCCTGGCCCACAGGTGGTCACGTCGCGGCCGCACGTCCGTCGCTCTCCACAGGGCGCGTCGACGCGCAGTGCGCGTCGGGCAGGATGTCCGGGTGTCCCGAACCCGGCTGCTGACGAGCGACGACTGGCCCGAGGCCGAGCTGCGCGCAGCGGTGCTCGCCGGCGAGCTCGTGGCCGTCGGGGCGTGCTGGGCCTCTCCCGCCGAACCGCAGACCCCGGCGCTCCGGGCGGCAGCCGCGGCCTGGGCACTCCGTGACGCCCGCCTCATCGCGAGCACCCGGACTGCCGCGTGGGTCTGGGGTGCCGTCTCGCGTGCACCGATCCCGCTCGAGGCCTGTGTCCCGCTCCGGGTCCGCGTGCACGTCGACGGCGCGCTGCGCGTCCGCGAGGTCGTGATCACGGACGAGGACGTCATCGTCCTCGGTAGCCTCCGCGTCACCACACCGCTGCGCACGGTCGTGGACCTGCTGCGCAGCCCCGGGGACCGGCCCGGTGGGTTCGACCCGTCGGACGCCGCGGCGGTGGTCGGGCTCCTGGCGATCGGTGCGGTGTCGGTCGACGCGGTCGCCGGGTCCCTCGCGACGCTCGGGACGATCCCGATGGCTCGGCAGGCGGAGCGGCGGTTGCGGGCGGTCCTGGAGTCCGGTCAGCCCGCGCTGACCCGGTAGACGTCGTAGACCGCGTCGATCCGTCGCACCGCGTTGAGCACACGGTCCAGGTGGGTCGTGTCACCCATCTCGAACACGAAGCGGCTCAGCGCGAGCCGGTCGGACGACGTCGAGACCGTCGCGGACAGGATGTTCACGTGGTGGTCCGTCAGCACCCGGGTCACGTCGCTGAGGAGCCCCGACCGATCGAGCGCCTCGATCTGGATCTGCACGAGGAACACCGACTTCGAGGACGGCGCCCACTCGACCTCGATCATCCGGTCGGGCTCGTTCATGAGCGACTTGACGTTCGTGCACGAGGCCTGGTGCACCGAGACGCCCTGGCCGCGGGTGATGAACCCGACGATCTGGTCGCCCGGGACCGGCGTGCAGCACTTCGCGAGCTTCACGAGGATGTCCGGCGCGCCACGCACGAGGACGCCGCTGTCGCTGTTGCGCAGCTGCCGGCTCGTGACCTGGCGGGGGAAGCTGAGCTCCGGCTCTTCCGTCTCGGTCTCGGTCTGGACGTTCCCGAGGACCTTCTCGATCACCGACTGCGTGGAGACGTGCCCCTCGCCGACGGCCGCGTACAGCGCGGAGATGTCGTCGTAGCGCATCGACGACGCGACCTCGGAGATCGAGTCCTGGCTCATGATGCGCTGGAGCGGCAGGTTCTGCTTCCGCATCGCCCGCGCGATCGCGTCGCGGCCCTGCTCGATCGCCTCTTCACGGCGTTCCTTGGTGAACCACTGCTTGATCTTGTTCCGGGCGCGTGGGCTCCGGACGAAGGTCAGCCAGTCCTGGCTGGGGCCGGAGTCGGGGTTCTTCGAGGTGAAGATCTCGACGACGTCGCCGCTCGACAGGGCGCTCTCGAGGGGCACGAGACGCCCGTTGACCTTGGCGCCCATCGTGCGGTGGCCGATCTCGGTGTGCACGGCGTACGCGAAGTCGACGGGGGTCGCACCGGACGGCAGCCCGATGACCTTGCCCTGGGGCGTGAAGACGTAGGTCTCCTTCGCACCGATCTCGTACCGGAGCGAGTCGAGGAACTCCCCCGGGTCGCTCGTCTCGGCCTGCCAGTCGGTGATGTGCGCCAGCCACGCCATGTCCTGGTCGGTCGCCGACGAGGAGTCGACGTCACGGCCGGCCGCGCGCTGCTTGTACTTCCAGTGGGCGGCGACACCGAACTCGGCCCGCTGGTGCATCTCGTGCGTGCGGATCTGGATCTCGACCGCGCGACCCTGCGGCCCCAGGACGGTGGTGTGCAGCGACTGGTACAGGTTGAACTTCGGCGTCGCGATGTAGTCCTTGAACCGGCCCGGCAGCGGCGTCCACCGCGCGTGCACGGAACCGAGCATCGCGTAGCAGTCGCGCACGGTCGGGACGAGGACGCGGATGCCGACGAGGTCGTAGATCTCGTCGAACTCGCGCCCGCGGACGATCATCTTCTGGTAGATCGAGTAGTACTGCTTCGGCCGGCCCATGACCTCGCCGCGGACCTTGGCGGCCTTGAGGTCCTTCTTGAGCGTGCCGATGACGTTCTGGACGAACTGCTCGCGCTTCGGCTGACGTTCCTTCACCAGGCTGTCGATCTCGACGTACAGCTTGGGGTGGAGCACCGCGAACGAGAGGTCCTCGAGCTCCAGCTTGATCATCTGGATGCCGAGCCGGTGCGCGAGCGGCGCGTAGATCTCGAGGGTCTCCTTCGCCTTGCGCGTGGCGGAGGTCGACTCGACGAAGCCCCACGTGCGGGCGTTGTGCAGCCGGTCGGCGAGCTTGATGACCAGGACGCGGATGTCCTTCGACATCGCGATGACCATCTTGCGGACGGTCTCGGCCTGGGCGCTGTCGCCGTACTTGACCTTGTCGAGCTTCGTGACGCCGTCGACGAGCATGGCGATCTCGTCGCCGAAGTCCTCGCGCAGCTGGTCGAGCTGGTAGTCGGTGTCCTCGACGGTGTCGTGCAGGAGTGCCGCGGCGATGGTGATCGGCCCGATCCCGAGGTCGGCGAGGATCTGCGCCACCGCGACCGGGTGCGTGATGTACGGCTCGCCCGACTTGCGCTTCTGCCCGTCGTGCGCGCGTTCCGCGACCGAGTAGGCGCGCTCGATGAGCGTCACGTCGGCCTTGGGGTGGTGCGACCGGACGGTGCGGATCAGGGTGTCGACGGCACCGGCGGGCTGGGCGCGCGAGAACAGCCGCGGCAGCAGCGACCGGAGCGAACCGAGGTTGCCGGTCGTGTTCGGCCCGAGCGGACTCGTCGGCCGGGGTGCGGAGCCGGGGCGGCTCGCGGAGCCGGTATCCTGCCCTGCCCGCGGCGCAGAGGCGTCCTGCGGCGTGGACTCACGCGTGTCCGTCATGCTGCGCCTCCCGGGATGCCCGTCCGAGCTCGATCCGACAAGACTACGCGTGTCCGGTCAGTGCTCGTGACGCGGTTCGCCCTGGGCGTCGCGCACCACGGGGGCGCCCGACTGCTCCCACGCGACCATGCCGCCGACGAGGTTCACCGCGGGGACACCGGACTGCTCGAGTGCCGCCACGACCCGTGCGGAGCGTCCGCCCGAGTGGCAGACGATGATCGCGGGCTCGTCCCCGCCGTCGATCTCCTTCCACCGGGCGACCAACTCGGACATCGGCACGAGGGTCGCTTCGGGAGCGTGGACCTCGTCCCACTCCCCCTGTTCGCGCACGTCGAACAGGCGCGCACCGGCGTCGATCCGCCGACGGGCCTCGGCGACGTCGATGTCGACGATCTCCGCCGGCATCAGACGCCCGCCGTCGCGTCGACCTCGCGCTGACGCTTGGCGGCAGCGGCCTGCTTCTTGGCGTCGGCCTGCTTGATCTTCGGCTCGTTCTCTCGCAGGTGCGCGTACATCGGCGACGCGATGAAGATCGTCGAGTAGGTGCCGACGATGATGCCGATGAACAGCGCGAGCGAGATGTCGCGGAGCGTTCCGGCGCCGAGGATGTACGACCCGATGAAGAGGATCGCGCCGACCGGCAGCAGAGCGACGACCGAGGTGTTGATCGACCGCACGAGCGTCTGGTTGACCGCGAGGTTCACCGACTGGACGAAGGTGCGGTGGGACTCCTGGCTCGTGTTCTCGCGGACCTTGTCGAACACCACGACGGTGTCGTACAGCGAGTAGCCGAGGATGGTCAGGAAGCCGATCACCGCCGCGGGCGTGACCTCGAGCCCGACGATGCCGTACACGCCCGCCGTGATGAGGAGGTCGTGGAGGAGCGCCACCATCGCGGACACCGACATCTTCCAGGTGCGGAAGTACAGCGCCATGAACACCGCCGCGAGGGCGAGGAAGATCACGAGGCCGCGGATCGCCTGGTTGAGCACGTCGGCACCCCAGGTCGCACCGATGAAGGTCGCGGCGACCTGGCTGTCCGGGACGTCGTAGGCCTTCGCCAGGGCGTCCTGGACCTCGGAGGTCTCACGGTCGGTGAGCTGGCCGGTCTGCACGCGGATGCCGTGCGTACCGAGCTGCGAGACACGCGGGACGCCGTCGGGGACGATCGACTCGACGGTCTCGGTGGCGAGGTTCTGGTCGAGCGTCTTCACGTCGGAGAGCGTGAACTCGGACCCGCCGGTGAACTCGATGCCGAGCTGGTACCCGCCACGCAGCCACGGGACCGCGAGCGAGACCACGATCGCGATGATCGCGATGACGTACCAGGTCTTGCGTCGGCCGACGATGTCGTACGAACGCTTCCCCGTGTAGAGGTCGCTGCCGAACTGGCTGAAGCTGGCCATCAGTCGTCCTTCCCGTCCGGCGTCGTGCCGTTCTCGCCGGAGGCCTGCGCGGCCTTCCGCTCTGCGATCGTCTGTCGACGCTGCGCCTCACCGGCGCTGCGCTGACGCCTGCCGTCGACGACCGGCGCGCGGAACTGCGCGCGACCGCGGTAGACGGCACCGAGGGCCGCGGGATCGAGCCCGCTGAACCGGTGTCCCTCGCCGAAGAAGCGGCTGCGAGCGATGAGCTGCATCATCGGGTGCGTGAACATCACGACCACGACGACGTCGATCAGGGTGGTGAGGAGCAGCGTGAACGCGAAGCCCTTCACGTCGCTCACCGCGAGGATGTAGAGCACCACGGCGGCGAGGAAGTTGATCGAGTCGGACGCCAGGATCGTGCGCAGGGCACGCTTCCACCCGGACTCGACGGCGCTCTCGAGGCCGCGGCCGTCACGGAGTTCGTCCCTGATGCGTTCGAAGTACACGATGAACGAGTCCGCCGTGATGCCGATCGCGACGATCAGACCCGCCACACCCGCCAACGACAGGCGGTAGTCGACGCGCCAGGACATGATCGCGATCACGAGGTACGTCAGCGCCGCGGCCACACCGAGCGAGAGGACCGTGACGAACGCGAGCGCCCGGTACTGGATGACCGAGTAGATGATGACCAGGATCAGACCGATCAGACCCGCCACGAGGCCACCGACGAGCTGCGCGGTACCGAGCGTCGCGGAGATGTTCTCGTTCGACTGGACCTGGAAGTTGATCGGCAGCGCGCCGTACTTCAACTGGTCGGCGAGGGTCTTCGCGGAGTCGGCCGTGAACGAGCCGGTGATCTGCGCCTTGCCGTTCGTGATGGCCGCGTTCGACGCCGGGGCCGTGATGACGGAGCCGTCGAGGACGATCGCGAACTGGTTCTGCGGCGGCTGCAGCTTCACGAGCCGGCTGGTGACGTCACGGAAGTCGTCCGAGCTCTTGCCCTTGAACGTCAGGTTGACGGCCCACTGGCCGGTCGACGTGCCCTGCGAGTCGGTCGCGAGGCCGGAGGTGGCGTTGCTGATGCCCGAGCCGGACACCTCGACCGGGCCGAGGATGTACTTCGCGGCACCGTCCTGGTCACACGTGACGAGGGGCTCGTCGTCCGGCGCCGTCGTGACGTCGTCCGGAGCGTTGCAGTTGTAGTTCGTGTACAGGTCCTGCAGCGCCGGCGTGACCCAGTTCAGGTCGCTGCCGTTGGTCGGCTTGGCGCTCGGCGTCGCGGCGAGCGATGCCGGCGGGGAGTACGGCGTCGCGGAGGCCGACGAGGACCCACTGCCGCCCACCGCGGTGTTGGTCGCCGCCTCGGTGTAGAGGACCGGGCGGAACGTGAGCTTCGCCGCCGCCTCGATGCGGTCGATCGTCGCCTTGTCCGGCTTGCCCGGGATGGAGACGACGATGTTGTTCGTCCCCTGGGTGTTGATCTGCGATTCCGAGACACCGGTCGCGTTGATGCGCTGCCGGATGATGTTCACGGCCTGGTTGAGCTGCTGGCTCGTCACCGAGCCGCCCTCGGTGTTCTGCGCCGCGAGCGTCAGCTGCGTGCCGCCCTGGAGGTCGAGGGCGAGTTCCGGGACCCAGCTGGCCCCTTCGAACCACTTGCCGCTGTCGTCCTTGGTGTTCCCGGCGAGGACCGACGCGGCGGTGTTCAACCCCGCGAGGACCGCCATGAGGATCACCAACCAGGTCAGCGAGCGGATCGCCTTCTTGACGGGTGTCGATCGTGCCACCGGTCGTCTCGTCTTTCTGTCAGGACCGACGGCGGTTGACCGGCGGCAGGTGTCGCCGCCGGGTCGGTGGACCCGGCGGCCGAGGAGTCAGTCTTCGGTCTTGCGCTTCGCAGCGTCGGTGTCGGCGTCCGTGGACTCGACACGCTCGCCGTAGATCGGCTCCCCGTTGAGCTCGGCGACGGGCTTCGGCGCTGCCGGCTCGTCCTCGGGCGTGGCCGTGGTGGTGATGTCCGACGCGGTGTCGTCGACGACACGCGACAGGGTCTGGCGGTGGACGGTGACGACCGTTCCGGGTGCGATCTCGACGTCGGCCGTGACCTTCTCGTCGTCGACCGACAGGAGCGTGCCGTACAGACCGAAGGACAGCATGACCTTCGCGCCCGGCACCATCTTGGTGGCGAGCTCGCCCTGCTGCTTCTTGCGCTTCCGGCTGTTGTAGAACATGAAGGCCGCGAACGCCACGACGATGACGATGAGGATGACTTCTTGACCCATGATGCGTTGCCTTCTCTGGTTGCTCGGTTTCGGGCCGTAGCAGTCTAGGGCACACGTCTGTGCGTGGCATGTCACCGAGACCGCGGACGGGGACGTCAGTCGGCGTCGTCGTCGAACAGCCCGGGCTGTGCGAGGCCGGTCTGCCCGGGTGTCATGTCGAAGTGCCGCCAGGCCTGCGGGGTGGCGATCCGCCCGCGGGGGCTGCGGGTGACGAGGCCGACCCGGACGAGGAACGGTTCGACGACCGACTCGATGGTCTCCGACTCTTCCCCGACGGACACCGCGAGGGTGTTCAGGCCGACGGGACCGCCGTCGAAGCGCGTCAGCATCGTCTCGACCACGGCGCGGTCGAGGCGGTCGAGTCCGAGTTCGTCGACGTCGTAGAGGTCGAGGGCGCCCTGCACGGCGGCCATGCCGTCGGTGGTGCGGTGCACGAGGGCGTAGTCGCGGACACGTCGGAGCAGACGGTTCGCGATGCGTGGTGTGCCCCGGGAGCGCCCGGCGATCTCGCGCAGCGCGGACCGGTCGATGTCGAGTTCGAGCAGGTGTGCTGCCCGGATGAGGACCTGCTCGAGCTCGTCCTTCTCGTAGAACTCGAGGTGGGCGGTGAACCCGAAGCGGTCGCGCAGCGGGTTCGGCAGGAGGCCGGCACGCGTGGTGGCGCCGACGAGGGTGAACGGCGCGAGGTCGAGCGGGATGCTCGTGGCGCCGGCCCCCTTGCCGACCATCACGTCGATGCGGAAGTCCTCCATCGCGAGGTAGAGCATCTCCTCTGCCGAGCGGGCCATCCGGTGGATCTCGTCGATGAACAGGACCTCGCCGGGGACGAGTGACGACAGCACCGCGGCGAGGTCACCGGCGTGCTGGATCGCCGGGCCGCTCGACATCCGCAGGGGCCGACCGGACTCGTGCGCGACGATCATCGCGAGGGTCGTCTTGCCGAGTCCGGGAGGGCCGGCCATCAGGATGTGGTCGGGCGTCCGGTCCTGAAGCGCCGCCGCCTTGAGGAGCAGGTCGAGCTGCCCTCGGACCTTCCGCTGCCCGACGAACTCGTCGAGGGACTTCGGGCGGAGGGCCCCCTCGAACGCGAGTTCCTCTTGTGACTCGGCGCCCGCGGCGGTGATCCCGCTCACCGGCCGGCACCGGCGGGGCGGAGCGCCCCGAGGGCGGCGCGGAGCAGTGCCTGGGTGCCCATCGAGGCGACGCCCGGCTCGGACGCGATGGTCTCGTCGACCGCACGCTGCGCGGCGTCCTCGCGCCAGCCGAGGCCGACGAGGGCGGCGACGACGTCGGTCGCGGCCGGGTGCGCGGTGCCGCCGCGGGCCGCCACGACGGGGGCCTGCTCGAACGCGGCGAGCTTGCCGGAGAGGGCGACGATGATGAGCTTGGCGGTCTTCGGGCCGATGCCGGAGACCTTGCGGAAGGCGCTGTCGTCGTCGTGTGCGACGGCGTTCGCGACCTGGGCCGGGTCCATGTGGGCGAGGACGCCCATCGCCGACTTCGGGCCGACGCCGGACACGCTGCGGAGGAGGTCGAACACCTGGAGCGCGTCGGTGGACTCGAAGCCGAACAGGAGGTGCTCGTCCTCGCGCACGATCATCGCGGTCCGGACGAAGACCTCGGACCCGTGGCGCATCGTCAGCGCGTGCGCCGGGGTCACCGTGACCGCGTAGCCCACTCCCCCGACCTCGATCACCACGCCGGAGCCGGCGATGTCGATGCAGGTGCCCCGGAGACTCGCGATCATGCCCCGAGCCTACGGCCGGCCACCGACGATGCCGACGAGCCACGCTGCGAGCGACCGGCGGCCGCGGCCGCGGCGCGTGCCAGCGGCGAGTCGACCGTGCCGCCCTGTGCGTCCCGCCACGCACGCTGTGCCGGGGTGAGGTTCGTGGCGCGCGTGCCGACCGTGTCGGGTGACCCGAGCCTCCAGGCGTGGCACACCGCCAGGGCGAGCGCGTCCGCGGCGTCGGCGGGCTTGGGGGCCTCGTCGAGGCCGAGCACGCGCGCGATCATCGTCTGCACCTGGCGCTTGTCCGCGTTGCCGTACCCGGTCACGGCGGCCTTCACCTCGGACGGGGTGTGCAGCCCGACCGGCAGCCCCCGTGCCGCCGCGGCGTGCAGGGCGAGGCCGGCGGCCTGCGCCGTGCCCATGACCGTCCGGACGTTCGCCTGCGCGAACACCCGCTCGACCGCGACGGCGTCGGGACGGTGCTCGTCGATCTCGGCGGCGATGCCGTCGGCGATGCGGAGCAGCCGCTGCTCGAGCGCCATGTCCGCCGGGGTGCGCACGACCGTCACATGGACGAGCCGGGCGCGCCGGTTCGATGCGACCTCGACGATGCCGACGCCGCACCGCGTGAGCCCGGGGTCGACCCCGAGCACGCGCAGCATCGGGCTAGTCCTCGTCCTCGTCGAGCTCGGCCTGGACGTCCGCGGGGATGTCGAAGTTCGAGTAGACGTTCTGCACGTCGTCGCTGTCCTCGAGCGCGTCGATCAGGCGGAACACCTTGCGCGCCGTGTCGGCGTCGACCGGCACCTTGAGGCCGGGGACGAACTCGGCGTCGGCGGAGTCGTAGTCGATCCCGGCGTCCTGCAGCGCGGTGCGTGCCGCGACGAGGTCGGTCGCCTCGGTGATGACCTCGAAACCGCCGCCCTGGTCGATGACGTCCTCGACGCCGGCGTCCAGCACCGCCGTCATGACGGTGTCCTCGTCGAGGCCGTCGGTCTTGGTGACGGAGATGACGCCCTTGCGGGAGAAGTTGTAGGCGACGCTGCCCGGGTCGGCCATGGTGCCGCCGTTCCGCGACATCGCGGTGCGGACCTCGGCGGCGGCACGGTTCTTGTTGTCCGTGAGGCACTCGATGAGCATCGCGACGCCGTTCGGGCCGTAGCCCTCGTACATGATCGTCGTGTACTCGATCGTCTCACCGGTCAGGCCGGCACCGCGCTTGATGGCGCGGTCGATGTTGTCGTTGGGGACCGAGGTCTTCTTGGCCTTCTGCACGGCGTCGACGAGGGTCGGGTTGCCGGAGAGGTCGGCGCCGCCCATCTTGGCGGCGACCTCGATGTTCTTGATGAGCTTCGCGAACGACTTGGCACGTCGCTGGTCGATGACGGCCTTCTTGTGCTTGGTCGTTGCCCACTTGGAATGCCCGGACACGGTGCTCCTTGCGTCTTGCGGAAAGTCCCGTCCAGCTTAGCGGCCTGGAGGGACGGTGCGGCCCCGCCTCGCGGGCGGGCTCGTCGACGCACGTACGATGGTGCCCAGCACCGGGACGACCAGGGGGAACGCATGACCGATCCGCTGTCCGCACTCGAGGCCGCCGTCCAGGCGCTCCCCGACGACCGGACCCTCCGGGTCCGCTACGCCGAGCTGCTCGCCGACGCCGGCCGGCACGGCGAGGCGATCGAGCAGGCGAGCGTCGTGCTGCGCGAGGCGCCGGAGGACGAGGCAGCGAAGGCGGTCGTCCGGCGCGCGGCCCTCGCGGCAGCGGAGCCGCCGGGATCGACGCCGGCAGCGGCGCCGCCGGACGACCGGCACGAGGACATCGACTGGTCCGAGCTCGAGGCGTCGATCGCGAACCCGACCGAGCCGCCGTTCGTCGAGCGGGTCGTGGCCGAGCACGACGAGGAGCTCGTGGCCGAGGCTGGCGAGACCGCCGAGGACGCCGATCCGGTGGCGGAGCTGCGCCGCGAGACCGTCCGACTCGCCGACGTCGGCGGGCTCGAGGTCGTGAAGCGGCGGATCGACGAGTCGTTCCTGCAGCCGATGGCGCACCCCGAGATCGCGGCCGCGTTCGGCAAGAAGCTCCGCGGCGGCCTGCTGCTGTACGGTCCGCCCGGCTGCGGCAAGACGTTCCTCGCCCGCGCGATCGCCGGCGAGCTCGGGGCGCACTTCATCTCCGTCACGCTCAGCGACGTGCTCGACCGGTTCATCGGCGAGAGCGAGAAGAACATCCACCGGGTGTTCCGCACAGCCCGCGAGCACGCGCCGGCCGTGCTGTTCTTCGAC
This sequence comes from Curtobacterium sp. USHLN213, assembly GCF_037144815.1. Taxonomy (NCBI): domain Bacteria; kingdom Bacillati; phylum Actinomycetota; class Actinomycetes; order Micrococcales; family Microbacteriaceae; genus Curtobacterium; species Curtobacterium sp. USHLN213. The sequence goes on along the minus strand of NZ_JBBCYQ010000001.1, from coordinate 37,590 downwards.
GAGATGGACGCGATCGGCGCGAAGCGGAGCGGGAACACGTTCTCGTCGTTCCGGAACGTCGTCAACCAGATCCTCGTCGAGATGGACGGGGTCGACTCGCAGAACGACGGCGTCTACGTCCTCGCGGCCACGAACCACCCGTGGGAGGTCGACGCCGCGCTGAAGCGACCGGGACGCTTCGACCGGATGGTCCTCGTCCGTCCGCCGGACGACGACGCCCGCGAGGCGATCCTCCGTGTCCATCTCCGCCGACGGCCGATCGAGGGCATCGACCTCGGCGACCTCGTCCGTCGCACGAAGGGGTTCTCCGGCGCCGACCTGGAGCACCTCGTGACCACCGCGGCGGAGAAGGCGATGACGGAGTCGATCCGGACCGGGTCCGTGCGGCCGATGCGGATGGACGACATGCGCGCCGCCCTCAAGGAGGTCAAGCCGTCGATCGGCCCCTGGGTGCAGACCGCCCGCAACGTCGCGGAGTACTCCAACGGCAGCGGTGAGTACGACGACATGGTCGAGTGGCTCCGCGAGGAGAAGCAGCTCTGATGGCCGACGCGGTCGACGTCGTGGTCGAGCGCGCCGACGCGCTCCTGGGCTTCAAGCGCCCGGACGACGCGCGGGCCGTGCTCACCGCCGCCGTCGCGAGCACACCGGACGACCCCCGGCTGTGGGCGACACTCGCACGGGCGGAACGTGCGCGCCACGACCACGCCGCCAGTCGCACCGCCGCCGAGCGCGCCCTCGCGCTCGACCCCGACAACGCCACCGCACTGTCCGCCCGGGTGAACGCGATGCTCGACGCGAACGAGCGCCAGGCGGCGAAGGCCGCGGCCGAGGAACTGCGCGAGCGCCGGCCGGACTGGGCGACCGCGCACCTGCTGTGGGCGTTCGCACACACACGCTGGTCGCACGCGAAGCGGTCCGCAGCGGAGGAAGCCGCGTGGCCGACGGCGGACGTCGCCCGGTCCGCGGCAGCCCTCGACCGCGCGCTCGAGCTCGCACCCCACGACGCCCGGCTGTTCGCCGACGCGGCGCAGTGCTACCGCGCCCTCTCGTGGACCGACGGGGCCCTCGCGCCACGGGCTCGCGAGGCCATGGACCGAGCACTCGAGCTCGACCCGAACGACGAGTGGGTGATGCTCGCGGCCGGGTCGGTCCTGCAGCTGTCCGAGCGGGTCGCGCAGTCCGCTCAGGTCCTCGCGCAGCACCCGACGTCGTGGGAGGCCCGCCGGCGTGTGGACGACGGGCTCTGGAGCCTCGTGTCGGTGCCGGTCGGCGTCGTCGCCTGGTCCCTCGTCGTGACGGTGCTCGGCGCCCACATCGCTGCCGGGGGCGGTGCGAACGTCGTCACGAAGACGCTCGGGTGGACCCTGACCGGCATCGCGGCGCTCTGGGTCTGCTTCGTGGAGGTGCACTCGTTCGCGAAGTTCCCGCGCGGACTGCTCCTCCGGACGATGCGGCGGGTCCCGCTCGTGCCGGTCGTGCTCGGCGTCGCGGCACTCACCTGGATCGCCGGCGCCGCCGGAGCGGTGCTCCTGCTCGCCGGCATCGTCCCACCCGCCGGCGACGGGTACACCACCGTCGTCACCGTGCTCGCCGTCGCGCTGCTGCTGCAGTCCGCTGCGCAGGACGTCACCACGATCGTGCAACGCCGCCGTCAGGTGCGGTCCGGGCTGTGGGACGGGCTCGTCGCCGACCGCGGACGGCGTCGCAAGGAGGAGAACGACCGGGGTGGTGCGTACATCGCCGGCTTCGCCGCGCTCGTGACCTGGGGCATCGTCGCGCTGGCGGCACCGACCACGGGGACGTGGGCCGTGGCCGCCGTCCCGCTGCTGCTCGCCACACGGGTGTTCGTGCTGCAGAGCGCGGCCGAGATCCTGCGTGCGGTGGGCCGGCCGCGGCGCGCTCGGCTCGTCGTGTACGCCGTGATCGCCCTCGGGTTCGCGGCGTTCGCCGTCCGGGCCGTCGTGGTGCAGGTGCTGGTCGCTACCGGCGTGGCCTGACCCCGTCGAGCGACCGGCCGGTCGGCGTCAGGCGGCGCGGACGAGGTCGAGGAAGCGCCGGTGGAAGCGGTCCTCGCCGGCGACCTCGGGGTGGAACGCACTCGCGATGACGGCGCCCTGCTGGACCGCGACGACCTGCCCGTCGGGGAGCGCGCCGAGGACGTCGACCCCGGGGCCGTGCTGCTCCACCACGGGCGCGCGGATGAACACCGCGTGCACCGGGGCCTCGCCGAGGGCCGGCATCGGGATGTCGATCTCGAACGAGTCGTTCTGGCTGCCGAAGGCGTTGCGGCGCACCGTCGTGTCGAGCACGTCGAGCGTCTGCTGCCCGGGGATGCCGGCGGCGATGCGCGAGGAGAGCATGATCATGCCCGCGCAGGTGCCGTAGGTCGGCATCCCGCCGCGGATCGCCTCGGACAGCGGCTCGGCGACGCCGAAGGCACGCGCCAGCTTGTCCATGACGCTGGACTCCCCGCCCGGGATGACGACGCCGTCGAGGGCGCCGATCTCCTCCGGGCGACGGAGCGGCACCACGTCGGCACCGAGTTCCGTCAGCGACGCGATGTGCTCACGGAAGTCGCCCTGCAGCGCGAGGACCCCGATGCGGGGCCGGGCGCTCACCAGCCGCGCTCGGCGAGACGGTGCGGTGCGGGGACGTCGGCGACGTTGATGCCGACCATCGCCTCGCCCAGACCGCGGGAGACCTCGGCGATGACCTTGGGGTCGTCGTGGAAGGTCGTGGCCTTGACGATCGCGGCGGCACGCTTCGCCGGGTCGCCGGACTTGAAGATGCCTGAGCCGACGAACACGCCGTCCGCGCCGAGCTGCATCATCATCGCGGCGTCGGCCGGGGTCGCGACGCCACCGGCGGTGAAGAGCACCACGGGGAGCTTGCCGGTCTGCGCGACCTCCTTCACGATGTCGAACGGGGCCTGCAGGTCCTTCGCGGCGACGTAGAGTTCGTCTTCCTTGAGGTGGCGCAGCGCCGCGATCTCCTTGTTGATCGTGCGGATGTGCTTGGTGGCCTCGGACACGTCACCCGTGCCGGCCTCGCCCTTGGAGCGGATCATGGCCGCGCCCTCGGTGATGCGACGGAGCGCCTCGCCCAGGTTGGTCGCACCGCAGACGAAGGGGGTGGTGAAGTTCCACTTGTCGATGTGGTTGACGTAGTCGGCCGGCGACAGCACCTCGGACTCGTCGATGTAGTCGACGCCGAGCTCCTGCAGCACCTGCGCCTCGACGAAGTGGCCGATGCGGGCCTTCGCCATGACGGGGATCGACACGCTCGCGATGATCTCCTCGATCATGGACGGGTCGGACATGCGGGCGACGCCACCCTGCGCGCGGATGTCGGCGGGGACGCGCTCGAGGGCCATGACGGCGGTCGCGCCGGCCTCTTCCGCGATGCGGGCCTGCTCGGCGTCGACGACGTCCATGATCACGCCGCCCTTGAGCATCTCGGCGAGGCCGCGCTTGACGCGGTCCGAGCCGGTGATCGAGGTGCCGGGGGTGCTCGTGGTGCTGCTGCTGTCGCTCATGATGCCGACAGTCTAGTGCTCCGACGGCCACCCTTCGGCGACGAGTCGGCGGGTCTCGCCGAGCAGCTGGGACATCGACTTCGTCCGCGCGATGATCGGGAAGAAGTTCGCGTCCGACTGCCACCGCGGCACGATGTGCTGGTGCAGGTGGCCGGCCACACCGGCGCCGGCGACCTCGCCCTGGTTCATCCCGATGTTGAAGCCGTCGCAGTGCGACACGGCCCGCAGGACGCGCATCGCCGTCTGGGTGAGCTCGCCGATCTCGCGGAGTTCGTCCGGCGTCGCCTCGTCGTAGAGCGGGACGTGGCGGTACGGGCAGACGAGCAGGTGCCCGTTGTTGTACGGGAACAGGTTGAGCAGGACGTAGGCGTGCTCGCCCCGCGCGACGATGAGGCCGTCCTCGTCGGACCCGCGCGGAGCCTCGCAGAACGGGCAGTCGTCGTCGTGGCCGCGGCCCCTGCCCTCGCGCCCGGCGTCGATGTACGCCATCCGGTGCGGATTCCAGAGGCGCTGGAACGCATCGGGCACCGCGGCGCCGGTCGCGGCATCGCGGATCACGAGCGGGTCGTCCGCCCCGCCGGAGCCAGCCGCGCCGGCCGGACCCGACGAGTCGGGAGCGGGCACGGCGGTGGGACCGGCCGCGTCGTCGACGCGACCGGTCCCACCGACGGGATCCGTGCCTCCTGGAGGGGTCATCAGACCTGCGCGCGCTCGCGGATCGCGGTGAGGATGCGCTCGACCGCCTCGTCCACGGGCACACCGTTGTCCTGTCGACCGTCACGGAAGCGGAACGAGACCGCGCCGGCGTCGCGGTCGTCGCCGCCCGCGATGAGCTGGAACGGCACCTTCTGCTTCGTGTGCGTGCGGATCTTCTTCTGCATGCGGTCGTCCGAGTGGTCGACCTCGGCACGGACGCCGTGCGAGCGCAGCTTCGCGACGACCTCGTCGAGGTAGTCGCCGTACTCCGCCGCGACCGGGATCGCGACGACCTGGACCGGGGCGAGCCAGGCCGGGAACGCGCCGGCGTAGTGCTCGGTGAGGACGCCGAAGAACCGCTCGATCGAGCCGAACAGCGCGCGGTGGATCATGACGGGGCGCTGCCGCGTGCCGTCCGCCGCCGCGTACTCGAGGCCGAAGCGCTCGGGCAGGTTGAAGTCGAGCTGGACGGTCGACATCTGCCAGGTGCGGCCGATGGCGTCACGGGCCTGCACCGAGATCTTCGGGCCGTAGAAGGCGGCACCGGCGGGGTCCGGCACGAGTTCGAGTCCGGTCTCCTCCGCCACCTCGCGCAGGGTGTTCGTGGCGACGTCCCACACGTCGTCGTCGCCGACGTACTTCTCGGGGTCCTTCGTGGAGAGCTCGAGGTAGAAGTCGTCGAGGCCGTAGTCACGGAGCAGCGACAGCACGAACTGGAGGGTCGTGGTGAGCTCCTCCTTCATCTTCTCCTGCGTGGTGAAGATGTGCGCGTCGTCCTGGGTCAGGCCGCGCACGCGGGTGAGGCCGTGGATGACGCCGGACTTCTCGTTGCGGTAGACCGTGCCGAACTCGAACATCCGCAGGGGCAGGTCGCGGTAGGACCGGGCCTGCGAGCGGTACGCCAGGATGTGCATCGGGCAGTTCATCGGCTTGAGGTAGTAGTCGGCGCCCTGGCGGGTGATGTTGCCGTCCTCGTCGCGCGCCTCGTCCATGTGCATGGCCGGGAACATGCCGTCCTTGTACCAGCCGAGGTGCCCGGAGGTCTCGAACAGGTCGCCCTTGGTGATGTGGGGCGTGTAGACGAACGAGTAGCCCTCTTGCTCGTGCCGACGGCGCGAGTAGTCCTCCATCTCGCGGCGGATGATGCCGCCCTTCGGGTGGAAGATCGCCAGGCCGGACCCGATCTCGTCGGGGAAGGAGAACAGGTCGAGCTCGGCGCCGAGCTTGCGGTGGTCGCGCTTCGCAGCCTCTTCCAGCCGGAGCAGGTAGGCCTTCAGCTGGTCCTTGTCGGGCCACGCGGTGCCGTACACGCGCTGGAGCTGCGGGTTCTTCTCCGAGCCGCGCCAGTACGCCGCGGCGACGCGCATGAGCTTCGACGCGTTGCCGATGATGCGGGTGTGCGGCAGGTGCGGGCCGCGGCAGAGGTCCTGCCAGACGACCTCGCCCGTCTTCGGGTCGACGTTCTCGTAGACCGTCAGCTCGCCGGCACCGACCTCGACGCTCTCGCCCGAGTCGCCGGCGTCCGCAGCGCCCTTGAGGCCGAGGAGCTCCTGCTTGTAGGGCTCCCCCGCCATGCGCTCGCGGGCTTCCTCGTCGGTGACGACGACGCGGCGGAAGCGCTGGGCCTGCCGGATGATCCGGTCCATGTTCTTCTCGATCGCCTTGAGGTCTTCGGGGGTGAAGGGCTCGGCGACGTCGAAGTCGTAGTAGTAGCCGTCGGTGACGGGCGGGCCGATGCCGAGCTTGGCGTCGGGGTTGATCTGCTGCACCGCCTGCGCGAGCACGTGCGCGGCCGAGTGGCGCAGGATGTCGAGGCCGTCCTGCTCGTCGAGGGTGACCGGCTCGACGAGGTCACCGGCGTCGACCGCGGCCGCGAGGTCCTTGAGCACACCCGCGACACGGATCGCCACGACACCGCGGACGCCGTCGAACAGCTCGGTGCCCGTCGTGGTCGTCGTCGCGGTGCGGGGCTCGGGTGCCTGGGGCACGGCTGCGGGCTCGGCGTTGTCCGGCGACGCGCCTTCCGGCGCTGCGGCGACTGACTCGGTCACGATGATGGGACTCCTCGGTTGGATGGTGGATCAAGACTAGTGCGCGGGGCGCCCGCCGAGACTCACGCGGGGACGGCGCCGAGGGTCTGCACGGGCAGGCGCGGTTCGAGGCGCTCGCGGCCCGACAGGCCGTCGAGTTCGAGCAGCGCGGCGAAGCCGATCGCCTCGTAGCCGGCGCGCTCGAGCAGGGTCACGGTCGCGGCCGCGGTGCCCCCGGTCGCGAGGACGTCGTCGACCACGAGCACGCGCGTGCCCGCGGGCAACTGGCCGGGGCGGAGCTCGAGCTCGGCCTCGCCGTACTCGAGCGCGTACTGCTCGCTGAGGACCTCGCCGGGGAGCTTGCCCGCCTTGCGGACGGTGAGGACGCCGACCTGGTGCTGCGCGGCGATCCCGCCGGCCAGCGCGAAGCCGCGGGCCTCGATGCCGGCGACGGCGGCGAAGCCCTCGCCGATCGCGAAGGGTGCTGCGAGTGCCTCGCACACGCGGCCGAACGCGACGGCGTCGGAGAACACCGGCGTGACGTCGCGGAACAGGATCCCCGGCGATGGGAAGTCCGGGACGATGGCGGTGAGGCGTTCGACGAGTGCAGCTGCGGTTTCGGTCACCCGACAACGGTACGGGAGGGGGTGCGCCCGACCCGCCCCGCACCGTGCGCGGTTGGGCGCGCAGGGCGCGGGGGCGCGGTTCGCGTGACAGTGTGCGAGGTCCCGCGCTCCGTGCGGGGCCAGGGGCCGGGCACGGAGGGCGGAACCTCGCACACTGCGGCAGACGCGGGGCGGCGCGCGCGGCGCGCGCCGCAGCGCCGCGCGGCTCAGCGCCAGCGGTTGAGCATGCCGACCTGCGTGAGCCACGCGGCCTCGCGGGCGGCGCGCTCCTGTTCGAGGCGCCGGCGCGTCTCGAGGTCGACCGACGGACGCACGTGGTGCGTCCGACGACTCCAGATGATCAGGGACATCCCGATGCGGAGTGCGATGCGGTCGGAGAGCGAGACCCGACGGCGCACCGCACGGGTATCGGGGGGACGGTTGACGGTCTTCGTTGACAAGGTGGTGCCTTTCAGGCGTGACGACGACTGCCAGGGCATGGCAGTACTGCCCGGAACGCGGGCAAGGGAGATGAATGCGCGAGAATGCATTCCGCGCCCCGTCGAAGAATGCACGACGGGTGCGGTCAGGAATTGCTGCCGATGGAAGGAGCGTCACACCGGCCACCGACATTCACGACCGGTTTCGGGCACACGCCGAGTGCGTCACCGCGAGGGCGACGGGCGAGTGCGACCGAGGGTCGGAACGGCACCGGACGGCGAGGATGACCTCAGCGCGGACGGGCCGGTCGGAGATGCGACTGGTGTGGGACGCCCCGTGTCAGCGGACCCGGATCGGGGTGCCGCCGGACGTACGGATTCCACGGAACGGAGTCGTTTCGGTGAACATCATGGTCAGGCCCCCTCTCGGTCTCGTGCTGACGCGGTGATTGCTGCTCGTGAACACTATCCACACCGGTATTCCCCGCGCAACCCTTTTCTCGAGATTCGTCCGGAATTGCATTCCCGAACAGTTCGGGGACGCCGGACACGCAGAACGCCCCGGTCCCACGAGGGGTACCGGGGCGTTCGATGCGGACGAGGTGCCTAGACCGCGGCGGGGACCGCGACCGTGGCGTCGAGCGCGCCGTCGACCACGTCGACCCGGACGGTGTCGCCCTCGGACACGGCCTCGTCGACCACGAGGCTCGCGATGCGGTCGTCGACCTCGCGCTGGATCAGCCGACGGAGCGGGCGGGCGCCGTACTCCGGCTCGTAGCCGTGCTCGGCGAGCCACTCGACCGCGGCGTCCGTCACCGTCAGGGTCATCCCCTGGGCGACGAGGCGGAGCGCGGTGTCCTCGAGCAGGAGCGAGACGATCGACTCGATCTGCGAGCGGTCCAGCTTGCGGAACAGCACGATCTCGTCGATGCGGTTGATGAACTCCGGCCGCATCGCCTCACGGAGCTTGCCCATGACCCGGGCGCGCAGGTCGTCCTCGGCGAACCCGTCCCCGGAGCCGACCGGCGCGAAGCCGAGTGCACCGGAGCGCGACGCGAGGAACTCCGAGCCGATGTTCGACGTCATGATCACGACGGTGTTCCGGAAGTCCACCGTGCGGCCCTGGCCGTCCGTCAGCCGACCGTCGTCGAGCACCTGCAACAGCAGGTTGAACACGTCCGGGTGCGCTTTCTCGACCTCGTCGAGCAGGACGACCGAGTACGGGTTCCGACGGACACGCTCGGTGAGCTGCCCGGCCTCGTCGTAGCCGACGTACCCGGGAGGGGCGCCGACCAACCGCGACACGGTGTGCCGCTCGCCGAACTCGCTCATGTCGAAGCGCAGCATCGCCGACTCGTCGCCGAACAGCGACCCTGCCAACGCCTTCGCGAGCTCGGTCTTGCCGACACCGGTCGGACCGAGGAACAGGAAGCTGCCCACCGGACGACGGGGGTCGCCCATGCCGGTCCGGCTGCGCCGCACCGCGGTCGCGATCGCCCGCACGGCGTCGTCCTGGCCGACGACGCGCTCGTGGAGTTCGTCCTCGAGCGCGGCGAGCCGGGAGCGGTCGCCCTGCGTCAGGCGGGTCGCCGGGATCCCGGTGGCACGCGACACGACGGCCGCGATGTCCTCCTCCGTGATCGAGGTGCCCACGGATTCCGGACCGGAGGCGCGACCGGCGTCGGCCGATCGGGCGGCGGTGATCCGTGCCTCCAGTCCGTCGATCTCGTCGCGCAGGAGCGACGCTTCCTCGTAGTGCTCCTCGGCGACGGCCGCGTCCTTCGACGCGGTGAGCGTCGCGACCTGTGCGCGGAGCGCCTCGACGTCGACGTCGCCCGACAGGGCCAGGCGACGACGTGCGCCGGCCTGGTCGATGAGGTCGATGGCCTTGTCCGGCAGGTGCCGGTCGGTGACGTAGCGGTGCGAGAGCTCGACCGAGGCGCGCAGGGCGTCCGGCGTGTAGGTGACGCTGTGGTGCTCCTCGTAGCGCGGGGCGAGTCCGGTGAGGATCGCGACGGCGTCCTCGACGCTCGGCTCCCCCACCGTGACCGGCTGGAAGCGACGCTCGAGTGCGGCGTCCTTCTCGATCCGGCGGTACTCGTTCAGCGTGGTCGCGCCGACCATGTGCAGGTCGCCACGGGCCAGCCGGGGCTTGAGGATGTTGCCGGCGTCCATCGAACCGCCCTCGCCGCCACCACCGGCGCCGACGACGGTGTGCAGCTCGTCCACGAACACGATGAGCTCGTCCGCGTGCGCCGCGATCTCGTCCATCGCCTTCGTGAGGCGCTCCTCGAAGTCGCCGCGGTAGCGCGTGCCGGAGAGCATGCCGGCGAGGTCGAGGGCGACCACGCGCTTGCCCTGGAGCAGCACGGGCACGTCGCCGTCGGCGATGCGCTGGGCGAGTCCCTCGACGATGGCGGTCTTGCCGACGCCGGGCTCGCCGATGAGGACGGGGTTGTTCTTGGTGCGACGGAGCAGGATCTCGACGGTCTGCTCGATCTCGTCGGCGCGGCCGATCACCGGGTCGATGCGGCCGTCGCGGGCCCGCTCGGTGAGGTCGGTGCCGAACTGGTCGAGCGTCGGGGTGTCGCTCTCGGTGTCGGTGGTCTGGTCGGTGCTCGTGGGCATCGTGCGCCCCTCCCTGGCCGCCGCCGCGGCCTGCGCGGCGTAGTCCTGCATGACCTGCGGGGTGACGCCGGCACTGGCGAGCAGCTGCCCGGTGACGGTGTCCTGGTCCATGACGAGCGCGAAGAAGACGTGCTCGGGATCGGTGTAGGTGCTGCCGAACCCGCGGGCGGCCTGGGTGGCCTCGAGCAGGATCCGCTGCGCGGTCCCGGTGAGGGCCGGGCGACCGTCGGGCTGCTGGCGGGGTTCGCGCGCCATCGGCAGGCGCTGCTCGACCTCGTCGGCGAACTGCTCGGGGTCGACCCCGGCGTGCCGGAGGACCGCGGTGAACGGGTCGGTGCGGACGAGCACGTGCAGGACGTGCAGGGCGTCGATCTCGTGCTGGCCCTGCTCGGCCGCGAACTCCGCGGTGCGCTGGAGCAGCTCGTGCGTGCGACGGCTGAGCAGTCGCGTGATGTCGACCGGGCGTCCCAGCGGTACGGATCGCTGGGCGCCGGAGTCCTGTGCCGCGAGCAGGCGGGCGAGGAACTCGTCGAACGAGTCGTTGCCGCCGGTCGGGCCGAACGTTGCTGGCAAAGGGACCTCCTGGGAACTTGAGTGCCTTCGACTCAATGCAACGCAGGAGGGACCGGGTCATTCCCGGTCGTGGAAGAAACTTGCGGCGACCCGGCTCAGGTCCGTGCGATCGGTGCTGCGGTCGCCTCGGTGATGCGCACGAGGTCCGCCGGGGACACCTCGATGTCGAAGCCGCGACGCCCGCCGGACACGAAGATGCTCGCGTAGGACAGCGCCGACTCGTCCACCACGGTCGGCAGCTTCGTCTTCTGCCCGACCGGGCTGATCCCGCCCACCACGTAGCCCGTGCGCTTCTCGGCGAGGGCCGGGTCCGCGAGCGTCGCCTTCTTCCCGCCGACGGCAGCCGCGATCGCCTTGAGGTCGAGCCGGTTCGCCACCGGGACGATCGCCACGGCCAGGGCACCGTCGACCGACACCACGAGGGTCTTGAACACCTGCTCCTCGCGGAGCCCGAGGGCGGCCGCGGCCTCCTCGCCGAAGTTCGTGGCGGTCTCGTGGTGCTCGTACACGTGCGGCGTGTACGCGACCCCTGCCCGCTCGAGGGCGGCGGTCGCTGGGGTGCTCGGCGAACCTGCGGTCATGGGCACGATCCTGCCGTGACCAGCCACTTCCCCCACGACGGCGCGCGGGCGTTACCCTGAACGGACCATGACCGCCGTCGAACTCCTGCTGCGTGCCACCGCCGCGCTGGTGCTCGGCTACCCCTCGGTCGGTGCCGTCCCGCTGCTCGCGGTCGCCGCGCTCGGACTCACGGCCGTGGCGGTCGCGGTGCTGGTCGCCGGCGTCCTCGCGATCGTCCTCGGCCTGGTGCCGGTCCGGTCGGCGTCGTCGCGCGCCCCGGTCGACCTCGTGACGCGGATCGCGTGGAGCCACCCCGACGCCGACGGGCACGCCCGACCCCGGGCACCGGGAGCCGTCGCCTGAGGCCCTGACCACCGACCGGTGGACGGGCCGTACACGCGACCCCTCCCACCGAACCGATCGGAACGTCATGGACCTCACCACCCTGCCCCTCGTCGGGCCGCTGCTGCACGGCGGCGCCGACCTCCTCGCCGCCACCATCGCGGCGCTCTCCCCCGTCGCCGGAGGGCTCGCCGCCGCCGTCGCCGTCGTGCTGCTCACCCTGGTGGTCCGGGCCGTGCTCGTCCCGCTCGCCGTGCTGCAGGTCCGCGCGGAACGGGACCGCCGACGCCTCGCCCCGCAGATCGCCGCGCTCCGGGAGCGCCACGCGAAGGACGCCGAACGGCTGCAGCGTGCGATGCAGGAGCTGTACACGAACGAGAGGGTCTCGCCGCTCGCCGGGTGCCTGCCGGTCCTCGCCCAGGCGCCGGTGCTGTCGCTCGTCTACACGCTGTTCACGCACGCCTCGATCGACGGCACGGTGAACACCTTGCTGACGGCAACGCTCGCGGGCGTCCCCCTCGGGCACTCGCTCGTGGTCGTCGTGACCTCGCCGCTCTGGTGGCACGCGTGGGTCGTGGTGCTCCTGCTCGCCGTGCTCGCCCTCGTGGTCGAGCTCACCCGGCGCGCGAACCTGCGGTGGAACCCGGCCGCGGTGCCGGACGCCGCGGTGCCGGGAGCGGGTGCGACGGCGGCGATCGGCCGGTGGGCACCCTTCGTCACGGTGGTGTTCGCCGCGATCGCGCCCCTGGCCGCCGCGCTCTACGTCGTCACGAGTGCCGCGTGGACGCTCGGGGAACGTGCGGTGCTGCGGCGCGTGCTCGCATGACGTCGCGGTCGGGCGGCGGGTGTGTCAGCCGCCCTGACCCTCCTGCTGCGGGCCCTGGTCGACGGGGTCGTACTCGGTGCCGCGTCCCTGCTCCTCGTCCGGCAGGGGGACGTGCCGCTCGGTGCCCGTCCCGCCCGGGCTCGTCGCGACGTAGTCGGCCTCCCCGGACTGCGTGTCGTGGCTCAGCGGCTCGAGGGTCTCGGGGTCGGGATCGTGCTTGTCGCTCATGATCCCCGTCTACGCCCCGCGAACTGGGTGCGCGCCCGCACGGCGCCGGTGGGACGATGGGTGGACAGTGCGACCGGACCGGGAGTGCGCATGGCCGACGACGACGTGGCAGCAGAACGAGCACGGCTCGAGGCGCTCGCATGGGGTGGTGCCGCGTCCGAGACCGACGCGGCCGCAGCGCGGCTCGCCCTCGAGCGGCTCGGCCGAGGACGGCGCGGTCCAGGAGGCGCGGCTCCCGTCTCCCCGCGGGCCCGGTCGACGGGGCGGTCGCGTCCGACCTCCGCGGCCGGCTCCGACCGGGCCGTCACGTCCGGCACGACGAGCCCGTTCCACACCGGCGGTGCGCGGCCCCTCGCCGGTTCCTCGGGAGCCGTCGCCGACCGGGTCACGACGCCGGCACCGGGTCCGGTCTCGGTGCCGTCGACACCGGGGCCGCGGACACCGGAGGCGGGACCACAGGGCGCGGACGCCGCCGCGGGTGCTCCGGGCCCGTTCGACCCGGCGGCGACCGACGACACGAGCGGGGTCCCCGACGGACCGGACCACGGGGTGGGGACCGGCCACGGGACGGAGCCGGGCGACCGTGACGGGGGCGGGTCGCGCCTCCTGGACCGCATCGGCGCCTGGCGGACGCGAGCCGCACGGGTGTTCTGGACCACCCGGCCGCGCGTCTGGATCGGGCTGGGCGTCGCGGCTGCCGTCGGCGTGGCGTTCGCGGCGGGGACGGTGGTCGGGACCTCGAGGCCGGACCCGGCGGCGGCGCCGAGCGTGACGCCGAGTGCCGGGACGATCACGCTCGAGGACCTGCTGGACGCGCCGCAGACCTACGCCGACCAGCTGCCGGGACCGGTCGAGGCGCCGGTCACGCTCCGGACGACGCGGCTCATCTTCACGAACCGTGCGCTCGACGGCGGCTCGTTCGAGACCCCCTGGAGCGTGTGGGCCGGCGTCGGGACGGACCGGTCGACGATCTGCCTCGTCGCGACGGCGAACCGGCTGGAGTCGACGTCCGCGTGCTACCCGCGGCAGGACGCGCTGCACGGGTCGGTCTCGCTGTCGGCGCAGTCGATGAGCGGCACGCTGACGCTGAGCCTCCGGGGCGGCGGGGTGCAGGGCACCGTGACGAACGAGAACTGATCGGGAATGTCTCGGCACTGATGGCGTTGGAGCGCTCCTAGGACTTTCTCGGCGAAGGCCCTCGCATCTCCTCGCTGCAGCGTGCAACACTGGAAGAGCGCACTCGCCGTGGAGTCGTACCCACAATCCACACACCACAGCGAGCGCGCATCGTCGGCCGGCACCGTCTGGTCCGGTCGTCGTCACGTCGACACCGACGCGCGCTCCGCCGTTCCCCGGAGGAGGTCAGCATCGTGTCCACCAACACCACCACCTCGGCCGTGTCGACGAACACGCGGCCGATCACCGTCACCACGCAGTCGATCGTCGGCATCGCCGTGCTCGGGCTCGCGACGTTCTTCGCGATCACGACCGAGCTCATGCCGGTCGGGCTGCTCGGCACCATGAGCGCCGACCTCGGCGTCTCCGAGTCGACCATGGGCATCGTCGTGACGGTGTACGCCGCCGCCGTGGCGATCCTCGCGCTGCCGCTCACGTCCTTCACCGCCCGGCTCCCCCGCAAGACCGTCCTCGTGGCGACGCTCATCGGCTACACGGTGTCGAACGTGATGATCGCGCTCGCGCCGTCCTTCGCGGTGGTCTGCGCCGGTCGCATCGTCGGCGGCGTCGCGCACGCGCTCTTCTTCTCGGTCGCCTCGGCCTACGCGACGCGCATCGTGCCGCCGCGTCTCGCCGGTCGCGCGATCGCGTTCGTGTACTCCGGCAGCTCGCTCGGCTTCGTCATCGGCGTGCCCGTGGCGACCTGGGTCGCGCAGTCGATCGGGTGGCGCCCGGCCGTCGGTGCCGTCGCCGTCGCCGCAGCAGCACTGGCCGTCGTCGCGCTCCTGTTCCTGCCGAGCGTCCGCGGGGCATCGTCGCCGCACATCGGCTCGCCGAAGGCCTGGGCACGCACCGGCCTGCTCTCCGTCGTGATCGCCGACCTGCTGCTCTTCGCCGGACACTACGTCGTCTACACGTACATCGGGCCGTACGCGATCGACGCCGGGCTCGACGCCGACATGGTCAGCGGGGCGCTGCTCGTCCTCGGCGGAACGGGTGTCGTCGGTCTCTGGCTCGCCGGCATGTTCGTCGACCGGGCTCCGCGGCAGACGCTCATCGCGGCCGTCGCCGTGATGGCGGCGGCGTTCGCGGTGCTGCCGTTCGTGCACGGCTCGCTGCTCGGCACGATGGTCGTCGCCGGTGTCTGGATGGCCGCGAACGGCACCACCGGCACGCTCTTCATGGCCGCGGCGATCCGCTCCGGCGGTGTCTCGCCCGACATCGCGGGTGCGCTCATCAACGGTGCGTCGAACATCGGCATCGCCGGCGGCGCGGCCATCGGCGGCCAGGCACTCGGGGTCGTCGGGCTGCAGTTCATGCCGTTCGCCGGGGCCGTGGTGCTGGTCGGGTCGCTCGGCGTCGTGATCGCGGCGCGTCGGGGCTTCCCGGTGCACACGCACAACCAGGAGCACCTGTCGACCTCGTCGATCGAGGCGATCACGTCGTCGCTCGCGGTCGTCACGACCTCGGTGCCGGTGGTGTCGCGGGCGATCCAGACCCTGACGGGGTCGGTCGCGGTGGCGACGGGGTCGGTGCCGACGCGTCGGCGGCGCTGAGGCGTCCGGGCGCTCGCGCTCTCTGGGGCGGCAGTGTGCGAGGTTCCGCGCTCCGTGCGGGGCCGGGAGCCGAGCACGGTGCGCGGGACCTCGCACGTTGCGTGTGGGCGGCGCGGTGTGGGCTGCGCGGCGTGGGCCCGGTGCGTGAGGCGCGCGGCACGGGAGGCGCGGCGTGCGCCCGGTGCGCACGGTGCGGTCCGAGGGCGGTGCGGCAAGGTGCGAGGTTCCGTGCTCCGTGCGGGGCTGGGAGCCGGGCACGCTGCGCAGGGCCTCGCACGGTGCGTGCAGGGCGCCGCGCGCGAGACTGGGCGGGACCTCGCACGCGGTGGGCAGCGCCCCGCACGCACGACGGGGCGGGACCGGCAGCGCCGGCCCCGCCCCGTCGTCGTGCGGTCAGTCCTGCAGGTGCGACGTCCGGCGGCGGTTGCGCACCGCCCGGAACGTCAGGAGTCCGCCGCCGAGCAGCACGAGCACGCCCGCCGCGATGAGCCCCGGCGTCAGATCGGCGCCCGTGTACGCCAGCGCGCCGCCGGTGGTCGATCCGCCACCGGACGAGATCGGCGTCGTGCCGGAACCGCCGCCGGGGGTCGGAGCCGGAGCGGGAGCCGACGGGGTGGGCGTCGGGGTCGGGGTCACGACGGCGGCCGGGACCGTGATCGCCAGCGCCGTGGCCGAACCGCTCGCGGGCGTGGTGATCGTCACCGGGTCCGCACCGTCGACCTCGACGGTGTACTCCGTCTCGGGCGCGAGGCCGGTGAGGTCGAACGTCCCGTCCGTGCCCGTGGTGGTCCGGACGGGGTCGCCGGCCTCCGGGTCGGTCGGGGTCGCGACGACGTCGACGCCCGCGGCCGGGTCGCCGTTCGTGTCGGTGACCGTGCCGGGCTGGTCCGTGGTCGTGACGACCGGCGCCGCGGGCGTCGCGAACGGCAGGTCCGACTCCGCGCTCGCGCCACCGGCGACGGTGACCCCGGTGTTCTGGGTCGGGCCGGTCGCGCCGGGCTCCGGGACGGTGGTGCGGACGGTGTACGTGCCGGCCGCGGTGTGGAACGTGTAGCGGCCCGAGGCATCCGTGGTGGTCGAGGCCACGACGGTGGTGCCCTGCAGCAGCTCCACGACCTGACCGGCCGCGACGGGAGCGCCGTCGAGGCTGACGACACCGGTGACGGTCGCGATGACCGCGGCGGGGGCCTCGATCGGGTCGAGCGCGGTGGGGTCGCCACCGGCCGGTCCGGTCGTGATCGTCGTCGGGTCCTCGTCGCCGACCGAGACACCGAGGTCGGTGCCGGCGGGCAGGTCGGAACCGGTGTAGACGCCGTCGCTGTTCGTCGTCGTGTTGACGAGTTCCTCGCCGTCGGACGGGTCGACGATCACCACGGGGACGTTCGACACCGGGTTGCCGTCGGCGTCGGTCACGGTGCCGATCACCGACGTGGTGCCCGGTGGTGCGGTGAACGGGAAGTCCACGACCTGGTCGGCGCCGCCGGGGACCGTGTTGAGGGACGTCGTGGCCGACGGGGTGCCGTCGGCGTTCGGCGGCGGCGTGATCGTCACGGTGTAGCCGCCGATGACCGGGAGCTCCGGGAACGAGTAGGTGCCGTCGGCGCCCGTGGTCGTCGTGTAGAGCGTGCCGCGGGGTGCCTGCACCGTGACGGTCGCGCCGGGGATCGGGGTGTCGTCGAGCGTCGCGGTGCCGGTGATCGCCGCCGTGCGGTTGGCGAACCAGGTCTGGTAGACGGGGAACCCGCTGCGCTGCTGGTAGGTGATCGTCAGGGTCTCGAGCGGGACCGTCGGCCTGAACCACGCGGTCGCGCCGGAGGTGTCGTTGGCGGCCGCGTTCCCCGTCAGGGTCCGGGTCGCGGCGTCCCACGTGGGGGCGTCCTGGCCAGCAGGGACCCCGCCCGGATCGGCCGGGCAGCTCCATCCGCCGGCGGAGACGGACGAGCACGAGTTGTACGAGCTCTGGTAGCCGAGCTGTGCCGCGGTCGCCGCTGCGCCGCCCTGGACGGTCGCGGAGATCGTCGCCTGGTCGGCGTCGACGTCACCGAGGACGAAGGACCAGCTGCCGTTGCCCGGGGTCGCACCGTCGAAGGTGTAGGTCGTGGTCGACGCTGCCGACGCGGTCGGCGAGTCGGCGTTCGGACGCTGGTTGATGTAGGTGTTCCCGCGGCTCGAGCCGTACACCGCGCCCGGCCCCGTCGACGGCCCCTGCCAGGTCGAGGCACCGCTGATCACGGTGGACTGCCGTGAGTTCGACGTGAACGTCGTCGCCGGGAACCCCGGCAGTGTCATCGTGCCCGTGTAGGCCTTGCTCGACCCGCTGACGGTGAACGTGCCCCAGTGGCCGGCCGGCGCGGCGGACGCGCTCGTGGCGCCCCCGATCGCCAGACCCGCTCCGAGCACGATCCCGGTCAGCCCTGCGGTGACTGCGCGCCAACGCCGCATGTGGAACTCCCCTGTTTCGGCGCCGCCTCACCACGACGCTCGCTCAGGTTATCCAGCGACCGCGAAGTCCGTCCACACCGAGACGTGTTCGTGACACGCGCCCGGAGCCGGTCACTCCGCGGTCAGCCGGTCCAGCGCCGCGACCTGTCCCGCGACGACCATCGACCGCGCCTCGTCGATCAGGATCCACCGTGCGTCGTCGACCTCCGGCACCTCGACGAACCGTCCGGAGCCCCGCGGCAGCTCGATCCGCGCCGTGTTCGACCGCACCCGATCGACCGAGAAGCCCGGGGCGTCGACCGCGAACACCCGCACGCGCTTGCCGGACGCCTGCTGCACCTCGCCGAGGTCGGTCACCGGTCCGTCCGGTGCGGCGACCCCGATCTCCTCGGCGAACTCGCGCCGTGCGGTGTCGAGCGGGTTCTCGTCCCCCTCGACGATCCCCTTCGGGATCGACCACGCGCGCGGGCGGTTCCGCCAGAACGGCCCGCCCATGTGCGCGATCCAGACCTGCACGCCGGCGTCGTCGGCCCGGTACAGCAGGAGTCCAGCGCTCAACACCACAGCGCGAGGCTACACAGCGGGCAACGGGAGTAGTTTGCAACGCAAGGAGCGCCATGGCGACGCCCCCGGAGGACCCCGGACGAGGAGGTCGATCGGGATGGACGAACGGTGGACGACGGTCACACTGGCCGCCGACGCGGCGAAGCCGCACGAGGAAGCCCTGCACTGGGTCACGTCCCGGGTCGGCACGGGCATCGAACGCATCCGGGTCATCGGCGTGGACCCGGCGATCGAAGGGCGCACCGGACCCGACGGCAAGCGCGTGGCCGACGCCCTGGCGGACGCCGCCCGCACCGCGATGCCCGACGTCCGGGTCGAGGTGCGTCGGCACGCCGGGCCCTTCGCCGCGGCACTCGTCGAGGAGTCGGACGGTGGCGACGTGCTCGTCGTCGGGACCTTCCGCGGCCGGCGCGGTTCGACGGCGGGTGGGGACCCGGCCCGGGTCGCCGAACGTGCAGCGGTACCGACGGTCGTCGTGCCGGAGGGACCGCACCCGATCGACGGCGACGTCGTCCTCGCGGTCGAGGAGCCGATCGACGAACGCGCCCTCGCGATCGCCGTCGACGAGGCGCACCGACTCCACCGTCGCGTGACGCTCCTGCGTGCCTGGGAGATGCCGGTGCTGACCCGCACGGGCCTCACGGACTTCGCCGAGGACCCGATGCGGTGGCGCACCCGGAACGCCGAGCTGCTGCAGCGGGTCACGACGGCCCTGACCGCGCGGTACCCCGGCGTCCGGTTCCACCCGCTGCTCGTCGAGGGGCACCCGGGGCACGCGATCGCCGCGCACACCCGCCGTGCCTCGCTCGTCGTGCTCGGCCTCGGGCACGTGACGGCGCTCTCGGGGTCGGTGCTGCACGACGTCCTGCGGGAGACGGCGTCGCCGGTGTGCGTGGTCCCGCGGGCGGCGCACGGCGCACACGACGCCGGCAGCGCGGAGGTCCCCGCCGCGACCGGTCAGCCGGCGAGGTCGCGCGCGGCGGCGGCCACGCGCTTCGTGAGGTAGGCGACGCCCCGCGTGTTCGGGTGCAGGGCGCCCGGCTCGAGGTCGATCCGCCGCAGGTCGCCGGTGCCGTCGAGCGAGACGCCCGACACGTAGGGCTTCTTCGTCGCGCACGCCGAGTGCGCCTGGGTGGACGAGAACACGTCCACGAACCGGACCCCGGCCGCCCGTGCCGCCGACGCCGAGACGTCGTTCAGCGCCTCCTGCACGCCGTGCAGGTACCGCACGTCGGTGTTCGTGAACGGGTAGGAGTTCGTCGGGAAGGACCCCGCGAGCGTCCCGAGGTCGAGGGCGGACCGGAAGCAGCCGCCCTTCGGCGTGTGGTCGGCGTCCGGGAAGATCGCCGGGTACCCGAGGAAGACGATCGTCGCGTTCGGCGCGGCTTCCTTGACCGTGGCGAGGGTGTCGGCGATGCCGAGGGCGACGCGGGACTCGATCTTCGTGCCGAGCAGGTCTTCGCCGTCGGTCACGAGCGTGCTCCGGCAGGACGGTGCGTCGCGTCCGGAGAACACCGGGCCCTTCGCCGAGAGCGCGAGACAGGACGCCGCCGTACCGAAGAGGTCGGCGTCGTTCCCGCCGATCGTCAGCGTCACCAGGCGGGTGCGCTCGGACAGCGATCGGATCTGCGGGGGCACACCCTTGAACTGGAAGCCGCTCGTGACGTCGTCGCTCGTGGCGCCGCCGCACGTGACGTCGGTGAGGGCGAGCCCGAAGCGCGCGGCGATGCGGTGCGGGTAGTCCTGGGCGGACTGCCCGCACGCACTCGTCGGCAGGTGCGTCGGGTCGGACAGCCCGTACCCCGCGGAGTACGAGTCGCCGAGCGCGACGTACTCGCTGCCCGGCGGGATGTCCGCGAGCGTCTCCGCCAGCACACCGGTCACCGGGTAGGGCTGCGGGACCGGCCACATCGGCGCAGCCGACGCCGCACCACCACCCGCGACCGATCCGGCGAGCACGACGAAGGCCGCCACCACGGCGAGCAGCGTCGAGCGGACGGAGCGGAGCAGGTTCGGCCTCCAGGGACGGGTCGGACGGACCAGGCTAACCGGTCGACCCGGCTGCCGCGGTCAGCGACCGACCGGGCGCCGCGGTCAGCGACGACCCAGGCGCCGCTCTCCCCCGCTGCCGGTGCGGTACTCGAGCCCGTAGTGCTGGTAGACCTCCGGTTCGAGCGACGCGTCGAGCTCGCCGTCGGTCGCGATCGTCGGCGCGGCCTTGATGGTCTTCTTCGGGTACGCGACACGCAGGTGCTTCGGCGCGACGAGGGCTCCGGTCAGGGGCACGAACAGGAGCTTCTGGAAGCCGACCATCCCCGTGGTCACCGCGCCGAAGGCGGGCTCGGACGTCGCGGTGTCGTAGTAGATGCTCTCGAGCGTCCCGACCTTGTCGTCCGCCTCGTCGACGACCGGCAGGCCGATCCAGTCCCGGATGTTCGCGGCTTCGAACACGTGCGCCTCCTCGCGAGCACCCGGCGCGTCCGGGTCGCTCGCCGTCGACGCTACCGGGCCGCGGACGGGTCGGTCACGCCGAGCGAGTCCACCGCGGCGAGCACGTCGTCGGGCCCGATGGCGAGCAGCGCGGGGTCCGGGTCCTCGGCGAAGACGTCGCCGCGCCGCACCGAGGCGTCGGTGAGGACGACGTGCGGACCCGAGGCTGGCGGCCCCCACGCCTCCGGCGGCGCCGGACCGAAGACGACCACCGACGGGACGCCGTAGGCGGACGCGAGGTGCGCGGCGCCGGTGTCGACCGTCACGACGAGCCGCGCGGCCGCGACCACGCCCGCGAAGTCCTGCAGTGCGAGCACGCCGGCCAGGACCGCCCCCGGCGCCAGCCCGGCCGCCTGCGCGACGGCGGCGGCGCGCTCGACGTCGTCCGCGCCTCCCGTCAGCACCACGTCGAGGCCGCGCTCGCGCAGTCCGCGCACCACGGCGGCGAAGCGGTCCGTCGGCCAGTGCCGCGCACCGTGGAACGCGCCGACGTGCACGACCGCGGCACCCTCGGCGACCGGCGGCGCGTCGGGACGGGCGATCGCGACGTCGTCGGGGTCGGCCTCGATCCCGTGCCACCGGAGCAGCTCGGCCCAGCGGTCGCGCTCGTGCACCGCGTCGGGCCACTCCGGTCCGTCGAAGCCGTTCGTGGGGTCGGCGTGGCCGATCACCCGACGGGCACCGAGCGCGGCGACGAGGTCGGACGACTCCGGCCCGGCACCGTGCAGGTTCACGGCCACGTCGACCGCGCCCGCGGGTGCGCCGATCGGGTGGTCCAGACCGTGCTGGGCGAGGTGCACGTCGACGTCGGGCACGAGCGCCACGACGGGCGCCAGCCAGGCCGTCGTCGCGAGCGAGATCCGGTGGTCCGGGAAGGCGCGGCGCAGCGCGTGCAGTGCGGGCACGGCAACGAGCAGGTCGCCGAGCTTGATGGCGCGGAGCACGAGCAGCTCGGGGCGCCCGTCGGACGGGGGCAGGGTGTCGACGGCGGTCACCGCGCAGACGGTAGACGGACGCGGCCGCCTACCCGTCCGGGAACGCGTTCCGCGGCTGTTCCTGAACCCGTCACCGGCCCGCGGTCGGTACGTCAGGAGCATGGCCCTCGCTCCGGACCGCACCGTGCGCGGTCTCCTCTTCGACCGGGACGACACGCTCGTCATCGACGTCCCGTACAACGCCGACCCGCACCGGGTGGTGCCCGTCCCCGGCGCGCGTCGAGCAGTGGCACGTGCCCGTGCCGCAGGGCTGGCGCTCGGGGTCGTCACGAACCAGTCGGTGATCGCGAGGGGGATGGCGACGCGCGAGCAGGTCGACGCCACGAACGCCCGGGTGGACGAACTCGTCGGACCCTTCGACGTGTGGTGCGTCTGCCCGCACGACGCTGACGACGACTGCGCGTGCCGGAAGCCGCGGCCCGGGATGGTCCTCGACGCGGCCGGACGACTCGGTCTCGACCCGTCCGAGCTCGTGGTCGTCGGCGACATCGGCGCGGACGTCGGCGCCGCTCTGGCCGCGGGCGCCCAGGCCGTCCTGGTCCCGACGCCGCGCACCCGGCAGGAGGAGGTCGACGCCGCGCCGACCGTGGCGGCGACGATCGAGGACGCCGTGGCGCTCGTCCTCGACCACGTGCGGGCGGTGCGCTCGTGAGGACCGGACCCCGGGTCCTCGTCGTCCGGCTCGACTCGTTCGGCGACGTCCTCGTCGCCGGGCCCGCCGTCCGGGCCGTGGCCGCCGGCGCGTCCCACGTGACGATGCTGTGCGGGCCGCAGGGTGCGCCCGCCGCGGACCTGCTGCCCGGCGTGGACCGGGTCCGGGTCTGGGCGGCGCCGTGGGTCACCGAGACCGCCCGCCCGATCGACGACGCACTGCTCGCCGACTTCCGCGCCCTGGTCGCCGAGGAGGCGCCGGACGAGGCCGTGGTCCTCACCTCGTTCCACCAGTCGCCGTTGCCGGTCGCGCTGCTGCTCCGCCTCGCGGGCGTCCGTCGCGTCTCCGGCGCGAGCGTCGACCACCCCGGTTCACTGCTCGACGTGCGGCTCCGACCCGGCGAGGACCTCCCCGAGGACGTCCCGGAACCCGAGCGCGCCCTCCGCATCGCCGAGGCCGCCGGGTTCCGACTGCCGTCGGGTGCGTCCAGGAGGCTCGGCGTGCGTCTCGACGTCGCCCCGCCTGCCGAGGTGGCCGGGCTGGACCGGTACGTGGTCGTGCACCCCGGCGCGAGCGTCCCGGCCCGCGCCTGGCCGGAGGACCGTCACCGGGCCCTCGTCGCCGCGTACGCGGCGCAGGGCACCGCCGTCGTCGTCACCGGCTCGCCGGGCGAGCGCGCCCTGACGGCGCGGGTCGCCGGCGACACCGCGATCGACCTCGGCGGACGCACCACGCCGGCCGAGCTCGCGGCGGTCCTGGCCGGTGCCGAGGTCGTCGTCGTGGGCAACACGGGGCCGGCGCACCTCGCCGCAGCGGTGGGCGTGCCGATCGTCAGCCTGTTCTCGCCGGTGGTCCCGGCGGTCAAGTGGGCGCCGGACGCACCGCTCGTCGAACTGCTCGGCGACCAGGGGGCTCCGTGTCGCCTCAGCCGAGCCCGAGCGTGCCCGGTGCCGGGGCACCCGTGCCTGTCCTCCGTGCGCATCGAGGACGTCCTCGAAGCGCACCGGAGGCTGCTCGACCGCGCTTCCCGGATGGTCCGGAGAAGTCTGCGGAGCACGCCAGAAGGTGCTGCGTAGCTTCCGCACTGCTCCTCCTCCTCTTCTCCTCATCCCGACCGGAAGGCCCCGCATGCGGATCCTCGTGTGGCACGTGCACGGCGGCTGGATGGACGCCTTCGTCCGCGGCCAGCACGAGTACCTCGTCCCGACCACGCCCGCCCGGGACGCCTGGGGGCTCGGCCGTGCCGACCGCGCCTGGCCGGCCTCCGTCGTCGAGATCGACCCGGCCGACGTCGCCGACGCCGAGGTCGACGTCGTGGTGCTGCAGCGGCCCGAGGAACTCGACGAGGCGCGCCAGCTGCTCGGCGGGCGCGAGGTCCCGATGGTGTTCGTCGAGCACAACGCACCCCGTGTGGACGTGCCGAACAGCCGCCACCCGCTGCGGGACCGCGACGACGTCACCATCGCCCACGTCACGCACTGGAACGCGCTCATGTGGGACTGCGGCTCGACGCGGACCACGGTCGTCGAGCACGGCGTCGTCGACCCCGGGCCCCGGTACACCGGCACGCTCGACCGACTCGGCGTCGTCATCAACGAACCCGTGCGCCGCGGCCGCGTCGTCGGGACCGACCTGCTCCCCCGCTTCGCCGCGGTCGCGCCGGTCGACGTCTGGGGCATGGGCACCGAGCGACTGCCCGAACTCGGCTTCGGCGACCGTGTGGTCGCCCGCGGCGACGTGCCCGCAGACCCGATGCACGCCGCCCTCGCCGAGCGCCGGGCGTACGTGCACCCGAACCGGTGGACGTCCCTCGGCCTGTCGCTCATCGAGGCGATGCACCTGGCGATGCCGGTCCTGGTCCTGGCGAC
The DNA here is from genome assembly GCF_037144815.1 of Curtobacterium sp. USHLN213. Lineage (NCBI taxonomy): Bacteria > Bacillati > Actinomycetota > Actinomycetes > Micrococcales > Microbacteriaceae > Curtobacterium > Curtobacterium sp. USHLN213. The sequence goes on along the minus strand of NZ_JBBCYQ010000001.1, from coordinate 13,380 downwards.
GACGGACGCGGCCCGCACGGTCCCGGCCGAGGCGGGCGCGATCGCGACGGACGTCGAGGAGCTGGTCCGCGCCTCCAGGACCCTGCTCGAGGATCCGGACGAAGCGCGCCGACGGGGTGCCGTCGCCCGCGAGGCCGCGCTCGCGCGGCACGCACTCGGTCGCTTCACCGCGGACTGGGACGACCTGCTCGACGACGCCGTGACGCGCGCCGTGACGCGGAACCGCACGGCCTCCGCCGCGCTGGAAGGGAGTGCGCGATGAGGATCGCGATGGTGTCCGAGCACGCGAGTCCGCTCGCGGTCCTCGGCGGGGTCGACGCCGGCGGGCAGAACGTGCACGTCGCCGAACTGTCGGGCGCGCTCGCGGACCGCGGGCACCGGGTGACGGTGTACACGCGACGCGACGACGCCGACCAGCCCGTGCGCGTCGTGCTCCGCCCCGGCGTCGAGGTCGTGCACGTCGATGCCGGGCCCGCGCGGGCGGTCCCGAAGGACGACCTCTTCCCGTACATGGGGACCTTCGCGTCGGTGCTCGCCGCGGAGTGGTTCGTCGACCGGCCCGACGTCGTGCACGCGCACTTCTGGATGTCCGGGCACGCGGCCCTCGAAGCCGTCGCCCAGGTCCAGGCGCGCACCGGCGGCGTCCGCATCCCGGTCGTCCAGACCTTCCACGCGCTCGGGGTCGTGAAGCGCCGACACCAGGGCGCTGCCGACACGAGCCCGGCCGAGCGCGAGTGGCTCGAGCCCGCGGTGGGCCGCAGCGCCGACCAGGTCGTGGCGACGTGCTCGGACGAGGCGTTCGAGCTGAAGGCGCTCGGTGTCCCGCTGCACCGCATCTCCGTGGTGCCCTGCGGCGTCGACGTGTCGCTGTTCCGACCCGAGGGCGCCGGTCTCCCCGTGGAGGAGCGCGGCCGTGCCGCCCGGATCCTCACGGCGTCGCGGCTCGTCCGGCGCAAGGGCGTCGGGACCACCATCGCCGCACTCGCCGCGCTCGTGCACGAGGGTCGCGACGTCGAACTCGTCGTCGTCGGCGGTGCCGGGGTCGCCGGCGCCGACCTCCCGGACGATCCGGAGTACCAGCGCCTCGACGCGCTCGCGCGGTCCCTCGGTGTCCGCGACCACGTCACCTTCCGTGGCCAGCTCGGACAGCACGACATGCCGGCGGTCTACCGCAGCGCGGACGTCGTCGTCTGCGCGCCCTGGTACGAGCCGTTCGGGATCGTCCCGCTCGAGGCGATGGCGTGCGGACGCCCGGTGGTCGCGTCGAGCGTCGGGGGGCTGATCGACACCGTCGTCGAGGACGCCACCGGGCTGCACGTGCCCCCGCGCGACGAGCACGCCGTGGCCGCGGCCGTCGGCGGTCTGCTCGACGACCCCGGTCGACGGGCGCAGTACGGACGGGCCGGCCGCGAGCGTGCCGAGTCGCGATACACGTGGCAGAAGGTCGCCGCGGACAGCGAGCGGGCCTACGAGCGGCTGCTCGCCGGCAGCCGGTCGGTCGCCGCCCCCGTCCCCGACGCCCTCGCCCCGATCGACACCGAGCCCCGCGGTCCACGGGCCGGACGGGCCGCCCGCTCCACCCAGTCCACCGAGAGGACGGCACGATGACCATCGACCAACGCACGGGGACCGTCGACGAGCGCACCAGCGCCAGTGCGCGGATCGTGCTCGACCACGTGGCGGCCTCGGTCCCCGTGGTCGCGTCGCTCGTCGACCACGGCGACCACATCGGCGCCTGGGCGGACGACATCGCCGCGCGGCTCGTCGCCGGCCGTCGGTTGCTCGCCGCGGGCAACGGCGGGTCGGCGGCCGAGGCGCAGCACCTCACGTCCGAGCTGACCGGTCGCTTCGACGGGGACCGCCCGGCGTACTCGGCGATCTCCCTGCACGCCGAGTCCTCCGCCGTGACGGCCATCGGGAACGACTACGGCTTCGACCAGGTCTTCGCCCGACAGGTCTCGGCGCACGCACGGGCCGGCGACGTCCTCGTCCTGCTGAGCACGAGCGGCCGGAGCCCGAACCTGCTCCGCGCCGCCGAGGCCGCCCGCGCCGTCGGGGCCCGGACGATCGCGATGACCGGGCCGCGGCCGAACCCGCTCGCCGAGGCGGTCGACGATGCGATCTGCATCGACGGGCCCTCCGCGAACGTGCAGGAGGCGCAGCTCGTCCTCGTGCACGCACTGTGCCGGGCGATGGAACCGGCGCTCCGCCGCGGGGCACGGCGATGACCGGGCCGCGCGAGAATCCCACCGTGCCGGGGCCGGGCGGGTCCGCGACCGCGCCGCGGCTCCGCATCGCCGTCGTCGGGGACACCCTGCTCGACGTCGACGTCTCCGGCACGAGCGAGCGCCTCAGCCCCGACGCGCCCGTGCCCGTCGTCGACGTCCGCACCGACGACCGCCGTGCCGGTGGCGCAGGCCTCGTGGCGACGATGCTCGCGCGCGACGGCCACGACGTGACCCTCGTCACCGTGCTCTCCGACGACGCCCGTGGACCGGAGATCCGCAGCCTGCTCCCGGACGTCACCGTCGTCGCGGGCCCGTCCGGAGCGCCCACACCCGTGAAGACCCGCGTCCGCGTCGTCGACCACGCCCTCGTGCGGATCGACGAGGGCTGCGGCACCCCGCCCGTCCCGGACGTCACCGACGCGATGACCGCCGCCCTCGACGGGGTCGACGCCGTCGTCGTCGCCGACTACGGTCGCGGGGTCGCCGCCGCGCCGGGCATGCGGGAGGCCCTCGCCCGCGCAGCCCGGAGCACCCCGGTCGTCTGGGACCCGCACCCGAAGGGCGCCACGCCGGTCGCGGGGGTCGCGGTCGTGACCCCGAACTCCGCCGAGGCGCGCCGGTTCACCGCCGACGCGGTCGTGGCGCCCCACGCCGGCGCGGGCAGCGCCGGCAGCGCGGACGTCACCTTCGCCACCGCGGCAGCGGCCCACCTGGTCGCCACGTGGCGCGTCGACGCCGTCGCCGTGACGCTCGGCGACCGCGGCGCGCTCGTCGCGAGCAGCCGGGACGGCAACCGCTTCGTCCCGGCACCCTCCGTCACCGCAGGCGATCCCTGTGGCGCGGGCGACCGTCTCGCCGCCGGTGTGGCCGTCGCCCTCGCCTCGGGAGCCGACGTCGCCGAGGCCGTCACCGCCGGGGTCACCGCCGCGTCCGAGTACCTCGCCGCGGGCGGCGTCACGGCGCTCTTCGCCCAGGAGGGTCCGGCACCCGTGCGCGTCCCCGGCGCCGACCGCGACGCGATGCGCCTCGTGCACGACGTGCGGAACGCGGGCGGGACCGTGGTCGCCACGGGTGGCTGCTTCGACCTCCTGCACGCCGGGCACGCCCGCACGCTCTCGGCAGCCCGGGCGCTCGGGGACTGCCTGGTGGTCTGCCTGAACTCCGACGACTCGGTCCGGGCGCTCAAGGGCCCCGACCGGCCGATCATGGGCCAGGACGACCGCGTCGAGCTGCTCCTCGCGCTGGACTGCGTCGACGCCGTCGTGGTCTTCGACGAGCACACGCCCGACGAGGCCCTGCGCCGCTTCCGTCCGGACGTCTGGGCGAAGGGCGGCGACTACACCGCGGCCGAGCTCCCGGAGTCGCACACCCTCGCCGAGTGGGGCGGCCGCGTCGTGACGGTCCCGTTCCACCCCGGCCGGTCGACCACGCGACTCGCGGCGGCCCTCGAACACGTCGGCTGAGCCGGCACGCCCCACCACCCCCACCACGGAAGGAAGTCCATGCCCGTCCCCACCACCCCCATCGGCCGTGTCCTCGTCACCGGCGGCGCCTCCGGCCTCGGGGCCGCCGTCGTCGCCGCAGTCACCGAGGCCGGCGGCACGCCGATCGTCCTCGACCTCCGGATCGATGCCGTCTCGGACGGCCTCGACGCCGTCGCGGTCGACGTCACCGACACCGAGGCGACCGAGCGAGCCGTCCGCGAGGCAGCGGAGCGACACGGCGGCCTCGACGCCGTCGTGACCGCGGCGGGGATCGACAAGCCCGCACCGATCGGCGGCATCTCGTCCGGCGACTGGGAGCGGATCGTCGCTGTCAACCTGCTCGGCACGGCGGCCGTCGTCCGTGCGGCGCTGCCCGCGCTCGAGGCGTCGCACGGTCGGGTCGTCACGGTCTCCTCGTCGCTCGCCCTCCGCGGCGTCGGGGACGGCACCGCCTACTCGGCGTCGAAGTTCGGCGTCCGCGGGTTCTCGCAGGCCCTCGCCGCCGAGACCGGCGGCAGCGTCGGCGTCACGAACGTGATCCCGGCGGGCATGCGGACGAACTTCTTCGCCGACCGCACGGAGCAGTACAAGCCCGGGCCGGACGCGCAGCTCATCGAGCCGGAGTACGTCGCGAACGCGATCCTGTTCGCGCTCGCGCAGCCGGCCGGCTGCGAGATCCGCGAGCTGTCGATCATGCCGGCGACGGAGCCGAGCTGGCCGTAGACGCGACCGTCTGACGGACGGGAGGCGCGGTGCGGGCCCGCACCGCGCCTCCAGTCACGTGGTGCGGAGCAGGTCCGCGACGTCGGCGAGCACGGCCTGCGGCTCGACCTCGTCGACGTAGGACGGGTCGTGCGCGCAGCGCTCGGCCGTCCACCCGACCTGCGTCACGTCGACCCCGCACACCGGGCACCGCGTCACGTACGAGAGGTGGACGCGGTGCCGACCGCGGTCGAACGGACCGGCGTTCACCACGTTGCCGAACCAGAACACGCCCACCGTCGGGGTGCCCACGGCCACGGCGAGGTGCCGCGGGCCGGAGTCGTCGCCGACCATGACGTCCGCCGCCGCGAGGACCGCCGGGAGGTCGGTGAGCGACAGCGCGCCCGTACGGTCGTGCACGCGGTCCGCGGTGTCGGCGGGCAGCGCGGCCCGGATCGCTCCCGCAGCGGGCGCGTCCGTGGCGTCACCGACGAGGACGACGTCGTCACCGGCGGCGAGCCGAGCCCGGGCGACCGCGGCGAACCGGTCCGGGGTCCAGCGGCGCCGCGGATCGGTGGCCCCCGGGTGGATCGCGACGAGCCGCCCGCTGCGGTCCGACGCGGTGCGGACGCCGAGCCGGTCGCGGACCGCCGCGCGCTCCTCGTCGGAGACGCGCACCCGCGGGTCGAGCGTCACCGGTGCGGCACCGGCGAGCGAGACGACCTCGAGGGCCCGGAGGACCTCGTGCTGGTAGTAGACGTAGCGGACCCAGCGCTCCGTGACCTCGGCGTCCTCGGTAGCGGTGCCGACCGTGTGCCGGGCGCCGAGCCGGAGCAGGAACGGGTTCGAGTTCCGTCCGCCCCCGTGCAGCTGCACGGCGAGGTCGAAGCGCCCGGCGAGCCGCGACTCGAAGTCCGCGAGGGTCGGAGCACCCTCGCCGGAGTCCCGGACGCCCGGGACGACCGGCAGCTCCTCGAACGCGTGCACGGCCTCGGTCCGGCCGCGCAGCACCGCCGGGGCGGTCGGCGTGCCGAGCAGGGTGATGCGCGCGTCGGGGTACGCCGCTGCCAGGGCCTCGAGCGCCGGCACCGCGAAGAGCAGGTCGCCGAGGCCCCCGCCCCGGAGCACCCCGATCTCGCGGACGTCGTCGAACCGTTCTCCACCGTTGCCGATCAGTTGCACCCGTCCCGTCTACCGACCGGGGGCCGCCCGGACGTCCAGCAGCGGGCTCGGATGGACGAGAAACGCGATGCCGTGGGCGTGCCCAGCTTCCCGCGAGGACCGTCGGACCCCCGCCCGTCCCCCGGAAGGACACCATGACGATCGCTCCCCCCGCCACCGATGCCATCGTGGTGGCCGACCCCGCCACCGGGACCCTCGCCTCGACGGTGCGCCGCGCCTCCGAGGACGAGGTCCGCACCGCCGTCGCCCGTGCCCGGGCCGCGGCCCCGATGTGGGCCCGGACCGCACCGGCGGAGCGGGGTGCCCTGCTGCACCGCGCTGCCGAGCACGTCCGCGCGCACGCCCAGGAGCTGGCCGAGCTGAACACCCGGGAAACCGGCAAGGTCCCCGGCGACGCGCTCGGCGGGGTCGAGGCCGGGGTCGGGACGCTCGTGCAGTACGCCGAGCTCGGACCCGTGCACCGCGGCGAGGCCCTGCGCGGCGCGTTCGGCGCTGCCGACTGGTCGGTGCCGCACCCCCGCGGCGTGGTGCTCGCGCTGACCCCGTGGAACGACCCGGTCGCCGTGGCGTGCGGGATCCTCGGCGCCGCGATCGTCACCGGCAACACGGTCGTGCACAAGGGCAGCGAGCGCTCCCCCGCGACGATCGCCCGGCTGAACGCCCTGCTCGCCGAGGTCCTGCCGGACGGCGTCCTCGTCGGGGTGGACGGCGACGGCGCGACGGGTGAACTGCTCCTCGCGCAGGACGGCATCGACGTGTACGCGCACGTGGGCTCCACCGCGACCGGAGACCGGCTCTCCGAGGCTGCAGTGCGGACCCGTGCCCACGTCGTCCGGGAGAACGGCGGGAACGACGCGGTCGTCGTGGACGCCGACGTCGATCCGGTGTGGGCCGCCGCCCAGGTCGCCCTCGGCGCCTTCGCGAACACCGGCCAGATCTGCACGAGCGTCGAGCGGGTCTACGTGCACCGCGCGGTCGCCGAGCCGTTCGTGACCGCACTCGTCGCCGAGGCCGAGCGGCGCACGTCCGCCCCGGCGGCGGAGTACGGGCCGCTCGTCGACGACCGGCTCCGGCGCACCGTGCAGTCGCACGTCGACGACGCGCTGCAGCGTGGGGCGTCGGCGCGCACCGGCGGTGCCACACCGGACGGCCCGGGCGCCTTCTACCCCGCGACCGTGCTCACCGGTGTCACCGACGACATGCTCGTCATGACCGAGGAGACCTTCGGGCCGATCGCCCCCGTGCGCGTCGTCGAGGACTTCGACGAGGGCCTGCGACTCGCGGCGGCCGACCGCTACGGCCTCGCGGCGACGGTGCTCACGAACGACACCGGACACGCACTGCGTGCGGCCGCGGAACTCCCCGTCGGCACGGTGAAGGTCAACGCCGTCTTCGGCGGTGCCCCGGGCGGCAGCGCGCAGCCCCGGGGCGCCTCCGGCGCCGGGTTCGGGTACGGCCCGCACCTGCTCGACGAGCTCACCACCACGACGGTCGTGCACCTCGAGGCGGCCCCGCCGGCCGGCGGTGCCCGGTGAGCGTCGACGTCCGGCTCGTCCGGGACCTCGTCGCCACGGTCGACGACCGCGAGCCGCTCGTCGTCGTCATCGGCGACTGCATCCTCGACCGCTGGACCGTCGGCGAGGCCGAACGGGTCTCGCGCGAGGCCCCGGCCCCGGTGGTCCGGGTGACGGAGACCGTGGCGGTCCCTGGTGGCGCGGCGAACACCGCGGTGAACGCTCGCGCGCTCGGCGCCCGCGTCCGCATGGTCGGGCTGCTCGGTGACGACGAGGCCGGTGCCGTGCTCCGCGAACGCCTCGACGCCGCCGGGGTGGACACGTCCTGCATGGTCGTCGTCCCCGGCACCCGCACCACGACGAAGTCGCGGGTCGTCGGCGGCGACCGGGTCGTCGTCCGCGTCGACGAGATCGCCGCGGAGCCCACCGCCGAGCACGGCGTCCGGCTGGCCGAGGCCGTCGCCCGCGCGCTGCGGTGCGCCGACGCCGCGGTCGTCTGCGACTACGGCCTCGGGGTGGACCCGGCCGACGTCGTCCCCGTGCTCGACGCCGACCGTCCCACCGCGGTCGTCGTCGACGCGCACGACCTCACCCGCTGGGCGGCGCTCCGGCCCGACCTCGTGACGCCCAACGCCGGCGAGGCGGCCGCCCTGCTCGGGGCGCCGCTCGGGACCGGCCCGGACCGGGCGTCCGCGATCGTCGACGCCCGGCACGAGGTGCTCCGACGGACCGGCGCACGTGCGGCGGTCGTGACGCTGGACCGCGACGGCACGGTCCTGGTCGAGCACGGTCCCGACGGTGGCTTCCGGACGCGGGCGGTCCCCGCGTCGGAGCAGCAGGCCTCCGGCGCCGGCGACACCTTCTGCGCCGCTGCCACGGTGGCGCTCGCCGTGCACGCCCCGCTCCGCGACGCCGTGTCGGTCGCCCAGGCGGCAGCCGACGTGGTCGTCCGCGAGGCCGGGACCTCGGTGTGCTCGGCCGCGGCGCTGCTCGAGTCGGTGACCGCGCCGGCCGCGACCGTCGTCGACCACGACGAGCTCGCCGCCGCGGTGGACGCCGCGCGGGAGGCCGGACGACGGATCGTGTTCACGAACGGCTGCTTCGACGTGGTCCACCGCGGGCACACGACGTACCTCCGGCAGGCCCGGGACCTCGGCGACCTGCTCGTCGTCGCACTGAACGACGACGACTCCGTCCGGCGCCTGAAGGGTCCGGAACGGCCGATCAACCCGGCCGAGGACCGGGCCGGCGTACTCGCCGCCCTCGCGTGCGTCGACCTGGTGACGGTCTTCGCCACCGACACCCCGATCCCGCTCATCGAACGGCTGCACCCCGAGGTCTACGTCAAGGGCGGCGACTACTCCCCCGAGATGCTGCGCGAGACCGCGGTGGTGCAGGGCTACGGCGGCGAGGTCGTCATGGTCGACTACGTGCCCGAGCACTCCACGACCGCCGTCGTCCGACGGATCCGCGAAGCGGCCGCAGCGACCGAGGCCGCGCGGACGGACCCCGAGGCCACACCGTGACCCGTCAGGGGGAAGTCATACCGCGGTAGGGGGTGGTCGAGACCCGCGCGGGATGGCAGCCGGTCGCACGCTCCGTAGCGTCGAACCCGTCGACGAGGTCCGTCGGCGGAGGGAGCCACCGTGTTCGACCAGATCACCCCGCTCGTCGTCGAGCTGGCGGCCAGCCCGCTCGTCTTCGTCGTCCTCTTCGCGCTCTGCCTGGTGGACGGCTTCTTCCCACCCGTGCCGAGCGAGGCCGCCCTCGTCGCGGTCGCCGCCATCGCCGCGACCTCCGGCCAGCCGGTCCTCGTCGGGGTCCTCGCGGCCGCCGCACTCGGCGCGGTCGCCGGGGACTCCGTCGCCTACTGGATCGGCCGTCGGATCGGACTCGGCCGCCTCGCGCGGTCCCGGCGTCCGAGGATCGCCGCGGCGTTCGCGTTCGCCGAGCGCCAGATGCGACGGCGGTCCGCGAGCCTCATCCTCGTCGGTCGGTACATCCCCGTCGGACGCGTCGCGGTGAACATGACCGCCGGTGCGACCCGGCTCCCCTACCGCCGGTTCCTCGCGATCAGCTCGGTCGCCGGTCTGGCGTGGTCGGCCACCTCGATCGGGATCGCCCTCGCGGCGTCGAGCGTGCTGCACGAGCCGCTCGTCGCAGCACTGGTCTCGATGGTGGTCGCCGCCGGACTGGGGATCGCCGTCGACCGGGTCATCGGTAGAGTCACCCGGAAGCGGGAGGCCCGAGCAACCGCCCGGGCGGACGACCGCGCGGACGCCCGGGCAGCGGTCCTCGACGCCGCCCGCCCCGCACCCCACCTCGCCCACTCCGGAGGGACCGCACGACCGTGACCGCCCACGTCCCACCCGTGACGCCGCGCCGACGCCGGCCGTGGTCGACGCGCCGGGAGTGGGCGACCTGGCCCGTCGTCGCCGCCCGGATCGTGCTCGTCGTCGTCGCCGCGACGCTCTTCGCGGTGGCCGCACCCGTGACGGTCGCCGTGTACGACGTGCCCGTGCCGCTCGCGTTGCTCGTGACCGCGGTGCTCTCCGTCTCGCTCGGGCTCGCTCCGGTGCTGCCGCGGACGTCCTCGGTGGTGCACCTGGCGGGGGTGGCGGCCCTCGGGCTCCTCACCGCCGGGTCGCCGGCCGGTCCGTGGCCGCTCCCGGTCACCGCGATCATCGGCGTCGGCGCGCTCCTCGTCGTGCTCGGCGTCCGGACGGACTGGCGACTCACCGCCGCCGTCTGGACCGCGGCGACGGTGCTCACGCTCGGCCTGGTCGCGGTGGTCCCCGGTCGGTGGGACCCGGCCGACGTCTGGGCCGCGACCTTCGTCGTGTCCGCCGGCAGCGACCTGCTCCTCGCCGGGACGGCCGTGGCGATCGGGCAGCGACGTGCCGTCCGGGTGGAGCTCGCCGAGGCCCGCCGCGACGCCGAACTCGAGCAGGCCCGCCGCCGGTCGGTCGAGGAACGCTCCCGGATCGCCCGCGAACTCCACGACGTCGTGGCGCACAGCATGTCCGTCGTGCACATGCAGGCCGAGTCGGCGCCCTTCCGCGTGGCCGACCTCCCGCCGGCAGCACGTGCGGAGTTCGCGGCGATCGCCGAGACCTCGCGGACGGCGCTCCGCGAGATGCGGCAGCTGCTCGGCACCCTGCGCGGCGACGGCTCGGCGGAACGGGCGCCGCAGCCCCGGCTCGCCGACCTCCCCGCGCTCGTGCAGGCCACGCGGGCCGCCGGGATCCCGGTCGAGCTCCACCTCGACGACGACGCACCCGACGACGGGGACGACCGGCTGGCACAGCTGAGCGCGTACCGGGTCGTGCAGGAGGCCCTCGGGAACGTCGCGCGGCACGCTCCCGGTGCCGACACGACGGTGACGGTCGCCCGGCGCGGCGCTCTGCTGGCGGTCGAGGTGGCCAACGCCGCGCCACCCGCCGGCACCGTCCCCGCCGCTCCCCCGGACGACGGCGGGTTCGGGCTCGCCGGCATGCGGGAGCGCGTGTCGGCACTCGGCGGGACGATCGAGCACGGGCCGCTCCCGGACGGCGGGTTCCGGGTCGCCGTGACCCTGCCCGCCCAGCCGAGCACGGCCCAGTCCGCCCACCCGAGCACCGCCCGCCCGAACACGGCCCCGCCCGACCGAGGAACCCGATGACGCGTGTGATGGTGGTGGACGACCAGCAGATGTTCCGCATGGGGCTGCGGGCGATCCTCCAGGCCCAGGACGACGTCGAGGTCGTGGGCGAGGCGTCGGACGGCGCCGAAGCGGTCGTCGAGGCGCTGCGGCTCCGACCCGACGTCGTGCTCATGGACGTCCGGATGCCCGAGCTCGACGGGATCGAGGCGACCCGACGGATCACGGCCGCTCCGGCCACGCAGCCGGTGCGGGTCGTCATGCTCACGACGTTCGACATCGACGACTACGTGTTCGACGCCCTCCGGGCCGGGGCGAGCGGCTTCCTGCTCAAGGACGCCAGCGCCGACGAGCTCGTGCAGGCGGTCCGGACGGTCGCGGCGGGTGACTCGTTGCTGGCGCCGCGGGTGACCCGGCACCTCGTCGAGGCGTTCGTCGCGGGCCCGCTCCCGGCCGCACCCCGGACCGAGGTGCTCGAGGTGCTGACCGAACGGGAGCGCGACGTGTTCCTGCTGCTGGCACGGGGTCGGTCGAACGGGGAGATCGCGGCGGAGCTCTACATCGCCGAGCAGACGGTGAAGACGCACGTCGGCCGGATCCTGGCGAAGCTGCAGCTGCGGGACCGGGTGCACGCGGTGGTGCTGGCGTACGAGACCGGCCTGGTGACGCCGGCCCCCTGAGGGACCGGTGCCACCAGGCCGTCTCGACCGAGCCGAGGAGGCTAGCGGACTCGGACCTGCTTCGAGGCCTGCTTGCCGGACTGCACGCCGGTGAAGGTGATCGTCGACTTCCCCGACGTCGCCTTCCACGCCACCGTTGCCGTGCCGTCGATGACGTCCACCGTGCCGAGGTCGGTCGACCCGACGGCGACCCGCACCTGGCGGTCACCGGCGAACCGCGACCCGGTGAGCGTCACGCGCTGGTTCGGACGCGGTGCACCGACGGACAGGTCGATGCGGGCGCCGCGCGACAGTGCTGCGAGGTCGTCGTGCAGCCGGAGCCCGTCGCGGATGGTGGAGAACGTGTCCGTCTGGTCCGACAGCCCGACGACGTTCGAGGCACCCGGGCCGTACGCCGCGATGCGGACCTGCGTGCCGGTGTGCTGCTGCGAGCTGCCCGCGGCCGAGGTGCCGTACGAGACCTTCATCGTGGTGCCGTCGGCGGTACGGAGCGCCGTGGAGAGCGAGGTCGGCGGCGTGCTGTCGACGATCTGGCTCGAGTGGGCGTGGTCGGCCGTGGCGATGACGAGCGTGTTGCCGTCCTTCTTGGCGAAGGCGAGCGCGGACTGCACGGCCTCGTCGAAGTCGATCGTCTCGCCGATCTGGCCGCAGGCGTCGGCGGCGTGGTCCTGCTTGTCGATGCTCGCGCCCTCGACCTGCAGGAAGAAGCCCTTGCCGGTCTTCGCACGGTCACGGTTCAGCAGGTCGATCGACTTGTTCGTGAGCGACTGCAGCGACAGCCCGGTCGACAGGCGTGCCGGGTTCGGCGTGCACTGCACCGGTGTCTGGTCCGCCCCGCCGACGGTCGCCGTGGTGGGTGCGTACCGGGTCGGGAAGTTGCCCGGGGTGAAGAGCCCGAGGAGCGGCTTCGACTGGTCCGCACGACGGACGGCGGCGAGGCCGTCGGCGTCGGAGACCACCTGGTAGCCGCGCTGCTCAGCCTGGGCGAAGAGCGTCGAGCCCTGCCACTGCCCGGCCTTCGCGGTCTGCTGGAAGCTCGCCGAACCCCCGCCGAGGGTGAGGTCCGGGCGCGTGTTCAGCAGCTGCTCGCTGATCGACCCGAGCCCACCGTTCTGCAGCGCGTCGGTGCCGCACGAGGCCGTGTCCGGGCCGTAGCAGGAGCGGGCGCCGACGTGGGCGACCTGGACCGCCGGGGTGGCGTCCTGGATCTCGGCGGTGGACACGTCGCCGGTGCGGAGGCCGTTCGCCTTCGCGAGCTCGAGGAGCGTCTGCTGCTGCTTTCCGTCGATGTCGACCGAGATCGCGCCGTCGTACGTCTTCGTCCCGGTCGCCCAGGCGCTGCCGGAGGCCGCCGAGTCGGTGACGTAGTCGGGCTTGCCCTTGTCCGCACCGTCCTTGTACAGGGAGTACGTCGTGTACGAGCCGGTCAGCGGCAGCGCGTCGAGGCCCGGGAGTCGACCGGCCGCGCCGTACTGGTAGTTCCGCGCGATGGTGATCTCGGAGTCGCCCATCCCGTCGCCGATGAGCAGGATGACGTTCTTCGCGCCGGCCCGCTTGATCTCCTGCTGGATCGACCGGGTCTGGTCGCCCTGGTGGCGCTGTGCGCCGCCGTGCTGGTTCAGCGCGAGCTGCCCGACGGCCTCGGCCGCGCCCGGCAGGGCGACGGCGCCGGCGATGAGCGCGGCGCCGAGTGCGAGCGCCGCGCGGCGGCGGCGCTGCGGAGTGTGCTGCATTGGGTGTTCCCCTCGTCTGTGCCCCGAACGGGTGCCATCCGAGGATGGCTGTGCGTGGGTACAGGCGGGTGAACGGGCCAGGTCTGGTCGATGAACAGACGCGGTGACAGCGAGACGGGAGGCGCGGGGGCCGCGGGGCACCCGCCGCCCGGCGGGAGTAGGGGGCCGCTACGGGGGGGGGGGGGCCGGCAGGGACCCCCCGTGCGAGGGGCGGCCC